>NZ_JASBQE010000032.1 GCF_029960785.1 Polyangium sp. 15x6
CGGTCTTGCCTCGGCCTGTTCGATGAACTGCGCATCGCGCAGTTCATCGACCCCGGGTCCAGCGCTTGCGCTGGTCCGGGTCCAGGGGTGGACAACCCCTGGTCGGGGTCCGGGGTGAAACCCCGGCGCTACGCTACTGCGCGCGGCGCGTGACGTAGAAGAAATCGCGCGGGGAGGGATCCTTCACGTAATCGTGCGTGCGGTAGTCGACGTGCGGCACGAGGGACGAGGCGACGCGACGCTCTGCGGCGGGCGGGTGATCGAAGAGCAGGAAGCGCGGGTAGGCGTAGTTCACGTCGAGTTGCGCTGCGTCGCGCGCTCCGGCGGCCTTCATCGCGCGCGCCAGCGATTGCGCTGTGACGGCCTCGCCGAGCGCGTAGAAGAGCGTGCGCCCTGCGGCGTCGATGCCGATCGCGGAGCGTCGGATCACGGTCTCGCCGCTGACCGTCGCACCCCAGTTCTTGTTGTACTCGGTGAGCTTCGTGTTGAGCTCGCCGCCCTCGACGAGACACGCGGGGGTTTGCCGGTACGCTGCCATCTGGGACTCCGTCGGCGCGAGCGCCGGCCACGTCCCGATGCGGATCGCGCCGTCGCGGTAGAGGCCCACGGTGCAGGCGATGTCGCGCGGGGGCAGGAAGGTCTTGCCCTCGATCATCATCCCGTACTGCCCGTGCAGCGCCTTGAAGCCTCCGTTGAAGGCTGCGATCAGCGCCGCGTGCTCCGTTCCCGGGACGAGACCGGGGCGCTCGGAGAGCGGCACGTTTTGCGACACGGGCTCGGTCGTGCCGGCGACGAGGCGGATTGCGACGCGCTGGAGATCCATGGCCACGACGGCCACCGCGGCGAAGCCTCGCTTCGGATCCGGGTGGACCACGGCCTTGACCATCACGGGCGGCTCGCCTTCGCGGCTGCCCTCCTGCATCACGAGCCACGTCCCGTCGCCCGCTGCTGCGACGTTCGTGAAGGGCGCCTCGAAGCGCGGCGGGGGAAAGCTCGGGGCCTCGGGCGCGGAGGCGTCGGCCACGTCGACCTTCGCGGGCACGACCTCCGGCGCGGGGGCGGCGGACAGGGCGGCCGAGGCTGAGGCCGGGGCCTCCCAGAACGTCGTGGGGGCCTCGTCGCCGTGGCGCCAGACGTTGACGCGGTCGGCGAGACCGTAGGCCGTGTCCTCGATCCATGCGACCACGGAGGGGCCGAGCACCGCGCGCACGCCGTCGGCGAGCGCGGGGCCGAAGCCTGGGACGTTGTGGATCGCCCACCACGTCGCGCCCCCTGCGACGAACGTGACGCCGAGGCCGATGGCCGCGCGCCGTCGCCAGCGCCGCGGCTTCTTCTTCTTGTCTGTCTCGGGGCCGGTCACGGGGCCGGGAGGGTACCCCAGGACGACCCGGGGACCCAAGCAGAGGCGTGTGTGCGGAGCTTCAAACGACCTGGCCGTGGGCCATCGTTTTCGGGCCGTCCTTGAACAGGATCTCGACCTTGCCGCGATCGATCACGCGGGCGACGACGCCGTCGCCGAACTTCGGGTGACGGACGAGCTCGCCTGGGCCGAGCGTGAGCGTGACGCGGTAGGGCTTGAAGGCGCCCATGGGCTGGCCGGCGATCGCGTGCTCCCACTGGATCGTCTGGTCACGCTCGCGTTGCGCGGCGGCGCTCGCGCGAGCGCCTCCGGTCTTGCGTTCCTCGCCGCCCTCGCGCTTCGTGGCGGAGGCGGCCTTCGTCTTCGGCGCCAGCGGCGCGAGCTTCTCGCTCTTCGGGCGGCGGTAGAGGTGATGGGAGCCGCACGTCTTGCACTCGACCTTCTTCACCTCGTCGCCGACCATGGCGATGATGCGGTGAGTCAGGTCAAGCTTGCATTTCGTGCAATAAGAATCGATCTCGCCACCGGTCTTCGGCTTCTTCGTGATCACGTACCCTCGCGTCTTCTGCGCTCGCGCCGCGTCTCTTTTCCTCGGTCCTTGACCGTCACCTGCGCGGAGACGGACGGCTTCGGCAGACCCTTCTGGCCTTCCGCTGCCGCTGGCTCGCCCTCCTCCGACTCCTCGCCGTCCGTCTCATCGGCTGCAGGTTTCTCGGCGGGACGCGCGTCGTTCGGGACGAAGCGGATCTCCGTCTTGATCTCGAACGAGAGCTTCGTGAGCACCTTCGTCAGCTCGTCGGCGAACTGCGTGTGCTCGAGGACGTCGCGAATCTCCTTCGCGACGACGCGGTACAGCCCGGTCTTGGTGTCGTCGATCTGCTGGTAGAGGTAGTTCAACACCTCCTTCGGCAGCTTCATGTCCCCCACGAAATGCCGAAGGGTGTCGGGGCCTTCGCTCAGCTTCCCGACGCCGGTCTCGACGGCGCGCTCGACGGCGCGCTTGAGCAGCTCTGGAATGGCACGGTCGAACGTGCGCCGCCGCTCCGTCTCCGGCTTCTCCCCCTCGGGCGGCTCTTCACGGCTCGGAAGATCGTCGATGTCGCCCATCCGCCGGCTCACTAGTCAGGAAGGGGGCCTTCGTCAATCGGACATCGACACCCGGAGCGCCCAAACCTCGGCGACGACCTTTCCCTTTCCGCGCCGGGCGGCAAGCTCCACCGCCAGGGTATCGTCTTCCAGCGGACAGAACGGCCGGTCGGGCTGGACGATAGGCCACCGATCCTCGCCGTGATCCGCGGCGATCGAGGCGCCTCGGCTCGATCGGACCACGACGTCGAGATCCGACACCGTGGGCTCGGCGATCGCAAAGATTCGATAACACTCGCCTTTTTTAGCTTCGAGCGGGAACGGGACCGGCGCGCCCCCCTCGGCGACCTCCGCCTCGACCGGCTCCTTCGTGAGCCGTCGCATCCCGTTTTCCGGACCACACAACATGGTCAGGCGCGTGAGGTCTTTCCGCAGATCGCCTTCCAGACGAAAGTTACCGTAACAGCGAATCCATGGGCCGCCCACGCGAACGGGCGAGGCGAGCGGGTCCTCGTGCGCGGCCGGGCCTGCTTCGGCCACGCCGCCGTCGGCATCGGCCGGGGCCTCGCCGAGCATCGAGGGCGGGAGCTTGGGCAAGGGCGGGGTCGGGGGCGGGGAGTCGGGGGCGGAGGCGGCGCCGCCGGCTTGCTCCCAGGGGCGCGGGCGGTCGCGGCAGCCGGCGAGCAGGGCGAGGCTTGCGAGCGCGGCCAGGACGAGGTGCGCGCGGGCACGTGGTGGGTTTGGCCGGCCAAGGTTCTGCGCTAGAGTCCCGGGCCGATGAACATCTTCGCCGAACGCCGCAAGCAATTGCTCGAGCGACTTCCGGGCGTGCTCGTCCTTCCGGCGGCGCCGGAGCTCATCCGCAACAACAGCGTCCACCACGAGTACCGCCAGGACTCCGACTTCCACTACCTCACGGGCTTCGGTGAGCCCGACGCCGTGCTCCTTCTGGCCCCGAAGCACCCGGAGCACAAGATGGTTCTGTTCGTCCGCAAGCGGGATCCGGAGCGGGAGAAGTACGACGGGGCCCGCGCGGGCGTGGAGGGCGCGAAGGCAGAGTACGGCGCGGACGCCGCGTTCACCATCGACGAGCTCGACGACAAGCTCATCGACTACCTGCAGGGCAACCACAGGCTCTACTACAAGCTCGGCTCGAACCGAGCGCTCGACGAGCGCGTGCTCCGCGCGCGGGAGCTCCTCCGGCTGAAGGGGACGCGGACCAAGAAGACGTGGCCGACGGAGATCGTGGAGCCGGGCGACGTGCTGCACGAGATGCGCGCGGTGAAGTCGGAGGTGGAGCTCGGCTTCATGCGCCGCGCCGCGGCGATCACGCGCGAGGCGCACCTCGGGGCGATGCGGCTCGCGGCGCCGGGTCGCTACGAGTACGAGGTCGAGGCGCACATCCGCGAGGTCTTTCGGAGGAACGGCGCCGAACGCACGGCGTACACGCCCATCGTGGGAGCAGGGCCGAACGCGACGATCCTGCACTACCACGCGAACCGGAAGAAGCTCGAAGGCGGAGAGCTCCTGCTCATCGATGCAGGCTGCGAGTACGAGTACTACGCGTCCGACGTGACGCGGACGTTCCCCGTGAACGGGACGTTCTCGCCGGTGCAGCGGCGGCTCTACGAGATCGTGCTCGCCGCGCAGATGGCGGCGATCGAGGCCGTGAAGCCGGGCGTGACGGTGGACGCGCTGCACGACATCACGGTGCGAACGCTGGTCGAGGGGTTCGTCCGCGAGGGGCTGCTCTCGGGCGACGTGAACGAGATCATCGAGAAAGAGACGTACAAGCGGCTCTACCCGCACCGCACGAGCCACTGGCTCGGCATGGATGTGCACGACGTGGGGCACTACTACCGCGAGGGCGAGGCGAGGCCGCTCGAGCCGGGGATGGTGTTCACGATCGAGCCGGGGATCTACGTGGCGCCGGATGACGAGAAGGCGCCGGCGGAATACCGCGGGATCGGCATCCGCATCGAGGACGACATCCTGGTCACGGCCACGGGCTACGAGAACCTGACGGCCGACATCCCGAAGGCGCCGGACGAGGTCGAGCGCGCCTGCCGAGACGCTTGAAGCAAACAAGGAAGGGCCGCGCGGCGGGATCGGCGTCGCGCGAGGCGACGCTCGCCGCCCTGCTCAAGGGTTGGTTCCGGAAGAGCGCGCGGGATCTGCCGTGGCGCAGAACGCGGGATCCGTACGCGATCTGGCTGTCCGAGGTGATGCTGCAGCAGACGCGCGTGGAGACGGTGATCCCGTACTACGAGCGGTTCTTGCAGCGGTTTCCGGACGTTCGCGCGCTCGCGTCCGCCGAGCTCGACGAGGTGCTCTCGCTCTGGAGCGGGCTCGGCTACTACCGTCGCGCGCGAGAGCTTCATCGCTGCGCGCAAGAGGTCGCTTCGATACATGGCGGCGTGTTCCCCGCGGAGGCCGAGGAGCTGCGCAAGCTCCGCGGGATCGGCCCGTACACCGCGGGAGCGGTGTCGAGCATCGCGTTCGATCGTCCCGCGGCGCTCGTGGACGGCAACGTCGCGCGGGTGCTCGCGCGCCTCGAGGTGATCGAGGATGACGTGAAGAGCACCGCGGGCCTGAAGCGGATCTGGAGCGTCGCGGAGAAGCTCGTTCCCCAGGAGGAGCCCGGCGCGTGGAACCAGGCGCTGATGGAGCTCGGCGCGACGATCTGCACGCCGCAAAACCCTGCATGCCTCATCTGCCCGGTGCGCGACGCGTGCGCGGCGCGGGCGCAGGGCAGGGAACGCGAGCTGCCGATCGTGGGCGAGAAGAAGGCGTCGCCGCGCGTGGCGATGGTCGCGGTCGTGGTGGAGCACGAGGGGCGCTTTCTGTTCGCGCGGCGCAAAGACGGAGGGCTGTTCGGCGGGCTGTGGGAGCCGCCGATGGTCGAGGCGCGATCGGCCGAGGATGCGAAGAGCTCGCTCCGCGGCGCGGGTGTCGCGGCGGAGGCGAAGCTCACGGAGGTGGGGCGCGTCGAGCACGTGCTCACACATCGAGAGCTCGACGTGCTCGTGCTCCGCGCGCGCGCGGATCGGCCCTGGCCGCTCGAAACGCCGACGACGGCGCCCTACGAGCGGCTCGCGTGGCTCGAGCGAAGCGCCGAGGGCGTCGGCGTCTCCACGCTGGCGCGCAAGATCCTCGCGGCGGCGAAGCCCGAGAAGAAGGGCGCCGCGCGCAAGAAGAAGGCCCGCGCGTAGCGCCCTCGGCTCACTCCGTGGGGCCTGCGCGCTTGCGCGAGGCGGGCTTGCTCCGCTCGCGCATTGCGTCCTCCATCGTTCCGCGCTCTTCCTCCGAAAAGTACACGTCCTCGGCTTCGGCGCCGATCTCCTCGACGAGGAACGGCGTCTCGAGATCCTGCCCCTCGTCCGACAGGATGACGTCGCTCATGTCGCGGCCACGCGTCGCGCCTTCGAGGAACTCGGCCCCGAGATCGCCGGCGAGATCCGCGGCCGCGTCGGCGTTGTCGGGATCGAAGGAAAAACCCTCGCTCACCTGATCGTTCGGGTGATGGCGGAAGACACGATCGCTGTCGTCGAGCGTGTGCACGGGCTCGTCCATCGCGTCCGCCGGGTGCACCTTTCCGGGCAGAGGCGGCGCGGCGAACTCGTCGAGATCTTCGAGCACGGGCCGCGGGGCCCTCTCCTCGAACGACATCCCCGGGCGCCGCGCGTGGGTGTCGCCGTGGCGGCGATGTTCGCTGCTGCGTACGCTCGATGCGGGGGGCGGAGCCTGGGTGGACGGGGCGGCCGCCCGCGCGTGTTTCGCCCCGGTTCGGGCCGGCTTGAGGGGTTTGTTGCTGTTCACGCGCTACCCCGAATGCAAGAGTCGCGCGCGTGATTTGACGTGCGAAGAACGCACGTTACGCGGTAAGACCCAGGGGCCCCAGCATGCGCGAAAAACGCCCGCGGCCCCGCCGTTCGACGGCCCTCGTGACGACGTTCACCACGGGGTGCGTCCTCGCCTGCGCAGGGACCGCGATCGCCGCGGAAGACGCCCCCCGCGATCAGGGAGAGGACGCGGCCGAAGCGAGGCGCGCGCTCTACGAGGCCCTGTCAGCGCCGCCCAAGGGTTACGTGCGTACGCTCGCCGGCCTCTCGTTCGGCGGCGGGCTCCGCTTCAACAATCCGTATCGGCTCGCCACGCAGCTCGGCGCGTCGGCGGAGTCGCCGAGCGCGACGGCGCCCTTCACGACGCTCATGGGCGCGCTCGCGTTCGGGCCGCCCGATGGCTTGCAGCATGGAGGGATGCTCGGGGTCACGTTCGCATTGAGCGGCGTCGGGCAAACCGTGCTCACCCCTGGGTACGTCCTGATGTACCGCGGACCGGGTCGGCTGCTCGCGTATGGACGAGCCGGCCCGGAGATCCTGCTCTCGCCAGACATCAACATGGGGCTCACGGTCGCTGGCGGCGGCGCGTTCTTCGTGACGGGCGGGCTCGGGCTCGTGCTCGACGTGGCAGGCAGCCTGTTCTACGGCGCGAGCACGTGGGAGAAGAAATACCCGGCGTATCCCGTGCTGTCCGCGTCGCTCGGCCTGATCGTCGACGTGGAGTTCTTGCCATGACGCGGGCTCGCGCGATCGGCCGCGTGGAGATCGTGCGCCTCGCCGCGATGCTCGTCCTCGTCGTCGCCGCGCCGACCGTGGGCGACATCGGCAGCTGCGGCGAAGCCCCCGCGGATCTCGACGCCGCCGCGTTCTTCCGCGAGAAGGCCGCGGTCGACTGCGCGCGTTGCCAGGCGTGCGGTTTTTCCACGGCGGCGTGCGCGCGCGCCTGTGATCCCACGCAGCAACCTCAATCGTTCCCCGAGGGCTGCTACCCCATCGTGCACGACGGCGAGGTTTGTCTCCGCGCGCTCGAAGCGACCTCGTGCGACACGTATGCGAGCTTCGTGGCGGATCAGGGCTCGACGATCTCGACCGAGTGCAACTTCTGTCCGCCGGAGGCGAAGCCGTGACGAGATCGCGGCGCCTCGAAGCCCGATGGATCATCCTCGCAGCAGCGCTCGTCGCCCTCGCCTCGGGCTGCGCCGCGCTGCGCCCCGTCGCGACGTCGACGGCCGAGTACAGCGCGTTCCGCAAGACACGCGTCTCGCCGACGCTCGAAGGGCGCATCGTCGCGGCGGCGCGGTACCTCGCGCAGTACCCCGACGGCACGTTCGCGACGGAGGTGCGCGCGTTCTACACGATGGCCGAGCCGCTCTACTTCGAGGAGCACCGAGGCACCGCCGCGGGCCTTCACCTCTACCTCGCGGCGCTCCCGCGCGGACCGCACGCCGCCGAGGCGCGGCAAAGGCTCGATCGACTCGCCGAAAAGGGGCCGAGCACGGAGGGCGGCTTCGATCGGACCGTCATGGGCACGAACGATCGCCTCGCGAGGCTCGCCGGCAAGCGCGGCGCCGCCCGTGATCAGATCCTGACGTCGCTCCGCGCATGGCTCGATCCGGACGCCTTCGCGCGCCCTCTCGCCGAGGCGAAAGCGGAGCTCCTCGTCCCGTGGAGCCTCTCGCTCCCGTGGCCCCGGTGCGCGTGGAACGACGAGGCGCGCGGCGGAGAGATGCGCTGCGCAAAGCTTTTCGAGCTGCCGTACGAGGTCACGAAGGGGGAGGGCACGGAGGAGCGTCAAGCCACCGTCGAGGTCGTGGTCGTCGAGGACGCGCGCGGCAGGCCGCGCAGTGTCACGATCGGCGGGCCCGATCTCTTCGTGCGGCTCGAAGAGACGGTGGGCGGTCGGGCGATCGATCTCGGGGATCCGAGCGGACGAGCCGCGGGCGTCTCCCGCGCGACGGAGCTCGTGCGGCGCGAATTTTCCGCGCGGATCTCGGACGATCCCGCGTGCCGAAAGCGCACCCGCGCGCCGAGGGTCCTCGAGCTCGCCTGCGGCGGCATCCGCGTCGTCGTGGAGGCGGCCCTCGACAGCACCGAGGACGATCGCATCGTCATCGCACCGACGCTCTCCGACTGAACCCGAGGCGCGATTCCGGCAGAGCGCGCGTCTCCCCGGAAACGAGCCTCGTATGCTACTCCTTGCGGGAGTGGAGATCGGCCGCGTCCTCGCCGAGCGTTACGCGCTGGTCCGCCCCCTCGCGGAGGGAGCGATGGCCACGGTGTGGGTCGCGGAGGATCGCGTCTCCGGAGGCGAGGTCGCGATCAAGGCGATCTCGCTCGACGCGGCCGGATGGCGCACGGAGGTGCGCGATCGCTTCATGAAAGAGGCGCGCCTGCTCGCGCTCGCCCAGCATGAGCACCTCGTCGGCGTGCGTGACGTGGGCGAGACCGAGGACGGCTTCCTCTACCTCGTCCTCGATCTGCTCGACGGAGAGACGCTCGCCGATCGCATCGCCCATGATCCGCCGCTCGACTGGAAAGAAGCCGGCTCGATCTCGCTCGCGATCACGCGTGGCGTCGCGGCCTTGCATCGCGCGGGGATCGTCCATCGTGATCTCAAGCCCGCCAACATCGTCCTGCATCGCGCGGACGGCGGCACGGTGCCGAAGATCATCGATCTCGGCATCAGCAAGGTGCGCGCGGCGGCGGCGGATCCCGAGCTCTGCGCGACGCTGACGGCGACGGGGCAGGTGCTCGGCACGCCGCAGTACATGAGCTACGAGCAGGCGCTCGGGGATCCGGACGTGGACGCGCGCAGCGACGTGTGGGCGCTCGGCGTGATCCTCTACGAGATGCTCGGGCGCAGGCGCCCGTTCGAGGCGCCGAACGCGAACGCGGTGCTCGCCGCGATCCGCCGCAAGGACGCGCCCGCGCTCGCCGAGGTCGCGCGTGATGTGCCCGGCGCGCTCGCGAAGCTCGTCGATCGTTGCCTTCTCACCGATCGCGCCGAGCGCTTCAAGGACGCCGGCGAGATGGCCGAAGCCCTGCAAACCGCGCTCTGCTCGGCCGCGGCGGACCCGACGCCCGCCGAGCCGCCGCCCCCCGAGACGAAAAAACCCGCAAGCGCGGCGGCCCCGAAGCCTTCTCCCGCGCCCATCTCCGCGTCGATCGCGGAGACGCCTACGCCGCAGCGATCCCGCGCCGTCACCGGCATCGTCCTCATGGCCGGCGTGGCCCTCCTTGGCGGGACGATCGCCACGTTCTTGACGCGAGATCCCGCCCCGACCCCTCAGGTCGCCCCCACGAAGGCGACGAGCGCCGCCGCGCCGACCCCGGAAGAGCCCGATCATCGAACGAAGTCCGCGTCGAGCCCCACGCAAACCCCGGTCGCCACGTCTCCCGCGGCGGACGTGCGCCCGGTGGTGCAAGCAACGAGCGCGGCGGCCTCTTCAGCCTCGGTTCCTTCCACGCGGCCAGCGGTCACGACGACGCGGGGCGGCACCAAGCCCCTCACGCAAGTGAACGAGGCTGGTTTCTAGAGTACGCGGCGCCCGTTCATGATACCCCTCCGGGTTGACCGTGAGCGACACCGCTTCCCCTAAGCTTCCCGCGACCGAAATCGCGCCCCGCCAGGCCAAACTGGGCGGCGGCGTCGCGCGCCTCGTCGTCACCCAGGGACCGGGTGCCGGCAAGACGCTCCTCGTCACCCGCGCCCGCGCCACCGTGGGCCGGCACCAGACGAACGACCTCGTCATCCCCGATCCGCGCATCTCCGCGACGCACCTCGAGCTCGAACGCAGGCCCGAGGGACGCGTGCTCGTGCGGGATCTCGGCACGACGAACGGCACATGGCTCGGCCCGCACCGCCTCAACGAGGCCGAGCTCGGCCCGGGCGCGCTGCTCAAGATCGGCGACTCGCTCGTCCGCGTCGAGGTCGACGATCGCGCCGAGCCCGAGCGCGGCAGCGAAGGTGGCCGCTTCGGCGGGCTCATCGGCGTCTCGGCCGAGATGCGCGAGCTCTTCGCGACCCTCGAGCGCGTGGCGCCGAGCCAGCTCACCGTGCTCGCGCAAGGCGAGACCGGCACGGGCAAGGAGGAGCTCGCGCGCGCGATCCACAAGCACTCGCCGCGGCGTGATGGCCCGTTCGTGGTGCTCGACGCGGCCACGATCCCGCCGACGCTCGCCGAGAGCGTGCTCTTCGGCCACGAGCGCGGCGCGTTCACCGGCGCCGACGCGCGGCACATCGGCACGTTCGAGCGCGCGCACGGCGGCACGCTCTTCATCGACGAGATCGGCGAGCTGCCGATGGACCTGCAGCCGAAGCTCTTGCGTGTCCTCGAGAGCCGCACGTTCTCCCGCGTGGGTGGGCACGAGATCATCCCGGTCGACTTCCGGCTGATCGCCGCGACGCACCGCGATCTGCGCGCCGAGATCGAGGCGCACCGCTTCCGCGAGGACCTCTACTTCCGCCTCGCCGAGGCGCGCGTCTTCTTGCCGCCGCTCCGCGCGCGCCCGGCGGACATCCCGCTGCTCGCGCGTCACTTCCTCGAGGAGCTCTCCACGTCGGAGCGCCCGCTCTCGATCACGGAGGAGGCGCTGCGGAGCCTCACGCTGCGCAAGTGGCCGGGCAACGTGCGCGAGCTGCGCAACGTGATCGCGCGCGCGGCGGCGCTCTGCCAGGACGGCACGATCACGGAGAACGATCTCGCGGGCGAGGGTTTCGGTTTCCGCGGGAGCGAGGCCGAGCGCGAGCCGCTCGATCTCCAAGGAACGTTCGCCGAAGCCAAGTCCCGCGCGATCGATCGTTTCGAGCGCGCCTACCTCGACGCCCTCGTCCGTCGCTGCGGCGGCAACCTCTCGAAGGCCTCGCGCCAGGCCGATGTCGCGCGCAACCACCTGCGCGCGCTGCTGAAGAAGCGCGGGTTGTACGATCCCGGCGATACGTGATTGTCACGCACGGCGTGGCGCCGGGGTTTCACCCCGGACCCGACCAGGGGCTGTTCGCCCCTGGACCTGAACCAGGGCAAGCCCTGGACCGTTGATGCATCGACCGCGGTGCGGTCGATGCACGACGGAGGGTTAGATGGTGAGGATTTCCGTGTGCTCACCCCAGGCGGCGCGCAGCACGTCGCCGATCTCGCCTACGGTCGCGCCTGCCTTCACCGCCGCGAGGATCGGCGGCAAGAGGTTGTCGGTCCCGCGTGCCGCGCGATCGATCACGGCGAGCGCCTCGCTCTTCTTCGGCCCCTCGTGCTCGGCACGCCACGCGCGCGTCCGCTCGGCCTGCTCGCGCTCGATGCGCGGATCGATCTTCATCACCGGCACGGGCGGGCTCTCCGAGGCGAACTCGTTCAGGCCCACGATGATCCGCTTCTTCTCCTCGATCTCGAGCTGGTAGCGATACGCCGCCGCCTGGATCTCGCGCTGCACGTAGCCCTGCTCGATCGCCGCGACCATCCCGCCGAGCTCGTCGACCCGCCGGATGTACTCGCGCGCCGCCTGTTCGAGCCGCGTCGTCAGCGCCTCGACCACGTAGCTGCCGCCGAGCGGATCCACGAAATCCGTCACGCCCGACTCGTAGCCGATCACCTGCTGCGTCCGGAGCGCCAGCGTCGCCGCCTCTGCCGTCGGTAGACCGAGCGCCTCGTCGAAGCCGTTGGTGTGCAAACTTTGGCAACCGCCGAGCACCGCGGCGAGCGCCTGCATCGCCACGCGCACCACGTTGACCATCGGCTGCTGCGCGAGCAGCGTCATGCCCGCCGTCTGGCAGTGGAACTTGAGCGCCCGCGCCCGGTCCGTCTTCGCGCCGAACCGCTCCTGCATGATCGACGACCAGAGCCTGCGCGCCGCCCGGAACTTCGCGATCTCCTCGAGCACGTTGTTGTGCCCGTTGAAGAAGAACGAGAGCTGCCCGCCGAAGTCGTCCACGTCGAGCCCGGCCTCGACGGCGGCTTTTACGTACGCGATCCCGTCGGCCAGCGTGAACGCGAGCTCCTGCGCCGCGTCGCAGCCCGCCTCGCGCATGTGGTAGCCGCTGATCGAGATCGTGTTCCAGTGCGGCACGTCCTTCGAGCAGAACGCGAAGATGTCGCTGATGAGCCGGATCGAAGGCCGCGGCGGGTAGATGTACGTCCCGCGCGCCACGTACTCCTTCAAGATGTCGTTCTGGATCGTGCCGCGAAGTTTGTCCCTCGGGACCCCGGCCTCGTCCGCGACCGCGATGTAGAGCGAGAGCAGGGTCGCCGCCGTCGCGTTGATCGTCATCGACGTGGAGATCGTGTCGAGCGGAAGCCCCGCGAGCAGCCGCCGCATGTCGCCGAGCGAGTCGATCGCCACGCCCACGCGCCCCACCTCGCCGGCCGCGAGCGCGTGATCCGAGTCGCGCCCCATCTGCGTCGGCAGATCGAACGCGACCGAGAGCCCGGTTTGTCCCTGCGAGAGCAGGTAGTGGTAACGCGCGTTCGACTCCTCCGCGGTGCCGAAGCCAGCGTACTGCCGCATCGTCCAGAGGCGCCCGCGGTACATGTTCGGCTGCACGCCGCGCGTGAACGGCGGCATCCCCGGGAAGCCGAGATCACGCGCGGGCTCGAAGCCGAGGCGCTCGAGCGTCTCCTCGTCGTAGAGATCGTCCGCGCCTTCGCCAACCGATCCGGGCGGCCCCGAGAGCAGCGGCGCGCGTGGCCTCGCCGCCTTGCGCGCCTTCGCGAGCCGCTTCTCGAACTCTTCCTTCGCCTGGCCTTCCGCTCGGTCGTCGCTCTTCATGGTTCGTCGTCCTCGACGTTCAACCTCGCGCCGACAAGAGCCGCGCGAGCGCCTCGCCCACGGCGCGGGCGAGCTCGTCCATCCTGCGCGTGCCGGTGAGCGTGTCGCCGAGATCGTCGACCATGAGCACCGCCGCCGGCCGCCCCGCGACGCGCACCGCCACGACGGCCACGTCCGAGCTCGCGCGCTCCATCACCGCGAGCAGCCCCGCGTGCGCCTCCGTCTCGGGCACGGGCCCGAGGTAGATCGACGTCGCCGTCGCCGTCGCGAACACGCTCGGCACGTCGTGCGGGATCGAGAGCGCTCGCAGCGCCTCTTCGTCCCCGAAGTCCTCGTTGCACGTCCATCCGTGGAACCCGTCGCGCTTGACCGCGAAGAGCGCCACGCGTCGCGCGAAGAGCGCCGCGCCTCCGAGCGCGAGCGAGACGATCTCGTCGCGCGTCGCGGCGCGCGCGAGCGCCCCGAGGATCGCGCTCGGATCCGGGAAGGGCAGGGGAGGCGGACCGACGAACGTCTGGCGTTGCGGCTCCTCCTCGGAGTCCGGGGCGAGCGTCGGCGCAGGCGCGGTCACCTGGCCTTTCGCGGGCATCGGAAGCGACATCGCGGGCGGCGGCACCGACACACCACCACCACGACGCGCCGACGGCGCGGGCGCGAACGAGTTCGGCCCTGCAAGCGGCTCCGCGATCGGGGCCCCGAGCGCGGGCGCGAGCGCATGCGAGACGGGCGCGTCGTGCGTCGTCCACATCGCCGCCGCTCGCTCGGCCTTCTCCGCGCTCGCCGCGTCGCCCACGACGCGCGGCGCCGTGCCTCCGTCGCTCGACGGCGAACGCGAGAACACCGATGGATCGAGGGTCGGACGCGTCGCGCCGCGCCACGCCGTGAGCTCGGGAGGCGCCACGGCGAGCGGCGAGGGAACCGACGCCGGGCCCGGCGGCGGCGTCGAGGGAAACGACACGCGCGGCGGATCGTCTCCGCTCGCCGGAGCTGCTGCCGCGGCCTTCGTCGCGGGCAACGCGGAACGAACGGGCCGCTCGAGCGGCGCCGCTCCACGCAACGTCCCCGGCGCGCCGCGCCGCGTGGGCGGCGTGGCTGCGTTCGTCGGATCTGCGTCACCGCCCTCCGGCACGCGTTTCACGAGCGGGATCGGCGTGCTGATCGTGGGCGGCGGCGGGATCGACGACTGCGGCGCGCCGAAAGGCGAGGGCGGCGTGATGCGGCGACCTCGTGGCTTCTTCGGAGCCTCGGGTTGCGCGGCGGTGAGCTCGATCCGCCGGATCGCCTCTTCCACGGCGCCGATCGGCGCGCGCAGCACGCGCACCGGCGCGCCGAGGTGGAACGACATCTCCGCCTCGATGTGCGTGTCGAGCGGATCGGCCGCGGCCACGTCCACGGTCCCCGTGAACGGATCGAGCCGCGTCGGCAGCGCGCAGAGCCTCCGGCACAACGCGCGCGGCAACTTCGCCACGAGGTCCGGCGCGCCTTGCACGTGGCGAAGCCCGGGACCTGCGTACCGCGCGATCTCCTCGTCGAGCTCGGCCTCCGTGATCGCTCCGCGATCCACGAGCGCGCGCGTGAAGGGAATTCCCCGCACGACCGACAGGAGCAGCGCCGCCTGCACCTTCTCCCGCGTCACCAGATTCGCCGCGATCAGGCGTCGCCCCAACTCCACGGACACGGCGCGAACGATATCACTCTTTATGTTGGCGAGGGGGTCCTCACCGCGACGCTGGAAACTGGAAGACGACCTCGGTCTGTCGCACGAGCCCGAGGTTGTCCCGCGCGATGCGCTCGACCGCCGTCGGATCGTCCCGCAGCCGCTCGACCCGCCCACGCAGCGCGTCGATCTCGCGGTGCATCTCCGCGCTCTCCTCTTCCACCTGCTCGAGCTCCCGTTCGAGCCCACGCAGACGCGGCAGACCCTCCGGGGAGAGGATCATCACCGGCACCCCGATGACCGCCACGATGAGGATTCCGACCGGCAGCACCCGCTCGATCGCCAAGGTGAGTCGACGCACGTCTTCCTCCCTGCCACGGCCGCGGGCGCCCGGTCAACTTTCCGGGCTCGCGTCCTTCGTAAAGATCCGTGCTTTTGCGTCGGTTGTTCTTCGCGAACGACCGGACCTTTGGCTAGCATACGCCCGCCCGCGGACGCCCTGGTCGGTTCGGCTGGACCGAACGATGACCAGACGAGGACGCCCGCGCGAAGGATCCGAGGAGATTGCATGTCGATCGATATCGTCCGAGGTGAGCTCGAGCGCCTCTTCTCGCTCGATGAAATGACCGCGCTGTCGAGCGAGCTGCTCGGGCTCGATCCGGCCCAGGTTGGAGGCGCCGTCTCGAAGGCATCCTTCGCGCGCGCTCTCACGGATCGCTGCTTCGAGAACGACGCCGAAGGCGCGCTGCTCGACGCGATCTTCGCCGTGAGGCCCGAGGCCGACGCGAAGCTGCGCGAGCTCGCGAAGAAGGGCACGAGCGCCGACACCGAGATCAAAGCCGGCGAGGCGTTCGGCGCCTTCACCGTCACGCGCAAGATCGGCGAGGGCCCGCGCGCCGTCGTCTACGCCGCGACCCGGAAAGTCGAGGGCGAGGACAAGCCCGAGGAGCGGATCCTCAAGGTCTTTCGCAAGGACGCCGCCTCCGGTCCGCGCGCTCTCCAGCGTTTCCTCACGGCCGTTCGTCTCGCCGCGAAGGTGCAGCACGAGGGCCTGCCCGCGTCGCTCGAAGCCGGCGTCGTCTCGGGCCACGCGTACGTCGCATACGCGCCCATCGACGGACAGCCGCTCGCCGCGCGCGTGACGCGCACGGGCGCGCTGCACATGAACGAGGCGCGCGAGATCGTCCGCTCCGTCCTCTCGGCCCTGACCGCGCTGCACGAGGCGCGCGTCGTGCACGGCAACATCAAGCTCGAGAACGTGCTCGTCGGCCGCGGCGAAGGCGGCAAGGTCCGCGCGTACCTCGTCGACGTGGGCTGCGATCGCCTCGGCGCCGGCGTGGGCGGTCCCTTCGGTGTCCCCACGCTCGCCCGCGCTCTCTCGCCCGAGCAGATCCGCGCCGGCGCGCTCGACGCGCAGAGCGACATCTACGGCTTCGGCGCCATGCTCTTCGAGCTCCTCGCGGGCAAGCCTCCGTTCAACGGCGAGACCGGCGCCGACGTCGCCGCCGCGCACCTCGTCCGCGAGGCGCCGGCAACTTCCTCGATCGCGCCGAAGGGCTGGGTCAACAAGGAGCTCGACGAGATCATCGCGCGCCTGCTCGACAAGAACCCGAGCGCGCGCCCCAAGGGCGTGAGCGGCGCGCTCGACCTCGTCGATCCCACGGCCAAGAGCGCTGAGGAAGCGCCCAAGGGCAAGACCTTCACCGACGAGGAGATCAACGACCTCGCCGATCTGCTCCTCGCCGATCCCACGGATCACGACTCGGCCCTCGCGCTGGAGAGCGCCTCGCGTGACGGCGCGGATCCGCACAAGGTCGCCGAGGCCTTCGTCATCGCGGCCTCCGAGGTCGACGAGGGCGAGAGCGCGGGCGAGAAGATCAAGGCCGCGGAGACCAAGAAGCAGCTCCTCTTCCGCGCCGCCCGCACGTACGAGAACGTCGCGAAGGATCTGGAGAAGGCCGAGGGCGTGCTCCAGCAGATCGTCGAGCTCGACGAGGACGACGACGTCGCGTTCAGCGCGCTCGAGGACGTCCGAAGGCAGCTCAAGAAGTACGAGGAGGTCGTCGAGATGCTCCTCGAGCGCAGCGAGAAGGCGCAGGATCCGCCGGCGCGGGCGCGCGCGCTGAACGAGATCGGCCGCCTCTACGTGCGCGAGCTCGAGGACGTCGAGCAGGGCGTCTTCGCCTTCGCGCAGGCGCTCTCCATCCTCCCGCAGAACCAGGACTACGCGAAGGATCTCGAGCGCTCGGCCGGCAGCGACATGAAGGTCTGGGCCGAGGCGCTCCAGATCCTGAGCACCGCGACGACCAGCGCGGAGATGTCGACCGAGGACAAGATCGCGCTCTTCAACCTGCTCGGGCGCTGGTACTCCGAGAAGATCGCGCGGCCCGACATGGGCCTTCCTTGCTTCCAGGCCGTGCTCTCGGCGGAGCCCGGGCACGACGGCGCGCTCGACGGCATGGCGCAGCTCTACCGTCGCGCGCAGCAGTGGCAGGAGCTCTGCCAGATCCTCCAGACCCGCGCCGATCGCGCCGCGACGCCGGAGCGCTCCCGCGAGATCCGCGCCGAGGCTGCCGACGTCCTCGAGACGCGGCTCAACGACGCCTCGCGCGCCCGCGATCTCTTCGAGCACATCTTCCAGGAAGACCCGAGCAACGACAAAGCCGCCGAGGCGCTCGGTCGCATCTACCACCGCCAGGAGGACTGGGCCGGCTACGCGAAGATCCTCGAGCGCCGCGCCGACGCGCTCCGCGGCGAGGCCCGCGTCGAGGCCATCTGCAAGGTCGCCGAGCTCTACGAGGATCAGTTGAACGACCTCGGCGAGGCCACGCGCCGCTACGAGGCCGCGCTCGACGTCGACCCGCACGGCCTCACCGCGCTGCGCGGGCTCGATCGCATCTACAACCGCACGGGCCGCTACAAGGAGCTCGTCGGCAACATCGAGAAGCAGATCGCGATCAGCGCGACGCCGCGCCAGAAGATCAACCTCTACGAGCGGCTCGCCGGCATCCACGACGAGCAGTTCCTCGATCACGGCAAGGCCGCCGAGGCGTACGAGGCGATCCTCCAGATCGATCCGGCGCACGAGGGAACGCTCACCGCGCTCATGCGGCACTACCGCGCGCTCGAGCGCTGGGAGGACGTCGTCTCGCTCTACGAGCGCCTCCTCCGCATCGTCACCGACGACAAGCGCCGCATCGAGCAGCTCCTCGCGATGGGCCGCGTCCTCGTCGAGCAGGTCGGCTCGCCCGAGCGCGCCTCGAAGGCGTACGAGAAGGTCATCGAGATCGATCCGCAGCACGGCGGCGCCCTCGAGTCGCTCGCGAACGTCCGCGCCGCGACCGGCGACGCGCTCGCCGCGCTCTCCGCGATCGAGTCGCTCGCCGTCAAGGCCACGACGCCCGAGACGCGCGCCGATCTCTGGATCCGCGCCGCCAAGCTGCTCGACGACAAGGGCGATCGCGACGGCGCGATCGAGCGCTACAAGAAGGCCCTCGACGCGCAGCCCGGCAACGTCGCGGCCTCCACCGCGCTCCGCGCCGCCTACCTCGCGCGCGGCGACGCCACGAGCGCCGTCGAGCTCCTCGGCCGCGAGATCGAGGCCGCCGAGGGCAACCTCGCGAAGGCGCGCCACTACGGCGAGATGGCCTTCCTCCTGCACGAGAAGCTCAAGGACACCGACCGCGCCCAGGCGGCCGCGACGAAGGCGATCGACCTCGATCCGACGAACATGAAGGCGCTCTACGTCTCGGGCGAGATCGCCTTCAACGCATCTCGCTTCGTCGAGGCGGCCAAGCACTTCGAATCGCTGGCGAACCGCTCCGACGCGATGCCGAAGGACCTCGCGCTCGACGTGGTCAGCCACTACATCGACGCGCTCAGCAAGATCGGCTCGACCGAGAAGGCCGTCTCGGTTCTCCCGACGCTGCTCGCGCTCGCGCCCGACGTCCCGCAGGCGATCCGCCGCGCGGCGAAGGTCCGCTACGACGCCAAGCAGTACAAGGAGAGCGCCGCGCTCTACGTCGATCTCACGAACCGCTTCGGCGACAAGCTCGATCCGGTCGATCGCGCCGAGGCGATGCTCTACCTCGGCCAGGCACGCCTCTCGCTCGGCGAGGTCGAGGAGGCGGTCTCGCCGCTGCTCGACGCGGCCGACCTGATGCCCGAGGCGCCCGAGCCGATCGCGGCGCTCGTGCGGCTCTACGAGGCGAAGAAGGACTGGGAGGAGGTCATCCGCCTCAAGATGCGCCGCATCGACGTCGTCAGCGGCGACGAGCGCGTCGCGCTGCTCCTCGACGTCGGCGACATCATGGCCGCGCAGCTCGGCGATCGCACCCGCGCGGCGAAGAGCTACGTCGCCGCGCTCGACGAGCGCCCGGACGATCGGAAGATCCTGACCAAGCTGATGCAGCTCTACAGCGAGGAGAAGGACTGGTCGAAGCTCATCGAGGTCGTGCTCAAGCTCGCGAGCAAGATCGACGACAAGCGGCAAAAGGCGAAGTACATGCACACCGCCGCGATCGTGAGCTGGCGTCAGCTCGGCGACTCGGACAAGGCGATCGAGTACTACGACCAGGTCCTCGAGCTCGATCCCTCGCTCGAAAAGGCGCTCGCCGAGGCGATCGAGGTCCGCGAGCAGAAGGGCGACTGGGAGGGCGTCGAGCGCCTCGTGCGCGTCGATCTCGAGCGAGCGACCGAGCGCAACGACACGGCGAAGGTGCTCGCCACGATGGAGAAGCTCGGCGCGCTCTACAAGGACAAGCTCGGCGCCATCGCCGACGCGATCGACGCGTACGAGGCCGCGCAGACGCTCGATCCCGAGAACCACGAGCGCGAGGAGCTGCTCGCCAAGCTCTACGCGAGCGACCCCGCGCAGTACCTCGACAAGGCCGTGGCGGCGCAGTCGCTCCTGCTCCGTCGCAATCCCTACCGCCCCGAGCCGTACAAGCTCCTGCGCAAGCTCTACACCGAGTCGAAGAAAGCGGACTCGGCGTACTGCCTCTGCCAGGCCCTCACGCTGATGAGCTTCGCCGAGCCCGACGAGGAGCGCTTCTTCAAGCGCATGCGCTCGGACACGGCGGCCGCGGCGCAGGTCCCGCTCGGCGAGGAGGACTGGTTCACGAACCTCACGCACCCGGACGCCGACCCGCTGTTGACGAACGTCTTCGCGGTCATCCAGCCGGCCGTGATCATGAAGAACGGCCAGCCTCTGGAGGCGCTCGGCTACCAGATGGCCTACGCCATCGACCTCATGCGGCACCCGTACCCGCTCTCGCAGACGATCGTCTTCGCGGCCGGCGTGCTGGGCCTCGAGTTGCCCCTCTGCTTCCAGAATCCCATGGATCCGGGAGGCCTCTCGTTCCTCCACGCCCACAACCCCGCGATCGTGCTCGGCGCTGCCGCGCTCGCCACGGAGGTCCCTCCGCAGATGGGCGCGTTCATCGCGAGCCGCCACCTCACGTACTACCGGCCCGGCATGTACCTCCGCTACCTCGTCCCCACGGGCACGGGGCTCCGGGCGTGGCTCTTCGCGGCGATCAAGCTCATTTCCCCGAACTTCCCGATCTCCAAGGACATCGAGGGTCCGGTGAAGGAGAACCTCGCGGTCATCGAGGCAGTGATCACGGGCGCGCGGCGCGACGAGCTCGCGAGCGCCGTCACGAAGCTCCTCCAGGCCGGCGCGATCGACCTCAAGAAGTGGGTCGCGGGCGTCGACCTCACGGCCGATCGCGCGGGCTTCGTCGTGGCGAACGACCTCGAGATTGCACAGGAAATCATCAAGGCCGCCGACGACTCCGCGAGCGCCGTGCCGCAGAAGGAGCGCCTGAAGGAGCTCGTTCTGTTCTCGGTCGGCGAGGATTATTTCGCGATCCGTCGTAAGCTGGGCATCAACATCGACGCCTGATCGTCTCCGTTCGACCAGCTCGAAAGGGCCGATCTCGGGGTTTGGGGCGAAGGGCGCCGTCAGGCGACCCGGCGCCCCGAGCGTCGAACAGGGCACCGAGCGGCCCTTTTGCGCGCTTCTGGGCCGGGGCGGTACGAATTGGGGCGACGAGTCAGCGCCGTTCGTGCAAGAACAGCGGTTGACGGGCAAAATCCTTGGTTGCTACCCTCACGCCCCGTCGCACGGGCCCCGAGGGGCCCGACAGACTCATCGTGCCGTGTCGCCGCGGGGGGTTCTCCGAGCGACCGCTGGAATCACGCTCCATGGCGGCTAAAAAGACCCGTAAATTGGCCAAGAACACCAAGAAGAAGGCAGCTACCCGAGCCAAGGCGAGTCGGCGCGCAGCCCCGTCGCGAAAAACCGCGGCGGCAAAGCTCAAGAAAAAGCCGCGTGCGCAGGCCACGAAGCGAGCGAAGCCAGCCGCCAAGAAGGCCGTCCGCAAGGCCGCCGCCGCGCGCGCGACGAAGCGCGTGGCCGTGGTGAAAAAGCGCGCGGCCGCGAAGAAGGCAAAGGCGGCGAAGCCGAAGAAAAAGGTAGCGGTCGTCCGGGCCAAACGCGCGCCGGTCCGCAAGGCGCTTAGCCCGGCGAAGAAGAGGGTCAAGCGCGCCATCGCGAAGAAGAAGTCGAAGAAGGTCGCGCGCAAACCCGCCCGCGCGGCGGAGCGTCAGAAGGCGCGCGCGATCCCGCGCAAGAAGAAGGCCGCGCTCGCGAAGGTCAAACGCGCCGCCCGCCCGGTCGCGAAGGCCCGCCCGGCAAAGCGCGTCGCCAAGCCGGCCCGCCCGAAGCGCCCAGCTCGCCCGGCCGCGAAGGTCCGCGCCGTCGAGAAGGCCCGCAAGAAGTCCGCCGAGGCCCGGGAGGCGAGGGAGGCCAAGGAGGCCAAGGAGGCCCGGAAGTCCGAGGCCGCCGCCAAGGCCCGCGCCGCGCGCGAGGCGGAGGAGGCCGAGCGGCTCGCCGCCAAGGAAGCCCTCCGGAAGGCGAAGGCGGCGAAGAAGGACAAGGAAGCCCGCAAGGAGAAGGAGGCCGAGAAGGCCCCGGCTCCGAAGGAAAAGGCCAAGGCCCTCCCGCTCAAGGAGAAGGGCAAGGCCGCCAAGGAGAGGCCGGTCGAGGAGCGAGAGCCGGTCGCCAAGGAAAAGGGCGGCAAGGACAAGAAGGACAAGAAGAAGGGCAAAGAGGGCAAGCTCCTCAAGGCCGACAAGCCGCGCGAGGGCCGCCTCATCGCGGTGCGCGAGCCTGCGCCGCGCGTCGTGGCGCTCCCCTTGCCGCTCCTTCCCCCGCAGCGCCGCGCGACCATCGAGGAGCGCTCCGAGGTCATCGAAAAGCGCTTGACCTCGCAGAGCGAGGAGTTCCAGAAGAACTACACGGACCGCTTCGACATGTCGTGGATCTTCCACGACAGCGCGCTCGAAGGCGTCGTGTACACGTTCGAGGAGCTACGCACGGCGCTCTCCGGTTATGCGCCGCCGGTCTCGGACACGAACCTTCAGCCGACCTACGACGACATTCGCCGCCACAAGGAGGCGATCGAGTTCGTCCGCGATTACGGCAAGAAGAAGCTGCCCATTACGATCGACGTGATCAAGAAGATCTACCTCATCCTCCATCCGGAAGAGGGAGACATCAAGACCGTCAAGTACCGCAAGGACATCCCGCAGCACCGGCTGTATTTCCACGAGTATGCGCCGCCGGACAAGATCGCCTACAAGGTGCGGCAGATCGTGGATTGGCTGAACGATCCCGAGACGCGCAAGACCCGCAATGGCCTGCGCATCGCGGCCCGCGCCCACTACGATCTCCTGCGCGTCTATCCCTTCCAGTCGGACAGCGGCAAGGTCGCGCGGCTGTTCATGAACCTCTTGCTCATCCGCTCGGGCCTGCCGCCGTCGATCATCCACTCGACCGAGCGCCAGCGCTACTACGAGGCGCTCAAGGGCTCGGCCACGACCGTGCTCCAGATGGTGCAGGAGGCCGTCGAGAACGCCCTCTCCAGCGTGGAGAAGCTCCTCGACGAGTACGAGACGCGAAAGCGCGCGTTCGTGAGCTGATCCCGAGACAAACGGGGTTCCAGAAGGTAAAACCATCGCCCCGCCGATGTCGCTCGTACCGAGCGAGATCGCGGGGCGATGGCCATTTCTACCGGAACCCGAGGCATGACCGCGACGAACCAGCCGCACGCGCTCGCGCAGGAAACATTCAGGCGCCTCCGCGTGATCCACCCGGACGCGCATTGCGAGCTCGACCATGTGAACCCGTTCCAGCTCCTCGTCGCCACGGTGCTGAGCGCCCAGACGACGGACGTGCTGGTCAATCAGATCACGCCGAAGCTGTTCGCTCGCTGGCCCGACGCGCCCTCGCTCGCGAACGCGCCGGTCGCCGAGGTCGCGGCGCTCCTGCGCGAACGGCTCGGGATGTTCAACCAGAAGGGCAAGAACATCGTCGGGCTCGCGAAGAAGCTCGTGGAGAAGCACCGCGGCGAGGTGCCGCGCACGCTCGCCCAGCTCGTCGAGTTGCCCGGCGTCGGGCGAAAAACCGCGAACGTGGTGCTCGGCGTCGCGTTTGGCCGGCCCGAGGGCGTCGTGGTGGATACACACGTGCAGCGGCTGTCGCAGCGGCTCGGCTGGACCACGGAGCAGAAGCCCGAGACCATCGAGAAGGCGCTCTGCGCGCTGTTTCCGCCCGAGGACTGGAACATGCTGTCGCTCGTCCTGATCTTCCACGGGCGGCGGGTCTGCTTCGCGAAGAAGCCCGCGTGCGCGGCGTGCGGGGTGAACGACGCGTGCCCGAGCGCATTCGCGGCGGAGAACGTGGGGCGCAAGCCGCCGAGGAAGCGACCGGCCGTGGTCATCGAGGCGGCGCCGAAAAAGGCCACGAAGAAAGCGGCCACGAAGAAGGCCGTGGCGAAGCAGGCGACGAAGGCGACCGCGAAGAAGGTCGTCGTGAAGAAGGGCGGAGCGACGCGGATCGCGCCGAAGAAAGCGGCTGCGAAAGGGAAGGGGAGCGGACGGGCTTAACGGCCGCGAAACGCGGTCACGAGCCGCTCGGCGGCCGTGTACGGATCGGTCTGCCGATGCGCCACGGCTTGCGCGGCGTCGTCGAGCGCGCCGCCGAGCTCGCCCATCGCCGCATCGAGCAACGCCTCGCGGAGCTGCGTGCGCATCGCCTCGCGGAGCCGCTCGAACCGCCGCGCCGCGCCTGACTCCGTGCCCGTGAGCCATGCGTGGTGCGCTTCGAGCTGCGTCACCAGCGCGGCCACGCCCTCGTCGCGGGTCGATACGGTCCGCGCCACGGGCGGCACCCACTTGTTCGCGTCGTGCCGCACCACCTGCTTCTGGATGTCGAGCGTCCCCGCCGCGTGCCCGCGGCTGTGCACGCCCGCCTTCACGACCTCGCCGCCGAGCGCGATCATGAGCTCGAGGTCCCGCACCGCGGTGTCCGCGCCCTCGCGATCCGCCTTGTTCACGGCGAACACGTCCGCGCATTCGAGCAGGCCTGCCTTGATCGCCTGCACGTCGTCGCCGAGCCCCGGCGCCATCACGACGAGCGTCGTGTCGGCGGTGCGCGTGATCTCCAGTTCGTCCTGACCGACCCCGACCGTCTCCACGAGGATCACGTCGGCGCCCCACGCGTCGAGCACGCGGATCACGTCCGCGGCCGACCTCGACAAACCGCCGAGCGCGCCGCGCGTCGCGAGCGATCGGATGAACACCTCGGGATCGCTGAAATGCGCCTGCATTCGGATGCGATCGCCGAGGATCGCGCCGCCGGAGAACGGGCTCGTCGGATCGATCGCCACCACGGCGACGCGCTTGCCTTGCTTGCGGAAGACCGCGATCAGCCGATCCGTCAGCGTGCTCTTGCCCGCGCCGGGGTTGCCCGTCACGCCGATGGTCCAGGCGCGGCCCGTGTGCGGGAACAGATCCTTCAGGACCGTAAGATAGTCCCCGGTGCGATCGTCGGCCAAACGGCAGGCCCGGGCCGTGCCACGCATGTCCCGGGCGAGCACCTTCTCGGCGAGCGGGTGCACGGCGCGCTTGCTCCTAGATCCGCCTGAGATCGGGCTTCTTCGCGAGGAGCCGATCCAGCCACATGTTCGTGAGCTTCTCCTGCGCGCTGTTCGCGCGGAGGCGTGCCGACAGGTTCTTGAAGTCCACGCGATCGATGGGTTGATCCTGGTTGTAGCAGGTGAAGACGAACTGCTCCTTGCCCGTCTCCGGATCCACCCAGCGCTGCAGGCACTGCGCGCAGACCTCCTTCATCATGCACTGCATCGGCGAGTTGATGCTCACGATGCCCACGTGCTTCGGGTTCAGGTGCGGCGCGAGCACGCCGTGCCGCGCCTCGCGCACCGCGTTCATCATGCGATCGGAGCCGATCGCGATGATGCGGCTCACCTGCGAGAGCTTGAACATCTCGCCGCCGAACGCGCCCTCCGCGTAGGCCTTCATCGCCTGCACGATGTTGCCGCGGAAGTGCCGATCCGCGGGCCTGCGCGGCGCGATCTCCGCGCCGGCGTCCGTGCACCACACGACCTGGTCCGTCGCGGCCTCGATCTCCTCCTGCTTGAAGAGATCCTCGCCGTTCTTGTAGCCCGCGAAGTACACGACGTTCGCGCCGCTCGCCTTGAGCGCCTTCGCGATCGAGAAGAGCACCGCGTTGCCGAGGCCGCCGCCCGCGAGCAGCACCGTCTCGCCCGTGGGGATCTCGGTCGGCGTGCCGGTCGGGCCCATGACCACGACCTCCTCGCCCACGCGAAGCGAGGAGAGCAGGCGCGTCGACGTGCCCATCTCCAGCGCGATGAGCGAGAGCAGGCCCTTCTCCTTGTCGACCCACGCGCCCGTGAGCGCGATGCCCTCCATGGCGAGGCGCGTGTCTTCGACGACCTTCGAGAAGGCCTCGTAGTTCTGCAGCCGGTAGAACTGGCCGGGCTCGAACTTCCGCGCCGCGGCGGGCGCGCGCACGACGACGTCGATGATCGTCGGCGTGAGGCGCTCGACCTTCACGACGACGGCCTTGAAGTCGTCGTCGAGCTTCGCGTAGAGCGCGCGCCGCCGCTCGTCGCGCGCGGCCTGCGGCTCCTCGCCGAGGCGCGCGATGTCGTTCGCGAAGAGCGAGACCACGTGCGGATACGCGTCCTTCGCGCTCGCCATCGCCTTGACCACGCTGCCGGCGTAGTACGGGTGGTTGTCGCCGTAGAAGCTCACCGCGTGCGCGCCGTCGCTGTAGCTCGTGAAGAAGCCCTCGCGCGGATCCGCCACGGACTCGACGTGGAGCTTTCCCGCCTCGTCGACGAACGCCTTGTGCGGCTGGAAGTACTGCTTCTTCTTGTCGAACGCGAACGTGCCGGGTTTTTCCTTCTCGTACATCACGTTCGGGCTCGTGCCCGCCGCGACGCACACGCTGCGCGCCGAGAGCTCGATCATCTCGCCGCTCGAGGTCCACTTGCCGGCCTCGTCGACCTTCTGGCGCTCGAAGATCATGCCGCGCACGTGCCCGCGCTCGTCGAGGACCGCCTCGACCGGCGCCATGTTCTCGATGTACCGCACGCCCTCCTCGAGCGACTTCGCGACCTCTTCGTGGTTCAGGCGGTACGCCGGCGAGTCGATCACGCGCTTGCGGTAGACGAGCGAGACGCCGCCCCACGCGTCGAGCAGCTTCTGCAGGTTCGGCGCGCGGCCCTCGCGCTGCGCCTTCTCGCGCTCCTCGCGGATCTGCGCCGCGTGCGCGCGTTGCTCCTGGACGAACTCGCGCTCCTCCTCGTCGAAGGAGGCCATCGTGGCGGCCTCGCCGCGCTCGGCGATGAGCTTCGCCACGCGCGCGTCCGTCTTCTCCGCCTGGATCATGTAGTAGGCGATGAGCTCGGTCGCGGTGTCGATCGCCGTGAGGCCGCCGCCGATCACGATCGCGGGCAGGCGCACCTGCAGGTTCGCGAGCGACGAGCGCTTGTAAGCCCCCGTGAGCTGCAGGGCCATGAGGAAGTCGCTCGCCTTGCGGATGCCGCGCGCGACGTTGTTCTTGAGCGGGATGATCGTCGGCCGGCCCGCGCCCGCCGCGATCGCGACGTGGTCGAAGCCGAGCTTCCACGCATCGTCGAGATCGAGCGTCCCGCCGAACCGCACGCCGCCGTAGGCGCGGAAGTTCTGGTGACGCGCGAGCGTGACGTAGAGGACCGTCAGGAAGTTCTTGTCCCAACGAACCGTGATGCCGTACTCGCTCACGCCGCCGAACCCGAGCAGGATGCGCTCGTCGAGCTCCGTGTAGAGTTTTTTGTACTCTTTCACCGGCCGCGGAGGACGCGTGGCATCACCCGTCAGCTCGACCGGGAGCGGCTCGATCTTGAGGCCGTCCACCGCCGCCACCGCAAAACCTTCGAGCGCGAGGTGATGCGAGAGCGTGTAGCCCGCGGGCCCGAGGCCGACGACGAGCACGTTCTTGCCGATGTACGGGCGCGGATGCGGCCGCTTCACGTTGAGCGGGTTCCAGCGCGAGAGCAGGCCGTAGATCTCGAAGCCCCAGGGCAAACCGAGCACGTCCGTGAGCACGCTCGTCTCGATCTGCGGGATGTTGACCGGCTCCTGCTTCTGGTAGACGCACGCCTTCATGCAGTCGTTGCAGATGCGGTGACCAGTGCCGGGCAGCATCGGGTTGTCGATGCAGACGAGCGCGAGCGACGCGATGGAGTCGCCGCTCCGCCGCATCACGTGCATCTCGCTGATCTTCTCGTGCAGCGGGCAGCCGTTCAGCGTCACGCCGAGCGGGTTCGGCTTGATCGCGCCGGTCTTGTTGTCGCGCAGGCCCTTCGAGCACGAGTCCTTGTCGCGATCGTGGCAGTAGAGGCAGTAGTCGACCTCGCTCTCGACCTCGCGCGCGGTCCCGCGCCGATCGGTGAGCGCGAAGCCGTCGCGGTGACGCCGCTCGTGCTCGGGCCCGACGAAGAGCTCGGGCAGTTTGTCGTCCGCGCGGCGGAGCTGGACGAGCTGGTTGTGGTCGAGCGTCGCCGGGGCCTTGAGCGAGGACCAGCGACGCGCAGGATCGTGGTGATCGACGCGCCGCGCCGCGAGCCACGCCTCCACCGCGTCGAGGGCGAACGCGACGATCACGGCGTCCTCCGCGTCCGTGGGCGTATCCCCCGCGACGGCCACCGCGCCCGCGGCGACCTGCGTGAGCATCGGATCCGCGGCGATCACGGCCCGCACCTTCGCGGCCTTCTCGTGGAGCTCGGGCGTCCACGCGGCGCCGCCCGCCTTCGCGGCCTTGCGCGCGACATCGTCGATCGTGAGGAGCACGAGCGTCGCCGACGCGACCGCGAGCTCTTCCGCTTCGGATCCGCATTCCAGCCGGCTCGCGTCCGCGCCGACCGCCGCGAGCGCGCGCCGCGCCGCGTGCGCGGCCTCGACGGCCGTGCCTTTCCATGCCTTGCCCGCGCCCGTCTTGAAGAGGCGCTTCTTCGCGAAATCCTTCTTGAAGGCCCAGAGCGGCGAGCGCTCCTCGGCCCCCGCGGCGAGCGCCTCCGCCTCGCGCTCCACGCCGAAGAGGCGCACGACGAAGCGGGAGAGGTGCGGCGCGCCGGCCAGCAAGGCCTCCGAGATCTCCTCGGCGGTCATGCCGTTCCCCTGGCACGCGCGGTACTTCGAGAACCGCTCGTACCCCGTGGGATCCGCAGCCTCGAAGTACGCGTAAAACCGCCCCGTGAGCTCGGCCAGGCGACCGGCGTCGAAGAGATCGGCGTACACGAACCCGGGCTCGCCGAGGACAAGCTCGGAGGGTTCGGAGGTGGCGTTCACCCAGGAGGAGAAGTCGACTTGCAGACCGTCTTGCATCACCAGCGTTCCTGTCGTGACAGCTGTCTTTAGCGATGAAATATGGGGAAGCCACCCCGACGATTGAAGGGGACTCGTCGAGATTCGCTCACGCCTGTCCGGCTCGTTCGTACTTTTCCTAGAATCGCAGTCGCTCGATCGTGCGGGTAGACATCTTGCCGGCGACCACATCCGGATCCCTGAGGAGAGCCTGGTGGAGCGGGATGTTCGTGCGGATGCCGCCGATGATGAACTCGTCGAGGGCCGACCGCATGCGGGCGATCGCTTCGGCGCGGGTCGCGCCGTGCGTGATCACCTTCGCGAGCATGGGGTCGTAGTTGTTGGGCACGCGGAAGCCCCCGTAGACGCCCGAGTCGACGCGCACGCCGCCGCCGCCCGGCGGCAGGTACTCGGTGATGAGGCCCGGCCAGGGGACGAACGTGCGTGGATCTTCCGCGTTGATCCGGCACTCCATCGCGTGTCCGCGCAAGCCGAGCGCGCGCCCGCTCGGGAGGTTGAGCGATTCCCCCACGGCGGCGCGGATCTGGTTCTCCACGAGATCGATGCCCGTCACCATCTCCGTGACCGGATGCTCGACCTGGACGCGGGTGTTCATCTCCATGAAGTAGAGATTCCCCTGCTCATCCATCAGGAACTCGAGCGTCCCGAGCGAGGTGTAGCCGGTCTCGATGAGCGCGCGCGTGCACGCCGCGGAGAGCTCGGCCCGTTTGTCCGGCGTCATGGCCGGGCTCGGCGCTTCCTCGATGATCTTCTGGTGCCGGCGCTGCAAGGAGCACTCGCGCTCGCCGAACGTGAAGATGTGCCCGTGGTTGTCGCCGAGCACCTGCAGCTCGATGTGCCGCGGCTCCTCGACGAACTTCTCCAGGTAGACGTCGGGGTTCTTGAAGCCCGCCAGCGCCTCGCTCGTCGCGGTCTCGAAGGCGCGGCGGATCTCGCTCTCTTCGCGCACGACACGCATGCCGCGACCGCCGCCGCCGCCCGCGGCCTTGAGGATCACGGGGTAGCCGACGAGCGCCGCTTGCGCCGCGGCGTCGTCGCCGTCGCGGAGCACCGTGGTGCCCGGCAGGAGCGGCAAGCCGAACCTCTTCGCGGCTTCCCGCGCGCGGACCTTGTCGCCCCAGAGGCGCATCGCCTCGGGCGTGGGGCCGATGAAGGTCAGGCCGCAGCGCCGGCAGAGATCGGCGAACTCGGCGTTCTCCGACAGGAAGCCGTAGCCCGGGTGGACCGCGTCGGCGCCCGTGATCTCGGCGGCGGCGATGATCTGCGGGATGTTCAGGTAGCTCCGCCGCGGATCGGCCGGGCCCACGCACACAGCCTCGTCGGCGAAGCGCACGTGCGGCGCGCTCGCGTCGACGTCCGAGTGGATGGCGACCGCGCGGATCCCGAGCGTGCGGCACGCCCGGAGGATGCGCATCGCGATCTCGCCGCGGTTCGCGATGAGGATCTTGCCGAACAAGACGCCTACCTCCTCTCTGCCGGTGCGGCGCTCAGGCCTTCCGGATCTTGAAGAGCTTCTGACCGAACTCGACGGGTTTGCCGTTCTCGGCGAGGATCTCGACGAGCGTGCCGTCGCTGTCGGACTCGATCTCGTTCATCAGCTTCATCGCCTCGATGATGCAGAGCGCCTGGCCTTTTCGAATCGCGCTCCCGACCTCGACGAAGGGCGGCGCGTCGGGGGAGGGGGAGCGGTAGAAGGTGCCGACGAACGGCGAGGTGACGAAGTCGCACTTCTCGTCGCTCTCGGCCCTCGTGGCCTCGACGGGACGGGGCGGAGGAGCGCCGGGGGCGACCTCGGGGCGTTCTTCGTAGGCGACGACGCGCGCGCCACCACCCACGCCGCGCGCGAGCCTGATGCGCACGTGTTCGTCCTCGAACTCGAACTCGGTGACGTTGCGCTTCTCGAGGACGCGAAGCAGCGTCCGGAGCTGCTTGAGGTCGATGTTCATGCCAATCCGTTCCCGCGCGGTGGGGGCCGCTCTCCAGGAAGCGACCCGCCGGAGTCGGGGTGCTTTCTAGCGGAAGGATGGCAAAAAGGAAGGGGATTCGAGGGTGTCGGCGCTGTGACGCTGGACGTCAACTTTCACGCTGCTGCAGGTGATAGACGAGGCCGAGCAAGCCGAGCACGTACGACGCGGGACCGAAGCCGGCGACGGTGCCGAGGCACGCGCCGGCCGTGATCGAGTGGTGACGGAAAGGCTCGCGCGCCGCGGTGTTCGTGATGTGCACCTCGACCACGGGCAGGCCGCTCGCGCGGATGGCGTCGTGCAGCACGACCGAGGTGTGGGTGAGCCCGGCGCCGTTCATGACGATGCCGTGGAAGCCTTCGTCCGCGGCGCGTCCGATGGCCGTCACGAGCTCGCCCTCGTGGTTCGACTGCAGGAACGACACGAGAACGCCTTCGCTCCGCGCGACCTCCTCGACGGCCTTGTGGATGTCGTCGAGGGTGGTCGTGCCGTAGATGGAAGGCTCGCGCTTGCCGAGCCTGTCGAGGTTCGGCCCCGAGATGACGAGGATGCGTTTCGGCGAGGTGCTCACATGTCCTTCAGCAGGACCGGCGCTTTGACGCGCAGCATGTACCGTGCCTTGCCGACGTTACCGTCGGGCCGTACGGAGACTGCGACGAAGTGTCGTTCGTTCAGCACGCGGATGACCGTCGTCACCTTCGCAGCCTCGATGGCGATCTCGGCGGTATCGCCGGCCTCGAGCATCTGGGCCGCACGCTGGATCGACTTGATGACGACGCTGAACTCCGCGCCGATCGTGTTGATGTCGAAGGGGGCGTCGGGCTTCGAGTAGCTGTCGACCGGGATGCCCTCGAAATCCATCAGGAGGCTGGCGATGCCACCCTCGGTGCCTTCGACGACCTCCTTGAGGACGCTCTGGAACATGGGCTGAAACCTTAGCGAAACCCGAGGCGGACGGGAAAAAGAAAGGGGAGGTTCGTTCGAAGAGCCTCGGATTTGCGGCCTGGCACCCCAGGACGTCCGTCCGGCCAGGCGCGCTTTCCGTCCTCCGATCGTCCGGGCAGTCTCCAGGGAGCCACTTTTGCCTCTTGCATCCCGATGCCAACCGGGCCATTCCCGCACCTACGGGCCCGCCCTAACCGGCGCTTGACCCTCGTCCCGTCAAGCGGCTAACGTGCGTCGCGGCTACGTGCCCACCGTCCCATCGCGGTGGCACCTGGTTTGTCCACACGTATCCGAACGAGAAGGACGGCCCAAAGAAATGCGCGCACGAGCCGGGGATCCGCCCCGCACGATGCCCCAGAAGATCCTCGCGGGACGCGCCGCCGATCCGCAGCTCCGAGGAGATCTGGTCCAGGTCAAGGTCGATCAGATCATCCTGTCGCGATCGCCCAACCGGGCCCTCGGTGAGGCGCTCTCCGCCGGGATGAAGAAGACCCCGGTCGAGATGGCCGTGGCCTACGACGGCACCTGCGTGACCGACGCGCGCGCCCTCGCCGACGTGGCCGCCGGCGCGCCGCAAGCCGTCTCGCCGGAGCTGCCTGCGTACAACGTGCCCATCGCCCGCGGCGGCATCGGCTTTCCCGCGCCCGTGCACCTCGAGCGCTTCGCCGCGCCAGCGAGGCTCGCGCTCACGGACGACGCGCGCCTCGCCCCCGTCGGCGGAGTCGGGATGCTGACCCTCGTGGTCTCCCCGAGCCAGCTCGGCCAGGCCCTCGCGACAGGCTCGACCTGGGTGCGCCCACCACGCAGCGTGCAGATCCACCTCTCGGGCCGCGTGCGCCCGTTCGTGTGCGCGCGCGACGTGGCGCTCGAGCTCCTGCGCCGGGGCATCGACGAGATCGTGCGGCGCATCGAGGCCGAGCATCACGCCCCCGTCGTGCTCGAGTTCGCGGGGCCGAGCGCGCGCCTGCTCTCGGTCGCGGAGCGCGCGGTGCTCTGCGGCATCGCGCCCCAGGTCGGCGCCGCCGCGGCCCTGTTCGTGAGCGACGAGAAGACGGAGGTCTTCCTTCGAGATCAGCGCCGATCCAAGGCGCACCGCGCCCTCGTCCCCGATCCGGGCGCGCCGTGCGAAGAGGTCGTCTCGCTCGATCTCAGCACGGTGGATCCGCTGCTCATGGACGAGGCGGGCGTCGTGCGACCCGTGCGGGATCTCGCAGGCAAACCCGTGGGCCAGGTCGTGCTCGGCGGCGACTCCGGCGTGACCCTGCGCGACATGCTCGCGGCCGCGCTCCTCCTCAAGTCGAAGCGTGTTCCTTCCCGGCTCGACCTGCTCGTCGCGCCGCCGTCGCGCCAGGTGCTCGAGGTCCTCGCGCAGTCGGGCGCGCTCGTGGATCTCGTGGCCACGGGCGCGCGCATCATCGAGCCCGATCGGCGCGTCGTGACGGGGGAGCTCTATCCGCCGCCGGCGGGGACGATCTCGCTCCGCACGGCGGAGCCAGCGCCGCGCGTGCCAGGCGTGCCGTCGTTCGTCGTGGCCTCGGCCGAGACGCTCGCGTACGCAGTGGCCACGGGGACCGTCGGCGATCCGCGCTCGTTCAAGCGCCCCGTGCGCGTGACCGTGCCGCGCGCGCTGCCCACCGACGACGTGCTCGTGCTGCGCGACAAGAAGGGCGAGGGCACGGCCGCAGGCAAGTCGCCCGCGTTGCCGCCGCCAGCGTCGTGGAAGGGTCCGCTCGTGCTCGCTCTGGTCGAAGGCGCGTCGCGGCCAGGCTCGAACGGCAAATCCACGGAGGCGCAACCGACGCCCGGGGGTCCGCCCATCGCGGGCGGCGTCGTGGTCGTGCTGCGCTCGCTCGACGAGGTCCGCGCCGTCGTGGAGAAGACGATCGATCTGCCCGCGCTCCGCGCCGTCGTCGCGCCATTCGTCCCAAGCACCGCGGTAGGAGCGCTCGCGAGCGAAGGCATCGCGACGTTCGAGGTGCCACCCACGTCGCTCGACGGCTTGAAGGGGCAAAAGAGCCTCTCCTTGCCCGAGCCCGCAGCGTGGGGCGACAAGGTCGGCGCAGTCGTTGGAGAGCAAACGATCGAGATGACCTGGCTCGCACTCGGCGCGGAGCGGACGTGGACGCACGCGGGCACGTCGCGTTCGCCAGGGTCTTCGAAGGCCTCGAAGGCCTGAGGCAGCGTAGCGCCGGGGTTTCACCCCGGACCCCGACCAGGGGTTGTCCACCCCTGGACCCGGACCAGCGCAAGCGCTGGACCCGGGGTCGATGAACTGCGCGATGCGCAGTTCATCGAACGGGCCGTGGCAAGACCGGTGACGACCTTGCCTGTCGAGACAGCGGCGACGACGTGCCTGCTCAAGGCTGGGTTTCAGCTGGCAACGCCGCTCGTGGTCTTGCCCCGGGCCCTTCGGAAAAACCGCGCATCGCGCGGTTTTTCCGCCCTCGGTCCAGGCCGTGCCTGGTCCGGGGTGCAGGGGGCGGACAGCCCCCTGCTGGGGTGCGGGGCAACGCCCCGCGCATCTCACGTCACGGGGTTGGCAGCGCCTTCTCCAGCTTGATCGAGGCGAGCATATCTCGCAGCCGCACCGACTGCTCGTTCACCTCGATCTCGAGGATCGTCAGCCGCTTCGTGATCTCGCCGAGGCGCGTCGACGCCTTGCCGAGACGATCCGTGAAGTCCTGCCGCATCTTTTCGGTGTTCTGCCGCGACACCGTGTCCCGCGGGTCGTCCTTGATCTTCTCGATCGCCTTCAGGTTCCTCCGGAGCTGCTCGCTCTCGCGCTCCAGCGTGTTCTGCTCGGACTGCAGCTTGTTTCGCTCGTCGAGCGCCGTCCGCAGCTTCCCGCGCGCGTCCCACGCCTTCTTCAGCTCCGCCACCACGACCTTGTCGGCGCGCGCATCGTTCATGTAGGCCTTCACTGCGTCGTCGGCGAGCTGCGACAGCGCGTCGACCTGGCGCGTGAAGCTGCGGCGCTCCTCCACGTCGAGCACGTTCGTCCCGCGCTTCGGCGTCGTCTGCGGGACGAGCGCGCTGCCCGTGCCCACGTTGTCTTCGGTGCCCTTGGGCGGATTCTCGAGCCGCGTACCGGGCATCCGGGCGTGCTTCACGAGCGTCTTCGCGTCGGAGTCCGTGCCGTTCTTGATCGTGTACTTCGTGTGGTAGACCCAGTCGCGCTCGATGTAGAGCTGCCCCGCCTCGATCTTCGCGAGACGCGCGCTGAGCTCGTCCTCGGTGCGATCCGTGGTCACGGCGAGACCTCGTTCGAGGGCGAACGGCACCGTCGCCACGGCCCCGGGCGGCAGCGGATCGACCATGCCTTGCCCGAGGAACGCGCCGCCGTCGAACACCGCGATCGGCCCTTTTTCGAGGATGCCCTTCGTGTTGTTCGTGAAGCGCGCGACGCGGAACGGATGCGAGAACGAGTCGCGCACGCCGCCGTCCGGCGAGAACAGGAAGATCGCCTCGCCTGGCACGCTTTGCGCGAGCAAGAGCACCATCGTCGCGCTCTTGTTCGGGATATCGACGGCGAAGGGGAGATCGTAACGCGTCGTGCCGCCTTCCATCGCGACGGCCGCGAGCGCGTTCACGTTGCGCGGGTTCGACGGCGTCACCGGGGGCGGCATCTCCCTTGGATACGGCGCGGGTGCGGCCGCGGCGCCGGTGGCCGGATATCCGCCGCCGTAGTTTGCCGCGACGCGGCCCTTCTTCGCGGGCGCCGAGCGCGTCGCCGACGAGCGCGTCGCCTCCCTTCCGCGGCCCTCACCGCTGAAATCGCCGTCTGCCGCCTCGTCCTTCGTGGCCTCGGCCTCGGCGAGCAGACCATCGAGGCTCTCGCCGCCCTCTTCGGTCCGCGACGCGTCCATCGGCATGGCCGGGGGAGGCGGAGGAGCCGCAGGCGCCATCGTGGGCAGGCTCGTCTCGCCCACGGGCACCGACGCGATCACCTCGCCTTGATCCGTCACCACCGGGCGCGGCGGCACCACGGGTTTGTCGAGGGTCGCCTGGAACGCGAGCGGCGCGCCTGCGACGAGCGAAAGCCGTACGCCCTTCCAGTCCTCGCCCGACTGGTTCTGCACGATGCCCCAGGCCTGCAGGTCTGCCTTCCCCGTGCCGGCGCTCTCGGCCTTGCCGATCACCAGGCGATACGAGGGCCGCCAGACCGGCGTCTCCGCGACGTACCCGACCACGAGATCGTGCTCCTCGCCGTCGAGCGTCAGCCGCACCGTCTCGCGGCCGTCGCCCTTCTTCTTCTTGGGCGGCTTCGGCGGCTGCGGCGGCGGCATCGGCATGCCGTACCGAGGCTCGGGCGCGGGCGGCTCGGCCTCGCTGTCCTCATCCTCCTCTTCGCCGTCGCCTTCGTCCTTGTCCTTGTCGAGCTCCACCGGGAACGACGCGCTGCGCACGCTGCTCCCGCCTTGCTCCATCACCGCGAGCGTGGCGAGGAAGTCGCCGATGCGCTCGGTCCGCACCTTGAACGCGACCTCGGCCTCGTCCACATGCCCCGCGCGCTCGTAGTACCCGACGCCGTTGCGGTAGATGACCACGCGCCGGAGCGCGAGACCGCTGGCGACGTCCGGTCCCCGCGCACATCCCGCGAGGGGGAGTGCGGAGGCCAGAAGGAGAAACCCACCCACAGCGCCCAGTCGAAAGTGAGAAAAGCGGCTCATTCGTTGCCTCGAACGCGCGAGGATACGTGGCCTTACACCAAAGTGTGTTGTTTTCGCGGCCGTCCGGCACGAACGGGGGTAGATAGCCGGCGCCATGCCCTCTGCTCTGCGCTGTACCGCGTTCCTGGCCCTCGTCGGGGCCTCCGCTGCCTGCACCCAGAACGGCGAATCCCAGCCGCCGAAGCCCGCCGCCACCCCGGCCGCCGAGACCACGAGCGCCGCCGCGCCCGCCACCTCGACCGCGCCCGCCGCGAGCGCAGCTCCGGCCGCCGCGACCGCCGCCGAGGCTCCGAAGGACGCGCCGGCCGACGCGAAGGGGACGGGGCTCCCCAAGGACCTCAACGTCCTCGTGGTGACGGTCGATAGCCTGCGGGCCGACATGCCCTGGCTCGGCTACCCGCGCGACATCGCGCCGGTGCTCACGAAGTTCGCGAAGACCGCGGTCTCGTACTCGCGGTTCTACGCCGTCTCCTCGTACACGGCGATGAGCCTCGGCGGCTTCCTCTCGGGCCGGTATCCGAGCGAGCTCGAGCGGAGCGGCTACTTCTTCGGGAACTATCCCGACAGCGTGCTCATGTTCCCGGAGCTTCTGCAGAAGGCCGGCGTGCGCACGTTGACCGCGCACGCGCACTTCTACTTCGATCAAAAGGCCGGCTTCCGCCAGGGGTTCGACGTCTACGAGATCATCCCGGGCCTCTCGGTCGACAACACCACCGACAAGAACGTCACGAGCCCGCAGCACGTCGATCTCGCGAAGAAGATCCTCTCGGAGAAGGCGAACACGGGCGGCCGCTTCTTCGCCTGGTTCCACTTCCTCGATCCGCACGATCAGTACATGCCGCACGACGGCATCGGCCCGTACGGCAAGTCGACGCGCGACAAGTACGACGCCGAGGTCACGTTCACCGATCAGCACCTCGGCAAGCTCTTCGAGTTCGTCGATTCGCAGGAGTGGGGCAAGCGCACGGCGATCATCGTGTCGAGTGATCACGGCGACGCGTTCGGCGAGCACGGCATGTACCGCCACGGCTTCGAGCTCTGGGACGTGCTCACGCACGTGCCGCTCATCATCCGCGCCCCGGGCATCGTGCCTCGCCAGATCGACGAGCCGCGCAGCGGCGTGGATCTCGCGCCCACGATCCTCGAGATGTTCGGTCAGCCGAAGGATCCGGCCATGCAGGGCACGAGCCTCGTGCCCGAGCTCTACGGCAAGGATCCCGAGAAGCGCGACGTGATCCAGGACCTGCCGCGCACGAGCGACAACGATCGCCGCCGGGCCTTCGTGCGCGGCGACTTCAAGCTCATCGCCGAGGGCGACGACGCGGGCTACCGCTTCTTCAACCTGAAGGACGATCCGGCCGAGAAGGTGGATCTCAAGAAGAAGAACGCGGACGAGTTCGAGAAGATCAAGGCCGCGTACAAGGAAAAGAGCGGCACGATCAAGGACGTTTGTCCGAAGATGCGCGAGAAGCTCAAGGGCAAGAACAAGAAGAAGCCCTGCTGAAGGAAGGGAGCGACGAGCCGTGGACAAACTCACGCGAGGCGCGTCGGGGCTCCGTCACCTACGGTGGGCGCGGGAGATCTACGCGACCTTGGCCGCCCACGTGGAGCACAGCGGGCTCGACGCCGAGCCGAAGAAGGCGCTGCGCAAGGAGCTCGGGCGGCTCGACAACTGCATCCAGGAGCTCTCCGGCGCCGTGAAGGGGTACCGCGATTTCCTGGAGCGCGAGCGCGTGCGCTACCGCGGCGCGATCCGCGCGGCGACCTTCGAGGTGCGCGCCTCCAAGGGCGACCGCCTCGGCGAGGCGACGGCCGCGATGGAGCGTGAGTCGCTGCCGCGACAGCGCACGCTGAAAGCCGCGCTGGAGCTCGCCATCGCGGAGCTACGCGCCCATCTGTGCGAGATGGACACGCGGATCGCCGGCATCGTCTCGGAGGCCTTCGTGGACAACCTCTACCCGCCCCTCACGAAGGATCACTCGCGCGTCGCCGACATCGGAGACGACGACGACGACGCGGCCGGCCGCGACGATTGACTCAGTGAAAGATGGAGGCGAGGAGCCCGAGCGCCGCCTTCTTCCGGATCCCGTCTCCGCTCGTCGCGCCCACGCACATCGGGCACCCGGCCTGACACGTGCAGCGTGAGACGAGCTGCCGCGTACGCGCCACGAGCTCGTGCGCCGACTCGTAGATCCGCTCGGCCAAACCCACGCCGCCGGGCACGTTGTCGAAGAGGAAGATCGTCGGATCGAACCCGGCGTGCGGACCGCCCGACGCCTGCGGCGGCTGGTTCTCGTCGTCGCCGCCGTCGCCGAGCGTCTGCCCGATGTCCCGCGGATCGCACATCAGCGCGAGCGTCGAGACCGTCTCCAGCGCGACCGCGATCCCGCGCATCCCCTCGATCGCCGCGGCGCGGCCGAGCCCGAGCTCCATGCACACCTCCTCCGGCACCGTCAGCCAGAAGCTCGTCGTGTGCATCTGCATGTCGGGCAGCCGCACGTCGCCGTAGCCCGTGTTCTCGTGCGTGTGGAACTTGATCTTCTTGTACCCGACGATCTTCTCCACGACGCTCACCTCGCCCCAGCCCGACATGGCCCGGCCGAGCGGCGCGCGCGCGCTCTCCTCGATGACAGCGACCTTGCGCTTCGTCATCGCCGTCGTGAAGTAGTCCGGCTCGACCTTCGTGACGAACGCCTTGTGGTTCTCGTAGTCGAGTTTCTCCACCTGGTACTGCTCGCCGTCGTGCTGGTAGATGGCCTGCTCGTGCAGCATCGTGTGCGTCGAGCGGAAGTCGAGCTCGGCGAGGACCTTGCCCTGGGCCCGATCGATGATGACGAAGTTGTCCCAGCCCACGGTCCGTAGGCTCACGTGGTTCGCCGGGTACGCGTCCGTCGACCAGTGGAACCGATCCTCGGACTCGTGCACCACGCCGTGCCCGGCGAGGAAACGCAGCGCCGCCTCCGTGTTCTCGGGATCCATGCCGCGGTAGTCCTCGCCGCGCAAAAACGGCATCTCGAACGCCGCGCACTTGAGGTGCTGGATCAGGATCTCGGTGTTCTCCGGATCGATCCGCGCCTGCTCGATCTCGCCGCGCAGGAGGTACTCGGGGTTCGTCGCGAGGTACTGATCGAGCGCCGTCGAGTTCGCGACCATGACCGCGATGCTCGTGCCGCCGCGCCTTCCCGCGCGCCCGAAGCGCTGCCACGTCGCCGCGATGCTGCCCGGGTAACCCGCGCAGACGACCGCGTCGAGCTCGCCGATGTCGATTCCGAGCTCGAGCGCGTTCGTGGCCACGACGCAAAGAATCTCTCCCTCGCGTAGCCCGTGCTCCACGCGCCGCCGCGTCTCCGGCAGATACCCGCCGCGGTACGCCATGATCGCGTCGGGCCCGACCTCGTCGCCCACGCGATCACGCAGGTACTTCAGCATGATCTCCACCGAGTTGCGCGACTGCCCGAACACGATCGTCGGCACGCGCGCCCGGATGAGATCCACCGCGAGGTGCACCGACGCCTTGAGCGTGCTCGCGCGCACGCCGAGCTCGGCGTTCACGACGGGCGGGTTGTAGACGAAGAGCCGACGCGACCCGCGCGGCGCGCCCGACTCGCCGAGCACGCGGATCCGATCCTCCGGCACGCCGAGCAGCCGCGACGCGTGCTCGCCCGGGTTCCCGATCGTCGCCGTCGCGCACAGGAAGATCGGATCCGACCCGTGGAACTGCGCCACGCGCCGCACCCGCGCGAGCACGTGCGCCACGTGCGAGCCGAAGACGCCGCGGTACGTGTGCAGCTCGTCGAGCACCACGTACTTGAGCCGCTGGAACGTGCGCGCCCAGTGCGCGTGATGCGGCAGGATCCCCGCGTGCAGCATGTCGGGGTTCGTCATGACGATCGGGCTCCGCTCGCGGGCCGCGCGCCGCGCGTCGCCCGGCGTGTCCCCGTCGTAGACGATGGCCGGGATCGCGAGCCCCGCGTCGCGGATGAGCTTCTGCACCCCGGCCTCCTGGTCCCGGGAGAGCGCCTTCGTTGGATAGAGGTAGATCGCGCTCGCGTCGGGATCGGCCATGAGCGACGAGAGCACGGGCAGGTGGAAGCACATGCTCTTGCCGCTCGCCGTCGGCGTCGCGACGACCACGTGCCTGCGTTCCTTCGCGGCCGCGAGCGCCTCGGCCTGGTGCGCGTAGAGCCGCGTGATCCCGCGTGACGCGAGCGCGCGGCGCAGCGCGTCGGGCAGATCGGCGGGGATGTCGCGGTAGTCCCCCTCGGATGCGGGCAGGGCCCGATCGGCGGTGAGGCAAGGGCGCACGTACCCGGAGGCGAGCCAGCCTTCGATCACGGCATCGACGCCCACGGGCTGCTTCCACGGCGGCAGCGGCATGGCGCGCATACTAAACGGATGTACCGCGGTGCGCCACCATGCCCCGGGGAACAAGGAGGCCTCTGGGCCGCTTTGCAGGTCCATGGCCCATCGCGTACACATGGTCGACCCATGACCGGACAAGACGCCGAGGAAACGCGCGCGGAGGCGCCCCCGAACGACGCCTACCGCCCGTCCCTGCTCTTCCTCGCCGTGGTCACGGTCGTGTCCGCCGCGGCCGATCTCGCCTCGAAGGGCTGGGCGAAGGCCGCGTTGTCCGGGGCAGACAAGGGCCGCGCGAAGAGCATCGAGGTGATCAAGGATCACTTCGACTTCATCTACACGCTGAACCCGGGCGGGGCCTGGAGCTTCCTCCGGAGCTTGCCCGAGAACCTCCGGCGCCCGTTTTTCCTCTTCGTCTCCTCGGCCGCCATCGTCTTCATCGTCTCGGTCTACCGCCGCATCCACCGCGATCAGTGGGCCATGCGCTGGGGCCTGCCCCTCGCGCTCGGCGGCGCGGTCGGCAACCTCGTCGACCGCATCCGTTACGGCTCGGTCATCGACTTCATCGACTTCTACGTCGTCCGGAACGGCCGCGAGATCCACTGGCCCACGTTCAACGTCGCCGACATCGCCATCGTCGCCGGCGTCCTGCTGATGGCCCTCGACACGTTCCTGTCCCGCAAGACGCGCGGCGGCTCGGGCGAGCCCGCGGCGCCGCCTGCCGAGCCCTTGACCGCGAGCCCCGCGCCGCCTTCGCCTCTGCCTCCGGGAGAGGCGTGAGGCAATTCGACACTGGACAGCCGACACGCCTCGGGGTACCGCCGAACACGCTACGGAAAGATTTGGCGCGCCCGCCGGGCGCACCATCGCGAAGATCATGACGGAAGAGAAATCCGAGGAGCAAGAGGCCGCCGGCGCAGCGGGCGAGGGGTCGAACGAGCCGAGCGCGGAGGCCCCCGAGGCCGGGGCGAGCGAGGCCGCGAAGGCCGCGCCGCCGTACCGCGCCTCGTACGTCTTCCTCGCCGTGGTCGCGATCATCACGCTGGCGCTCGATCTCGGCAGCAAGTGGTGGGCGGTCCAGAACCTCGACAAGCCGTTCGCCCGCGTCGACCTGATCAAGGGCTACCTCTCGCTCGCGCTCGCGCACAACCGCGGCGGCGCCTGGGGCCTGCTCCAGAACGAGAGTGAGAACGTGCGCCGGCCGTTCTTCGTGCTCGTGTCGATCGTGGCGATCGCCTTCATCGTCTCGCTCTACCGCAAGCTCGCCCCGAACCAGACGGCGCTCCGGTGGGGCCTGCCGCTCGTGCTCGGCGGCGCGCTCGGCAACCTCGTCGATCGCATCCGCTACGGGCACGTGATCGACTTCATCGACATGTACATCGGCAACGGCACCGGCCTCGACAAGCTCGTCGAGAAGATCTCGGGCCCGATGCGCGAGTACCACTGGCCGACCTACAACATCGCCGACATCGCGATCGTGGCCGGCGTGATCCTGATGGGCGTCGACATGTTCACGTCGCGCAAGAAGAGCGCGCCGCCGAAGAAGGCCGAAGAAGCCTCTTCCTGAAGGAGCCATGCGACCCGAGCTCTTCCGCGTCTTCTACCTCGACATCGGGTTCCCGGCCTATTTCGGGCTGCTCCTCACGGGCTTCCTGTTCGCCACGGCGCTCGGATCCATGTGGGCGCGGCGAATCGGGCAGGACCCCGATGTCATCGTCGATCTCGGGCTCGCGTGTCTGCTCATGGGCGTCGTCGGCGGGCGCCTGCTCCACGTCGTCGCGGACGGCTACTTCTGGGACTACGTGAACCTCTGCATCGACCCCACGAAGGTCGACTGGCCCTACAACGAGGCCCAGTGCGGGCAGCTCGTCCCGCGCGGCTCGGGGTTCAACCTCTTCGGCTGGTACCCGTTCGGCCAGGAAGAACGGGTCGCGCGCGGCGTCTGGGACGCGGCGCGCGGGGTCTGCCATCCGCCGGCGCAGGATTGCTTCGCGTGGGCGAAGTTCTGGCAGGGCGGGCTCGCGTATTACGGCGGGTTCATCGGCTCGTCACTGATGGCGGTCTACCTGCTCAGGCGTGATCGGTTTCCCTTCTGGAAAGCGGCGGACATGGCCGGTTTCGCCGTGCCGCTCGGGCTCGGGTTCGGGCGCATGGGGTGCCTGCTCGCGGGTTGCTGCTTCGGCGTGCGCACGGACGGGCCGCTTGGGCTCGCGTTCCCCGCGAACAGCCCCGCGAGCGAGGCGCAGTGGAAGCTCCACGAGCTGCCCGGCATGAACCACGTCTCGCACCCCGTGCACCCCACGCAGATCTACGAGTCGGCCGTCTCGTTCGCGATCGCGGCCTTCTGCCTGCTCTACGTGCACGGCAGGAAGCGCTACGACGGCCAGGTCTTCGTCGCCTTCCTCGCGCTCTACGCCATCGGCCGTTTCCTGCTCGAGTTCCTCCGCGCCGACGATCGTGGTGGCCTCCTCGGCCTCTCCACCTCCCAGCTCATCGGCCTCGCGATCTGCGGCCTCGCCTTCGCCCTCCACAAGCTCCGCACCCGCAGCTCCTCGGCCACGCCCCCGGCATCCCCGAGCGCAAAAACCGCAACGGCAAGCTGACCGTCCGCGCAGGATCGATGCGCGTCCCCCGCGAGGCATTTTGCCGCACGCGGGAAGCGCTTATCCTTGCGGCATGACGATGTCCTCTTCGCTTTCGCCTCTCCTTCGTGCCTTCGTGTTCGGGAGCCTCGTGTTCGTCGCGGCGGCGTGTGGGTCCGCGGAGACCGATCTCGACCCGCGGCCTCCGTGCACCGGTCCGGGCTGTGTGAACCCGAGCGGCGGTTCCACCGCGAGCGGCGGCGGAGGCGGGCAGGGAGGCGAGGGCGGGGCGCTCTCGAGCGACGTGACCGGCAACGTGGGCGTGCTGAACGAGCCGAGCTTCGCGCAGATCGGCCCCTACGCCGGCGCCGCGACGATCTTCGCCACGTCGAGCACGGGCATGCCGCTCGAAGCGCCCTACGGCGACATGGTCACGAGCTTCAGCTTGCCCTCCGTGATCAGCGGGACGCCCTGGATCTTCGTGCGCGATGAGACCATCGGGGCCACGGGCATCCTGTCCACGCACTCGGCCGTGCGCGTGCCCTCCTCGGGCCCCGTGACCTTGCCCGTCGTCGATCGGAACGTGCTTTCGTCGATCGCCTCGACCTTGCCCGCGCCGCTCGTCATCGACACGACGCGCGCGCACCTCATCATCAAGGTCTCACGCAACGGTCAACCGCTCTCCGGAGTGACGCTCACGACGCCGCTGCCGGGCGCAGAAATCGCCTACGACACGGGTGTCGGGCTCTACTCGAACCAGACGAACCTCACAGGCACGGCAGGCGTGATCCTCGCCTTCGACGTCGATGCGCCCCAGACAGCCGAGCAACGCACGTTCACGCTGACGGACGCAGCCCAGCAGGGCTTCATGATCCAGCTGCCGATCCAGGCGGGCGCAGCGACGGTCGCGGCGTTCACGTTGTAGACCTGTCCTTGACGGGATCAGGGCCATCCTCGAAAGTACGCGCCCCAGATGAAAGCGACGAAGGGCAAGGCGCGGCCAGCGGAAGACGTCATCCCCGACGAGGCGCCCGCAAGGCCGGCCGAGGAGGCGCCCGAAGAGGGCGCAGCCCCGCCGCCAGGCGAGACCGCAGCCGACATCGCGCCCGTGGTCAGCGGCAATCTCAAGCGTCTGCGCACGGAGCGCGGGCTCTCCCTGGAGAAGCTCGCCCGCGCCTCGGGCGTGAGCCGCGCCATGCTCGGGCAAATCGAGCTCGGTCAGAGCACGCCGACGATCAGCGTGCTCTGGAAGATCGCGCGCGCCCTCGACGTGCCGTTCTCCGCGCTCATCAACCCCGAATCCGGCCCCGGCGCGATGGTCCTGCCCGCCGCACGCGCCCGCGTGCTGCGCAGCATCGACGGCACGTTCCAGTCGCGCGCGCTCTTCCCGATGGACCGGCCACGCAGCGTGGAGTTCTACGAGCTACGCCTCGCCCCCCACGCCGAAGAACGCGCAGATCCGCACCCGCCCGGGACGGTCGAGAACCTCGTGGTCAACGCAGGCCGCTGCGAGATGACGATCGGCGCAGAAAAACGAATGCTCGGGACAGGCGACGCCATCGTCTTCGAAGCCGACGTGCCGCACGTGTACCGAAACCCAGACGCGGTCGAGACGATCATGTACCTCGTCATGACCTACGCGCAGCGGCTCTAGCTGGCAGGCTGATCGCCGGGGTTTCACCCCGGACCCGACCAGGGGTTGTCCACCCCTGGACCCGGACCAGCGCAAGCGCTGGACCCGGGGTCGATGAACTGCGCTTCGCGCAGTTCATCGAACAGGCCGTGGCAAGACCGGCGACGATGTTGCCAGCCAAAACCGCAGCGTTGACGTGTCCGCTCGACGAGGGGGCAACGCTGCTGTCTCAGCAGGCAACGCCGCTCGTGGTCTTGCCCCGGGCCCGTCCGAGAAACCGCGCATCGCGCGGTTTCTCGGCCTTCGGTCCAGGCCGTGCCTGGTCCGGGGTGCAGGGGGCGGACAGCCCCCTGCTCGGGGTCCGGGGTGAAACCCCGGCGGCCATGCCCTCAGCCTGCTGCTGCCGCCTTCCGCGCCCATGCTGCGCGCGCCGTGTTCTGCAACAGACACGCGATGGTCATCGGCCCGACGCCGCCTGGCACGGGTGTGATGAACGAGGCGCGTTCTCGGGCGCCGTCCGTGTCCACGTCGCCGCAGAGCTTGCCGGCTTCGTCGCGGTTCATGCCCACGTCGATCACGACGGCGCCTTCCTTGATCCAGTCGCGTTTTACCATCCGCGCGCGCCCCACGGCGACGACCAGCACGTCGGCCTCGCGGCATACGGCGGGCAGATCCTTCGTGCGTGAGTGCGCCATCGTCACCGTTGCGTTTGCCCCGAGCAGCAGCATCGCCATCGGTTTGCCCACGATGTTGCTCCGCCCCACGACCACGGCGCGTGCTCCTTCGAGCGAACGACCCGACTCCGCGATCAGCCTCATGCAGCCTGTCGGCGTGCATGGCACCAGCGCGGCCTTGCCCGTGGCCAGGTGCCCTGCGTTGATCGGGTGGAAGCCGTCCACGTCCTTGGCTGGCGACACGGCGTCGATCACGCGATCCTCGCGGATGTGCTTCGGCAGCGGGAGCTGCACGAGGATGCCGTCGACGGACTCGTCTGCGTTCAGCGCTGCGATTCGATCGAGCAGCTCGGCCTCGCTCGTCTCGGCGGGCAGCCGATGCAGCCTTCCGCGCATCCCCACCTCGTTCGAGGCTTTTTCCTTGTTGCGCGTGTAGACCACGCTTGCCGGGTCTTCACCCACGAGGATCACGTCGAGGCCGGGCGGACGACCGTGCTTTTCGACGAAGCGCGCGACGTCTGCGCGCACCTCGTCACGCACCTTTTGCGCCAGGGCTTTCCCGTCGAGGAGGGCTCCACTCATGCGGCGGAGTCTAGGCAGAAATCTGGGCTAGGCCACGTGCGCGCGCCGGGGATGGGTCCCGGCTGCGCGGTCGATCCAGTCGATGAGCTGCGCGGCCCGGACGAGCCCGGCTTGCGACACGACCGGCTCGCCGCCGCGCAGCACCACGAAATGCGGGATGCCACGGACACCGTAGCGACTGGCGAGCTCAGGATGCTCGTCCGTGTTCACCTTCAGCACGATCGCCTTGCCGGCTCGGTGGGCGGCGGCGCGGGCGACCTCGGGGGTCGCCATCCGGCAGGGACCGCACCAGGGGGCCCAGAAATCCACGAGGACGGGCACCTTCGCGGTGCGGACGATGTCCCCGAACTCCCGGGCATCGACCTCCAGGGCCTCGGCGAGCGGCGGGAGAGGGGATTTGCAGGCGCCGCAGCGACCGGTGTCGCTCAGACGCTCCGGGGGGATTCGATTCTTCGTCTGGCAAGACGGACAAGTGCGGATCACGGGATACCTCGACGTCGAGCGGGCGGGCGCGCACCGACAACACGCTCGTTGCCCCGCGCCATGCGAAGGCCGTGCCGATGTCTAACAGTACTCCGCGATGATCTCCCAGCAGGCTTGGGCGAACTCTTGGTAGAGCGATCGATCGAGCTCGCGGAGCGGCTCGCTCATCACGCCGCGGTGCTCGGAGAACAGCGAGGTCAGCGCGCCCTCGATCTCGTTCGCCGTCTCGACCCACAAAAACTCCTCGATCGCGTTGCAAATCTGATCGCGGATCAGCGTGGGCACCTCGCGGAGCTGCACCTTGCCGTGGATGCGGCGCGCGACCATCGAGGCGATGCGCTCGGCGTGCTCGGGCCAGCCGCGGAGCGCCTTGTGGAACGTCGAGCCGACCAGGCGCAAACTTTGCTGCGCCAGGCGCCGCACGCGCGGCCTTTGCACCCGCTCCTCGTGCTCGGCGACCATCGACAGGTACTCGTCCGTCAGGAGCTTACGGAGGTCCTCGGAGAGCATGCTCTGCGACTCCTGCGTCAGCTTGAGCTCTGCGATCTGCGCGAGGAACACGTCCCGGAGCACGCTGAGGCGCGAGATGAGCGTGCCTTCGGGTGTCGTGTCGAGGATCAGGGCGAGAGGATCGATGAGGTGCCGACCGAACGTCGTGAGGACGTGATCGAGGATGCGCTTCTGGTGTTGCTCGCGAGCGAGGACGGAGAGAGCGCGCGCCAGGATCTGACGGTTCGGCGCATCCACGAGTACGTCGCCGGCGGCGGAGCCGTAGTCGTACATGCGGAGCGACGTGAGCATCTCGCGGAAGGCTTCGAGGTTCTCGGCCGTCCCGCCCTCCTCGCCGTAGACGCGGATGACGAGGCCCGATCCGGCCTGGGCGAGGAACAAGCGCTGGATTTCCTGCTCGACGTCCTGCTCGCTGATCAGGCCCGAAGGCGGGGGCGTAGACGGCTCGGGCATGGGGTTCCTTTCCTTCACGAACGCTGAACCTGTGTAGCGCGGTCGGGCTCTTCCCGGAACGAAAAGTTCGTCAGGACGATACCAAGAGTCGGCGCGCGAAATCCCGCAGGGTCGTGGGCAACTGTCTGTCCTCGGCCACGCGGCGGATGTCGTCCTGCATCTGGCGGAGCTCGGACGGCAGGAGCCACCCGAGCGCCAGACGGGTCGTGTAGTGCATGTTCTTCGCGAGCACGGCGCGGACGATGCCGAACGCGGGGAAGGCGAAGGAAGCCGAGTGCTCCGGCAACCCCAGCGCGCGTCCGGCTTCTTCGAGCTTGTCATCGAAGGCGTCGCGTTTCCACTCCAGCACCTCGTGGAAAACATGCGCATCTTCCGTGCTGTACGGAGTGATCGTGTCGCCTTCGGCGCTCGCGAGCACGAACGTCCCTTCGCCGTCGATGCCCACACGCGCGCCCGAGTCGAGCGTCACGAGCGGGAGGAAGGTGCGCCCTCCGAGAGGCTCGCCCTTGCCTTCCGCCGCGATGGCGCGGACGTGCAGGCGGAACGTTTCATCCATCGCCCGATTCTCTCATGGAAACGGCCCGCGCATAGAGCCCCGTGATAGGCTGCTCGGCGCGCTTCCGTCCGCGGCGATCGGTACTGGAGAGGTTTGGAAATGGGCAAGGCGTTCGGGTGGGGCCTCGCAGCGCTCCTCGTCACCGCGGCCGCATGCACGGCGGACGGAGATGACACCGGTAGCGGAGGCGGAGGCGGAAGCGCGAGCGGAAGCGGAAGCGGAGGCGGCGGCGGCACCGGCGGCGGCGGAAGCACGAGCGGCACCGGCGGCGGCGTGACGCCCGATTGCATGGACGGTCTTGCCAACGGGGACGAGACCGGCGTCGATTGCGGCGGACCGACCTGCGGCATGCTCGGGTTCAAGTGCCCCAAGGGCTCCGGCTGCCTCACCTATGACGATTGTTTGACCGGCAACTGTTGCGGCGGGAGCGGAGCGCAGCCCGGCACCTGCATCGCCGCGGACGAGATGTGCATGATCCGCTGAATGCTCAGGGCAGATCGATGATCCGGTAGTGGTGTCGGTAATCGAATAGCGGTGAGCTCGCATGCGCGGAGAGCCGCAAGATGTCGGCCACGCGTGGCTCGTGCGAGATGAACAGGACGAAATCCTGGTGCACCTCGGTGAAGAGCTCGAACAGGCTCGACCGTTGTTGCGGAGCGAGCGAGGGCGGCTTTTTCCGGTGTTTTGCGGGATCAGCGCGGAAGCGCTTCGAGAAGAAGGGACGGTCGTCGCTCTTCACGCAGCGCAGGATCCGCTCGAGGTCCTGGGGCCCGACGCGATCCGGGACGAGGCCGCAGAGCGTGATGCCAAGCGAGAGGCGCGCCTCGTCGAGCTCCTCGAGCTCGCTCGAAACGCACGCCTCGGCCGCGAGCCCCGCAGCCCTCATGCGGTCGAGCTCGGCGATGAGGGCCGACTTGTACATCGCTGGAGACGCATGCTCCGGCGACGCGGGGACATACCCGAAAATGAGCCCACCACGCATGGACCCGCGGATCAGGTCCTCCATCCGGTACGCCATGCCCCCCTCCGACGTGACGCGTGACGAGGGAATCTGTACTCCCGCCGCGCCGCGTCGCAACCCGGGCAAGCGCGTCGACGAAGAGGCGAGGGGAGCAGCCGACCAGGGCGTTTTGCGGCAGAAAACGCGCGGATCGTCACGGACGAGACCCAGGGGGCATGGCCGTTGCAGTGACCTCCGGGGCGCGCGCGTTCACCGTGCGGACGTGATGCACTGCCACAGAGGAGGTTCCCCGTGCCCCATCAAGTCGGCGAGCGACTTCGCTGCGAGGATTGCGGAGCGGAGATCGTGTATACGAAAGCCTGTTCCTGCCCGGAGCGCGATCCGAAGACCCACGCGGACATCTGCTGCGGCAAGGAAATGCACAACCTCGGCGTCGAGGGGGCGCCCGAGCAGCAGCCCCGGAAAGCTTCGGGGTTCTGACGCGCTCCTTCGCCGAGCGCGCGCCGGGCGAGCCGATCACGAAAGGCGGGCCGCGCGAATGCGCGGATCACGTGCTCTTCACGCCGTCCTGTGGTTCGCCCTGACGTGCGCGCGGCTGCTCACGGCGCCGCGCCCCGCTGCCGCGCAAGCTCCGCCGGCCGGCGACGGCGTATGTGCCCCCCTCGGCACGGGCGATTGTGGGCCGACCGGAGGGGACGCGGGCGTGGCGGGGGGAGCGGCCCCATCACCGGGCGAGCAGAAAATCGAGCTCCCCCGGCTCGTGGTTTACTGGGGCGTCGGCTGTCCCCATTGCGAGAGCGCAATGCCCTTCGTCCGCTCCCTGGAGCGAGGCGGCGGGCTCGTGGTCGAGCTCGTGGAGATCCGCAGGGACGCCGCGGGTCGTGAGCGATTTCTCGCAGAGGTGAAGCGCCTCGGTCTCTCGGCGCCGGGCATTCCGCTCTTCGTGCTCAGGGACCGTCATGTGATGGGATTCCGCGAAGGCGTCACCGAGGAGCAGATCCGGGCGATGATCCGCGACGCGGCCGCGGGGAAACCGGCGTCGGCCGCGGAGGATGTCGCGAGCATCGATCTCCCGTGGATCGGCAAGATCGAGCCCGGCGCTCATTCGCTCACGGCGCTCGCGCTGATCGTGGGGCTCGTGGACGGCATCAACCCGTGCGCGATGTACGTGCTCGTCGCCATGCTGGGCATTCTGCTCCACGTCCGCTCCCGCAGGCGCGTCTTCCTCTTCGGGGGGACCTTCGTGGTGATGTCGGGCGTCGTCTATTTCGTATTCATGACGGCGTGGCTCAACCTCTTCGCGCTCACCGGCCTCGCGCGGGGGATCACCGTCCTGCTCGGGGTGGCGCTGGTGGTGATGGGGCTCGTCAACCTGAAAGAGCTGGCGTGGTTCAAGAAGGGCGTCTCGCTGATGATCCCGAAAAAGGCCAAGCCGGGCCTCTTTCGCCGCATGCGGGGCGTGGCGAGCGCCGCGACCCTGCCCGCCGCGCTCGCGGGCGTCGCGGTGCTCGCCTTCGTCGTCAACCTCGTCGAGCTCGGGTGCACCCTGGGGCTCCCGGCGGTCTTCACGCGCATCCTGAGCCTGCAAACGGAGCTCACCCTTGCGGAGCGGTACGGCCTCTTGGCGCTGTACAACCTGGCGTATGTCGTGCCACTCGCCGCCGTGGTGCTCGTCGTCGGGCTCACGCTGCACCGGGTGAACTTCAGCGCGTGTGCCGCGAAGGGATTGAAGCTCGTGAGCGGCGTGCTCCTGATCGGATTCGGGGTGCTGTTCGTGGCGGCGCCGGAGGTGCTTCACTAGCCCGGGGATATGGCACCGGCACCGTCCCGCTCAAGACCGCCGAGGTTTTCGACCGGACGACCAGCAAAGGGTCGACCCTCAAACCCATGCTGGCCGCACGGGCACAACACACGGCGACGCTCCTGCCGACGGGATACATCCTCTTCGTGGGCGGCGCGGGAGCCTCGAACGCGGCTTTGGCGACCGCTGAGCTCTACAGCCTCCACCTCGATGATTTCATGGGCACGGTCTCCATGTCCGTCCCGCGATACCGACAAACGGCCACGCTCTTACAAGACGGCCGCGTGCTCGTGGCGGGCGGCGGTTCAGGGGTGGGCGTGGATACCTTGCTCTACACGGGCCCCGCGCCTTCCGCGTGTGCCTCGGCGGACCATTGTCCGACGGGGTTCTGCGTCGACGGCTATTGCTGTGACAGTGCGTGCGGCGACGGGGCGACCGACGATTGCCAGGCCTGCAACGTCCCCGGCGCCCTCGGCCAATGCACCCTGCTTTCGGCTGGAACCGAATGCCGCGCGGCCACGGGCACTTGCGACGCGCCCGAGGTCTGCTCCGGCGACGTCGGCGCCTGCCCGGCCGACGGAGCGGCGCCGGACGGCACCACGTGCGACGACGACAATGTCTGTACGCAGGCGGATGCTTGCCAGAGCGGCCTGTGCACCGGGAGTCCCCTGATCTGCGTGGCGCCCGACGAATGCCACGAAGCCAGCGCGTGCGACCCGAAAATGGGCTGCGGGAGCGCACCCAAGCCCGACGGGACGCCTTGCAGCCTGGGGACTTGCCAGGCGGGCGTGTGCCTGGGGAATGGTGGCGGAGGCAGCGGTGGGGGGGACGGCGGAGCCGGCGACGAAGGCGGAGAACCCCCGGCCGGCGGCTGCGGCACGAGCGGCTCGCCCACGGGCCACGCGGGGTGGCTGGTGCTCGCAGCGTTGCTCCTTCTGCGACGACGGCCAAGGGCGTAAGGCGACAACCACATAGGGGCGGCACGTGTGCGCTTGCGCCGCCCCATCCTCTATTCGTATTCGTGCCACGGACGGCGACACGCCGACCGACCGTGCCCATTCACTTCGGACTCCGCACGAGGACGGCGCGCGTGTAGAGGAGCTCGAATCCCTGTCGCTGCACGTTTTCCTGCGATTTGGATCCCGGTTGCGTGGTCACGACGGCCACGTCGCATCCGGCCTTGGCGGCGATCTCGAGCCGCGCAGCGAGGAGCGCGCTCTGCACCCCGCGCCGCCGATGCTCGGGCAAAGTCGCCGCGCCGCAGAGCTGGGCCACGCCCTTTGCGAGCCGCAGGCTGGCGGCGCCCGCGACCACGCCGTCGCGCCGTGCCAGGTAGCGGGAGAACCCGCTGGCCGACGCCATGTCGAGCATGACGTTCTCGAGCAGCTCGCGCGGGAAGGACTCGTGGGAGGCTACGCCCTGGGTGTCAGGGCTCGCGAAGCCCGTCACCACCACGTCGGTCCACGCGGAGAGCTCCGAGAGGGGGCTCGGCTGGACGTCGACGACAGGCGCCCGCGGCGCTTCGGGCGAGGCCGGTAAACTCCGGCCGAGCACGTTTTCGAATCCCTGAAGCACGTAGCCGCGCAGGGTGAGCTCGCGGGCAATCGAGGGATCCGCGAGGTTCGCGATCTCCACCTGCACCGGCGACCCACGCTCCGCGAAGGCCTGCTCGACCGCTACGAGGGCGGCCTCGTCGAGCGGGCCGGCGAAGCCAAGGCCCGCGACCTTGTTGAGCGGAGAGTTCGGAGCGCTGAACGTCGCGATGCCGCCCGCCAGCGGGATCGCAAAGGGGCGCGTTTCGGGGTGCCGGCGCAGAGCCACGTCGACGCTGTCGGCAAGGAGGCCGCATTCGGCCTCCTCGATGCGGGCAGCAAGGTTGGTGCTGGCGAAGAGCATGAACGTTCGAGCATCCTAGCGGACACGACGGAGTACCGCACGTCCCGAGCCATCAACCCGACCGCTTTCGGATGCTCGTCGGACGCTTGGGAAGGTGACGGAGGCCCATCCACGCGCACGATCGGTACGACATCGCCTGGCCGTTTGACCTCCTGCCTACCCGAGCGTATCTACGCTACCGCAGGTAACGCGCAGTCGCTGCCCCTGAGAGGACCCCCGCATGAACGACGACTTGCTTGCACAGCCTGCAAACGGCTTCGAACCGCACTCCGAGAAGCCCCGGCTCCGCGGCGTCATCCACCAGTGGGCCGCGGTGGTCGCGTTCGTCGCGGGCGTGGCGCTCGTATGCATCACCGCCGAGATCCGCCGTTCGGTGGCCGCCGCGGTCTACAGCCTCAGCCTGCTCACCCTCTTCTCGGTCAGCGCAACGTACCACCGAATCAACTGGGGGCCGAGGGCACGCCTGCGAATGCGTCGCCTCGACCACGCGGCCATCTTCGTACTCATTGCGGGCACGTACACGCCCGTCGCCCTGATCGCCCTGGGCTCCGGAGACGGGACGAGGCTCTGCGCGCTGGCGTGGACGTGTGCAGCCGTCGGCATCATCAAGTCGATTTTCTGGTCGGGATCACCGAAATGGGTCACCGCTGCCCTGGCCGTCGCCGCCGGCTGGTGCATCGTGCCTTTTCTGAGCGCCGTGGGGCGCGCGCTCGATTCCACGCAGCTCTTCCTGCTCTTCGGCGGGGGCGTCGTCTACACCGTCGGCGCCCTGGCCTACGCATCGAGGCGCCCGAACCCCGTGGTCGGCGTCTTCGGCTACCACGAGGTCTTCCACGCCTGCACCGTCGTCGCCGCCGCGATGCATTTCGCGGCCGTCGTGAAGATCGTTCGAGGGGCGTAGGCGCCCCGCAGCAAGAGGCGCGCGGCGGTGGGACGCACGGGGCCTTCGTGGACGGTGGAACGGATCGGTCTCCCGAACGCGGCCCGGTTCTGCGCCGGGAGTGAGGAGCGGGGGCGGCCGACGGGGTCGTTTTGCGATCGCGGAATAGGGGCGTCGGTCGCCGACGATCGAGTTTTGCAGCGGCGGAAGGGGGACACGGGGCGTCGACGAAGCGGTTCTGGACGGGGGAGCGGGGGCGCGAGCGGCCGACGGGCACGTTTTGCGGCGGGGAACGGGGCGGCGGCGGGGAGCGGAGGCGGTTTGCGGGGCCGGAACGGGGGCGGCGGCGGGGGATGGAGGCGTTCGGCGGCCGCGCCCTGACAGACAACGTCCGCGCGCCTCGTGTTTTGTCTTGCCCGACCCGTTCGTCCTCCGGATAGATAGGCCCGAGCTCATCGCAGGAGGGGTTTCCAGATGAGGCGAGGGGATCTTCTCGTCGCGGCGCTCGTCGTCGCGGCGCCGGGCGTCGTGTTGCCTGGATGTTTGTGGTCGTTCGGGGAGGACGAAGGGCAGGGCCGTATTTGCGCGGCGCCGGTGGAGGGAGGCGCGTCTTGCGTCTCGTCGGGCGAAGGGCCCGCGAGCGCGTGGAGCCAGGCGGCGGCGCGGGGATCGAGGCCCATCGAGATGTGGGCCGAGCGGCCGGAGGGGATGATGCTCGACGCGCTCGTGACGAGCCCTGGCGACATGGAGCGCTGGCTCGGGGAGATGGACGAAACGCTCCGATATGTGCGTGAGGACGAGCGATGCGCCGAGTCCTACAAGGCGAGCATGGCGGGCCGGGTGCGGGAGAGGCTCGTGTCGGCCCGGAGGTGGCAACATGAAATCCTCGTGCAAGAGCCGATCGACGCGGTGGGGAGGTTCAAGGAGGCCCTCACGTCGAAGGGCGCAGCCGAGAAGGACCCACTCGTCGCGGAGATTGCCGCGGACAAGCTCTCCATGGGCGCCGTGCAGGGGGTCCTCGACCAGGTGACGCTCGATGTCGGGCCGCTCTCGATGGCCTATGCGGAGCTCGCGGCGGACTTCGCGGCGTATCGGAAGACCGAGGCGGCTGCGGAGATGGCTACGTATACGAAGCTCGCGGCGAAGGCGTCGATGGCGACCGTGACCGAGCTCAACGCGATCGAGGCAACGATCCTCGAAGCGGCCCACGACGCGAGCGCAGGGCCGCAAGAGATGCTGCTGCGGGCGATGAAGCTCTCGGCGGAGATCATCCAATTCGAGGTCACATCGCAGGAGGCGCTTGCTCCGCATGCGGACTTCATGACCACGCATGGCGCGGCGAATCCGGACATGACCTCCGAGGCGCAGCGCTCGATCCACGCGATGCTCGGGTACATCGAGCGGCGCATTCGCCGAAGCGATCGGGCAGCCATGGCGCTCCTTTTCGGGATCGCGATGCGCAGGCAGGCGCTGCAATTGCTGGGCGAGAGCCAAGCCGTGCGGGACACGGTCGCGGAGGCGAAGATCGCGAAGGCGGAGGCGACGTTTCACGAGAGCGCGGAGGCGCAGGTGCTCGCGTTCGAGGAGGCGCCGCCCCTGGGCGTGAAGCTCTCGATCCCGTACCTCGCGAAGCGATACGACGAGGTCACGGCCTTCTTGCAGATGCGCCCGCTCTGCGAGTTACCTTCGGCGTCGTGGCGCGAGGCCGGCTGCGCGGCGATGCGACCGCATTTCAAGACGGCGGCGATGTATCGCGCGACGACATTGCCGGGGCTCATCCAGACGGGGCTTTCGACGATGAAGGCGCAAGGGGTGGGCGGCATGCTGCTCGACGCTGCGGCGGCGAAGCTCGCCGCGGGCGATGTGAAAGGGGCTGCCGTTTTGCATGATGCCGCGTGCGCGGCGCGGAGGGGACATGAATCGCTTGCTTGTTTGCTGGATCGTGGTGTTCGCGCTTCTCGTGCCTGCGCATGCGCGGGCAGGGACGCCGTACAGCGTGCACTGGGAGATGCTCCAGGAGAGCAATTCTTGCGAGGATGCCCGGCTCAACGTCCCCGGCGGTGCATATTTCCACGCGAACCGGATGCCGCTCGCGACCTTCGAGGTTCCGGGCGCATACGTTTCGATCCCGAACGGCCTGAAGAGCAACGTGGCGGAAGCTCCGTTCGACTCGGTTCTGCTGCGCATGGGCACGAACGAATTCGCGTTCGGCATCCAGAACGCCACGGGCAACGATACCTGCGTTCACGCGCAGAACTTCGTGACGCTCGTCTCGATCCCGCTCGGGATCACAAAGCCGCTCTTCAACGTCCGGCGTGACGGGACGGCGTACAGTGGCAGCACGCAGGTCGGGCTCTCGCTTTCGGAGATGAATCCGCCGCTCGCGCGGGACATCGCGAATCTGGAGGTCGAGATCGCGGCGGAGAGGAAATGGCTCATCGAGAACGCGTCGAAGGCCGCGAACCTCGCCGAGCGGCTCGATCTGCTCCAGCAGCTCGATACGGAGCTGCATGATCTCGTGTCCCGGCCGCTCGACGAGATCAGCGAGGTGGACCTCGACGCGATCTTGGAGCGGTATGGTGACGTGGTCGACGAGGCCACGCGGGAAGCGCTGAAGCAGCTCCTCGCGGATTTGAAGAAGAGCGTGCAGGATTTGAAGGACGAGCTCGCGAGCTTGCTCGACCATTTCGGTGCGCAGGCGGACGCGGTGGCGGATCTCGTAACGGGGGAGGCGCGGGCGGCGGGGTTTTCGCCGGATGATCCATTCGAGTATTCGCTGACGTCGTCGGAGGTGCCGTGGGTCGAGGTGCCCGACGTGTCGGGCGCGGCGGGGGCGTTCGAGCCGGGGAAGGATCCTTATGCGGCGTATGCGGATGCCGTGATCGAAGCGCTTTCGCAGGACGTGCAGGGCGGGAAGGTGATCCTGCGCGGGGACTTCGTCACCAACGTGCGGGCGTGGCGGTCGAATACGGCGGCGATCGAGAAGGCGCTGGCTGCGCGGGTGAGTGTTTCCCAGGCGGAGACGAGTGCGTTCTTGCAGGCGCAGATCAAGGTCACGAACTACGTGCGGCAGTACATGGATGCGTCGGATTGGTTCCTCGATTCGCCGGTCCCCGCGGATGTCCGCGCGCAGGTGGATGGCGTCTTGAAGAATGCTTTCGCCGAGATGGCGGATCAGATGAAGGAGAGCCTCAACGTCCTGGAGGCGATCGCGCTCGGGCCGGAGCATTCGCAGTTCTTCGAGACGGTGCGGGCGTTCGGGGCGGCGATCTCGGTCGCTGGAGACCACTTTGGGGCCTATGCGGAGGTGATGCAGACGCTGGTGCATGCGTCGTCGCGCATTGCGATCGGGTTCGTGCCGTATGCGGGGCCAGCGCTCGACCTCTGCGAGGCGGTGACGGGGAAGCTCCTGTGTTTGCCCGGGGGGAAGGATCTGTCCACGGAGGAGCGGATTTTCTCGGGAGTGGGGTTCGGGTTCGGGAAGATCACGAAGGCCTGGGCGGGGATCAAGGCGGTCGGCGTGAAGCCGGGGGCGAAGATTGTCGCGGCGGGGGTGCTCGGGTACAGCGATGAGTTCCTCGAGGCGTTGCAGGGGAGCCGGAGGATGCGGTACAAGACCCTCAACGGGGCAATGAAGGGGGCAGTCGGGCCGATCGCGAACGAGTTCGAGGGTAGGGCGGGGCTGTACTTGATGAAGGATGAGGGGCGGGCGATGATCGGGGTCGGAGATGATGGGGTGCGGGAGGTGCTCGGAATTGAGCGGGGGCTGGGTGATGACCTGTCGAGGGCGCCGGACTTCCTCTCCGTGACGAAGGGCAACAAGCTGGCGCTGAGTGAAGTCAAACGGCTCAAAGCTGGTAGCAACAGCGGAATCGATGTCGGCTATGCGCGCACGCAGTTGTCGAACGCGATGCGAAAACTGGATGACCTCAACCTTGCAGGGGACGTGGAACGCGTCGAGATCATCATTCCGAAGCGCGCGAAGCTTAAAGGGGACTTTGCCAACTTGAACGGCTATTTGGTAAAGCCAGGCGAGAGCAACAAGCGCGTCACTCTCGATGGCTACGGCAACTTGATCAGGGTGATCGAGCTGTGAGTGATCCGGGGCCTTGGTTTTACGCATGGTCCGGCGAGGCGGAGAGGGTCGACGCATTCACAGCGGCCCTGTCCGCACTCGCCGATCCCAAGTACCGCAAGGAACTGACCATTCATTCGGTGTTGCGGCCGGGCGAAATGTGGCGCCGGGACATTTCCGTCGAGGAGATCATCACGCTTGCGCGTGCCAACTTCGACTCGGGAACCCAGGTCTTTGCGGTCTGCGGCGTCGAGCTCCCCTCGGGCGGCCGAACCGCGTTTTACTTCGACTGCTATGGCGATGCCTTCACGCAACGGTATCCGACCTGCGGCCCTCTCGAGGGACGCGGCGACGAGGACGATATTTACGGCAAGCGTCTGGATGTCGTCTTCCCGCCCGGAGGCCGTTCCATCGTCGCTGAAGCCGCAATCCACACCATCCTCGTGCAAACCGACACGGAGGACGTCTTGCTCCGCCTCTGCACACCCGAGGAGAGCAAACGTGTAACAACTGGAGCGCTCTCCGCTGGTGATTGGCACGCGCCTGTCGAGCTGAGCGGCACGTACCACGCGTTCGCTCGCGAGATCGCCCGGGATATCGCGCTATCATGGATCCATCTTTACGATGGTGACGTCGTCAACTGCACCGCGGGTCTCTCGCTCGAAGCGCTCGCGGCGCGCGTCGACGCAGCCCCACGAGGGAGCCGCGTGGGCGTTGCGCCCGATGTGCAGCGGCGAAACCATCACCTGGGCCTCGACGCAGAAGCAAGGAACGTTCGAGACCAGCGCCCACCACGCCCCGACCTCGCGAGGAAAGGGCCCCGCGCCATTCTTCCGACGGACGCCGAATTGACCCGCGAGCAGGTCCTCGCGGTGCTGGAGACCGCGCCTACCACGCTTATCGAAGCCCTCGAGGCCGCCGCGCTCCCCGACGATGAATGGCGCAACATTGAACCGCTCGCGCTCGAACTGATTGACGCCCACAAGGCGGGCGCGCCGACGCTCGAAGTTCAGACGAACACCGGGCATCACATCCGCTTCATCGAGCAGCACGCCCCCTACCACGTTCGCAGGCTCCCGAATGGAGGCATCCTCCTCGCGACGCATCCCTATCGCACGCTCTGGCAACTCTGGGCGGATGCGCTGCTTCTGCTCGGGATTCGGACGTAGGGGGCGGAGGCGGAGGCGCGTGCGCGTGCGTTAGCGGGTGGGGCGGAGCGCCAGGCGGTTGCGGGCCAGTTGCAGGCGGGCGTAGGCGGTGTTCAGGCAGATCTGGAGCGCGCGGGCAATCTCCGGCATCGAGCGGCCTTCGATTTCGTAGGCCACGAACACGGCCGCGAGCTTTCTGCTGAGTTTCCGAAGGGCCTTCCAGAGCAGGCGGGCCGCGTCCATGGCCTGCGTCGTTCGCGGATGCACCCAAAGCTCCGGCAGCTCGCCCGGGAGCGTCTCGCGGCGATTCCGCGCGAGCCTGCGATGGTTCGCCGCGACGTAAAGAGCGATCGTGCAGAGCCAGGGGCGCACCTGTTCGCCCCACGCGAAGCCAACACGGCGGCGCCAGGCGACGAGAAAGACCTCCTGGACGAGGTCGTCCACCTCGCGCTCCTCGACCCGGCCATGCTTCAGCAAGACCGAACGGACGAAGCCTCGGTATTCCCGGTAAAACCACGCGAAGGTGGCCTCCGGGGAGGGAAGGGGTACAGGTTTCTTGGCGGATTCAGGGCAGACGTCTACCTTGCTCACAGCTCGTGAACTCCAGTCGAGTTGGGGTTTGCGGGTCAGACGCCGGTCGGTGTTGAGAGCGCCGGCTGGCGTCGCTTGCTTTGTCTCATGAATTGGGGCGCAAGGCAATCGCGAAAGAGCGGATTGGTTCGTCGCGGGAAAAACCCACGATCCACCCTGAATGGGGGGAGGGGTGTTGGAATGGGAGCCGCGATCCCGAGCTGAAATTCCCTCGCCCCTCTCCCGTCCCGGGAGAGGGCGAGGGAGGCTCTCCTACGAGGCGCGGCGGTAGACGAGGCGGCCGAGGGTGGCGATGACGTGGTCCATTCGGTCGAGCACGGTTGGATTGACCGATTCGATATAGCGCATGGCCTGGGCGACCTGCACGCAGGCCAGCACCTCCCTGGCCGATCCGAGGGCCGTGGAGTAGCGCTGCCGTTTGTGTCCGGAGAGGCTGCCCATGCCTTCGGCCACATTCAGCGCCACGCTTTGCGCGGCCCGCCGCAATTGCCGGGCCAGATCCCTGTCCTTGCGTTCGATCCGCTCCGCAATTCGCCCCGCATCCCCTGCCATCGCCAAAACGACCTCATAGATCCTGAGCATGACGAAACCCTCCGCCCGACGACCCTTTCGCCGGGACCCTCGTCCCACACCGTCGCGCGGAGACCTCTTCAAGGCTGCGCAGCACCGCCCGGAGCCGCCCGGAGCAGCACGTAGTGCTGCGAGGACGGCGAGGACGGCTTGGCCTTGAAGAGGTCGAGCACGACGGTACGATCGCCGTCCCCGAGCGGGATCCCCTGCATACCCGTCCCCCTTGCGCTTGCGCTTGCGCTTGCGCTTGCGCTTGCGCCTCCGCCTCCGCCTCCGCCTCCACCTCCGCCTCCGCCTCCGCCCCCGCCCCAAAAACTTGAACCCGCTCGCCCGCCTCCCGGATGCTCTCACCCCACGGCAGCCCCCACCATCGACCCCGACACCGCCTTCTTCGCGCAAGGCGAAGAGCTCCTCCGCAACGAAGCCCGCCTCCTCGTCCACCCCCTCACAACCGCCTTCGCAGGCGACTTCACGGCCCTCTTCGAGGGCACCTGGGTCCCCCTCCAGGCCCAGGAAATGCAGCTCCTCCGTGGGATCATCCACGCCGAGGCCCGCGTCTGGTACGCGGACATGCGCCTCGACGCATTCGTGGATCGCCTCAATGCCGCGCTCCTCCTCGCCGTCAACAAGGACACCACCGACGCGCGGTATACGGCCATCTTCTCCAAGCGCCCCCACGAGCTCAAGCGCCCTGTCCTCGGCGGCCAGCTCGCGACCATGCTCAAATGGCCCGAGATCCTCTCCGGGGCCGCCTATCAAGGCTTCCCTGACGTCGTCGCCTTGCTCCCGGAGCTCCAAGCGCGCCTCGCCGTGGCCACCGACGCGCAGAATGCCCGCAACACGGCCCTCGAAAACATCAAGAACTTCCGCACCGTCGGCGAGCGCAAAGCCTTCACCGACGCGTTCAATGCGCTCCGCAAGGCCTCCCTCGGCAAGCTCCTCGAAATGCCGCACAAGCTCACCGCCGAGGCCCTCCCGAGCGATTTCGCCGATTGGTTCTTCCCCCCGCGCCGCCGCGGCAGTGAGGACGCGACCGCCAAAGAACTCGGCGAGCGCATCGACGCCCTGGAGACCGAGCTCGCCGCCCTGAAGCAACAGCACCAGGCGGCCCTCGACAAAGAAAACGCCGAGGCCGCGCGCAAGCAGTCGAGGGAGGAGAAGCGCGCCGCGCTCGACGCCGCGCGCAAGGACGCCGCGGAGAGGGCGAAGCGCGTGAAGGAGCTGGAGGCCGAGCTCGAACGGGGGTGATCCGAACGGATCACGCGAGTGACCAGGCCACCTCCACCAAACGGGGCTTCCCTCACGCCCGGAGTTGGCGAAGAATGGCGCCGATGAAGCCGCGCGTCAGGCGAGCGCTCTTGCTCTCCGGGGCCCTCCTCGGCGTCGCCGGGATCCTCGGCGCGCTCGCCTCGCCCTCGATGCGCGCCTCCCTCTCTGCGGGATACCGCGCCTTCCGCGACCCCACGCTCCTCGACAAGCCCGCGACCGAAGATCCCGAGACGCCCGCGCCCCGACGCATGCCGGGCGAGGAGGAGAGCCGCCTCCTCGACGCGGCCATCGCCAAGGACTTCGAGAAGGCGAACGACGGCGACCTCGACGATCCCGAGGGCACGGCGCTCGCCACGCTGGCGATGCCGGATCTGAAGATCCCCGTCACTCGCCGCACCATGCGCTTCGTCCGGTTCTTCGCGAAGACCGACGGCGGCCGGGCGCTCTTCGGGGATCGATACCAGCGGAGCGGGCGCTACCGCCCGATGATCGAACACAGCCTGCGCGAGGCGGGCTTGCCCGAGGATCTCGTGTGGCTCGCGGCGGTCGAGAGTGGCTTCGACCCGCGCGCCGTCTCGCCTGCGGGCGCGGCCGGGCTCTTCCAGTTCATGCCCGAGACGGGCGCGCTCTACGGCCTCGATCAATCGCAGTGGGTCGACGAGCGCCGGAGCCTCCGGCGCTCCACCGTCGCTGCCGTCGCGCACCTGCGTGACCTCTACGAGCGCTTCGGCCGCTGGGATCTCGCGCTCGCCGCGTACAACGCGGGGATCGAGGCCGTGCTCCGGGGCATGGCGCGCGTCGCCGAGACGCGCCCGCCCGGCGCCCCGCAGACGCCCATCGGCTTCGCCGAGCTCGCGCAGCAGAAGCTCTTGCCGGAAGAGACGGCGAATTACGTGCCGCAGATCGTGGCCTTCGCGATCGTCGCGAACAACCGCGCGCGCTTCGGGCTCGATGCCTTCCACGCCGATCCCTCGATGGAAATGGGCGAGATCGCCGTGCCCGAGGGCACGCGCCTGCGCACGATCGCGCGCTCGGCCGGCATCCCCACGCGCCTGCTCCGCGAGTACAACCCCGAGCTCCTGCGCGATCGGACACCGCCCTTCGGCGGCGATTACATCATCCACCTGCCCGCCGAGCGCGTGCAGCAGACGCTCGCGGCGTTCCCGGCGTACCTCGAGCACGAGCGCGTCGACGATCCGGGCGCCGATCCCGCCACCGAGCAGGCAACCGCGATGCGCGCGCCCACGATCCCGGGCGTGGACGAGGGCGACGACGACGACGGCCCGTTGCCGCCGCGCCCGTCGCCGATCGGGAAAAATCGCTTGCCGGATTTCGTCCTTCCGGGCCAGGGCCCGGCCACGCTGAGCATGGCGAGCCTCGGCCCGATGGGCGCGAAATTGCCGTACGTCTCGATCGGCGGCGGCGTCGGCTGGCAGCCGAATCGTCCGGACGATCCGCTCTCGGTCTTCGCCTCCGAGGCGCGCCGCTCGCAGGCCACATCCGCCAAGGGCGTCGGCGGCGCGGCCCTCGAAAAACAGCTCGGCTTCATCCCGCCGCCCACGCGAATCGAGCCGCCGCCGGATCCCTTCCAGCGGTTCGTCCTCCCGAACGGCGTGGCCATGCGCGTGCGCGAAGACGCCTCGGCGCCGCGCATCGCGATCACCATCCGCATCGCGCCCGATGAAGGGAAGATCGCGGGCACGAGCGAACCTGCAGGCGAGGCAGGCGCAGGCGAGACGCGGCACACGATCACGGTGGGCAAGCGCGATCTCGATCTCGGCCTGGAGCTCGCGGCGGGGCGTCTCCGGCTCCTGCTCGGCGAGTCCTCGGGCGCGCAGCTCGCGAGCCTGCGGCGCTTCTCGGCGCTGCCGCGGCGGCGCCTGCTCGAGTCGCAAGCGTACGGCCCGGCATGGCTCGCACTCGGTGACGCGCTCTTCCCGGCCGGTCACCCGCTCGAAGGCTACGTGCTCGGCGCCCGCGAGGACGCAGCCGTGGCGCGAGATCTGCTCCTCGCGGAGTCCATGGCCTCCGAGCGCAGCCCGACGCGCGCGTCGGTCACGGTGATCGGCGACGTGACACGCGCGCGGATCGAGGATCTCGCAAAGCGCGTGTTCGCCACGCTGCCCACGGCTCCAGACGCACTGCCGATCGGCCCGCATCCGCGCGAGGAGCGGCTCACCGTGGAGCAAAACGTCCCCGCGACGCGAGCGCTCTACGGCTGGATCGCGCCAGGCGAGCAGGACGTGAAAGAACACGCCGCGATGCGCGTGGCGATGTGGATCCTCTCGAGCTCGAAGGGTGGGCGGCTCGATCGCGCGCTCGTCGAGAAGGGATACGCCTCCGAGGTGCGCGCGATGCTCGACGCAGGCAGCCGCGCGAGCGTGGCCGTGGTCGAGCTCGTGCCCGCAGTGCCGCACGATCTCACGGCGGTGGAGCCACGGCTCGACGCGGAGATCGACGCCTTCGTCCAGGCAGGTCCGACGACCGTGGAGATCGCCTACGCGGTCGCGCACCTGAAGGCGGGTCTCAAAAAGGAGATCGCGAGCCAGCGCGGTCCGGTCGTGGAGAACGCACCGAAGTTCGCGAACAGCGCGCGCATCCGCGAGGCCCTCGCACCAGGCGCCGCCGAGGCGCTGATCGAGGAGCTCGACAAGATGAGCGTGCAGACGATGCGCGCTGCCCTGCGCAAGACACTCGCGCGTGGGCACCGCGTCGTGGTGACGACAGCGCCCAAGTGAGGAAGCGTAGCGCCGGGGTTTCACCCCGGACCCGACCAGGGGCTGTCCGCCCCTGGACCCGGACCAGCGCAAGCGCTGGACCCGGGGTCGATGAACTGCGCGATGCGCAGTTCATCGAACGGACCGAGGCAAGACCGGCGACGACGTTGCCAGTCAAAACCGCAGGGTTGACGTGTTGCCTCGAGGGAAGGGCAGCGCTGCCGTCTTAGCTGGCAACGCGGCCTCGGGTCTTGCCACGGGCCCGTCGGAAAAACCGCGCATCGCGCGGTTTTTCCGCCCTCGGTCCAGGCCGTGCCTGGTCCGGGGTGCAGGGGGCGGACAGCCCCCTGCTGGGGTGCGGGGCAACGCCCCGCCCCGCGCACGCGCGTTCAACGCTTCGTGCTTGCGGCCGCGTTCTCCGGCGGCATCTCGAACGACTCGACGGCCTTCATGAGCTCGTCCTTCACGCTTGGAAAGACCTCGCTCCGGGCGAACGCGATCACCTGAAAGGCCCGATCGCCCCGCGCGAAGAGGCCGTAGTAATACTCGAGCTTCATGCCTTCTGCCTCGGCGCGGACGCGGAGTAGGCGCGCGTTCTTCGGGTCCGTGCGGAGCGGCTCGCGTGACTCGATCGTCCCGTGCATGCGCTCGAGGATCGTGTTTGCCACCGCGTCCGCGTACTTCTCGAGATCCACCACGGAGCCCGGCGCGTGCTCGGCCACCACGAACACGTGCGCGTCCTTGTCTGGACGAACGATCCAGCGATCCGCGAGCGGATTGTCCTTCTGCGCCACCTCGGGCTTGCGCAGGGCCCATGCATCGCTCGGCGGCGCCAGCTTGTAGTTCGTGGCTACGCCCTCGAGCTTCCCGGGCGGCAGGGACTCGGCACCGGCTGGAAGGCCTGGCTTCTCGTCTGTCGGCAGCTCGAACGACTCCACGAATGCGCGAAGCTCGGGCTCGGCTTCTGCGAACGCCTTCTTCGGCGCGAACGCGAGGATCTGGTAGCCGCGCTCGTACATCGCCACCACGCCCGTCAGCGACTCGATCTCGATCCCACTCGTCGTCGACCGCGTGTGGATCAGCCGCCCGTTCTCCGGGTGCGTCCGCAAGGGCTCGCGGCCCACGAGCTCGAAGGCCGTCGCCGTGGTCTTGCCGTTCTGGATCACGGCGTCCGCGAGCGCCTCCGGGAGCACCAGCATGCCTGGCGCCTTCTCGGCGATGACGAGCACGTGCGCGTCGAGATCGGGCCGCGAGATCCAGCGATCGGCGAGCGGGTTGTCCTTCTTCGCCGCCTCGGGCTTGCGCAGCCGCCAGCGATCCGACGGCGCGCGCAGGCGATAATGGGACGCGTCGCCCGTCACCACGCCTGCCGGCGTGCTCTCGACGTCACCGCGGGCGGTCCAGACGAGCGCGGCGATCGGGTTCGAACCGGTGAGCGTCGCCGACAGCCCGAGCACGTTGATGAGCGCGTAGATGCCGAAGAGCGCGCCGCCCACGGCCATGCGCGGTTTGCCGGCGTCCCCGACGAGCAGCAGCAGGAACGAGCCGCTCACCACCACCTGCATCACCGCGAGGAACGGATCCTTGAACGCGAGCAGCGCCGTCAGCACGACGAGCCCGAACGCGACGCGCACGACCGCCCACGGCAAGAACTTTCGATTCTTGGAGACCAAAGAGACCCCGATCACGATGTCGATGATCGCGGGCAGGAAGCTCCGTCCCGGCGACGTGAGAGGCGTCGGGTTCGGATCGGGCGGCAGGACTGCCGCCTCGATGAGCACGAGCACCGCGTTCACGATGAGCAAGCCGCCGGCAATACGCTGAGCGGGCGTCACCTCGTGCGGCGCGCGCTCGGGCGGCGGCTCGCGCAGCGGCGCCGTGGGGGGAGCATACGCGTTCGCCTCCGGGGGCGGAGCATCGGGAGCAGGGTTTGTCATGACGGGCCAGATGGTACGCCCGGTCCGCCCTCGCCGTCGATGGGCGCTTCAATCGCGGCAGCGCGGTTTTTCTGCCCAGCGGACGACCAGGCGCTCGGCCACGGGCAGAAACCGTATCTTGCGACCGCGGCCGCGGTCGGCGACCACGATCTCCACCGGCTCGGCCGTGTCCTCGTCGCGCCCGGCCGGCACCTTCGACGAGAGCACGAGCGCGCCTTCTTCGAGGCCCGCGCGCGCGGCGGCCGAGCCCGGGACCAGGCCCCGGATCATCGCGGGCGTACGGCGCAGGCTCGCCTCGTCGAAGCCGAGCTCGTACACCTTCGATTTCGTACGCGCGCGGTGGAAACACGGGCCGAACGCGCCTTCGTCCAGGGTGATTTCGCCGTGGCCGCGCACCATCACCCAGTCGAGCTCCTCGCCGCGCGCCGCGCCGAGCTCACGCGCGACGAGGTCCCCGAGCGCAGAGACCGGGAGATCCGAGTTCTTTTCGGCCGCGGCGCGCTCGAGCAGGGCGCGCACGAGATCATCGAGCGATCGCTCTCCGCCCGAAGCCTTCCGCAGCGCGGCGTCGAGGGCCGCGGCGTACCGCGCGCCGCGCTGATAGTCCTTTCGCGAGCGCGCGTGCGCGGGCAGATCCGCCTCCGCGCTCACCAGCGTGCGCTCGAGATCCGCCGCGAAATCACGCGCGCCGATGAGCTTCTCCGCGAGCGCGATCTTCCGGGCGTAATGCACGGCGAACCCTTCCGAGAACCAGAGCTGCTCGCGGCCCTCGGCGACGAGACGGACGGCGCCGCCGATCCAGCGGTGCGAGAGCTCGTGGGCCGCGGCGATCGTGACGGCGGCGTCGAAGGGCCGATCGTCGCCGATCCACAGCCCGAACGAGCGCCCGAGGAGCGCGCCGTCGTGGCCTTTTCCGAGCCCGGGTTCGGCGACGAGCAGGTACGAAAAATCCTCGTCGTTCGCTGCTCCGGATCGCGGGGCGCCGCCGAAGAGGCGCGCGAGCGCGGCGTGGGCGCGTGAAATGGTCGTGCGCGTGGCCTCGGGTTCGAAGGCCGGACGCCCGAGGAGGACGAGCCGCTCGTCTTCGCCCGAATCGAGCGTGCGGAGCCTGCCCGCGAGGTAGACGGCATTCGCGACATCGGCGGGCGTCGCGTGATCCTCGACGTCGTCGCCCACGCCGAACGAGCTCGCGCCCGAGGCGCCGGGGGCGAGCGCGCCGGGGCGGATTTGCACGTGCACGGCGAGCGGCTCGCTCGTGCGGGGCAAGAGCAGGAACGTGTGGCCGACGCCGGAGAGGCGCTCGCGATCGAGGTGCAACGCGAAGCGCGCGGCGTCGCGGGGCGCGGAGGCGACGCCGTACGTGATCGCGAGGTGTGACGTCGCAACGCGACCGAGCACGAGCGTGCGATCGGGGCCATCCTCCGGGCCTGGCTGCGTGGGGATCACGCCCTCGCCGTCGCGGACGCGGATCCCGCGGAGCGCGGCCATGCCGTCGATGCCGGCCCACGCGCGGGCGATGGCGAGCTCCTTCGCGCGCGCGGCCGCGGGGCCGACGAGATGGACCTCCACGTCGAGCGCGCTGCGATCCGGCCGCGGCGTGAGCCGCACGGTGAGGCCGTCGGGCAGCGAGGGCAGGGGAGGGAGCGGCTCGGCAGGGCGCGCGGCAACGGCGTCTGCAGGCGCCGAGGCGGGATCGCCGCAAGCGGCGAGCGCCGCGGCGATCGCCAGGGGAGAAAGGTTTTTCCAGGTGAAACGCACGACGCTCCGGAGGGAACGGGCAGGGCGAGCGGGCAGGGTGATAGCAGAGTCGCGCGGGGGGCGGAATGCGCTCGGGGGGGCGAGCGCCGATCCCTCGCGTTTTCCCGCGGATCCGCCTTACCATCGGGGGCGGAGGTCCCGATGCCCCGCCTTCGCTTCGCCTTGCTCGCGCTTTCGCTCCTCGCCTGCGGCTCTCCCGACGGCCCGCCTGGCAATGGGAAGCCGCCGCTCCCGCCTTGCACCGATTGCACGCCGTCCGGCGATCGCTCCTTCGTCCTGCCCTCGCCCGCGGGCGCGACGCTCTGGACCGCGACGCCCATGGACAAGATCCTCCGCGAGGCCACGCCGCCCTCCCGCGCCGGCGACGCCATCCGCATCTCCGCGGCCAAGAACGAGCTCGAACCGTTTCAGATCGTCGTCCGCCCCGACGCCGCCGGGAAAACCTCGATCACCCTCACGCCCTTCACCGGCCCGGGCACGCTCGACGACGTCCGCATCCACCGCGTCGGCTACGTCCGCATCACGGAGCCCTCGGATCCCTCGGCGATCGTGAGCCCGTTCGTCCCGGACCCGCTCCACCCGACGACCTTCGGCGCCTCGCACGACCTCGCCGCGGGAGAAAACCAGCCGTTCTGGATCACCGTCCGCGTCCCGCCCGGGGCCGCCGCCGGCGATTACACGGCGACGCTCACCGTCACGACCGCCGGCGCCGCGCAGGACATCCCCGTCACGCTCCACGTCTACGATTTCGAGTTGCCGGACAAGCTCGGCTTCGATGGCAACTGGAACACGAGCTTCGAGGCCCTCGGCGGCAGCGAGAGCCTCGAGAAGGTCCGCGAGCTGAAAAACTTCTTCTACGAGCACCGCCTCGTGCCGACCAGCGTCGCCTGGCCGGCGGGGCTCAATTACAACGGCGGCATCAATTACGATTGCGCGACGGGATCGTTCGTGGAGGAGAACAATCCCTACGACTTCTCCGAGCTCGGCCCCGCGTACATCGACGGCGACGGGTGGAACGGGGTCGGGTTTCCCTCGTTCCAGATCATGCAGTTCGTCGACAACTCGACGCCGCGGCCGCAGACGTTCTGCGGAAAGGACCGCGGGAGCGACGCTTTCGGCACGCCCGAGTACAACGCCGAGTGGCAGAAGCTGCTCGCCGCGATCGACGCATACCTCGTTGCGAAGGGCTGGCAGGACAAGGGGTATTACTACGTGCAGAACGAGCCGCAGGGGCCGGAGGACTACGACGTCGCCGCGTTCCTCGCGAACCTGGCCAAGCAGGCCGCGCCGAACCTGCGGATCGCGATCAGCGAGGAGCCAAAGCCCGAGATCGCCGAGCACGCCTCGATCGGGGCCGGCCATTACGATCTCTGGTGGGCCGACCTCTCGCACTTCGATCCCGACTACGCCAAAGCGCGCCAGGCGCTCGGCGAGACCGTGTGGTGGTATTTCCTCTACGGCGACCTCCCTCCGCATTTCAACCCCATCACGATCGACCACCCCGGCATCGAGACGCGTATCGCCCACTGGGCCGCCTGGAAGTACCGGATCCGCGGGTTCGCTTATTACTCCGTCACGGGCTGGGGGAGTGATCCGTACCAGAATCCGCGGCCGCAGGGCACGAACCAGAACGGGGACGGGTTTCTCCTGTATCCACCCGAGGACGGCGCGCTCGTGAGCAGCATTCGCTGGGAGCTTTTGCGCGAAGGCGCCGAGGACTTCGAATACCTGCTCCGCGCGGCCGGCGGCTCGATGCCCGCGACGCCGGAGGAAGCCGCGGGCTGCGACCTCTCGGCCGCGAGCGCGGTCTCGTCGCCGACCTCCTTCACGCGCGACGCCTCCGCGCTCGCGCACCTGCGCGACGAGCTCGGGCGCTACCTCGAAGGCAAGGTCAACGGCTGCCCCACGCTCGACTTCACGCCGGAAGGCGCCCACCCGCGCGCCGCCTATTACATCAACTTCCAGGACCCGAACGGACAGCCCGCCGCGAATCCGCTCGTGGTGGACGGCCACGAATGGATCAAGATCGGCTGGGAGGCCTACGAGGCGAAGAAAGGCTACGGCTGGTCCGGGCCGCACATCGGCGATCCGGGGATCATGCTGTACAAATACCTCGCGGACGCCCCCGTCTCCGAGCTCCAGAAGAGCGTGATCTACAACGATTACGGGCGCACCGACACGTTCAACTGGGATATCGAAAAGGGCAAGTACGAGGTCACGGTCTCCATCGGCTGGTACGACGGGACCTACGAGAAGCATCGTGTCGTCATCGAGGGGCAGCCGCTCTTCGACTCCGTCGCCACGACGCCCGCCGAGCCCTACCGGGTCGCGTCGGTGGTCGTCGAGGTGAACGACGGCAACGTCACGATGGAGGCCGGGCAACAGGACGAATACACCATGCTGAACTGGATGAGCATCGTGCCGGTCCCGTGAAGCGCGGGCGCCGCGTCACGCTTTACGCAGCCTTTTCTCGATTTCCGCGAGCGCAACGTTCCGATATCCTGCTCGGTCATGCGACGATCGAGCTCCTTTCTCCTGACAGCGCTCCCGCTGCTCGCCTTGCTGTCCGCCGCATGTGGCGGCGGCGAGGCCCAGCAGCCAACCTCTTCGGGGACCCAGTCCGGTAGCGGCGGCCAAGGCGGCCTCGGCGGCTCGGGCGGCGACGGCGGCGACGGCGGAATCATTCTCGTCGGCCCCGGCGGCGCCGGCGGCGAGGGCGGCCAGGGCGGCGGCGGTGATCTGTGCGTCGGCATCCAATGCGCGCCCGATCAGCACTGCGAGGTGCTGCCCGATGGAATGCCCGGCTGCGTGAACAACGACTGCGGCATGCTGAACTGCACGCCCACCGAGATCTGCGAGGTCACGCCCGGCGGCGGCGCGATCTGCAAGGACATCTCCTGCACCAAGGACGTGGAGTGCCCGGCGAGCCAGTATTGCAATGGCACGATCTGCGTCGACGACGCATGCGTCCCCGGCACGACGGCCTGCATGGGCAACGAGCTCTATGCCTGCCAGGCGAACGGCAGCGGGACGACCGCGCAGTTCACCTGCGGCAGCACGTCCTATTACATGAGCATGTGCACGGATTCCGGCATGGGCGACGCGTCGTGCCCCTGCGAGGACGACTGGGATTGCCCGCCGAACACGGCCTGCGAGGTCGGTCGATGCGTCGGCACGGGCAAGCCCGCGACCTGCACGCTGCCGCCCGTTCCTTTCTCGGAGGTCCTGCCAAAGAAGGAGATCCAGTGGGGCGGGACCGGCGTCGCGCCGAACAACACGGCCGTCAATGCGCCCTTCGCGGGCTCGGCGCAGGTGAGCATGACGCCGCTCGTCGTGAACCTCGACGACGACAACGGCGACGGCCTCATCAACGAGCTCGATTTCCCGGAGATCGTGTTCACCACGTACCACGGGACCTCGGCGGACGAGAACGGCGTGGTCCGCGCAATCCACGGCGGCGGCCCGAACAAGGGCAAGGATTATTTCGCCAACGCCGGGACGAACGTCTGGCACGAGGGCGATCCGCTGAACCAGGCGTGGGTGAACACGCAAGGTATCGCCAACTCGACGGGCTCGCTCGCGGCGGGCGATCTCGACAACGACGGTGTGCCCGAGATCGTGATGCCCACGGAGGTCGTGGCGGGCGTGTCGACCGGCGGCGTCGCCATCCTCGACAACAAGGGCGACATCATCGCGCAGACGGCCGTCAATCAATTGCCCTCGGCGGGCTACAACGTCCCCGCGATCACGCTCGCGAACGTGGACGGCAAGGGGTTTGCCGAGATCGTCGTCGGCCGGTTCGTCTTCACGCTCGCCAAGGATCCCGTGACGAACAAGCTCGTGTTCGTCGACCGGTTCGCCGGTACGCTCACGGTCAATGGCAACAACGGGCAGGGCGCGATTTCCTGTGTGGCGAACCTCGTCGGTGACAACAAGCAGGAGATCGTGGCGGGCAGCACGGTCTACAAATTCCCCACGCCGCCGGCCGGCGTGACGAAGCGCGCCGATTGCGCGGCGGGCGACATGAGCGCATTTTGCCTCGGCCAGCTCGAGGTCGTCTGGGACGCGCAGGCCGTCAATGGGGTCGCGAAGGTGCCGGCCACGCAACGCGAGGGCTTCTGCGCCGTCGCCGATATCCTCGGCGCGGACGAGGCGGCCGCACCAGGCCCGGGCAACGAGCCCGACGGCAAGCCCGAGGTCATCCTGATCTCGCGCGGCTACCTCGCGATCTACAACGGCGAGACCGGCACGCAGCAGCGCTTCACGAACCTGAACGCAGGCGACAACGGCGGCGCGCCGAACGTCGACGATTTCGACGGCGACGGGTACCCGGAGATCGGCACCGCATTCGGTACGCGGTACATGATGATCGATCTGCAAACGACGTCGGCGAGCTGCCCGGCGTGGCCGACCGCGATCAGCGACGCCGCCGCGAACATGAATCCAGCCCGCGCGCCCGGCGCGGCCTGCACGACCGACGCCGAATGCAGCGCGGGCGCGGTGTGCAACACGGCGAAGGGCTCGTGCGTGTGCCTGCACAACGGCTGGCTGCGCATCACGGAGGACGACTCGAGCCGCGTGACGGCCTCCAGCGTCTTCGATTTCAACGGCGACGGCGCGGCCGAGGTCATCTACAACGACGAGTGCTGGTTCCGCATCTACGACGGCACGACGTCGGCAGTGCTCTTCAAGGAGCACTCGCCGAGCCGGACGCGCACGGAAAACCCGGTGATCGCCGACGTCGACAACGACGGCAACGCGGAGATCGTGTTCTGCTCGAACAACGATTCGAGCTCGTGCTCGGCGGGCTTCAACTATCCAAACGGCATCGCCGTCTGGGGCGACACGAGCGATACGTGGGTGCCGGCGCGGCGCATCTGGAACCAGCACGCCTATCACGTGACGAACGTGCTCGAGAGCGGCGCAATCCCGGCGCTCGAGCCGGAGAGCTGGAAGCTCTACAACGGCCGCGAGTACAACACGTACCGCTCGAACCCGCGCTCGTTCGGCGTCGCGCCGGATCTCCGGGTGCCGGGCATCCAGATGTCGTCGCCGGACGCAGCCTGCGGACAGCTTTCGAAGAAGCTCGACATCACGGTCGAGATCCGCAACGACGGCGACGTGCGCGTGGGCCCGGGCGTGGTGGTCGCATTCTACGGCGAATGGGCGAACGGGATGCCGAGCGAGCCACTTTACGCCGACGCCGCGCAGACGCCGCTGACGGCAGTGCTAGGGACGAGCCTGGAGCCGGGGCAATCCATCCTGGTGACGGTGAGCTACGACGCGACGAACAATTCGCCGGGGACGCTGCCAGAGAAGGTGCGCGTGGTCGTGGACGACGCCAACCAGGAGCGCGAATGCATCGAGGACAACAACACACTCGAAGCAATGGTGTCCCCGGGCGAGGTGCAGCCGGATCTGCGCATCGACGTGGGCGCAGCCACGGACGGCTCCTGCCCGGCGCCGACGGTGTCGGCGACGGTCTACAACGAGGGCTCGGCGCCCGCGAGCAACATCCTCGTGCGCTTCTACGCAGGTGATCCCAACCAGGGCGGCACGCCCATCCACGAGGAGACAATCGCAGGCCCGCTGGATCCAGGGCAAAGCGTGATGTTGACGTCGAAGATGTCGAACTTCCCGCCCAACCTGCTCGTGCTCGTCTACGCCGTGGTCGACCCGCAAAACACGGTGCAAGAGTGCAACGACGGAAACAACAAGGACGAGGCGAACGGCAAGGTGGTTTGCGGGATCAAGTGATCCAACATTCACGGGGGCCTGCGCCCGGCGGGCCCCGCCTTCCTATGCAGTGATCAGGAAGCATCTATGCCGGCCCGCTGGGCGATGCGACGCGCGAGCTGCTCGAAGTCGCGGTAACACCTCTGCACTGCGGCGGCGTGGCTGCCAATTGCCCCATCGGCGGGTCGCAAGAGAAACATGGGCTTCCTCGCCTCCTGTGCCAACGGCATGAGGCTGCGGTAGTGCCGGATCGTGGCGAGCATGTGCTCATCGGGGGACGGCGCAGGAGGCGCCTCGCCGAGCAAGAGCTCGTGGTAGAGATCCGGAATCCGATCGATCCAGCGTTGATATGCCTGCACGGGGCGCTCCTCACGGGCGGAGTGCTGCATGATGACGTAGCCGATCGGCCACATCTCTCCCTTCGGCAGGGAGATGTTGGGCGGACGAGCCTCGTTGGCGAGTCGATTCCGCCAGCCACTTCGCCATCGGGATAATGTCGGCCCCAGATTTCGGAGCCCCTGCAAGGAGAACACGTCGGCCCCCAGAGGAACGACGACGTAATCGGCAGCGACGAGGGCAGCGCGGTTCAGCGCCCCGAGGTTGGGCCCCACGTCGATCAGCACCACCTCAGCGGCCGACGATGAGGTGGCACGCTCCATGATCCTGTGGAACGAGCTCATGACCCGGAAGGCATCACCTGCCTCTGCGGGATTGTCGTCCATGCAGTCTTTCCACGCAGCCGCGAGCCGATCCTCGAACATACTCAGGCCGAGGTCTCCCGGGACGAGAGACAGCGAGCTGAACATGTCCGCCGCGATCTCCTCGACATGGGGAGACCGGAGATCCCCGAGCCTTTCCATGAGCGGCTGAACGGCCGCGAGCACCGTGAGGCCGCTTTGGCCATTCCCCCAGAGCTGCTCGAGCCGCACCTGCGGCAGAAACGCCGTGGTCAGGTTCGACTGCGGATCGAGATCCACCGCCACGACGCTCCTGCCGAGCAGCCGAAACATCCAGGCGAGGTGGTACACGAGCGAAGTCTTTCCCACGCCGCCCTTGTTGTTGAAGAACGCGATCGTCTTCACGGTCGCCTCCAAACCGTGACGAGGAAGCGATTGTAGCCTGGCTCGAACACGGCGGGCGAAGAGCCGTTCCGCGCAAGCTCGCCCTGCGCAAGGGCGATCCCTCGGCCGAAGCGGTTGACGAACCCCAGCACCTTGGCCGACTCCGCGAGCACGGGATTCCTGTACGAGGTCCCGGCAGGGAACTCCTCCGGAGTGAGGTCGGGGTAGAGCCCTCCTGGGCTCATGATCTCGATACGATCCGAAAAATGGTTGATCATGACGGGCGTCGTCGAGCCGTCGTAATTTCGATGTATGACTGCATTGACGAGCAACTCGTGCATGGCGCGGCGAGGGTAGTCGTAGACGGTCCGATCGCCGCCCTGTGGGAGGGCGATCGGCCTCGCGCCCTCGATGCTCTCCGCGAGCTCGTCGAGCCCACGCAGCACGGAGAGAAGGTCACCGAAGAGCCGGCGCTCGCGCAGGACGATGTCCGCCTGCGTCGGGCCATCGTAATGAACGTACTGAACGTATGCTCCCGGAACGAAGAAAAGCGGATCCTGGGCGAAGAAGGAGGACAGCAGCGTTCGTGGGACAGGAAGAGCGCGTGTCGAGGAATCGAAGTGCGGCGAGTTGCTGCTCGATCGATCGGTGATTTTCCGCGATCACTTCGGGGGCGACCGCGTACGTCCGATAGGTGAGCGCGAACAGATCGAGCGATAGATCTGCGAGCGAGGATTCTCGGCAGGGACGCGCGTCCCACGTACGAGCGAGGATGGCACGTCGCTCCGAGAGGACCCGCTCGTCCTGCTCGCTAGCCACACCTTTTCGGGGCCCGATCCGTATCCAGACGAGTCCCTTGTAGCGAACGGGCGGTAAATCGGAAGGAAGCACCTCCACGACCGCCATTTCCGCACCGGCGAGCGACCACTTCTGGACGTTGATTGACGGGATCGGTTGGATGTTGCCGTCCGATCGAAATGCTGCGAGGGACTGGAGAAGTCGATCCTCGATCAGGAGTCCGGACGCCGAGCCGTCATTGTTCGCCCCAATGAACAGGTAGCCCGGCTTGCGGTTGTTGGGGAGATCGTTCGCGAAGGCGCAGATGGCCTGGCCGATTTTCTCCGCATCTTTCCACGAGCTCGTGCGCTCCACCCGGTCGGACTCGAGGTCCCGCAGCATCTCCTCAAGCTCATCGCGTTCCCTGGTCCGCCAGCCTTGTACACCCATCTCACCCCGCTGGCGACAATGTGCGCACCGCCCCGATCATCGGCACGCAGTACGGACGAACGGGAGGGCGGTAGAGCGGGTTGACGCGGAGGGCGTCCGGCGATAGAGGGCACGCGTGAGCGAGTCGACCCAGCAGCAGAAGAAGCCAGTCATCTTGTCGGGGATCCAGCCGAGCGGGCAGCTTGCGCTCGGCAACTACGTGGGCGCGCTGAAGAACTGGGTCGAGCTGCAGCACCAGTACGACTGCGTCTTCCTGGTCGTCGATCTGCACGCGCTGACGGTGAAGCAGGTGCCAGCCGAGCTTCGCAACCGCTGCCTGTCGTTCGCGGCGCAGTACATTGCCTGCGGGATCGATCCGGACGCGTCGACGATCGTGCTCCAATCCCACGTGCCGCAGCACGCCGAGCTCGCGTGGGTGCTCGGGACGATGACGTACATGGGCGAGCTGTCGCGCATGACGCAATTCAAGGACAAGTCGGCGCGGCACGAGGACAACATCAATTCGGGTCTGTTCACGTACCCGGTGCTGATGGCCGCGGACATCCTGATCTACCAGGCGAACCTGGTGCCGGTCGGGGCCGACCAGAAGCAGCACCTCGAGCTCGCGCGGGACGTGGCGCAGCGCTTCAACCAGCGATACTCGGAGACCTTCGTGACCCCGGAGATCTTCGTGCCCAAGATGGGCGCGCGGATCATGGCTCTGCAGGAGCCGACGAAGAAGATGTCGAAGAGCGACCCCAACCCGGACAACTACATCGCGGTGCTCGACACGCCGGACGTGATCCGCCGGAAGTTCAAGCGCGCGGTGACGGACTCGGAGACGGAGATCCGCTACGACGTCGAGAAGAAGCCGGGGGTGTCGAACCTCTTGACCATTCACGCGGCGCTGACGAACCAATCGATGGAGGCGGTGGAGTCGCATTTCGCGGGGAAGGGGTACGGCGATCTGAAGTCGGAGGTCGCGGAGGTGGTGGTGGCGACGCTCGAGCCGTTCCAGAAGCGGTATGAAGAGGTCATGGCCGACAAGGCCGGGCTCGAGCAGATCCTCGCGCGGGGCGCCGAGAAGGCGCGGGCGCGGGCGTGGAAGACGCTGTCGAAGGTGTACAAGAAGGTCGGGCTCGTGCCGGCGGCGCCGCCGGCGAAGGGGTAGCCGGGGAGGGGGAGGGGCCATGCGCGGGGACGTCGACGAGCCGATTTCGATCGTCGAGTACGACGCGCGCTGGCCCCTCGAATACGCGGCGGAGTCGGCGCGTGTGCGGGCGGCGCTCGGGCCTCTGGTGCTGGCGATCGAGCCGTTTGGGAGCTCGGCGGTGCCGGGGCTCGTGTCGAAGCCGATCATCGACATCCTGGTCGGCGTGGCCGATCTCGAGGAGGCGAAGCCGCACGTCGCGGGGCTCGTGGCGCTCGGGTACGAGGACTTTGGTCAGATCTTCATTGCCGAGCGGATTTACCTGCGAAAACGCGGGACGCCGCCGCATTTCAACGTGGCCGTGACGGAGCACGGGGGGCCGTTCTGGGTCGCGAATCTCGCGGTGCGGGATTATCTGCGGAGCCATCCGGCGGAGGTCGAGGCGTACGCGCGGCACAAAGAGGAGGCCGTGGCGCGCGGGGCGACGATGTTTTCGTCGTATTCGCAGGCGAAGGACGCGTTCGTGCGGGGGCTGCGGGAGCGGGCGCTGGCCTGGGCGGCGGGGCGGGCCGCTGGGTAGACGGTCGAGCGGGGTTCGGGCGCGCCGGGGGGCGCGTGCAACGGGTGCAGAGGGCGATCCGATCGATCCGAGTGGTGCTTGCAACGCTTGCAGGCGGGGTTTCGAGGGTCTGATCGGTGCTTGCAACGCTTGCAGACGGCGTTCCGATCGATCTGATCGGTGCTTGCAACGCTTGCAGACGGCGTTCCGATCGGTCTGATCGGTGCTTGCAACGCTTGCAGGCGGCGTTCGGAGCGTTCCGATCGGCGTTTGCAACGGTTGCAGACAGCGTTCCGGATGTCTGGACCTGCGTTTGCACCTGGAGAGGACGCTCTTCCGGTCGTTCGGACCTCCGCTTGCACCCTGCGTACGTTGGATCCGGTGTGAGGAGGGCGGGACTCCGGACAATCCCAAATGCGGCCTGAGGCCTGAAACCATGGATCTCGCGCGCATCCGGCGGCTCCCGTCGCTGCTCGAGATCGTCGACGCCATCGAGGACGGGATGATAGAGTCTGGCTGCAAGACGCTGACGAGCGAGGAGCTCTCACTCTTGCGTGGCTTTGCGCAGCCGGACGCGCCCTTTTCCTTGATGTGCGGCTGCTACCTCCACAAGCACGGGTTTCGACCATGCCCCGCCCCCTGCTCGCCATCATCGGTGACGGCACCGCTCTCCCTGGATCTCCCGCGTACGAAGCTGCTTTCGAGGCAGGTCGTGCGGCCGTGGAAGTTGGCTTTCGTGTCCTCACCGGCGGCCTCGGCGGTGTCATGGAGGCGGCTTGTCGCGGCGCGCGTGCGTCGCAGCGGTACAAGGAAGGGGATACCGTGGGGCTGCTTCCGGGGCACGACCCGCGGGCCGCCAATACGTACGTCGATATCGCGATTCCAACCGGGCTCGGGCATTTGCGGAATGCGCTCGTCGCGCATGCGGATGCCATCGTCGCCGTCGGCGGAGGCGCGGGGACGCTGTCGGAAATGGCCATGGCCTGGATCCACGATCGAATCGTCGTGGCCCTGGAGATCGCAGGCTGGAGCGGCGAGCTCGCCGGTCTCCGAATCGACGACAGGCAACGATTCCCCGACACCACCGACGATTACGTGATCCCCGCCACCAGCGGCACGGACGCGATCCGCCAGGTCGTCGCGGCGCTCGCCGAGCGAGCCAGCCGCCAAACCGCCGGGGGCTAGACCCGAAAAACGCGCCCAACCCCCCCCACGGCAAAGCGCCCCCAAGCCCCCGCGCAACCTCGCCCAGCGAGCCAGCAGCCATACCGCCGGGTAGGCCCGAACGAAACGCAGCTTCGTTCAGGCCGTAGGGTGTCGCCCCCATCGGGGGCGACACCCTCCCCAAAAGTGTCGTAGGATGGGCTGGGTTTTTGCGTATGAAGGCTTTGCTCGTCGCTTCTTCCAAGGCCGATCCACAACCGATCGAGCGGTTGCTTCGGGATCAGTGCAGTGACGTGGCCGTCGTGCCTGCCTTGGAGCTCGCGGCGGCGTCGAGCGCGGGGACCGGGATCGCCGTGCTCCTGTCGTCCGACGACGAGCAGGACTTTGCTTCGATCATCGCCGCTTGTCGCACGCTCCGGAGCGCCCCGGACGGCGGACCCGTCATCCTCACGATGGCGACCACGCCCGAGCACGTGGAGTCGCTCTGCGACGAGGGCGTCGATGACTTCATGCTCTGGCCGAACGACGAGCGTCTCGTCGCGTCGCGCGTGGGGCTCCTGTTTCGGCGCGTGGCGCAGCGGAAGAAGGATGCCGTGCGCGCGGCCATGCTCGGGGATGCGCTCCGGCATGCCGAGCGCAGCGAGCAGCGGTTTCGCCATCTCGCCGAGAGCTCGACCGAGATCCTCGCGCGCTTCTCGCCCGGCGGCGTACGGCTCTACATCTCGCCCGCTTGCCGCACCGTCCTCGGGTACGAGCCCGATGAGCTGCTCGGGTCGAGCATCCTCGACATCCTGCATCCGTCGGATGTTTCGAAGCTCCTCGAGGCGCTCGGCGCGCTCGACGCGGGCGCGCAGGTCGCGGGCGCGATCATCCGGCTGCAGCGCAAGGACGGCGAGTATGCGTGGCTCGAGACGATCAGCCGGCCCGTGCGGGATCCTCGCACCGACGTGATCGAGGAGTTCGTCACCGTCTCGCGCGACATCACGGCGATGATCCACGCCGAGCAGGAGAAGATCGAGGCCGAGGCAAGGCTCGCCGTGATCGACGCGATCCCGGATCCTCTGTCGGTCGAGGACGACACGGGGCGGCTCACGATCGCGAACCGCGCGTTTTGCGCGCTCCTCGGGCGATCACGCGAGGAGGTCCTCGGGCAGTCAGCGGATGCGCTCAAGCCCGCGCCGAAGGGCAAAGGGCCGGATCGGTGGCCGCAGACGGCGGACGAGCGCGAGGTGACGATCAAGGCGCCGGATGGATCGCAGCGGGTGCTCGTCGAGAAGCGGGCGCTGCTCGCGGTGCGCAAGGAGGAGCGGCTGCTCGTGTCGATCCTGCGCGACATCACGGAGCATCGGCGACGCGAGGCCGAGGCGCGGCTCGCCACGGCGGCAGCGCTCTCCGCGGGCATCGCGCACGAGCTCAACAATCCGCTCTCGTTTCTGATCGGCAACATCGGCTTCGTGTCGGAGACGCTCGGCGCGTCGAAGAGCGAGGAGGTGGCGAAGGCGCTCGACGAGGCAGCGCTCGGCGCGAAGCGGATGGCGTCGCTCGTGCGGGACATGCGGATCCTCGGCGAGGCGTCACGGGAGACGCCGCCGCGGACGAACATGAAGCGCGCAGTGGAGGCGGCGCTCATGCTCACGACCGGCGCGATCGCGGTGCGCGCGCGGCTCTCGTCCGAGGTGGCCGACGTGCCGCTCGTCGCAGGTGAGCCGGCAGGGATCGCGCTCTTGCTCGTGGACCTCTTGCTGCGGACGGCACGCGCGCTGCCAGAGGGGGATCCGAAGGCGAACGAGGTGCGCGTCGTGCTCGCGCCCTCGAGCGGAGGGATGGTCTCCGTCGAGGTGTTCGGGAGCGGGCGCAGCGCAGATCACGCCGGAGAGCCGGGGCTTTCGCGCTCCGAGAGCTTCGTGTCGGCGTACGGCGGGCGGATCGACGTGGAGAACGTGCCAGGGAAGGGGACGCGGCTGCGGCTCTTTTTGCCGGTCGCGCCATGAGTGGGTGTTTCACAGCGTAGCGCCGGGGTTTCACCCCGGACCCGAGCAGGGGCTATCCGCCCCTGCACCCGGACCAGGGCAAGCCCTGGACCTCTGGTGCATCGACCGCGGTGCGGTCGATGCAACTTCTGAGGATCACTCGATCGGCGTGACGTGGACCGCGACGTCGAGCGTCTCGCGGACGCCGCCAAGGTAGATCGTGCCCGAGGTGGGCGTCGCGTCGACGTAGCTGCGGCCGACGGCGAGGCGCACGTGATCGGTCTGCGTGACGACGCCGCTCGTCGGATCGAAGCCTTTCCAGCCGACCTCGGGCAGGTAGACCTGCACCCACGCGTGCGAGGCCTCGGCCATGCTCTGGTTCGGTTGTTTCGGGCCCGTATAAAGGTAGCCGCAGACGTACCGCGCCGGGACGCTGAGCAGGCGGGCGAGGCAGATGAAGAGGTTCGCGAAGTCCTGACAGACGCCCGTGCGCCGCGTGTAGACCTCGTACGGCGTGGTCGAGAGGCTGGTCGATCCCTTCTGGTAGAGGTAGTCGCGGTGGATCGTCTGGTTCAGGTCGAAGAGCGTGTCGACGAGGTCGTAGTCGTTGCGCTCGACGAAGGTCATCGCGTAACGGGCGAGCACTTCGAGCTGGCTCTCGGGTAGCTCGGGCGGGAGCAGGTAGGGCTGCAAGACCTGCCTTTGCCAGGGCATCCACACGAGCGGGATGGTGCTCCGCGCGTGGAAGGGGCGGAGGCCGAAGGGCTCGGTGTCGAGGAGGCTCACCTCGGAGCGCGCCTCGATCACGAGCTCGGTGTAGCTCTGCTCGATGACGATTTTCCGCGCGCGGTTGCCGAAGACGTCGTCGTAGTCGCGTTGCTTGCCGTCGACCGAGAGGGTGATGTCGCAGGCGTGGAGCGTCTGCAGGCGATCGTGGATCGGCGTGAGGCGGAGCAGGTGCGAGCTGCGCTCGACGGGCTTGTCGTAGCGATACGAGGTGCGGTGGACGATCGACAACCGGCGCGGCTCTGCAGGCGCGGGGCGCTGGAGATCGCGGCCGGCGGCGCGCTGCACGGTGGCCTGGCCGGGGGGCATGTCAACGATGATGGCGCCTTGCCGGACGACGAGGAGGTGCCCCGGGGACATGGCCTTCCAGGTGGCGCCGGAGCCTTCGAGCGGGTTCGAGGCGACGAGGATGCCCTTCTGCGCCTCGACGCCGCGACGGCCGAAATCGAGGTGGAGATCGACGTCTTCGAGGACGAGCTTCTTGTAAGGCGGGTTGATGGTGCCGAGGTGGAGGTGTCCCTCGCCGTGGACGTCGGCGTAGGCGAGGAGATCACGGCCGTCGGTGAGGACGGAGCTCATGTTGCCATGCGCGCCCATGCGCTCGAAGAAGGCGCGGACGGCGGAGGGATCGGCGTCGCCGATGCTGCGCCAGCCGTTCTGCGCGAAGAGGGCGAGGAGCTCGCAGAAGACGAGCTCGCTGTCGGTGGAGCCGGTGGGTTCGAAGAGGCCTTTGGTGTTCGAACGTTCGAGGCGATGGCGGAGGCTGCCGCTGTGGGAGAAGAGCCAGTCGCGGCCGGCGTAGCTGCGCGAGAAGGGCTGGGTGTTGGCGTCGCTGATCGCGCCCCAGGTGGCGGTGCGGATGTGGAGGACGAAGAGCGAGGCCGCGAGGTGCTCCCACGCCTTGACGAGCTCGCTGCGGATGGATCCATGCGGCGGCGCGGGCTCCTTGAGGACGGAGGCGCTGGGCTCGCCGCCAGGGTAGTAGCCGAGGCCCCAGCCATCAGGCGGGCGCTTCGAGCCCGGGTGGAGGCAGCGCAGGTCGAAGCAAGGCGCAAGCGCGCCCTCGAACGACATGGCGAGGAGGTTCGGCATCGGGAAGGAGTGTACTGCGGAAGTAGAGGGCGCGCGGCTAGGACGGGGTCGGGGGGTGCTGGAGGGCGTCGATGTCGCGGAGGAGGGCGCGGGCATCTTCAGCCTGGCGGGCCCCGACCGATTCGAGAGTCTTGACGGCTGCAAGGACGAGCTGGCGGCCTTCGGTGAAGCGTCCCTCGACGACTTCAAGCTGACCGACGACGAGTTGCGATGCGGCGAGGCCTACGCGATCTCCGATGTCAGCGTGGATCGCCATCGATTCCGCGAGCAACTTACGCCCCTCCTCGTAGCGGACCGCCTTCACCATGGCAATCGCGAGGTGATGCAACGCAGCCGCGTAGGCCGAGCGATCCCCGGTCACCTTCGAAAGAGCAGAGGATTCGCCGAACATCCGCAGCGCTTCGTCATTCCTCCCCAGGTTCAGCTCGATGATCCCGAGTTGGAGCAGGGATGCTGCCCGCCCGACTGCATTTCCGAGGTCTTTATTTATCTCGATCGATTCGGCAAGCAGCCTCCGTGCATCCTCGTACTGACCTTGGCTCTCGTCGATGACGGCGAGCAGGTGAAGGCACGCCGCGCGTCCAGCCCGATCGCCAAGCTCGTTGAAGATATGGAGGGCTTCCCGCAGCAGCGTTCTGGCCACATCGTGCAGACCTTGCCTCCACTCGAGAATGGCGAGCTCATGCAGCGATCCTGCGTGCCATCGGCGGTTCCCAAGCGTCGTGTTGATCGCGATGGCCTCGCGGAGCCACTCCCGCGCTGCCTCGTACCGCCCCGCTCGCTCATCGATCAACGCGAGTTGATGAGCTGTCACCGCGCGCCCCAGGCGATCCTTCCTTGCATCGTAGCGCCGAAGCGCGCTGTCAAATGCAGCGCGTGCCTCGTCGAGCCTCCCCCACACGGCAAGACGAGATGCCTCGAGCGAAATCCGGTCAGGATCCTCCTCCTGAGCCTCAGGGTTCTTCAAATCGAATCGCGCCAGCAGATCCGATGCCTCGTCGAGACGACCGAACTGGATGGCCCTCTGCGCTTCGACGAGCAGCTCCTTCCCTGCGCCCATCTCCCCCACAGGCATCGGCGGCGCATACGCCGCATCGATCGCCGCAAGCTCCATCCGCAGCGGCTCGGGCTTCTCCTCCCACATCCACGCGCCGGCAAAGTCCACGAAGTCCGGCGCCTTCCGCTCCAGCACCTGCGCCGCGGTGGGGTGCACGATCAACAGCCACGGCAGCGGAAATCCCCGCGCGAGCTCGTCTCGCTCCACGTTGAGCTGCGCGACGATCCGCTCCTCCGCCTCGGCCTCCTCCAACCCGTGAAGGATCAGCGACGTCGTGCCCTTCTCCGGCGCCGTCGCTTCCCCGAGAACGTCCCATAGCCTGCGCTTGTCGGGGCCAACCTCCCGCAGATCGATCACTGCGACGCCCTGCACGTTCGCCTTCGCCCACGCGATCAGCGCGTCCCGCTTCCACGGCGTCGTGATCTGCACGATCGCCAGGTCGAACCCGTGCCCCACGCCCCACTCGAAAAACCGGCGCAGCACGAGGCCATCGTCCTCGCCGAGCAGGGCCTCGGGCTCGAAGCTCACCGGCGTCGCTCCCGCATCAGCTCGTCCACGAGCGGGTGCACGTCGTACCAGCCTTCGCCGTTGTACTTGAATGCAAGGCGATGGAAGAGGACCGCGAGCGACTTGTCGTCGTCGCCGACCTCCTTGGTCTCCCCGATGTGCCCGAGCGCCTCCCACCAGCCGTTCACGTTGATCTGGTCGCGGAGCCGCTGCTTGCGCCGCGCGATCGCCTTCTCCACGTCACGCTCCATGATGGTCGTCCCACCAAGGCGGGCAAACCTCGCCGTCCAGGAGACGAGATCCAGAAGCTCACGAATCCCGCCGCCGCTCGCCGCGATAAGCCGATCGCGGACCTCCTTGTCGGGCATCACCACGTCGAGGTCGATACGCTTGGCGAGGACCAGTTCGAGGAGGTCGCGCCCAGGGCCGTCGAACTCGTCGTACCGCTGTTCCCGCGTCCGTAGCTTGACCGTGAACATGTCGTAACAGGCGTAGCTCGCATCGAGCTGGGCCGACCGAGGCTGAAGCAGGAGGCTGATCGGTGGCGTGAGGATCAGGTTGCAGCGAAGGCTCCGGATCCGATCCGCGCCGATCACGAGAAGCTCGTCGATGACCGAAGGATCGTAGCGGTCGAGGTTGTCGATCATCAGGAGGAGGGCGCGACCATCGAGCTTTTGCTCCGCGGCCTCGAGGAAGTCGTTCACGTTCTGGATCAACGTGCCCGGGAACTTCTTCAGGACCTGCTTCACCTCGGTTCGGTACTCGCTCTCGTGCTTCATGAGAGCCTTGGCCTGCGCGAACATGCTGCCGAGGAACGGGATCTCGAACTTGCCCTCGATGCCCGCCGCGACGTTCGCGTCGTAGCCTTGCGCCCACTTCGTCGAGCGAATCGCGTCGGCGAACCACTGCTCGACACGCCGGAGCAGATCCGCAGGCAGGCTCCTGCCGATCCGACGCATCTCCTTTTCGACCGCGAGCGCGATGTTCAGGAGCAGATCCTCGGATTCGATCCGGATGGGATCCATCTCGACGGTCGCTTCGATGTAGAGCGGGTGGTACGTCTCCCCGACGAGGCCAGCAATGCGCCGGAGCTCCGTGCTCTTGCCCGCGCCACGATGGCTCACGAACGCCGCGTGGATGAGCTGCTCCCGCTGCCGCGCCAGCAGATCCTGCACGAGTGTCTCCGCCGCCGCGTCGCCACGCCCCGCCGAGAGATCCTGCCACCGAGGATCACCGCTCGGGAGGGGATCGTCTTGGTCGCAATTGTGAACGACGTCGCTCAGCGTACGTGCAGGCGCGAGCGCTCGTGGCGTTCCGAAAACGAGGGTCGACATGGATCTCGGCGCGCAGGGTAGCACGGCCCACGCGCTCCCCCGCCCACACGTCAAGCGGCAGAACTGCCCCCGTACTCGTTCGACGCTTGGGGCTTCGGGTCGCCTTCGGCGCCCTGCGCCCCAAACCCCAGCAGCTCGCGGCCGATCTCCTCGCAGATGCCGGCCGTCTCCGAGACCACGTACGTCGCGAGGTCGTGGATCGGCAGGATCGTCTCGGGGGTCTGCGACGCGAGCCACGCGTCGAGCGCGCCGAGGCGGGCGAGGGAGCGCTCGCCGGGGAGATCGTTCGCGCCAGCCGGACGGATCGAGAGGAGCCGCGTGTGGGCCTCGGCGACGGCGTGGCGGACGGATCGCGGGAAGAGGGGTTCGAGGATCAGGAACGCGGCGACCGCGGGGCCCGTCACGCGGCCCTGGTGCCGCTTCATGAAGGGCTCCTTGCCGGAGCACGAGCGCAGGATGGAGAGCCACACGCCCGTCTCGACGACCTCCTGGCGTGTTTCGCCCTTGCTGAGCGCGTGGTGATGCACGTCGACGATGCGTGCCGAGTGGCCGGCGCGTTCGAGGAGGAGGCCGAGCAAGAGGAAGTCGAGCGGGTCGTCGTGGAGCATCGTGCTCTGGAGGAGGCCCCGGCAGAGCTCGATGGCGCGGCGGATGGTGCGGTAGAAGGCGTAGCGGTTCGTCGTGTACTCGTCGCGCGCGGCGGGGCTCTGGGACCAGAGGTAGAGCTCGTTCAGCGTCTCCCAGACTTCGAGGCTCACGACCTCGCGGATCGAGCGGGCGTTGTCGCGGGCCGCGGCGATCGAGCGGACGAGCGAGACGAAGTTCGTCTCGTCCCAGGTCATGTAGCTCTGGACGAGCTCGCCGTCGCCCGCCGCGGCCTCGCCGTGCTTGGCGAAGAAGGCTTCGCGCTCGCCGGAGACGATGACGACGGGCAGCCAGCACTGGCGGGGGCCGAGCTCAGCGTCGAGCGAGAGGTGCAGCGTGACGTGCAGGACACGCGCGGTGCAGTCGACACGTTCGAGGTAACGACCGAGCCAGAAGCAGTGGTCGGCGACGCGGGCGATCACGGATCGTTCCTCCCCAAATCGTTCGGTTTGAGCACCCACGTATCCTTGGAGCCGCCACCCTGGCTCGAATTGACGACGTACGAGCCGGGCACGAGCGCGACCCGCGAGAGGCCGCCGGGCAAGACCCACGAGCCCGCGGGCGAGGTGAGGATGTAGGGGCGGAGGTCGACGCGGCGAGGGACGAGCGCGCCCGCGGCGCCGTCCCAGGTGGGGCAGGTGCTGAGCTCGAGGCGCTCCTGCGCGACGAAGCGGCGCGGCTCGGCCTCGATGCGGCGGCGGAAGGAGTCACGCTCGGCGGCCGAGGCCGTGGGGCCCATGAGCATGCCGTAGCCGCCGGCCTCGTCGACCGATTTGACCACCAACCGATCGAGGTGGTCGCGGACGTAGCGGAGGTCCTCGTCGCGGGCACAGACGAAGGTGTGCACCTGGGCGAGGATGGGCTCCTCGGCGAGGTAGAAGCGGATCATCTGGGGCACGAAGGCGTAGACGGCCTTGTCGTCGGCGACGCCGTTGCCGAGGGCGTTCGCGAGCGCGACGTTGCCCTTCGCGTAGGCGCGGACGAGGCCCCGGATGCCGAGGAGGCTGTCCGGACGGAAGGCCTCGGGGTCGAGGAAGGCGTCGTCGATGCGGCGATAGATGACGTGCACGCGGCGCGGGCCGCGCGTGGTGCGGAGGAAGACGCGGTCGTCGTCGACGTAGAGGTCCGCGGGCTGGACGAGCTCGAGGCCCATCGTGCGGGCGAGGAAGCTGTGCTCGAAGTACGCGGAGTTGTAAGGGCCGGGCGTGAGCACGACGGCGTGCGTATCGTCGTGCGGGGCAGGGGAGATCGAGCGCAAGACCTCGGAGAGGCGCGCGGGGTAGTGCTCGACCGGATGCACGCGGGCTTCTTCGAAGACCTTGGGCAAGACGCGCTTCGAGACGATGCGGTTTTCGAGGACGTACGAGACGCCCGAGGGCGTGCGGAGGTTGTCCTCGAGGACGCGGAAGACGCCGTCAGGGCCACGCACGAGGTCGATGCCCGCGACGTGGATGCGCACGCCGCCCGAGGGGCGAAGGCCCCGCAGCATGGGCAGGTGATGCTTGGCGCCGAGGACGAGCTCGCGGAGGAGCGGGTCTTCCGCGAGGATGCGCTGCTCGCCGTAGACGTCGTCGAGGAACATGCCGAGCGCGCGTACGCGTTGCTCGAGGCCACGCTCGACGTGGGAAAAGTCCTCGGCGGAGACGAGGCGCGGGACCAAGCAAAAGGGAAAGATCTTCTCGGTGCCGCGCGAGTCCGCGTAGACGGAGAAGGTCACGCCCTGGTTGAGGAGGGCGCGCTCGGCGAGGGCCTGCCAGCGCGTGATCGCGTCGGGCGAGGCAGAGGCGAGGGGAGCGAGCGCGCGTCGAAAGGGGAGGCGCAGGTGCCCGCCCGGGTCGAGGAGCTCGTCATACGTGCCGGGCGCGCTCGGATACCCGGAGAAGAGGCTCGACGGAAGCGGTTCTTCAGCCACTTCCTCCAGTCTATCCAGGAAGAACGCAGCGCGTAAAGAACGCGTCAGTGGGTGTTCCGCAGGGATGCGCAGAGCGGGGCGTTGCCCCGCACCCCAGAAGGGGGCTGTCCGCCCCCTTCACCCCGGACCAGCGCAAGCGCTGGACTCGGGGTCGATGAACTGCGCGATGCGCAGTTCATCGAACGGGCCATGGCAAGACCACGAGCCGACTCGCCAGCCGAGGCAGCAGCGCGGTCGTTCCTGGTGGCGATGTTTTCCCTGTCGACAGCGCGCATCGCGCGCTGTCGCCCCGCGTCCAGGGCTTGCCCTGGTCCGGGTGCAGGGGCGGATAGCCCCTGCTCGGGTCCGGGGTGAAACCCCGGCGCTACGCTCTCAGAGAATCGTGCAGGCCTCGTCGAAGCTGAAGCGAGGGCTGCGCGGGAAGAGCTTCGTGGCGTCGCCGTAGCCGAGGTTCACGAGGAAGTTCGAGGCGTAGCGGCCGTCGGGGAAGAACTCGCGGTCGAGTTTGTCGTTGTCGAAGCCGGACATGGGGCCGCAGTCGAGGCCGAGCGCACGGGCGGCCATCATGAGGTAGGCGCCCTGGAGCGTGCCGTTGCGGAACATGGTCTTCTCGGCGAGGGCCTCGTTGCCCACGAACCAGGAGCGCGCGTCGGCGTGCGGGAAGAGCTTGGGCAGCTCGTCGTAGAAGCGGCGGTCGTTCGCGATGATCGCCGTGACCGGCGCGGTGCGCGTCTTCTCCTGGTTGCCCGCGGAGACCACGGCGAGCAGGCGCGCCTTCGCCTCGGGGCTCTTCACGAAGACCACCCGCATCGGCGAGCAGTTCGCGCTCGTGGGGGGCATCTTCGCGAGGTCGTAGATCTCGCGCAGCACGTCGTCCTCGACCGGGCGCTCGAGCCACCCGTTGTGGGTGCGCGCCTTGCGGAAGAGTTGATCGAGCGCTTCGTCGTCGAGCCGATTCGCCATGCGATCCGTCACCTCTTTGTAGACCCGTTCATTGCGTCAGGAAAAACACGAGGGCGCCCACCGTGATCCCCACGAGGACCGCGATCGGGACGAGGAGCCAGAAGCTCGTGCCGCCCTTCTTCGTCTTGCGCGACGCCGCGCGAGGTTTGTCCGTGGCCAGCGAAGCCGCGGCCTTGCGCGCCTCGGAAGGCACGGTCACGACGATCGGCGGCTTCGGCGACGCGGGCTTCTTCAGGCCCGGCGGAGGCTCGCGGCCCGTGGCGAGCGTGTCGGTGACCGACGGCGCCGCGGGGATGGTCGGCGAGGAGCCGAGGACGGGCTCGGCGCCGGCCGGGACGCGGATGATGACGCCGTCCTTCGAGGTTTTTCCGCCCTCGGGATCGGTGTCGTGCTCGGCGTCGATCGGCTTGATGCCCTTGCGCTTGATCGTGAGCTCCTCGGACGGGAGCGTCGACTGCTCGGGGATCGCGGCGTGCGCGACGCGGACCGACTCGACCGGGACCTCGGCGATGTTGCGGCGCGCAGCGGACGTCGGCGCTTCGTCGCGCGAGGTGCCGCCGAGCCGATGCGGGGTGGTGCGGAGCTCGGGCAGGATCTTTTCGAGGGCGGCCTTGAGCTCGGCGGCGTTCTGCTGCCGCTGCGCGGGCCATTTTTCGAGCGCGGTCAGGATGATCGCTTCGAGCCCTTTGTGCATGAAGGGCGTGGCGTGGCTCGGCCGCGGTGGCTGCTGGCGGATGTGCTTGAGGGCGATGTCGATGATGGAGTCGCCGCTGAAGGGGATCTGGCCGGTGACGAGCTGGTAGAGGAGCACGCCGCACGCGTAGATGTCGCTGCGCGGATCCACGGCCTCGCCGCGGCATTGCTCGGGGGACATGTACTCGGGCGTGCCGACGATGACGCCGACCGTGGTGATCGCGGAGCTCGGCGCCGCGCTGATCGGCGCCCCATCCCCGCCTTCGCCACCTTCCTTCTGCGGCTGCTCCTTGTCGAGGATCTTCGCGATGCCGAAGTCGAGGACCTTGATGCGCTCGCGGCCGGCCGCGTCGGGCTGGCCGAGGATCATGATGTTCTCGGGCTTGAGGTCGCGGTGCACGACGCCCTGCTCGTGCGCGGTCGTGAGGACCTCGCAGACCTCCATCAAGATGCGCGCGGCCCGCGCCTCGGACAGGCGCCGCTCGACCGAGAGGATCTCGAAGAGATCCCGGCCCTGGAGCAGCTCCATCGCGATGTACGCGACGTTTCCGTCGACGCCGTAGTCGATGATCTGGACGGTGTTCCTGTGGTTGAGGCGCGAGGCGGCCTTGGCCTCGCGGCGGAAGCGCTTGGCGAAGGTGGTGTCGCGCGCGAGCTCCGGATGCATGACCTTGACCGCGACCTCGCGCGGGTCGGCGTCCTGCACGCCGCGGTACACGGTCGCCATCGCTCCCTCCCCAAGGAACGAGGTGATCCGGAATCGACCTGCCAGGGTGCTTCCGATGAGGGCCGCGGCGGTGCTCATACGAACGGGAACATCCGGCAGCCTAACGCGATAAGATGTCCCATATGGTGAAAATGTGCCGCTCGGCGTCGTCTCGCGGGTCCGTTTGGCCCATGCTCCCCGTCCTCGGCGCGCTCGGCCTCACCCCATGGACCGTCGGCTGCTCGACGGTCGAGTACGCCGATCGTGTGAGCCAGGCAAATCCGCTGGACGCCGTCGAGAGTGAGCTCGTCGTCCAGCTGAACCAGATGCGCACGAACGCCGGCGTGTCCGTGCTGAAGGTCTGCGCGACGCTGAACCAGTCAGCATCCGCGCACAGCGACGACATGCGGGACAAGGGGTACCTGAAGGACGTCGGGCTGGACGGATCCACGTCGGTGACGCGCGCTTGCGAGGCGGGATTTTCCGTCGCCTGCGACGGGACCGTGGGGATGGCCGAGCTTCTGGCGAAGGGATACGCCGGCGCCGCGCAGACGCTGGAGCAGTGGGCCACGGACACGACGACGCAGCCGGTGCTCGTGAACGGTGATTTTTTGACGCTCGGCGTGGGTCGGTCGATGGGCGGGGAAGCGGCGATCTGGACGCTCGATCTCGCAGCCGCCGACGATCCGAGCTGCGGCGATCTTTAGGAGGGAGCGCGCCATGGGGCGCGCCCCGGCTCAGCTCTTCAGATCGAGCGCGGCTTCGAGGATGGGCCGCGCGCCCTGGATCGCCGCGCGATGCGAGTAGAACGCGAGGCCGCGGCGTCCACCGAGCTCCTCGCCGCCGCCCGCGCGGCCAGGGCCGCCGTGCACGCTCTGCGGGAGGACCGTGCCAGGGCCAGGCGTCTGATCGGCGATCTTCTCGCTGCCGAAGTAGAGGCGGCCATGGTACGGGGACAAACCGAAGATCATGTCCGTGACGAAGGCGCGATCGTCGCTGTACACCGAGCCGACGAGCATGCCGCCGCCGCGGCGGACGAGGTCCGTCGCGCGGGCAGAGGACCCGTCGTAAGGGACGATCGTGGCGCAGGGGCCGAAGACCTCGTGCTGGTGGACGTCACGCGCCGCATCGGGATCCTTGCAGTGGAGGAGCGTGGGCGGGACGAAGTAGCCCTTGCCGTCCTGCGCGCCGACGCGCTCGAAGGAGCCGTCACCGAGGACGATCGAGGCCTCGGCCGAGAGCTTCTGGATGCCGGCGCGGATGTCACGGAGCTGCGCGGCCGTGGCGAGCGGGCCGACGGTCACGCCTTCGAGCGCAGGGTCGCCGACCTTGATGTCGCGCAGAATGCTCGTGAGCTCGTCCTTGATCTCGCCCTCGATCGCCGCGGGGACGAGGATGCGGCGGATGGCGGTGCACTTCTGCCCGGCCTTCTGCGTGATGTCGCGGCTGACCTCGCGCAAGAACATGCGGTACGTGTCGGAGCCCGAGGTGACGTCGGGCCCGAGGACGGCCGTGTTGAGGCTGTCCGCCTCGATGTTGAGGCGCACCGAGCCGTGCACGACAGCAGGCAAGGCGCGGAGGCGCGCGCCGGTGTCGGCCGAGCCGGTGAAGGCGAGGACGTCCTGGCCGCCGAGATGATCGAGCATGTCGCCGGGCGCGCCCGCGATGAAGGAAAAGGCGCCCGCGGGGAGGATGTTCGCCTCGACGAACAGGCGCGCGATCCGATACGCGAGCAGGGCCGTGCTCGTCGCGGGCTTGGAGACGACGGGCATGCCGGCGAGCAGAGCACAGGCGGCCTTCTCGGCGAGGCCCCAGGCGGGGAAGTTGAAGGCGTTGATGTGCACGGCGACGCCCGCGCGAGGGACGAGGACGTGGTAGCCGAAGAAGCGCGGGCTGCGGCCGAGCTTCTCGCCCTCGCCGTCGACGAGGAAGCGCGCGTCGCCGAGCTGTTTGCCGAGCTCGGCGTAATACGCGAGCGTGCCGGAGGCGCCGTCGATGTCGAACTTCGCGTCGCTGCGGGTGTTGCCGCCGTTCTGGATGGCGACCTCGATCAGGGCGTCGCGGTTCGCGTGGATGGCGCGAGACAACGCGAGGAGCAGCTCGCCGCGCTGCGCGAAGGAAAGGGCGCGGAGCGCAGGGCCGCCGACGTCGCGCGCGTGGGCGAGGGCGCCGGCGAAGTCGAGCCCCTCGGTGCTGGCCTCCGCGATCGGCTCCTCGGTCGTCGGATTGACGAGCACGGACGCCTTGCCAGAGCCGTGAACCCAGGCACCTGATACGTAGCTAGCGAGTCGTTCCATCGGTCCGCGCTCTATACCGCGGACACGCGCCTCGCGGAACCCGGGAGCGTGCGGGCCGAGCGAACCCGGCCTCCCTCCTGATCAATCCATGAAGTCGGGATCGTCGCAGGGGGCCTGACGCAGCGCGCGCTTCGTGACGGTCTTGTTCGAGGAGTCGCCCTTCTTGGTCTTGATCTCGACGCTCTCGGGCGTGTCCTGGAACCAGAACTCGATCGTGGTGGGCAGCTCCCAGAGGTTCTTCGTCGGGTCGAGGGTCTTGAAGCGGTCCGTGTTGCCGAGCCCGACGCTGATGGTCTTGTACTCGTCCGTCTGGACGATGAAGCAGGTCTTCGAGTCGGCCGCGCGGCCAGGGGCGTAGACGTAGCCGTTCGTGCCCGACTTGAACTCGAAGGTGAAGCTCTCGAGCACCTTGCCGCTCGCGTCCTTCGCTTCGAGCTTGTGCGCGCCGCTCGCGACGTTCTTCGTGACGACGACCGCCGCGTTCTCCGTGGCCGCGTTCTTCAGGTCCTTGGCGAGCTCTTGGCCGTCGAGCGTGACGCTGACGCCGTCCTTGCCCGTGACGTTGACGATGCGGACCGACGGGTGCGTATAGCCGTACCACACGAACCCGCCGATCCCGGCGACGCCCAGGACCACAGCGACGCCGATGCCCACGACCTTGAGCATGTTGAAGCCGCCGCCCTGCGCCTGCTGCGGCATGGGCGCGCCCATCGGAACGCCCATCGGCGGCGCGCCCATCGGAGGCGCGCCCATCGGCATCCCGGGCTGCGGGCCGTACCCCATCCCGGGCTGGCCACCATAGCCCTGCTGCGGATCCCCGCCCATCGGAGGACCACCCATTCCCGGTTGCGGGCCGTAGCCTTGCTGCGGCGGGCCATACCCCGCCTGCGGCTGCTGCGGCGGGCCGTACCCGGGCTGCGGCTGCTGCGGATAGCCTTGCGGCGGATAGCCGGGCGGACCTCCCGGGGGATACCCCCCACCCGGGGGCGGCATGTTGGCCATGGCGGATTCTCCTTCGATACGAGACGTCGTCGCGCCGCGTCACGCGAGCGCGCACCCCCACGAAAACGAGCGTGCGCGGCGATGATAGGAGCGATCCGAAGCGGCTGTCTCGGGCAAAGAGGGAAAACCGCGGCGAGCTCTGTCAGCCGTCACAGACGGCCGCCGCGAGCAGCGCGGCGATTCTCGCGCGGACGAGCTCGAGCTCCCGCACCGCGAGATCGAGCTCGGCCTGGCGGAGGCTCTGCGCGGAAGTGACGAGCTCGAAGCTCGTGGCCGTGCCGGCCTCGTACGCGATCTGCGTGAGCCGCGCCGTCTCGCGCGCCAGATCCCGCGCCTTCTCCGAGATGACGAGCGCCTGCTCCGCGACCTCGACGCCGCGCATGGTCTGCTGCGTGTCGAGCCGCGCCTGCCGCTCGGCCGCCTCGAGCCGCGCCTCCTGCTGCTCGACGGCCGCGCGCGCCGTCCGGACCTCGCCGTAGCGGCTGCCCTCGTAGATGGGGATCGTGAGGACCGCGCCGATCGTCCACGTGTAATTCTTGAGGTTGCCCTGCCCGAGGTTCATGGCCGTGAGCGTCGTGGTCGCCTCCGCCGTGGGCAGGAAGCCGAGCCGCGTCTCCCGGGCCTGGCGCTTGGCCACCTCGAGCTGCTGGCGCGCCGCCACGACGTCGGGCCGATCCTCGGGTTTGCCCGCAGAGCACGTGCTCTCGATGCTGTGCTTCATGTCGTCGAGCGAGATCGAGGGCGGCACGCCGTACGCCACGTTCTCGCCGAGCGCGAGGCCGAGCGCCTCCCGCGCGCGGCGCAGCGACTCGTCGCTCTGCACGATCTGCGTGCGGGCGAGGTTCGTGTCCTGCTCGGCGCGGACGACGTCGAGCTGCGTGCCCGTGCCGAGCCGCGCCCTTCGTTTCGTGAGCTCGAGGCGCTCCAGCGAGGTGCGCAGGCCGCTGCGATTGATTTCGCTCGTGCGCTCCGTGGTGACGACGTTGACGATCGCCGCCGCCAGGTTCGCGAGGAGCTGCCGCCGCCTGTCCGAGGCGCTGGCGCGCGCTGCGTCGACGTTCTTGTTCGCCGTGCCAATCGCGTACCAGTTGCGCAGCGAGAGGATCGGCACGCGCGCCGTGACGTCGCCGCGAAGGATGGGCGTGTACGGCAGCGGGATGTACTGCGCCGGCGTGTTGTCGATGACGCAGGTGCCCTGCGTCCTCGCGTCGTTGGTGGGGAGCGCCGGGCCGACGGGGCAGAAGAGAAACCTGCCGTCCGACAGGATCATGTTGTGGTTGACCGAGCCCGTGGCGGTGACCGTGGGCAGCGCGCGCCCGAGAGCCTGGGTGCTGAGCCCCTCCGCGCGCGCGACCTCCGCCTCCGCGATACGCAGATCGGGCGCGCGCGTCTCGACGATCGTGACCGCCTCGCGCCAGGTCGCGAGCGTCTTCGGCGCGGTGGGGACCGGCGCGAGGAGCGGATCGTCCACGGCGATCGTCGGCGGCACTGCGGGGGCGGCCGGCGCCGGCGCCGGCTGCGCGGGCTGCGGCGCGGCGGGCTGCGCGGCGAGCGGCGCGGAAACGAGCAACGCGAAGGAGAGGAGCGGCGTAGCGAGCGAGGCTCGGACCCAGCGAGGACGGAGCATGGCGCTTCGATGTAGCACCGCGCGGGCGGCGACAAGCAGGAAGCGGATCGAAAGCAGCAGTTAGTCGCGCGCGGAAGGACGCTGGCGCGCCCGCTGCTTCTTCGGTTTGGCGCGCCGCTCACGCCCCGAGGCTTCCACGCTCTCCGGCGCGCCCGCGTCGAGCCAGCGCCAGAGCGCCATCTGATCGGCCGTGGCCCCGCGCCGGATGGCGCGCTTGAGCACGCGCTTGGCGAGAACGAGCTTGCCGGAGCGCGCGAGGGCGTGCGCATAACTCGCGGCGATGTCCGCCTCCTCGGGCTGCGCCTCGCTGGCCTTGGCGAGCAAGGGGAGCGCGTCGTGCGGGCGACCCAGGGCCACGTCATAAAGGTGGCCGAGGTTGTGCGCGTACCAGGGGTTGTTCGGCGAGAGCGCGAGGGCCCGCTCGTAGGCGCGCGCCGCATACCGGAAGTTTCGCAGGAGCGACTGCGCGAGGCCCATGACGGCCCACGCGCCATCATCCTGGCCGTCGTGCGCGAGGACCTTGCGCGCGAAGAGCGCGGCGCGCCAAGGGTCGTGCTCGACGCCGAGCTCGGCGAGCTGCCGATGCGCCGCGACCCAAGGCTCGCTGCCCGGCTCGGCGATGCGGGTGATGCGCGCGAGCAGAGGCAGGATGTCCTCGACGCTGAGGCCCGCCGCGATCGCGCCGTCGACCTCTTGCCGGAGCCTCCCGACCTCGTCCACCCATCCGCGCCGCGCCATATCCAAGGGGATACGACCTTCGCGCATTCTCCGCCAGCGGGGTATTTGGAGAGCAGGACGCCGGAGGTGATCCGGCGTCCCGAGTATCGACCAAGGGCGGAGATCGCCGGGAATTTGGCTCAGGGCTCGACGACGCCCGCAGTGTCCGCGTCGATTTCGCCGCCCGCGCCGCCGCGCTCCCGCGCCGGCTCGGCCATCACGGTGCGACCGGCAAGCGTCGCCCCCGACAACCCGGCCACGGCACGCGTGAGCTCGGTGCGCCGGACGCTGACGAACGCATTGCGCTCGCGGACGCGGATCCGCTTGACATCGGCCTTGTCGAGGCCGATCTGGTCGAGCAGGAGCGACTGGAGGTCGGCCGCGCGGACGCCGTCGCGGCGGCCCACGCTGACGAAGACCTCGGCGTAGTCCCCGGACGAACCCTCCTGCGGGCGCCCCGGATCCGTGTCGTCCGGGCCCACCTCACGCGTGACCTCGCGCGGGCCCGAGAGCGCCGCGTCGCCGAGGATCGGCTCGTCGTCGCCCTCCTCCTCCGGCGGCTGCCAGCTCGTGAAGTCGGCGTGACGCACCGGCGCAGCGGCGCGCGCCTTCGGCGGCGGCAAGGGATCGGCCGCGCTGACGGGCGTCGGCGCAACTTCCTCCCCGCCGCGCGCGCGGCTCGGTCGCGGCATCTCGGGCCGAGCTTCCCGACGACCACGTGTACGGCGCCCCGACTCCCGCGGCTCGCGCTCCTCGCCCGAGGCGCGCTCCTCGCGCTCCTCTCGACGCGGCCGCTCCTCGCGGTCCTCGCGGCGAGCACGCGCCTCGCCGGCAGCGCGCTCCTCGCGCTCCTCGCGGCGCGGCTTCTCTTCACGCGCCTCGCGCTCCTCGCGGCGCGGCCTCTCTTCGCGCGGCTCACGCGCGGGCTTGGCCTCGGCCTTCGCCGGGGCAGGGGTCGCCTCGACGCGCTTGGGCGCAGGACCGGCGCGCCGCGCAGCCGCCGCTTCATCCTTGACCGTCGGCCGCGCGCCCAGATGATCACGCAAGAGCCCCGCGAGAATCCGCTCGCTCGCGTCGTGCGAGAGAATGCGCCGCGCGAGGGAGAGATCGTCCGGGTGCGTACCTTTCGGAGCGAACGCCTCGGCGAGCATGTTCACGAGGTCCGCCTCGGCGCGCGTCTTGAGCTCGCCCTCGGTCGGGATCTGCCGCTCGATCGGGCGGATCTTGTACGTGAGACGGACGAGGTAGAGCCCGCCGATGTCCTGCGGCGCGATGAGCGAGATCGCGGTGCCCGTACGGCCTGCGCGCCCGGTGCGGCCCGTGCGGTGGACGTACGCCTCGGCGTCCTGCGGGAAGTCGTAGTTGATGACGTGCGTGAGGAGCGAGATGTCGATCCCGCGCGCGGCCACGTCCGTCGCCACGAGGAACCGGAGCCGGCCCTCGCGCGTCGCGCTCATGACCTTCTCGCGATCGGACTGCGGCAGATCGCCGTTGAGCCAGTCCGCATCGAAGCCCTGGCGCTGCAGCGCGTTCGCCACGCGCTCGGTCTCGTCGCGCGTGTTGCAGAAGACGACCGCGCTCTCCGGGTTCTCGACCTCGATCACGCGGATGAGCGCGCCGAGCTTGTCGCCCGCGACCATGTACACGAAGTGATCGATGGAGAGCGCGCCGATGTGATCGCCCGAGAGCGTGACGAACTCGGGGTTCTTGAGCTTGCTCTTCGCCATCCGCTCGATGTCGGGCGGCAAGGTGGCCGAGAAGAGGAGCGTCTGGCGGTTCTCGGGCAAACGCTCGAGGATCGCGCTGAGCTCGCGCTCGAAGCCCATCGAGAGCATCTCGTCGCACTCGTCCAGCACGAGCAGGCGGATGTTCTTCGGATCGAGCGTGCCGCGGCGCAGGTGATCGAGCACGCGGCCGGGCGTGCCCACGATGACCTGCGCGCCCGCGGCGATCGCATCGATCTGCCGCGGCATCGGCGCGCCGCCGTACACGGGCACGATGCGCACGCCCTTGCGCTTGCCGAGCCGCTCGATCTCGGCCGTCACTTGCAGCGCGAGCTCGCGCGTCGGGCAGAGCGCCAGGACCTGCACGTTCGCAGCCGAGCGCTTGACGATGTGATCGACGATCGGCAGCCCGAAGGCCGCCGTCTTGCCGGTGCCGGTGCGCGCTTGCACCACGGCGTCGCGCCCGCGCGTCGCGGGCTCCCACACGGCGACCTGCACCGGCGTGGGGTTCACGTAACCGATCTCGGCCAGCGTCTCGCGCAGCTCGGCCGAGAGAGGCAGGACGTCGAAGGTCGGCGCGGTCGCGGCTGCCTGGCCGGCCGCTGCGGGATCACTCGTGCGAGCCTCGGAGGCGTTCGCGCCCTGGGAGGTGGGATTCTGGTCTGTCATTCGTCGCCGCTCTGGAGTTCAGGGGCCTTTGGGGGGTGCGCTGGCTTTCGCGAGATCGGTGTTCACGATCTCCTGCACCTGGCGCCGCAGCGGGGCCAGGTCCGAAGCCTCCCGCCGCGCTGCATGTTCCTCCGCATAGCGGAGCCGCTCGATGGCGTCGAGAGCGCCCTCGTCCTTCGCCGACCCCTTGCACGTGGTCGCGACACCCTCGAAGTACTTCCACTCGGGCTCGAGCGCCGCCCGAAAGCGCGCGATCGCCCCGTCTTCGCCGTCCGTACCCGGGGCGGCCGCCCGCGCCCGATCGACGGCCCCGATGAGGGCCCGGAGCCCCTCGTGGCAGCCGCCGTACGGGGAAGGGGGGTGCGCCGTGAAGAACACCTGGACGGAGATCTGGATGGTGCCCGCGAGGCAGACGGCGCCGATGGTGCCGTAATAGATCGCCCCGGCGACCGTGCGGCCGCGTCTTCGGGCGGATACGGGCTTCGCGGGCCTCTCGGGGTCGGGTTCCATGGCGAACGGTCCCGGCCCGTCAGTTGAGCTCGCTCTCCGGGCGTTCGGCCTGCTCGGCCTCGAGGAACGTCGCGGTGATCTCGCGTTCGAGCGCCAAGCTGATCTCCCGCTCGATGCCCTCGACGCTGCCCGCGAGCCGGGCGACGTTGATGGCATACACGAAGATCCGCGCACAAGGCGCATCATTGCGTCCGCTACGCGAGAGCTCGTCGGAGACGAGACCATCGAGCAGGACGAGCGCCCGCGGATCGACGCCCTCGGCGACGAGCTCCATGCCCGGGACGTCGGAGACGTACACGTCAGCCCCGTCGACATACCGGCGCAAGACGGGATTCAACCCGGCGATCGCCTTCTGTGCGAGGCCGGCAAACGCCTCGCGACCCGGCGCCCACGGGGGCAGCCCCATCTCGATGTCGAGCTCGCGCGCATGCAGGAAGGCCTGCGTCGCGCCGCGCATGTCGCCTCGTTCGTCGCGAACGAGCCCGAGGTAGTAGTACGCCTCGACGTGCCGCGGATCCTTCATCGCCGCCTCTTCCACGAGCCGCGCGGCCCGCTCTGTCTGCCCGATCTCGTAGAGCGCGCGCCCGACGAGGAACGTGTGATTCGGGTTGTCGTAGGGTCCGCTCGGAATCCGCTCGACCACCCGTGCCGCCTCTTCCGTGTCCCCCTTCGCGAGCAGGGCATCGAACTTGAGGAGGAGCGCGTCGATGATCTCCTCGTCGACCTCGGCGAGATCGAGCGCCTGGTCGCACATCTCGATCGCCTGGTCGTACTCGCCGAGCGGGTGGATGTAGACCTCGGCGGCGTTGAGCATCGCCTCCAGGTACGTGTCGTCGAGGGCGATGGCCTGCCGGTAATTCTCGATCGCCTCCTCGCCGTCCCCTTCGAGGGCCGCGACGTAACCGAGGAGGTTGTGGGCCTCGGGGGAGTTGGGATCGAGCTCCAGCGCTCGGCGCGCCGAAGCCTCGGCGCCGCGGGTATCCCCACGCTGAACGAGATCCCACCCGCGATCGAGGTGGGCCGAGAACTGGTCCATGACGGCCTCAACAACTGTTCGACACTCCGCCCCAAGTCAAGTTGTTAAGGAGGGTGTGGGCTCGATGGCCCACACCCTACGGCCCTCAACTCCGCTTCGCTTCGTTCGGGCCTACCCGGCGTTCGGGGCTGCTGGCTCGGCAGATACGTCCAGGCGGACCAGGGAGGCCTGGGTTTCTGGTTTTGTGGAGGATTACTCGTGGACGACCACGAGCGTGCCGCGGTTCTCGGGCGTGGACCAGACGGCGTGCCAGCCGCGGGGGAGGCGAGGCTCGGCCCAGAAGAAGATCTTCTTCGCGTCGAGGGGAGACAGGTTGACGCACCCGTGGCTCATCTCGCGGCCGAAGTTCGAGTGCCAGAACGCGCCGTGCAGCGCGTACGAACCCTCGAAGTACGCGACGTACGGGACGTCCTCGATGCTGTAGGGCAGGTCGCCCGCGACGGTCCCGTCGCCATCCATGGTCACGGCGATGTGCTTCTCGCGGATCCGGAACGTGCCCTTGATCGTCGAGTGATCCTTCGCCTTGTTCGTCGACCTCCGCCCCGGCGACACGAGCGCCGCGTACACGGGCTTGTCGCCCTCGATCGCGAGGATCGTCTTCCGCGTGATGTTCACGTCGATCCACTTCTCGCCCGGCGCGAGATCCGCCGGCGGAGGGCCGGGCTCGGTGTACGTGGCGTCAACGCCCTTCATCCACCAGCCCTCGGTGGTCTGCCGGTACACGACCGACTTCACCGTCGCCGTCACGCCCGTGAGCCCGACCGCGGTGAACCGAGGCGCCGGGCCCTTCACCTTCACGTTCTTGTGCTCGTCGTCGATCTCGAACTTCGACGACTTCGTCGCGAGGATGAAGCCGACCTGCTTGACGCCCTCGGGCACGTCGATGCCCTGCGAGGTCGGGGGCTTGACGATGTACATGCGGTCGCTCGGCGCGACGAGGCCCGCCGTGGTCTTGTACCAAGTCCGGCTGTTCCACGAGAACGTCTTGTCCACCGCGACGAAGAAGCCCTTCACCATGCGCTTGGCGACGGTGCCGTCGGCGTCCGACTCGAGTTCCTTCAGCGTGACGTTGACGGGCTTGCCCGGCTCGATCTGTTGCCACCAGGGCTTCGGCGGCTCCTCGACCGCAGGCCCCGCGTCGAGCATCGCCGCGACCTCGGCCGAAGGCATCGGCGCAGGCGCGCTCGGAGCGCCTTCCTGGCCCGCCGGAGCCGCCGTGGTGTCGGCCGCCGCAGAGGTGCTCGCCGAGGGCGTCGCCGCGGCCGACGCCGTTTGATCCTTCGCCGCCTCTTCCTTGGCTGCGCTCTCGGCCTCTTCTTCGGCCTTCTTCTTCTTGCGCGCCTTCTTCGCCATCTCGAGGTACGGCTCGTACTTGATCATGTCCTCCTTCGAGGGGACCGATCGGTAGAGCGGCGTGCCATGCGCCGTGTTGTAGGCGTAGCGATAAGGCAGCACCTCCTCGAGGTTCGGCGCGGTGATGCCCATGCGAACCTGGGGGTTCGACAGATCCGTCGTCGCGTACTTGCCGCAGACGTAGCCGCCGTCGAGCAGGCGATACCAGCCCTGCTGGCACGAGGCGTTCTTCGTCGGGTTCGGATCGACCGGGACCTTGCCGCCGAGCCGGATGTAGCCAAGCCGCTTCTTGCTCGACTCCATCGTCGGATAGACCGGCGTCTGCACCGCCAGCCCACCGAGCAGCGGGCCGGTGTACGGCTTCTCGGCCTCGGCGACCTCGGCGCTCGCGTCGACGGCAGCGTCGGCGCCCGCATCTCGGGAGTCAGCCGGCGTCGCCGTCGCGACTCGCGCAGAACCCTTCGGGGCCGGGGGCGTCGTGGGGGGAGGGGCGGGGAGCTGGCTCGTGCGCGTGGGCTTGTCGACGGAGGCGCCAGGCGGCGCATCCCCGTGGCAACCGCTCGCCCACGCGACCGCGCCTGCAAGGCCCGCGGCAACCGCGAAGCCGAGCGCACTCGCCGCGAGCGTGGAGGGCGCCTTCCCCTCGGGAGGAGGAGGCGGCGCGGGCTCGCGACCCGCAGGCACGCGGGAGTTCATCGCCACGCGGGGTCGATCTTGTTCACGCCGAGGCCGATCCACTGGAGAGCTTCCCATCGCCGAAAAATGCGCCTCGTCTTCTCGACCAGACGGGCTCGGGGGTCTTCGTACCCGTTCCTGCATCGTCGATCCAGTTCTCTGCAAAAGGGATGAGAAAGCCCCCTGAAAGGAACGTGCCACGGAGCGCTCGGCCCCGATGACGCCCGGCCATGCGCTGCTACCGTAGGGTCCGTGGAGCAGCGGACGCGGCCCCGTGGCCGGAAAGACACGAACGAGCCGGTCACGCCTCTCGGGCGAATCCGCGCGGCCGCTCCACGCGCCTTCGTGGTTGCCCTGACGATCGCGCTCCTCCTGCATCTGCCGCTGCTGCCGACGCGTCTGTTCGCTTGGCTCTCCCTCTTGTTCGGCGAAGAGATGTCGATGGTCGACATGGAGGGCGAGGTCGTGATCCCCATCGATCTCGATCTCGTGCCCGGAGAAACCGCAGCGCCGGCACCCGCGCCGGAGTCCGAGCCCGTCGCCGCGGAGCCCGATCCCGCCGCCGAACCCACGAAGCAAGCCGAGCCGAAGCCCAAGAAGAGGGCAGAGCCGGCCGACGCAGGCCCGGATGCCGAGGCACCGGACGCAGGTCCGGACGCGGAAGCCGAGGACGCAGGCGCAAGCGACGCGGGGCCGGAGGACGCGGGGGTCCCCGATGCAACGCCTCTCGATATGGATGGCGGCACGCAGGCGCCCGATGCAGGCGCGCCGATCGCGGAGCTGCCGGACGCAGGCGCCGATGCGGAGGCGGTCGCGAAAGCAGAGCTGGATGCGGGGCCGGATGCTGCCGCCCCGGCGCCCGTCGCGGAGCTGCCCGACGCAGGCGCGGACGCCGGAGGCCCGAAGCTCAAGGATCCGCTCGCGGCCGCGGGTTCGGCCGCGGAGATCGCCTCGAAAAACCCGAACGTACAGGTGCTCATCGCCGGCGACCGGATCCGCAAGCACGAGCTCGGGACGTGGTTCAGCCGGATCCTGGTTGGCATCCCGCAGTGGCAGTCCTTCTTCAAGGACACGCCCATCGATCCCATCCGCGACCTCGATCACCTGCTCATCGCCGGCCCGCAGTTCCGCGACTCGCGCAAGGTCGTCGCCGTGATGGACTTCAACGTGCCCGAGACGAAGATCCGCGGCGCGATCGAGGCCATCGTCAAGCGCAGCGATCCGCCGGGGCGATGGCTCGAAGATGCGCCCGTGCCCGCCGCGATCGCCAAGGCCGACAAGGGCGAGCGCATCTTCGCGCTCGTCCCGGGCAAACGGATCCTCGTGGTCCTGCCCGCCGACGCGAAGGGCGAGCTCGCCAAGGTGAAGTCGACGAAGGGCTTCAACAAGTCGAGCGGCGTCGGGATCGCGCTCTCGATGGTCACGCCGCACCGGGCGTTCAAGGGTCTGCCGTTCGAGATCCCCGACACGTTCAAGTGGATGCGGCTGTCCGTGACGCCGACGGACGACGGCGGCGCGGATGTGCTGCTCGAGGCGCAAGACAAGGACGCGGACCTGGCCCAGAAGCACGCCGGGGAGCTCGGGCCGATCGTCGAGGGGTTCCGGAAGGTCGAGATTCCCTTCCTCGGCCGGTTCGAGGTCCTCGGGCCGACGCCGTTCGTCGCGGAGGGGGACCTGGTCCGCGCCACCACGCACGTGACGAACAAGCAGCTCAAATACATCATGAGCGCGGTCGAGCAGCAGCTCGCGAAACAAGCGAAAGCCGCGGAAGAGGCCGGGAAAAAGGCGCCCTGACGCACGCTCGGCCCACAGCCGGGCCTTCGAAAAAGCCCGGAAGACTAGCCAGGGCGCGCGCGTTCGGTTAAGTCGACCCGCGCGCGACGCGCGACAGAGCCATGCCCGCCGATCAAACGCCTCACGAAGTCCTCGCCGAGCTCGCCGGTCATCCGCGCGGCGACGATCTGGCCCGTCTCGTTCACGCCATCGCGTTCGCCTGCGCCGACGAGCGAAGGACCTCGCTGCCCGACGGGGCCCGCGACGCCGCCTCCAGGCTCGGGCTCTCGAGCGAGGACGCCGAGACCCCCTTCGGCAACGTGCTCGCCGCGCTCGAACGGAGCCCGAACGAGCCCACAGGGCCCGCGACACGCGCGCTCCTGTCGGCGCTGCTCGCCCGCGGCATCGCGCTCGCCCCGCCGGAAGGCGTAGAAGCCGAGCGGCGCGTGGTCGAGGCGCTCGCGTGGGTCGCCGCGCACACGCCGCTCGATGCGCTCTCCGCGATCGACGCCGCGCTCGGGCAGAAGGCAGACGGGCTCTGGCGGGAAGCCGCAGCGCTCGTGCGCAGGGCGGACGAAGGAGCCGCGCCGCTCGTGGGGCGCGCCGGAGCGCTCGTGGTGGCCGCGGCGCTCGGCGCGAGCTCGTCGTCGGCTGCGCGGGGCGACGCGCGGACGCTCGCCGCCGAGGCGCGTGATCCCGTGGTGCGCGCGCTCCTCCAGGACGCGCGGAGCCCCGGCGCCGCCGCGGCCGCCGGGGAGCTCGTCCCGCCGCCTCGTGGTCCCGTGGCGCTCGTGCTGCTCGCCGTGACGGGCCTGCTCTTCGTGATGCCGATCGCCCGCCTGATCGGGCGTTTCGTGCTCCGGTACCGTTGCCCCGCGGAGATGCGGGTCTCGCCGCGCTCGATCACGGTGCTCGCGAAGACGGAGCTGCTCGGACGGACGGTGCGCGAGCGGGAGATGGTCTTCCCGGTCGAGGGCCTGACGCGCGTGGCCCGCGAGGTGCGCTATCCGCGGCTCGCGATGTACGCGGGGCTCTTCGCGCTGGCGATCGGCAGCTACGTGGGCATCTCGCTCTTCGTCGACGGCGCGCGCGCGGGCTCGCCGGATCTGCTCGGCATGGGCGCGCTGCTCGTGGCCGTCTCCATCGCGATCGACTTCGCCCTGACGAACCTGATGCCCGCCTCGCGAGGTCGCTGCCGCGTGGTCCTCGTGCCGCAGAAGGGCCCGACGGTCGCGCTCGGTCGCCTCGACCCGACGCTCGCGGACAGCGCGCTCGGCCGCCTGCTCCAGAGCAGCTCGTCCTGACGGCGGCAAAAGCGCCTCTCGGAAAAACGATCGAGAATTTGGCCCGACGCGCGCGCCTCGGATAGGGGACGTCGTGTACCGGCGATCCGGCGCGCGTGGCGCAGCCGGGTGGGCGAGGACCGACCCCAGAGGCGTACGCGCGTGGTGCGCGGCCGAGGCGGCAGCCTGCCGGATCGGGAGAGGTGTCTCATGCGACGCAAGAGCGAGATGCTGGCGGAGCTCAAGCAGATGTTGAACGAGGCCCTCCGCGCGCAGAGCGCGGGCGAGAGCTACACCAAGCTCGCCAAGGCGCAGGGCGCGGTCGACGGATACATGCGGGCGCTGCTCGACTCCGGCGTCGCCACGAAGCAGGAGCTGCTCGAGCTCGTCGCCTCGGAGCGCGCGCGGGTGAACGGCCCGGCGACGCGTGAGATGCTGCTGGAGACGGCCGCGGAGATCGCCGCGGCGTAACGCGGATGGGGAAGGGAAGGGCGCGCCCCGAAGAGCGCGCCCTCGTCGTGGATCAGGGCGAGACGATCGCGACGTCGCCGCGCGGCCCCGCCTCGCCGAGGTGGCGCCACCAGTTGACGAGCATCAGCTTGCCCTCGACCTCGATCGGGCGCGAGAACGCGCCGGCGAAGCCGTCCTGCTCGACGGCGCGCACCTTCCAGGTGATCTGATCACCGGTCGGCGTACCCACGGCATACCGCAGCTGGCCGGCCGTCGCGTCCTGGTAGGTGACGTGGATCTCGCCGCTCGCGCCGACGTAGATCGCCGAGTCGTCGCCGACCAAGTGCTGGCCGTCGTCGAACTTCGTCGTCCCGTCGACGGTGAGGCCGTCGTCGACGATGCCCGTGACCTTCACGGTCGTGCCCTTCGTGACCTGCGCATAACGGAGGCCTTCGGACAAACCGTCGACGTAGGAGAGGTGCCAGTCGCCCTTCTCGTCGATGAAGAGCGAAGAGCCGATGCCCATGTCACCGGTGTCCGTGCCGTCGGCGGCTTGCCCGTCGACGATCGTCGTCTGCCACATGCCCGCGTTCTTCGAGGCGATCACGAGGTTGCCCCGGATGCGATCGTAGAACGCGAGGCCGAGCCCGCCCGCGGGATCCTGCGCGAGCGAGATGTAGTCACCGATGGCCTCGGGGTAGGTGTCGAGCTTCGCGGCGTCGATCGTGTCCGCGCACTGCGTCGCGCCGCCGATGTCCACGCACGCCGAGCCCGATCCGCACTTGGGATCGCACGCCGTGAGTTTCTCCTGGCAGCGACCGGTCTCCTGCACGCACACGTCACCGAGCGCGCAGTTGTACGCGCGGCACGGCGTGGCTTCGTCGACGGCCACGTCCTCGAACGTCCAGTCCGTGTCCCCCGGCGTCGCGGTCGTCGCCGCCGCGAGGCGGACCTTCGAGATGACCGCGCCGTCCTTGCCGGGCTCGATCGAGAGGTACGCGATGGTGGGTTTGTCGCCGCCCGCCATGAGAAGCTTCGCGTACCGCCCGATGTCGGACTGCGCCTTCTTCTCGACCGTGACGATGTTCCAGGCGCCGCCCACGCGCTGGGCGAACTTGAGGGCCCTGTTCGTCCGGTCGTAGTAGGCGACGGCGGGGTTGCCGTCGCTGCCCACGGCGATGCTCGTCCACGTGCCGACGTCGTCGCCCGGATCGAGCTGGCCGCCGCGGAAGCCGTTCTTGTTGTACTTCGTCGGATCGACCGCGGGCTCGGCCGGGACGCCGTCGATCGCGGTCCAGCCGACGCTCGTGCCGTTCCACGTGCCGACGACGAGATCACCCCAGCTATTTTCGTTTGCCCAGTCCGCCTCGACGTACCCGGCGATCCAGATCCCCTTGCTGGAGACCGCGACCGACGTGTACGCGCCGATGAGCCCGGGGTCGAGCGTGGTGCAGCCTGGCGCGACGCAGCTGTACCCCGCGGCGATCGCGCTGTCCTCACCACCGCAGTTGCAGCCGGCGAACGAGCCCGCCGCGCCGATGATCGCGAGCCCGGAGAGCGCGCGGATCGTGCGGCGCGACGAAGCGCGACGCGCGGGAGCGGGAGCCTGTGCAGGCTTCGCAGCCACGGCCTTCGGCGAACGGCGACGGCCGAACCGGATCACCGCGCCGAGCAGCGCGAGGCCGACGATCCACATGGGCTTGCCCTGCGTGCGATCGTCGCCGACGACGGCGCAGCCGCAGCCCTCGCCCGTGATGAGCGCGCGACCACGGATGAGCGCCTGCGAAGCCTCCGCCACGTTGCCCTCGGCGTCCTCGGCCTCGATGTCGATCTCGGCCGCCTCGCCCACGTCGACCATCCCGAGCTCGGTGGCGGGCTTCCACCCGGACCACGCGCCGCCGTCGAGCCGGTAGCGCACGCGGGACTCGCCGCCGCCGCCCACGAAATCACGCACGTCGATGGACACGCGGTTGCCTTCCTGCACCTCGCCGACCGCGATCACGGGCGGCTCGGCGTCGATCACGACCTCGATCTCGGCCGGGGTCTCGTCGAGCGTCTCGGGCTTGCCCACGACGCGCGAACGCACGCTCACCGTGTGCTTGCCCTGCAGACGCAGCCACTCGTCGCGCACGTCGACGGTGCGCTCACGCGTGAACGGCTTCCACATGCCGTGATCGACGCGGTACGAGTACTCGACGGGCACCGCGCCCATGTCGCTCGGCGACGACATCTGCAGCGTCACGACCGGCGCGTTCTCCTCGTCCACCGTGCCGAGGCGGAAGCCCGTGCGATCGAGCTTCTTCTCGATCACGCGCGCCGTCGTCTCGATCGGCTCCGCCTTCGCAGCCGACCCCGGGTTCGGCGCGACGGGCGACGCCTGGCCGACGCCGAGCGTCGCGAAGATGCCGAGATAGTTGTCGCTGCCCTTCGAGAGCTTGCGCAGACCGGCAGAGCCCTGGCCTTCGACGGTCTCGGGGATCGTGAGCGTGAGGCCCACCGAGCTGAGCGCGTCCGCGAGGTCGATCGCGTTGATCCCGCCGAGGAACTGCGAGCCGAGGCTGCCGAGGAGGCCCTGGAGCGCGCTCGCGATGATCGCCGGATCCTCCTTGAGGAGCTCGGAGTTCGTGACCACGCCGTTCGACACGCCGATCTTGTCGAGCACGGGGAGCAAGCCGTCCGGCGTGACCGTGAGGTTCACGGGGACGTCGAGATCGAAGGTCGCCGTCATGAAGCGGATGAAGCGGTCCGTCGACCAGATGTAGAAGTCGAACGAGGCCTGCTCGAGCTTCACGCGGATGAGCGGATCGGCGTTGATGTCCGTGCCGTTGCCGAACGTCGCCGTCGGCGGGCGGCCCGGCCGGACGACGAGCGCGACTTGCTGCGCCTCGCGCTGGATGCCGAGATCCCTGAGCGAGTTCGCGAGCAGCGAGAGCGTGCCCGAGGCGAGCTGCGGCACCGTCTCGGTGGAGATGCCGAGGCAGAGGAAGCCGCTGTTGTACATGCCGTTCAGCGCGTAGTTCGCGAACCGCTCGGAGACCGCGACACCGACGTGCGGGCCGTCGAGCCCCGCGGGCCAGTTCGAGACCGTGTTGGCCTGGATCTCGTCCGGGATCGGGATGCCCGTGGGCAGCTGCATCTCCGAGAACTTCACGCACTGCGAGATGGGCGTGGGCTCCGCGCCGCCGTACATGCCGAGCGTCGCGCCGCCATCGATCGGGTTGAGATCACCCCACGCGTAGCCGCTGTTGTCGGTCCGCTGGCCGGCGCCGCCGACCGCGAAGAGGATGTCGAGGCCACCCTTCGTGCCCGGCGAGACGCTCGCGAGCAGGCTGCCGAGGTTCACGTTGCCGTCGGTGCCGAGGATGATCGAGGCGCACTCGTCGCCTTCGGCCGTTCCATAACGACAAACGCCGCCCACGTCGTTCGTGCCGAGCGGGCAGGAGGGGTTCAGATCCGGGTTCGCCTGCTGGCAGAGCTGCTCCTCGATCGTCTCGGAGAGCGTGCCGATGAGCTCGCCGACGAGCAGATCGAAGACGATGCCCTTCATCGCGTTGAGCACGAAGTTCGAGAACCCGCCACCGCAGAACTCGAGCGAGTCCTGGAGCTGGGTCTCGTTGACCGAGAGCGTGCCGACCTTGACGCGCGAGTAGCCGTGCCGCGAGTGCGCCGGGTTCGTGTCGACCTCGATCGAGATGTCGACGTTCAGATCGATGTTCGCGAACGTGGACGGCGTGGTGCAGCCGTTGCCCGTCAGGCGCGCCGTGGCGCTGTCAGGGATGCCGAAGTACGAGATGTCGATCGGCAGGTCCTGGAGCCGGAGCGGCAGCGGGCCCGTGATCTTGATGTTGTGCGGCGTCGACGTGTCGATGTTGAGCTGGGCGTTACCGACGTCGATCTCCGCGACACACTTCGGCGGGTTCGAGCCCTCGTTGGGGCCGTCGGGGCAAACGTCGTACCCGATGCCCGCGGTCGAACCGCTCGTCGAGGGGATGGGGAACGTGACGACGCCGCCGCTGCCGTTGCCCCCGAGGAGGCTCTTGGCCAGAGGCCCGAGGTTCTGCTCGAGGAACGTGAGCCCGGATTGCGTGAGCCGCACCGAGCCGGCGTTCTCGATCCGAGCCTGTGGATCGAAGCCGCCGGGCAAGGGTGTCATGCCACAGCCCGAGCATCCGCTCGAGCAACCACCGCCGGCACAACCGGCGATGAGGATCACGACCATGATCCCGATGAGATGTCTGAGAAAGCGAGGCATGGCGAAGACCTCCGAAGCGCCACCGATGCGGCCTCTCGCACACGCCAGAGGCCGTTTTTCACCGGATTTGCGCGATCGTACGCGTCCTACGGCGCACGCCGCAAGCGTGACGGACGGGGCGTCTCCGCGTCAGAGCGGGCAGCCGCCGTTGATCTTCACCGCGCTCGCCGCGAACTCCGCGCCGAGCTGCACCGCGTCCGCGCACGTCCCGTCCGCAGCCGCGTTCGTGGCGTCGCACCAGTCGCCCTTGTAATCGATTTTTCCGTTCGCATCGCGCGCGCACTTCGCGATCGGCGTGGCGCCGTCGTCCTTGCCCGTCAGGAGCGCGCAGAGCGACTTCTTCGCGAGATCGACCTCGACGGCATCCGCGTCCTCGAGCGTGATGTACCCCTCGATCTTGCCCGCGTTGTTGAACGTGAACTGATTCTCTTCGGGGTACGGCTTGCAGAGGTTCAGCGGATCGAGGCCCTCGGCGTTGTAGCTGCCCACGCAGTTGTTGTTGGACGAGAGCTTCCCATCCAGGATCCGCGCCTTCTTGAGCGGCAAGAGGATGGGCTCACCTCCCTCGGCCGTGTACACGGGGACGATGATGTCCTGACCCTCCATGACCTCGAACGAGCCCTGGGACAGATCACTCGTGAACTTGATCGGCGTGATGTTGAAGCCGCCGACCATTTCGTTCACGAACGTATAACCGTCCGCGGGGCTCGCGACGGGCTTCGCGCCGCCCGTGCAGACGGTGTTCGTCGTCGTGTCGAAGTGGAGCAACCACGAGAACGTGCCCGAGCCGTCCAGGTTGCACTTCAAGTCTTTCAGCGCGACGCCGCTCGCGACGGTCTTGCCGATGAAGCTCGCGGCCGCGAGCGTCGCGGGCTTGCTGATGATGATCTGCGACATGCGCAGGCCGAACTCCGTCTGACCCGCGTTGTCGACGAGCGCGATACACGTGGGATCGGTCGTGACGCACTCGGCCGTGAGAGCGCAGTTCGCGCCCGAAGGAGGCGGCTGGGACGGCGGCGTATCCTCACCGCCGCAGCCGCTGCCGAAGACCCCGAGAGACAAAAGCCCGAAGGCCGCGAGCGACGCGGCCACGTTCGAAAAGCGCATCCGTGTTTCCTCCACGCAAAAAGGAGCGCGAAGACTATCACGGACGGCGCCCGCTCCGCGCGGGGCGGAGCGGGGAGATCACATCGTGCTGGCGCCGAACTCGTAGAGCTTCTGGATCTCGGTGACGCGCGCGGTGACGTCGTCGCGCACGAGCACGCCGACCTTGCCCGTACCTACCGCCTCGACGCAAAACGACGCCGTCGCCGTCGCGTGCACCATTGCGCGCCGCAGCGCGAGCGGCGTGATGTCGGACTGCGTCGCGAGGTAGCCGAGGAAGCCGCCCGCGAACGAGTCGCCCGCGCCCGTCGGATCCACTTCGTCCTCGAGCGGGAAGCCATGGGCCGCGAACACGCCCTCCTCGTCGAAGAGCAGCGCGCCGTGCTCGCCGCGCTTGATGACGAGGCGCTTCGGGCCGCGCGCGAGGATGTCACGCGCCGCGCGCCGGATGTTGTGGATGCCCGAGAGCTGCCGCGCCTCCTCGTCGTTCACGATGAGCACGTCGATGCGCTTCAGCATCGACGCGAGCAGCGTGGGCTCGCCCGTGATCCAGAAGTTCATCGTGTCGGCCACGACGAGGCGAGGGGCGCGCACCTGCTCGAGCACGTCGAGCTGAAGCCCCGGATGAATGTTGCCGAGCAGGAGGAACGGCGTGTCGCGGTAGGCCTCGGGCAGGCGCGGGCGGAAATCGGCGAAGACGTTGAGCTGCGTGTCGAGCGTGGTGCGGTGGACGAGATCCTGATCGTACCGGCCCGCCCAGCGGAACGTTTTGCCATTCGCCCGCTCGATGCCGCGCGTGTCGATGCCGCGTGCCTGCATGGCGATGAGCACGTGCTCCGGAAAATCGTCCCCGACGACGGCGACGACACGCACCGGCGCGAAGACCGACGCGGTCATGGCCGCGTACGTGGCCGAGCCGCCCACGACGTCGCGCGCCTTGCCCGAGGGCAGGTCGAGATCGTCGAAGGCCATGGATCCAACGATGAGAATCGGAGAGGACGTGCTCACGGCGGCCCCTTCTAGCACGAGAGATCCGGCAAAAGCCACGACAGCCGCGCCCGCGTCTGCTCGGGTACGAGATCACGTCGGGTCATGATCGCGTTCGCGAGCGCGCCGTGCGCCGGGCTCGTCTTGGGATCAGGCATGCCGCGGCTGAGATCACGGAGCGTGCGCCGCGCGTACACCACGTTCTCCCGAAGCACCGCGATCACGGCCTCGACCGTCACCGACTCCTCGGTCGCGTGCCAGCAGTCGTAGTCCGTGGACATCGCGAGCAGCGCATAAGGAAGCTCCGCCTCGCGCGCGAGCTTCGCCTCGGGCATCGCCGTCATGCCGATCACGTGCACGCCCCAGCTCCGATAGAGATTGCTTTCCGCGCGTGTCGAGAACTGCGGCCCCTCCATGCACACGTACGTGCCGCCCTTGTGGACCCTCTTCTGCGTGCCGTCGACCTGCCGCATGGCCGCCGCAGCAAGCGCCGTGGAGAGATGCGGGCAGACCGGATCGGCGAAGGCCACGTGCCCCACGACGCCACCTTCGAAGAACGTGCTCGTGCGGCGCTTCGTGAGGTCGATGAACTGATCGACGATCACGAGATCCCCGGGCGCGATGTCCTCGCGCATCGATCCCACCGCGCTCACGCTGACGAGGTGCGTGGCGCCGAGCTTCTTCAGCGCGCACACGTTCGCCCGGTAGTTGATCTCCGTCGGCGAGAGGCGATGCCCTCGGCCGTGGCGCGGCAAGAACAGGAGCGTCGTCCCCGAGTCGCGATCGCGACCGCGGAACACGACGTCGCTCGGCGGGCCGTACGGCGTCTCGACGTCGACCTCCTCGACGTCGTCGAGATCCTCGAGCGCGTACACACCGCTGCCGCCGATCACCCCGAGGACGTGGCTCATGTGGAAGCTCCGACCTTCCCCTCGGCGAGCATCCGCTCGCAGAGCAACGCGTGCCGGCCGCGACGACAACGCTCGGCGAACACCACCGAACGGAGCTGATCGTACGCCCGATCGAGATCGTCGTTCACGATCACGTAGTCGAAGAATCCGTAATGCTCGATCTCGCTCTTCGCGGCCTGGAGGCGGCGCAGCGTGGTCGGCTCGTCCTCGGTCCCGCGGCCGCGCAGCCTGCGCTCGAGCTCGGTGAGCGAGGGCGGCAGGATGAACACGGAGGCGGCCTCGGGCATGCGTGCCTTGATCTGCCGCGCGCCCTGGTAGTCGATGTCGAACAACACGCCGCGCGCCTCGCGCTTCGCGATCTCGATCTCGGCGACGCTCGTGCCGTAGTAGTTGCCGTGCACCGGCGCCCACTCCGCGAACGCGTGCTCGCCGATCATCCGATCGAACGAGTCCTTGTCGATGAAGTGGTACTCGCGCCCGTCCGCTTCGTTCGGGCGAGGCTTGCGCGTCGTGTGCGAGACCGAGAAGCGCAGGTCCGGGAACTCCGCGCGCAGCCGGTTGCAGAGCGTCGTCTTGCCCGCCCCGGAAGGGGAGGAGACGATGAGGAGGAGGAAGTCGCTCACCATTCGTGTCGGTCTCGTGCTGGGGTTCTGGGCCTTCGGACGCGTCCGCGTCACTCGACGTTCTGCACCTGCTCGCGGAGCCGCTCGAGCTCGACCTTGATGCCGACGACGAGCTGGCTGACCGAGGCGTCCTGGGCCTTCGCGCCGAGCGTGTTGGCCTCGCGTACCATTTCCTGCAGAAGGAAGTCGAGCCGCCTCCCCACGGGCTCGCCCCCGCTCGACGCGAGCACGCCTTCGAGCTGATCGAGGTGGCTCCGCAGGCGCGTGAGCTCCTCGGTGAAATCACTCTTGTCCACGAGGATCGCGAGCTCGAGCTCGAGCCTGCCCCGATCCACCGTGAGCTCCGCGCTCGCGAGCAGCCGTTCGAGCCGCTCGTGCAGCCGCCGCTGCGCCGCTTCGCGCAAACCGTCCGCCTGCAAAGCGATCGCCTCGATGAGGCGCCGGAGAGCCTGGCACCGCCCCGACAGATCTGCGTGCAGCGCCTCGCCCTCCGCGCGGCACATCGCGTCCATCCCCGAGATCGCAGCCTCGATCGCGCGCCTGACCGCGTCGCGCACCGCGGCGAGCTCCGGCCCCGCCGGCGGGATGAACAGATCCGGCACGGCCGAGAGCAACGCGAGCGGCAGCTCCGCGCCCGGCGCGAGTTCGTCCCGCAGCGCGAGGAGCTGGCGGAACGCCGAGCGCGCGCGCGCCACGTCGAGCGTCGCCGCCGTCAGCACCGGACCCTCCGTGCGCACGACGAGCTCGACACGTCCGCGACGCAGCCGCTCGCGCACCACCTGCTCCGCGAAGAGCGCGATCTCGGCGAGCTCCCGCGGCAGCCGCGTTCGAACGTCGAGGAACCGCTGGTTGACGGAACGGATCTCGGCGAGCACGCGGCCCTCTCCGAGGGTCACCTCGCCGATCCCGAACCCCGTCATGCTCCGCATGGCTCTGCCGGATACGTCGCTCACCGAAAGAGTGCAACAACGTTGGTTGTCGCACCCGCAAAAATTGCGCTCTCCCGCGGACTTTGCACGCGTCGCTCGGCCGCCCGCCGGGCGGCTTCGGCCGGCCCCTGCGCCCGGAGCGCCTCCAGGTACGCGATCGTCGGGGCGATGCCGTCCTCCCACCGCACGGAAGGTTCGTACCCCAGAATTTCCCCCGCGAGGCTCACGTCCGCGAGCGAATGCCGCACGTCACCCGGGCGGGCCGGGCCGTGCTCGACCGCGAGCGTCCGCCCGAGGACGCGGCCGATCTCGACGCAGAGCGCGTTCAAGGACACGCGCCGTCCGCCCGCGATGTTGACGACCTCGCCCGCGAGCTTCCGCGGCGACGCAGCGGCGAGCAAGTTCGCCCGCACCGCGTTGTCGACGAAGCAGAAGTCGCGCGTCTGTTCGCCGTCGCCGAAGATCCGGATCGGCCTCCCCGCGAGCGCGGCGTCGACGAAGCGCGGGATCGCCGCTGCGTACGGCCCCTCGGGCGTCTGGTGCGGACCGAAGACGTTGAAGTACCGCAGGCACATCGTCTCCAGGCCGTGGATCGAGGAGAAGACGCGGCAATAACTCTCGCACGCGAGCTTCGTCGCGGCGTACGGCGAGAGCGGCATCGGCGGCATGTCCTCGCGCTTCGGCAGGACGGGCGTCTCGCCATACGCCGAGGACGACGCGGCGAACACGACGCGACGCACGCCGACGCGGCGCGACACGTCGAGCACGGTGACGGTGCCGCCGACGTTGACGGCGTCGCTCGTGACCGGGTCTTCGACGCTGCGCGGCACGGACCCGAGCGCGGCTTCGTGAAAGACGACCTCGACGCCCGCGGCGGCCTTGGCGACGGCCTCGGGGTCGCGGATGTCGCCCTCGATGCGCTCGACCGCGGAGGAAGGGGAGATCCCGTCGAGGTTCTCCCACATCCCCGTGGCGAGGTTGTCGAGGACGCGTACGCGTTCGCCCGCGGCGACGAGCGCCGCGACGATGTTGCTGCCGATGAAACCGGCGCCGCCGGTGACCAGGTAACGAGGCGTGGACATGCCCGTTTCGATGCTCGAACGCGCAGGCGCTCGCGACTTACTTCTTCTTGAACAGATCGTCGAGGCGGGCCTTCGACTTGGCGATCTGCGCGGACGTATCTTCCGGGACGCCGTTCTTGAACGTGAAGAACGTGCAGAAGTTCGCCTTTTCCCGGTCGGGGATGTACTCGGCGATCCGCTCCTTGCACTGGTTGTGCGCGGACGGATCCCAGTACTCGCAGTTCTTGCAGCAGTGCATGTCGACGCCGCAGTGTGGGCACGTGTCGGCGCGCTGGAGCTTCACCTCGAAGACGAGCTCGTTCTTGCACTTGTGGCAGAAGTGGCGCTTCTGCTCGACCTTCGGAATCCAGCCCATCGGTCTCTACTCTCCCCTCAAACGAGGCCCTTGCGGCGCTGGATCTCGTTCTTGATCTTCTGGTACTCGACCTCCCAGGTCCGAGTCCCTTCCTGCAGGTTCTTCATCTTGTTCCGGACCTCGGCGTCGAGCTCGTCGTCGGCCGCGAGGTACTTCTTCAGAACCGGCCGCATGCGACGCCGGAGGTCGTGATCCTGACCGTAGACCTCGTCGACGTTGCCCGAGTGCATGAGCATCTCGATGCACTGGTCTAGCAAGTAGTCGAGGATGTCTTCGCCGATCTTGATGCCTTTTTGTTCGGCGATGATCTTCCGGATCCGCCCGAGCTCCGAGGGCGGCAGGCCACGCGACTCCAGCGTGGCCTTCGACTTGTCCATCACTTCCTTTTCCGTCGCGAGGTACTGAGAGAAGACGGACTCCAGGTCGCGGACCACCTCTTTTCGGTCCTCACACTCGATCTCCCCGTTGTCCGCCAGGGTTTTGACGATTTCTTCGCTGAGAGGGGCAATTTTACCGCTAAAGAGGCGCATCCAACGATCCGTAGCTTCAGGGGAGCGGGGCACCGGATCCCCGCCAACTTGGGTTCTTCGGCTGGGGCTTCGGCCCCCGAAAGGTACGGGCCGTACTTCGGAGATGTCAACGCAAGCCGCGTTCTTTTTCTGGGCCCGCACGGCGAAAACGCACCTAGAGGAGCAGTCTCGATATGATGGGTAAGGATGCGATGGCACCGAACGTCCCGGCTCGTTCCGGCGCGGTCGGCAACGACGGGGGGCTCGATCCGGACGCACGGAAGCGGCGGATTTTGCGGCGTGGAGCGGTCGGTAGCGCGGCTTCGCCCGCGTCGCAGACCCTCCTGGCCGACGCTGGAACGATCCAGCGAGTGACGCGCGGCCGGCCGCTGGTGACCCAGGGCGACCCCGCGAACTCGGTGGTGATGCTCGGCAGCGGACGCGTCCGCCTGGTCCGGGCGCTGAACGAAGGGCACACGCTCTCGCTCGGCTACCGCGGCGCAGGCGACCTCCTCGGCGAGGCCGCGCTCGGCGGCGTCCCGAACCACCGCGAGAGCGCGATCGCCACGGAAGACGTGGAAGCGCTCGTCGTTCCGATCGCCACGATCCGCGGGCTCATGTCCTCGGATCAAGCCTTCGCGAACGCGCTGGTCGGCGCGCTCGTGGAGCGCAACGCCGAGACGGAAGAGCGTCTCGCCTCGATGCTCTTCCGCAACGTGGAAGCGCGTCTGGCCGAGTTCCTGCTCAAGGCCGCCCAGCGCTGGGGCATCCCCGACCCGCGCGGCGTCCTGATCTCGGCCCCCTTCACGCACCAGGAAATGGCCAGCATGATCGGCTCCACCCGCGAGACCGTCACGCTCACCCTGGGCGAGCTTCGCCGCAAAGGCATCATCGAGGTCGACCGCCGTCGCATCGTCGTGCTCGACCGCGAAGGCCTCAAGACCCGTACCTGATCGCGCGTTCTCGACGGAGCCCCTGGCGGGAGATTGGGGCGTTGCCCCAAACCCCAGCCGGGGGCTGTCCGCCCCCGGCACCCCGGACCAGGCACGGCCTGGACCGAGGGCCGAGAAACCGCGCGATGCGCGGTTTCTCGGACGGGCCCGGGACAAGACCCCCCACCACCTCGCCAACCAGGACAGCGACGCGGACGTGTCGCTTGACGACGTTGTCCCTGTCGACAGCGCGCATCGCACGCTGTCGCCCTCGGTCCAGGCCGTGCCTGGTCCGGGTCCAGGGGCGGACAGCCCCTGGTCGGGTCCGGGGTGAAACCCCGGCGCGGCGGTTCCCTAGCGATTCCGCTTCGACGTCGGCACGCGCGTCGGCGCTCGCCCGCCGAGCTTCAACCGACGCATCACGGCCACCTTTTGCCGTTCCTTGTACTTCGCGTGGCTCGCGTCTCCGAGCTCGTTGGCTGCTTCCGTCTCGCGGTCGATGAGCTGGAACTCGCACAACACGAACACGATCGGACCGAGCGCCCATGCTGCCGGCGGCGCCAGCTCCATGATCTCGGGCGGCAGCCGCACCGGCAGATCCACCACGAAGTGGATCACGCGATAGCTCTGATCACTGAACGTGTTGTTGCTGAGCGTCAGGCCATCATCCACGCCTGCCTGCAGCTCGCGAAGCAGCATGCGCAGGAACGGGTGACGCTCGCAGTAACTACGGAAGTGAAAGATTGTGTTCGTGCTCTGCCCGGGCACGACGTAGTTGAACGGGAACAGCCGCTCCGACAGGTAAAGCAGGATCGGCAGGATGTCGTCTGCTTCCCGCGTCACGATCCGGAACCGCAGCTTGTCGTAGATCGCGGCTGCGGTCGTATCGGTCTTCGAGAGCAGCTTCGTGTAGAGCGAGTCCTTGTTCTTCCGCCCCCCGATGAACTCCGTGATGGGGAAGCCGGCCGCGAGCATCCCGCCCACGATCCGATAGACCTTCTCCTCCACCAGGTGAAACACATCCTGGTCGGACATCGGGATCGAGAAGAGCAGCTCGCGCCCCTCGAGGTGATGGATGATGTGCATCGCCTTCAGGATCGTGCAGGCGCAGAGCTGCCTGTGACCCTTGCCCGAGGCGAGCACCAGGAGCTCCTCCACGGAGCAACGAGCGACGGGCTTGGGGATCGGGAACTCGAAGTGTCGACGTAGATAGGCGATCGCCTCGTTCTTGATCGCCTCGAGCCGCGCGCGATCTGCGGGCTCTTCGGGGCGGAACTCCTGCGCTCGCAGGAGCACGCGCGCCTCTTCCTCGTCGCGAACGTGGAGCCTGTGCCAGTCGACGACGGAGTCGCCTCGCAGGATGAGACGCACCGCCTCGAGGTCCATCAAGGAGAACTCGTCGAGGCCCTTGAGAGAGCCGACGGTGTCGTACGTCATGACCCGAGGTTAACAGCGCGGAAACGGCCTCGCGCGTTCACGCACGTGCGTTCGGCGGCGAGGGCGGGGGCGCGTTCGGCGTCCGGCCGAGCGAGAGCGTGCCAAAGAAGATGCCGATCGTCAGAACGACGACGGCCGCGTGCCCGAGATATGCACCACTGCACCCAATCGCGGCGAAGGGAGCGAGAGCGGCCAGGTACCAGGGCGTGATCTTCATCGGTCCTCCATCAGTGCAGGCGACCCGACCCTCGGGTCGCCCTCCGACGCCGCGGCGCGGCCCCCGTCCAGGAACGACAGGGTGCGCTCATCGGCGACAGATAAGAGCATGTAGGATAAGCTGCCACACCCCAAGCCAACGGGCCAAGAAGTAGCGGTGTCTGGGGCGCCGCATCAAGCGAATTCGTCACACGTTCCGTTCCCGCACGAAGCCTTACTGGCACGAACGGAGAAATATCCAACGGATTCGTACGCTTGATGGCCGACTTGTAGGTCGTTTCTCGACCCGCGAACCGTGTCCCGGGAGACGCAGGCGATGCTTGAAGGACGCTCTCTGCCTCAGCGAAGCGGCACGGTGATCTGCTCGGCGTCTCCGAGCGTCAGCGTGCGCTGCATCGAGTCGCTGCGATCCGCGCGGTCGATGCGGATGTCCAGTGCATACGACCCGTCCGGCAAGTGCACGGTCGTGTGGACGATTTTCGGCGCGCGCCCGGGCTCGTAGCGGAACGAGCTGCCGCTGACGGCTTCCGCCTCCCCGCCGGCCCGGGACCACGTCACGTCGAAGCCGACGACCGTGCCGGTCTCGCCGTCGAGACGAAAATCGACCGAGCGCTCCTTGGGCCAGTGCGGCGCGAGCGACAGGACCGCCGCGCCGCCGCCCGCGAGCAGGAGCAACGACAGGAGCCGTCGCCTCCGCGGCGAAGGCGTGAACAAGGGCTCCGCCGATCCTTCGGCCTGCGGCTGCGTCTCCTCGTCCGTCGTCGTCTCCCGCTGCATCGGCCGCAACGTGACGAGGGGGAGAGGGGAAGTCAACGTGAGGCGCGGATCAAGGCGAGCGGTTCGCGCGGATGCGGCCGACGAGGCCCATGATGACTTGATCGGGCAGGTTGCCGAACGGCGGCATCCGGTTGCGACCTTTGCGGATGACCTCTGCCACCTGCTCGTCCGTCACCTGCCCCTGCCAGTCCGAACGCGTGAGATCGGGCGCGCGCACCATCGCGCCTTGCGGCCCGTCGCCCTTGCCGCGCTGGCCGTGACAGCTCGCGCAGTTGCGCTGCCAGGCGATCTCCACGAGGCTCTGATCGGGCCCCTGCTCCGCGGAGCTGCGAGGACGCGCGGCGACCTGCCCGGGCTGTTGACCGAGCGGCTGATCGTGATCCGTCGGCTTCCACTCGCGCACGTCGCGCGAGGAGGAATCACATCCCGTCGCGAAGACGAGCGACGAGCCGAGGAGCAGCGACGTGAGGACGAGCGGGCGCATGGCCATGAAGGGATGATGGGCCCGGGGCGGATTGGCCAGCGTTTTTCGGCGGCTGGTCTCGCCTCACCCCGGGGTTCGGGCGGGGAGGGAAGGGACGGCGGGAGAGGAGGGGAGATGCGGGATCGTCAGGGCGCGCAGGCGTCGAGGACCTTGGGCGCGCCGCCGTCGACCGGCATCTTCATGATGGGCTTGCCGTTGATCGCCGCGTTGATGAAGTCGGTGCGGCGGTTCTGGGCCTTGCCCTCGGCCGTCTTGTTGTCGGCGACGGGCTTCGTCACGCCGAACCCGACCGCGATGAGGCGCTTGCAATCGACGCCCTTGCCCACGAGGTACTTCGCCGCCGACTGCGCGCGGCGCGCGGAGAGGTCGAGGTTCTTCGCCGCGTCGCCGTCCGCGTCCGTATGGCCCTCGATGCGGAGCAGCGTCACGTTCGGCTTCGAGTCGAGGTACGACTTGACCTGATCGAGGATCGGGAAGCTGACCGGCTCGAGCTCCGCGCTGCCCGTCTTGTAGACGATGGCGCCGGGGAGGAGGAGCTTGTTGCCCTCCATCTTGAGCTCGGGCGCGGGCGCCGCGGCCGGCGGGGGCGGCGGGGGCGGCGGAGGCGGCGGGGGCGGCGGCGGGGGCGGC
>NZ_JASBQE010000033.1 GCF_029960785.1 Polyangium sp. 15x6
CGCCCGGCACAGCGGGCGCAGCGCTCCCCGCGGGCGACGGCGACGCGCCCGGCGCGGCGGCCGCGGGCGCGGGCTTCTCGGGCGGCGGCTCGGGCAAGGGGATCGCGTCGAGGCGCCGATCGAGCTCCGCCTTCACCTCGAGGAACGCGGCACGATCGCCCGGCGGCAGCACGCGCTCGCCGTCCATCTGCAGCGTCAAGGCGTCGAAGAACTTGCCGTCCTTCTTCGCGCTGAAGTGCAGGTGCGGGCCCGTCGAGCGGCCCGTCGACCCGACGTACCCCACGAGCTGGTGCACGCCGAGCTTCATCCCGACCTTGATGCCGGGCGCGAAGCGCGAGAGGTGCGCGTAGCCCGTCTGCACGCCGTTCGGGTGCATGATCGTCACCAGGTTCCCGCTCGGACCCGCGGGCCCCACCCAGTCGACCGTGCCCTTGTACGCCGAGTACACCGGCGTCCCCGTCGGCGCGCCGAGGTCCGTGCCGTTGTGCGGCATCAGCTTCTTCAGCACGGGGTGCATCCGCTTCGGGTTGAAGTGCGACGTCACCGGCGCGCCCGGGACCGGCGAGCGCCAGCCGCCCGAGTAGGGCTGTTTGCCACGATCGTCCCAGTAGCCGCGCGCCTCTTGCCCGTTGAAGAAGTAGATGCGGATCGGCTTCTCGGCGGGATCGACGGGCCTGTACTCGAGCGCGACGATCTTCTTGTATCGCGCGAACATCCCGAGCGCCGTCTCCTCCACCGCGATCACACGAACCGTGGAGCCTTCCTCGAAGGCCTCCGACGAGATGCGACCGCCGAGCGCGTCGTCGATCGTCGCGATGATCCCGTCCTCGAGGCCGCCGGCCTGATACGACGCGACGAGATCCTTGCTCACGTAAAACGCGCTCACGACCTCGGCCTCGGCGACCTTCATGTCGAGCCGCGTGCCGGTGAGGATGCCGTTCTGATCCTCGCGCGCCTGGTAGACCTCGAGCGACGAGATCTCGTACTCGAAGGCGCGCACGCGCTTCGTCGCGCGATCGAGCGCCACGAAGAACTTGTCCTTGCGGCCGCACTTGTCGAACTTCCGCGTCCCCTCGAAGGCCTTCATGATCCGGTAGGTCTGGGCCTTCGGGACGTCCTTCTCCGCGAGCGCCTCCACGAAGCTCTTGCGATCGATCGTCCCCGACACGATCTGCACCGACGGATCCTTCGCGAGCTCCGACAGCCTCCACGGCCCCGGGACCGGCTCGCGCTTCCTCTTCGTCGGCAGCGCGTTCGGACCGCCTTGTGCGTTCTCCGGCGTCGAGGCCTGGTGCGTGAGCGCGGCGCCTGCGATGAGCGCGCGCTCGTTGCGCGGCGGCACCACCTGGATCAGGAGCGCGATGATCGACGTCACCGTCGCGAGCCCGAAGAGCCCCCCGAAGATCGCCGTCATGCGCGGCGTGAGGTGCACGCCTCCGTGTGCGCGCGGCAGCGGCCTCGCCGACGGGCCTTCGAGCCCCGACGAGGGCGACGGCCCTGCGCCGCTCCCCGCGAGCCCCGAGAGCGGGCCTCGTGGCGCGGCGGGCGGGCCTTCGGCTTCGCGCCTTCGCAGGGGCACGACGAGGCGCGGACGTTTGGATCTCGAAGCGTCTGCGACGCTCCCACCCGGCTCGGGCGACGGATCGTTCAGGTCGTCGAGCTCGGGCGCTTGGGGACCCGCGCGCTCTTCGACGGGGATGATCGGCTCCGGGACGTCCGCCACGGGATGCACGTACCCCGAGCAGACGAAGGCGGCAAGGGCGGCGTGCATGCGCATGTTCGAGCATCCGCCTCGGTCGAAGTATTGGAAAACGTAGGCTTTTTTGCTGGCCCGCATCGCCGAGCCGGTCTGACCGACGTAGACTTCGCGGCATGGATGAGCGCCTCAAGGACCTGCTCCGCGTCGCGCGAGAGCACTACCAACGACGGGATTACGAGCGCGCCGAGCCCGCCCTGAGACAAGCGCTCGCGCTCCATGGCGAGCTCGCCGACGTGCACGACATGCTGGGCGTGATCCTCCATGATCGCGGGGATCTCCTGGGCGCCCGGTTTCACTTCGCGAACGCCGCGCGCATCAACCCCGCCTACACCGAGGCGCTCATGAACCTCGCGGTCACCCACGCCGACCTCGGCGACTACGATGCCGCGCGCGAGGTCTACCGGCGCATCCAGTCGGAACACACGGGCACCACCTCCGATCCTTTCGTCCGCGGGAAAATCGCCAACATGCACGCGGACCTCGCGCAGGCCTACCTCGACGCCGGCAGCCCTCGCGACGCCATCGCGGAGTTGCGCCGCGCCGTCGACCTCTGCCCGCGTTTCCCCGACTTGCAGGCTCGCCTCGGCAACCTCTACCGCGACCAGGGCAACCACGCCCTCGCGCGCGAGCACTACACCGCGGCGATCGAGGCGAACCCGCGTTACGCCCCGGCCCACGTCCTGCTCGGCCTCACGATGCTCGCCCTCGGCAGCGCCGATCAGGCCGTCACGTGCTTCCGCTCGGCGCTCGCGGTCGACCCGGACAACAAGAGCGCGAAGATGTACCTTCGCCTGGTCGAGGCCCAGCGCAACGCGCGCGCGGCCAAGCAGACCAGCCGCTCCCGCGAGGGCGCCCGAACACCCACTTGACGCTCGGGGGTTCCGCTCGGACAAGCCGAGCTGCACCCCCAAACCCCTGACGCTCGGGGGTTCCGCTCGGACAAGCCGAGCTGCACCCCCAAACCCCCCACCTCATTTGGCGACCTTTTCCTTCTGGCGCGAGGAGCTCCGGCGCGCCTTCCGTGACCTCCAAGGCGAGGACCTCTCTCCCGCGCGGCTCGGCGCCGCCGTCGCACTTGGCCTGTTCATCGGCTCGCTGCCCGTCTTCGGGTTCCACCTCCTCCTCGTCCTCGTCGTCTGCCTGAAGCTCCGCCTGCACGCCGTGCTCGCGTACGCCGCGGCGAACGTCTCGAACCCCTTTTTCGCGCCCTTCCTCATCACCGCGGAGATCCAGGTCGGAGCTCGCCTCCGCACCGGCGCATGGCTCCGCCTCGATCATCCGATCGAGGCCGGCTACCGCGCCCTCGCCGACTTCGCCGCCTACATGCTCGTCGGCGCCCCGCTCGTCGGACTCGCCCTCGCCGTCGCCGGCTTCGCCCTCACCGTCGCGTTCGTCCTCGCCAAACGCGCCATTCGCCCTGCCTCCGGCGCGCTCCCGCCCTACCGCCTCCCTACGAGCGCGCCTCCCTGGATCGTCGCCGCCGAGCGCGTCGCCTCGCGCTTCGCCTCGCCCGAGAGCTCTTCCGCCGCCGACAAAAGCCTCTTCCACTACGTCCGCATCAAGCTCTCGCTCGATCCCGTCTCCCGCCTCATCGCCGACATCGAGGGCGCGCGTGACGGCGCGCTCGGCGACGTGCTCGACATCGGCACGGGCCGCGGCCAGCTCCCGATCCTCCTCCTCGAGCTCGGCCGCGCCACGCGCGCGCATGGCCTCGACTGGGACGAGGTCAAGATCGAGGCCGCGCGTCGCGCCGCCGCCACGCGCCCCGAGGGTGGTGTCCCCGCCACCGCCACGTTTGCTCGCGAGGACGCGCGCCGCTTCGAGGCCACGCCTGCCGACACCGTCCTGCTCATCGACCTCCTCCACTACTTCACGATCGAAGAGCAGGACGCGATCCTCGGCTGCGCCGCCGACCACGTAAAACCCGGCGGCCGCTTGCTCGTCCGCGAGGCCGACACCGAGCGAGGCTTCCGCAGCTTCGCCACCTTGCTCGAGGAAAAAATCTTCACGGCCGTACGGTTCAACCGCGGCGAGCGTGTTCGTTTCCGGCCTGCGCAGAGCATCGCCGCGCTCCTCGAAGCGCGCGGCTTCCACTGCGAAATCCTGCCGGCGTGGGGCTCCACGCCCTTCTCCAACGTCCTCATCGTGGCGCGACGACCCGCGCTGGAGAATGCCCCCGCGGCGTGATCTCCCGGCAAGCGGTGATCCGCGTATGCCCCGCACGTTCGTCCGGGTGTGATACCGTCCCGCGCGATGTTTTCCCGCCGCGCGTTCCGGCTCCTATCGCCGCTGCTCCTGGCCCTGCCCGCCTGCGCCTCCTCCTCGACCTCCGCGCCTCCGAGCTCGCCTGCGCAGGCCGAGGCGCCTCCGCCCGACGTCCCCTTCCCCTGGGAAGCGCGCCCCTCCACGGCCGCGGGCATCGAAACGCCCGCCGCGGCGTCGCCGCCGGTCCTCATCCGCAATGCGACGCTCTGGCTCGCCACGGGCAAGACCATCCCGCGCGGCAGCATTCTCCTGCGTGACGGCAAGATCGCCCAGGTCGCCGAGGGTGACATCACGCCGCCCGAAGGCGCGCGGGTCATCGACGCCGCTGGCAAATTCGTCACGCCCGGCATCATCGACACGCATTCGCACCTTGGCGTGTATCCGATGCCGGACACGGTCGCGCATTCCGACGGCAACGAGGCGAGCTCGCCCGTCACGCCCGACGTGCAGACCGTCGACGGCTTCTGGCCTCAGGATCCGGCCATCGAGCGTGCCGTCGCCGGCGGCGTCACCACGCTCCAGATCCTCCCCGGCTCGGCGAACCTCATTGGCGGACGCGCCGTCACCTTGAAGCTTCGGCCCGCCCTCTCGCCCCGACAAATGCATTTTCCGGGTGCGCCCGACGGCCTCAAGATGGCCTGCGGCGAGAACCCCAAGCGCACCTACGGCAACGGCCGGCACGCGGCCCCCGGCACCCGCATGGGCAACCTCGCCATGCAACGCAAGGCCTTCCTCGACGCAAAAAAACACGAGGACGACTGGCAACGTCACCGCATCACCGAGGCGAACCGCATCCGCGAGGACCAGAAGAAACGCGCCGCCTACGAGGCCGAGGTCGAAACCCGCAAGAAGCAGCAAGCGCAATGCCAGGACGACCCGTACTTCCCGTCCTGCGCCGAATGGCAAAAAGACTGGGACAAACCCCTCGACCCCCCGAAGCCGAGCGACCCGGGCGCCGCGCCCCCGCGTGATCCGGCCAAAGAGACGCTCATCGGCGCCATGCGCGGCAGCGTCCTCGTCCACATCCATTGTTATCGCGCGGACGACATGCTCGCCATGCTCTCGCTCGCCGACGAGGTCGGCTTCCAGGTGCGGAGCTTCCATCACGCGCTCGAGGCGTACAAGATCCGCGATATCCTCGTGAAAAAGAACGTATCCATCTCCACCTGGGCCGATTGGTGGGGCTTCAAGATGGAGGCGTACGACGGCATCCCCGAGAACATCGCGCTCCTGCAGGAATCGGGGGCCCTGCCGATCGTGCACACCGACTCGCCCGAGGGCATCCAGCGCATGAACCAGGAGGCGAGCAAGGCCCTCGCCAGCGGCCGGCGCGCCGGAATGACCCTCACGGACGAGGACGCCATTCGCTGGCTCACGTACAACCCCGCCTGGGCCCTCGGCATCGAGAAACGCGTCGGCACGCTCGAAGTCGGCAAGGACGCGGACGTCGTCCTCTGGGATCGCCATCCCTTCTCGGTCTATGCCTCGGCCGAGGAGGTCTGGATCGACGGCGCCACCGTGCATCAAAAAGGCAAAAAGCGCCCACCCTGGAGCGATTTCGAGCTCGGCCAGGATACCGGCCGGCCCACGACCCTTCTGCCCGGAGGTGCGCCGTGACGAACCCCCGAAATACGTTTGTCTCGTCCCTGTTCGTCCTGACCACCGTCCTCGCGACGACGGGTGCCTTCGCGCAACCTCGTCCCGCGCAAGCTCCGGCGCCCGCGGCCGCGAAATCCGCCGAGCCTGCCGCCGCCGCGCCGATGGCGATCGTCGGCGGACGCGTCCACACGGGCACGGGCGAGATTCTCGAGGACGCCACGATCCTCGTGGAAAAAGGCCTCGTCCAGAAAATCGGAAAAGGCCTCGCCGTCCCGCCCGGCGTCACCACGATCGACGCCAAGGGCGCCATCGTCACGCCCGGCTTCGTCGACGCGCTCACGTCCATCGGCCTCGTCGAGATCTCGCTCGAGGACTCCACGCACGACGACGATCGCGGCGGCAAAGACCCCATTCGCGCCGCCTTCCGCGCCGCCGACGGCTACAACCCCGCCTCCACCGTCGTCGGCATCACGCGCGCCGAGGGCGTCACCTCCGCGGCCGTCGTCCCTCTCGGCGGCGTTTTTTCTGGACAATCCGCCTGGGCCGACCTCGACGGCGACACCCGAGAATCCGCCCTCGCCCAGGGCCCCCTCGCGCTCCACGTCCACCTCGACGGCAGCAGCCTCGGCGGCGACCGCGGCGGCCCTGCGGCGGCCTTGCTCCGCGCGCGTGAGGTCTTCGACGACGCCCGTACGTTCCAGAAAAACCGCGCCGCGTGGGAGCGCAATCAAAGCCGCCCCTTCGCGGCGAGCCGCCTCGACCTCGAAGCCGTCGGCGACGCGCTCGCCGGCCGCGTCCCGGTCGTCTTCCACGTCGAGCGCGCCTCCGACATCCTCGCCGCCGTCGCGCTCGCCAAGGAATTCGGCCTCCGCCCCGTCATCGCGGGCGGCGCCGAGGCCTGGAAAATCGCGCCACGCCTCGCCGAATCGAAGACCCCGGTGATCGTCAATCCCCTCGAACCCGGCCCCACGAGCTTCCACACCCTCGGCATGCGCGACGACAACGCCGCGCTCCTCTACGCGGCCGGCGTCCCCGTCGTCATCACCACGGCCGACACGCACAATGCGCGCAAGCTCCGCCAGGTCGCCGGCAATGCCGTCCGCGCGGGGTTGCCGCACGCGGCGGCCATTGCCGCGATTACGCGCGCCCCGGCCGAGGCGCTCGGGCTCGGCGCGAAATACGGCACGCTCGCCCCTGGCAAGGTCGCGAACCTCGTCGTCTGGTCCGGGGATCCCCTCGAAATCGCCTCACGCCCGCTCGCGGTCGTCATTCGTGGCAAGAAGGTCGACCTCGCGAACCGCCAGTCTGCTCTTTTCACGCGATACCGGAAGCTCCCCATCGCCCGGTGAACGCGCCCGCCCCGCCTCGGTTTCGCATCCGCCTCTTCATCGAGCGCCTCGCCGTCGGCCATTTCTTCGGCTACCCCCTCGCCTTCGTGTGGGCCATCGCCTCGATGCCGCTCACGATCCACCTGCATTTCGAGCGCCTCTCCGCGATCGAACACGACACCGAGGCGATGGGCCAGCTCGTCGTCCGACTCGTCGCCTGGCCTGCGGGCGTCGTATTCGTCCTCTCGCACCTCTTCGCGATCGCGTGGGGGCTCGCGCAGGAGAAGAAACGCGGGCAATGGGTCTTCTTCGGCGGATTCGGCGTGATCCTCGGGACGGGCGTCCTCTTCGGCGCGGGGAGCTGGCTCTGGCTCTACCTGCGCTGACCCCTCCGTTCGGCGCTATCGAATCTCGATGTACCGGAGATCCGCGCTCTCCTGCGGACCGTCATTGTCGCCGAGCAACCACACGGTCGAATCTTTCCCCACGGGCGCGACCGGCCCGAGCTTCGATACCGTCGCGTCCCCCTTCGTCGCGCCCTTGATCGAGATCAGCCGCCGGTTCGGCAGGTATTGCACCCGCACCTCGAGCTCCTGATCCCGCGACCATTCGAGCCCCTCGATCCGCAGGCTATCCGGCGAGCCCACCTTGAGCAGCGTCAGCGTGCCTCCCGCCTTCATCCGGAAAAACGTGCTGTCGTCCTCCAGCGCGACGAGATCGTGATCGACGACCTGCTCGTTCTGCGCGAAATGCGGCGCATACCGGATCGTCACGTCGAAATATCCCGACGGGGCCAGCGTCTCCATCTCGACGTTCAAGAGATCCGCCTCCCGAAGCACCGGCGCTCCGGTCGTCGGAATGAAGCTCGAAGGATACGTCCCCACCTCGACCTGCGCCCCGTACACGTTCACCGACGTCTGCTGCGTGATGGCCGGCGCCGCCCCGATCGCCTCCGTCGTCAATCGAAGAAGGGGCTTCTCCTCGGACGTTCTCACCTCGTACCGCTTCCATGCGGTATCGCCCACCGACGCGTAAGCATTGCCATACGCAAAATAGGCGAACGTCCCCTCTCCCTGCGCGCCGATGATCCACGCCGACGCGATCGTGCCATCCACTTCGATCCCGGGGGAGGACTGCTTTCCGGAGGAGATCAAGGACACGCCATCCATCCCCCCCGCGGGATCGGGCGCGTCCGGCACGGCCAGCATCGATTCGGCCGGCGTGGTCCAGCCGGCGCCTCCCCATCGACTGAGCGGATTCAAATTCGTCCGCTCCGTCTCCATCGCGAGCCCCCAGCCCGTCCCCACGTTGCGCGGCCGCGGCTCGTTCTTCTGGTATCCGATGCGCAGCGTATTCGGCCCGATCTGCGACGTGCGCGGCGTATCCGACCGGTTGATGTACTCGAGCCAATCCGGCATCGTGTAGACCATCTCCGGCCCGGGCTCGGTCGCCTCCCATACCAGCGGATCGCGCGGCGGCAGGCTGCCGGGGTCATCGTCGAGCGTGAGCTCGGAAGGGAGCCCGCCCACGATCTGACAGCCAAAGGAGGACATCCCGACGGCCGCGATCCACAAAGCTCGTTTTGCCTTCCATACGCGCATCTTGCTAAGCTCCACGCGCCCGAGGATACACCACCCGGAAGCCCCCATGAAGCGACGCGCCCCCGCTGCCGAGAGAAATCGCGATCCCATCCTGGACATCCTCCGCCGCGTCCTCCCGGACGGCGCCTTTACGCTCGAAATCGCGAGCGGCTCCGGCCAGCACACCGCGCACTTCGCGGCCCACCTCCCCCGCGTCACGTTCCAGCCTACGGACCCCGATCCCGACGCGCTCGCCAGCATCGACGCGTACCGCGCGGAGCTCGACCTACCGAACTTCCTCCGCCCGCTCCGGCTCGACGCCTCCGAGGACGCCTGGCCCGTCTCCCGCGCCGACGCCGTCGTCTGCATCAACATGATCCACATCGCCCCCTTCCGCGCGTGCGAGGGCCTCTTCCGCGGCGCCGCGCGCATCCTCCCCGCGGGCGGCGTGCTCTTCACCTACGGCCCTTATCGATTCTCGGGCGCGTTCACGGCCCCGAGCAACGAGGCCTTCGACGCCTCGTTACGGGAAAGGGACCCTTCGTGGGGCGTGCGCGACCTCGACGATCTCCAGCGCCTGGCGCGACAAACCGGCTTCGTGCACGAGGAGACCGTCCCCATGCCTGCCAACAATCACTCGCTCGTCTTCCGCAAGACGGCCTGAGAGGGTGCTGCCACAGGCGTCGCGAGCGGCTCGAGGCTAGGGAGGCCGAGCGAGGCGTACACTGTACGTCGAGCGAGGCCGACCGACGCATCGAGCCGCGCAGCAGCCTGTGGAATACCCTCTCAGCGATCACTCGCATTTCACGAGAGGCGCGAGTGGCGCGAAATCCCACTCGGTCAGGTTCATCCCGTCGTACGTCTCGAGCTCCGTCGAGAGGATCTGCGTGATCTCGGCCCACGTCTGCCCGAACTTGTTCGTCGTCGTGCCGCCCGTCTCGGCCACGCACGCGAACTTCGCGGCCCCGCAAATATCGAGCGCCTCGCAGCCCGGCGCCTGGGGCCCGAGCGCCGCGAGCACCGCGTCGCCATAAAGCGGCACGCCATTCACCACCACGAGCGAAACATCCTTCGGCCGCGCCGCGAGCACCGTATGGAACGGCGTGCTTGCATCCCCCGCGATCACCGTCACGTCCGCCTTTTTCCCGACCTCCAGCGACCCGAGCACGTCCGAGAGCCCCAGCGCCTTCGCCGCGTTCACCGTCACCATGCGGACCAGCATGGCCGGCGAGATCACGTCCCCGAATGCCCCGTTGTCCACCTTGTTCGCGAAACGCAGCTCGTCGAGCAGATTCTGGCTGCCGCCGAGCGACCAATCCGGCGCCAGCGCCACGTTGATGCCCAGCGACAATGCCAGCGGCACGTCCGTCGTCTTCGTCAGGTCCGTCCCGCCGCCATACAAGAACACATTCGAGCGCGGCGACCACACGAGGCTCATGCCCTTGTCCGCCATCACCGCGAACTCGTCGGGCCCGAAGGCCGTCCCGTGCACGATCGTCGTCTCGGCCGCGTACAGGCAGCCGTCCGGGTTCGTCGACGTCCCGAGCGTGGTGAACTCCTTTTTCGCCGTCTCGTCCACGCCCTCGCCGCAATGAATGACGTACGCGTCGGTCTTGTCGACGACGAAATTGCTGCAGACCGTATCCCCGCTCGACGGCGGAAACAGCGTCGAGACCTGCACCTTGTCGGCGGCGAGATCGTTCCCTTTCTGATCGATCGTCCGCGCGAGCGACCCATAACACGTCTTGTCGATCGGGTTCGCCGCGCCGGCGATGCTCGTCGTCCCGGCGACGAGCCCCTTCATCTCGCCGTACTTGTTCATCTCGCAGCCGAAGCCCGGGTCGAGGTTCGGCGTCCCCTCGCCGTTCAGGTATTGCTTCGCGTCGACCATCGCCTTGTAACGCGGCTCGTTCGGCCACTGGTTGTGATTGCCGTACGGCTTCGAGGGGCTCCAGTCCGACTCGTCGAAGATGTCGAACAGGATGTGGTTGTGCGTATCGATCATCCCCGGCAGGATGACCCCGTGTGTCTTGACGACCGTCGCGTCCGCGGCGCCCGGCGCGTCCTCGCACGATGGGCCCACGCACGTCAGCGTATCGCTCTCGATGAGCACCTCGCCCGCGAATGCCTTGTCCGGGGTGACCACACACCCGATGAGGCGCAGCTTTCCGGGCATCCCCACCTTGGACACCTCGGGCGGACTCATGTCGGCCACACAATCGGTCTCGACCGGGGTGGCGTCGCCGCCGCCGCCTCCGCCTGCGCCGCCGCCTGCGCCGCCGCCCCCGGTTCCGCCCGCGCCGCCCATTCCTCCGACGCCGCCCATTCCTCCGACGCCGCCCGCGCCCCCGACGCCGCCCGACCCGGCGTCGCCGCCGCTTCCCCCATTGCCCTCGTCGACGTCCACGGGGAGGGGGTTGCTCGGCGTAAGCACCGGCTCTTCCGAACAACCCGCGACCGAGACCAACCCAAGGGCCCAAAGGACGAAGGTTCGGGAGGATGCCACGGGTCGAATGTACAGGTTTTCCCTCCGAACCGCACTCCGTTTTTCGTGACATCTCGATGGCACGCGGCGCGTCAATTCGCGGCGCGCACCACCAAAAGCGGACCCCGGAGCGAGCTGCCATCGAACCGATCGTCGAGGAAAACAGACCCGCCATCCTTTTCCACCACGATTGCGCGGACGCCCTGGTCGGTCGCGACGAGCGCCCGGTCCCCGGCCGTGACCAGGTCGCGCGAGAAAAACGTACCAGCGCGACGAACCTTCCCCCCGAGCGCGACCGCGGACGCGCTCGGCCCTCCGTTTTCCTCCCCCGGCTCCACGACCCACAACGTATTCGTCGACAGCACGAGCGCTGCCCCCGAGAGCACCTCCGCCGCCTCGATCCGCTCGATCCCCGGCCCGACCCCGAGCATCACCGCCGCCTCCGCGCCCTCCGCGTCCACCTTTCGCATCGCGACATCGCCTTCCACCACGTCCCAGAGCAGCCCGGATTCGGCCGACAGCGGAACGAATCGCGCGGTCGGCGGCGCGAGCGCCGGCTCTCCCAGGTCGAGCCCCGTCGTCACGACCAACCCGCCTTCCGTCATCGTCGCCGACAGCCGCGTCAATCGGTCATCGCTCACGCCGTAGGAAAACACCTCGACCCGGTCCCCTTCCCTCCACACCGAAGCGGGCCGCGGCGCGTAAACACCCTTTGCGATCGTACCTTCCCGCAGCACCTTCCACCGCGGCCCGTACGTCGCCTGCTCGAACACCCAGAGCCCCTCGTCGGCCGCGAAAAGCGCCGCGCCCCCATCCACCCACGCCGCGTGCTGGCACGGGCCCACCGCGCCTGCGTCGAGTGCACACACGCGGATCTCTCCGCCCGACGCATCCTCATTTTCTTCGAGCACCCACAATCGCGCCCCGTCCGGATCCACCGTCACGTCGCGCGGCGTCCCTCCGCCCCCTTCGGCCGAGCTCGTCACGGCCCCGGTCTTCCCATCGAAGACCACGACCTCCCCGTTCAGGCCAAACCCTACACCATACCACACTTCATCGGCGGGAGAAATATGTTTCACCTCCAACGGATTCTGCTCCCGGCACGCCGACACCCCAAAAACCCCGAGCATGAGCACTGACCATCGCGTCATGCCCCTTCATCGACGCGAGGCCCTCGGCAGTTGCGCGGAATTCTCTCGGACCTTACGGACAGCGAATCCGCGTAGGCAATGGCTCACACCGCGCCACGCCCTTGTGCAGCACGCAACAGGATTCGTGTGCCCCGTGGCACGGACAATCCTTCGGTTTCGTCCCATCGCCGCAGAGGACGCCGCGCGTCTTCTCGAACTCGGCCTGCTCGGCCCGCAAAAGCGGCAGCTCCTTCGACGAGAGCTGTGCGAGGGCCCGCGCCACCTCGGGTTTTCGTTTCTCCCCCGCGGGCAGCGTCTCGAGCAGCGCTCGCGCCTTGCAAACCGCCGCGCGCCCGTCCATCCGCGCGTCCCCGAGCGCCGCGCTCGCCAATCGCGTCCGCTCGCTCGTCGAAAGCTGCGCGGCGTTCGCCGCCTCGATCGCCTCACCGACCGCGCCCGACTCCACGGACGCCACAGGACGCGCCGGCTCCGCGGACGGGCTCTCCGCGCTGCTCTCGCGCAAGCGATCCTCGATCTCGCGCACGAGCCCGTCTTTGTTCTCGGCGACGTGCCCATACGCCACCACGGCCACGACGACCGACGCGAGCGCCACGGCCACGCGCACGAGCTCCATCTTGGTATACGCGAGCCAGCGCAAGCGCCGCGGCGCCCGTCCCTCGCGCGTGCTCCGTGCCACGAGCTCGTCCGCGAACACAGGATGATCGTCGAGCGGGATCCACGCCTCCTGCCCCTCGGGACGCACCCGCGTGGACGAAGGCAAACCTCGCTTGATGGCCCAGAGCACGGCCTCCTCGCTCATCGGGCCGATCTTCCTGTCGCCGTCTTGGAGCTCCCATCCGGGCATGATGGTTCAGCGTGAGACTACCATGAGTTCAGCGGCCGGGGCTCAAAGAACCTGCGCCCCTTCGGATGTCGGGACGAGCGACAATGGGCTGACCGAGTGTGCCCTCGCACCCTCCCGCCCCCCTTCGAGCTGCCGCTCCACGAGCTTCCGATAAAGCCCGCCTTGCTGCATCAGTGTCGCGTGGTCGCCGCTCTGGACGATCTTTCCATCCTCGATCACGACCACCCGGTTCGCGCCCATCACCGTCGACAATCGGTGCGCGATGATCAGCGTCGTCCGCCCCTTCATCAATCGGTCGAGCGCTTCTTTCACGAGGTGCTCGCTCTCCGCGTCGAGCGCGCTCGTCGCCTCGTCGAGCACCAGGATCCGTGGATCCTTCAGCACCGCGCGCGCGATCGCCACCCGCTGCTTCTGCCCGCCCGACAGCTTCACGCCCCGCTCGCCCACGAGCGTCGCATATCCCTCCGGGAACTTCGACACGAACTCGTGCGCGTTCGCCGCCCGCGCCGCCGCCTCCACCTCGGCCTCCGTCGCGGTTGTCCGGCCATACCGAATGTTGTCCGCCACGCTGCACGAAAATAGCATCGGCTCCTGCGACACCACCCCCACGTTGCGCCGCAGCCATTCCGGCGAGAGCTCCCGCAGATCCTTTCCGTCGAGCGCGATGCGCCCCTCGGTCGGATCGTACAGACGCAAAAGCAGCGCCGCGATCGTCGATTTCCCCGACCCCGACGGGCCCACGAGCGCCACCACCTCGCCCGACGCGATCGCGAGATCGAGGTCCCGGAGCACCGGCACGTCCTTCCGCGAGGGATACGCGAAGCTCACGCGCGAAAGCTCGATCCGCCCCTCCACCGACCCGGGCCGCGCGCCCTCCGCCAGCGGGATCGTCGGGGGACGATCGATCAATTCGAACACCCGCTCCGCCGCGCCCGACGCGCGCATCAGGTCCGCCCAGAGCTCGCTCATCCCGCCGAGCGAAAACGCCACCATGAGCGTGTAAATCAAGAATGACGTCAATCCGCCCGGCGTCATCGCGCCCTGTGACACGAGCCGCCCGCCATACCAGAGCACCAGCGCGAGCGCCGCGAATGCCGCGAACGACGAGACGCTCATGAACACGGAGCTCGTCACGATGCGCCGCCATACCACGGCGAATGCGTCCCATACCGCCTTCGTGTATCGCCCCGCCTCCGTCTTCTCCGCGGCGAACGCCCGCACCGTCCGAATGCCCGCGATCGTCTCCTCGGCGACCTCGTTCGCTCGGGCGAGCGCGTCCTGCGCCTCGCGCGACAGCTTGCGCACGCGGCGCCCATACGCCACCGCGCCCAGCGCCACCGGCGGTACCACCCCGAGCATCACGGCCGTGAGAATGGGTGACGTGTAGACGAGGAACCCGACGCCGCCGAGCACCTGCGCCGCGAAACGCAGCCCCATCGAGATGTTCACGCTCACCGCGTTTTGCACGAGCGTCGTGTCCGCCGCGAGCCGGCTCGTCAGCTCGCCCGTCTTCCGCTCGTCGAAGAACGCGATCTCCTGCGCGAGCAACTGCTCGAAGAGATCCCGCCTGAGCCGTGTCACGACCCGCTCGCCTGCGCTCGTGAAACACACGAAACGCAGCGCCGTCGAGACCGCCTGCACGGCCGCCAGCACGACCAGCGCGAGCGCCGCCCGGTCGATCGTCCAGAAGCCGTCCGCCTTGCTCACGGCGCGATCCAGGATCACCCGGAATGCCTGCGGAACGAGCAGACCCATCAGCGTCCCGATGACCAGAAACACGGTCCCGGCCGCGAGCCGCGTAATCTCCGGGCGAGCGAGCCCGAGCAAACGACCGAGGGACGCATTCGTCGAGGCAGGTTTGTCCGGATCTCCCATGATCCGGCATTATATACCACGGAGCACGCCCGCGGACGACGCTGCTTGCTCTACGTCAGCCTGCTTTCCTCTCGCGCTCGCGCGGCGCGCGCCTCGGCGCGGCCTTCTTCACCGACGGACGCGGGCGCGCCTCCTCGACGGGCGCCTCCTCCGCTGCGGGCGCTTCTTCTTCCTTCGGCGCGGGTGCCGCTGCGGCCGGCGCCTTGTGCTTTCCGGCGAGGCTCTGCTTCAGCGCCTCGAACAGATCGATGATCTGCGCCTGCGGCTCGGCCGGCGGCAGCGAAATCTCCTGCCCCGCCACCTTCTTCTCGATGAGCCCCGTCAGCCGCTCTTGATATTCGTCGTGGTAGTTCTCCGGGTGGAACGCGTCCGTCGACAGCTCGCCGATGAGCCGGTCCGCGAGGTCCTCTTCTTGCGCCCGGAAGTCCACCTTGGCCGGCGGCGCGATCTCCTCGAACGACCGCACCTCGTCCGCGTAATAGACCTGGTGCATGATGAGCCCGCCCTTGTACGGCCGCAAAAGGACGAGCTGATCCTTGCCGCGGACGCCATACCGGCCGACCGCGATCTTCCCCGTCCGCTCCATTGCATCCGCGAGCAGCTTGTACGCCCGCGCGCCGCCCTTGTCCGGGCCCAGGTAATTCGTCTTGTCGACGTAAAGCAGGTCGACGGTCTCGGCTGGGACGAACTCGACGATGTCGATCCGGTCCGTTCGCTCGGCGCGCACCGCGTCGAGGTCCTGATCCGTCACCTCGACGTATTGCTCCCGCGCGTACTCGAACCCTCGCATCGTGTCCGATCGCTCGACCACCTCGCGGTCGTACGGACAGAACAATTGCTGCTTCACGCGGGTCCCGCATTTCTTGTGAAGCATGTGAAAGCCGACGCCGTGGGAAGACGTGGCCGTGTACATCTTGACCGGAATGGAAACAAGGCCAAACGAGATGGTCCCCGTGCCCGTGGATCGCGCAGCCATGCGCATCGATCCTTGCAAAGGTCGTGGACGATCCCGGAGGCCCCTGTGGACGGATCGGCGAAGCTCGCAGCATATCGGAAAAAGCGTGATCCCGGGCAAACCCCCGAGCCCTTCGGCGGCCCTGCCGGCTCGCCCGGCGCCACGATGGAAGGCGCGTATGTCGTGCACCTGCACGACGCTCGCCGCCGCCATTACGACCTGCGCCTCGAGGTGGGCGGCGCGCTCGAGAGCTTCTCCGTGCCCAAGGGGCCCACGCTGAATCCGGGCGAGCGCCGCCTCGCCGTCCGCACCGAGCCGCACCCCCTCGAATATCTCCATTTCGAGGACGTCATCCCCGAGGGCAATTACGGTGCCGGACCCATGATCGCCTGGGACACCGGCAGCGTTCGGTACCTGGACGAACCCGCCGAAGACCAGTTACGCAAGGGCAAACTCGAGTTCGAGCTTTCGGGCCACAAGCTCCACGGCCGCTTCCTCCTGGTCCGGCTGAAGGACTCGGACAAGGACTGGCTCCTCTTCAAGAAACACGACGCCTTCGCGGCGCCCGGACACGACATCGTCCAGGAAAAACCGCGCTCCGTCCTCTCCGGCCTCGACATCGGCGAGCTCGGCCACGCCTCGGACATCGCCTCCGAGCTCGAAGCCCGCGCCGCGGCCCTCGGCGCGCCCACGGGTTCCATCGAGCCAAACATGGTCCCCATGCGCGCCTGCCCGGCGCCGAAGGGCTCGCTCGGCTCGAACTACGTCTTCGAGCTCAAGATGGACGGCGTCCGCTGCATTGCCCGGAAAAACGGCTCGGACGTCCTCCTCCAGTCCCGAAACCTGCGCGACGTCTCGCGCGTCTATCCCGAGGTCGCGCGCGCCGTCCACAAGCTCGCCGCCGCCCGCCTCGTCCTCGACGGCGAGATCATTGCCCTCGACCAGGCCGGGCAGCCGAGCTTCCAGCGCCTCGCCCAGCGCATCCACCTCGCGAAGAGCGCCGACATCCGCCGCGCCGAGACCCGGATTCCCGTCCTCTACGTGGTCTTCGACCTGCTCGCGATCGGCGACCGCGACCTGCGCCGCCTCCCCCTTCACGCGCGCAAGGAGCTCTTGCAAAGCCTCGTCCGCGCGCCTGGCGAGATTCGCACCCTCGACATGATCGAGGGCGACCCCACCATGCTCTTCGATTTCTGCCGCGAGCGCCACATGGAGGGCCTCGTCGCCAAGCGCCGCGACGCCCCCTATCGCCCCGGCCCCGCGCGTTCGTACGATTGGATCAAGCTCAAGTGCGAGCGCGACGACGATTTCGTGGTCGTCGGATATACCCTCGGCGAGGGCGGCCGCGCCCGGCTCGGCGCGCTCGACGTCGCTGCCTACGAGGCCGGCGAGCTGCGCTACCGCGGCAAGGTCGGCAGCGGCCTCGACGCGGCCTCGATCGAAGCCCTGCTCGCGCGCCTCACGCCCCTGCGCACGGACAAACCCACCGCGCGTGGCCCGTACAACGCCGCGCCGCGTGGCCGCATCCACGTGCGCCCCGAGGTTGTCGTGTCCGTACGTTTTTCCGGGTATACCGACGACGGCAACCTGCGCTTCCCGGTTTTTCGCGGGATCCGGGACGACGTCGCGCCCGAGGAGTGCGTGGTCTCGCCGCACGCCGACAAGGAGGAGACCGAGATCGAGCGCCTCGCGGCCGAGGCCGCTCACACGGGCGGCGCCGCGGGCGGGCCGACCAAGGTCCCCGTCGGCAATCCCGACAAGGTCCTCTTCCCCGGGGACGGCATCACGAAGCGGGACATCGTCGAATACTACGCCGCCGTCGCGCCCGTCCTCCTGCCGCACCTCCGCGACCGACCGGTCATGCTCGTGCGGTATCCCGACGGCATCACCGGCAAGTTTTTTTATCAATGGAACATCCCCGCGGGCGTGCCCGACTGGGTGCCCACGCTCCGCGTCCGCTTGCCAGGGCGCGAGGACGAGATGGAGGTCTTTCACATCCGCGACGAGGCCACGCTCCTCTACGTCGCGAACCTCGGCACGATCCCCATTCACGTGATCGCCTCGCGCGTCCCGCACCTCGAAGAGGCCGATTTCTTCAACATCGACCTCGACGTCAGCGGCGGGACGTTCGCCCACGTCATCACCCTCGCGCGCTCGCTCGAGGAATTGCTCGCTCAGATCGGCCTCACCGGGTTCCCCAAGACGTCGGGCCAGTCGGGCCTGCACGTCTTCGTCCCGCTCGGACCCGCGATCTCCTACGAGACGGCGCGCGCCCTCGCCGACCTGCTCGGCCATATGCTCGTCCGGAAACACCCCGACATCGCCACCATGGAGCGCTCGAAGCAGCGCCGCGGCCCGCGCGTCTATGTCGATACCGGACAAACCGGCGCGTCGCGCACCATCGTCGCCCCCTACGCCGTGCGCGCCGTGCCGGGCGCGCGCGTCTCCACGCCGCTCACCTGGGACGAGGTGGACGATACGCTCGATCCGCGCGCCTTCGACATCCGCACGGTCCCCCGCCGCGTCGCGCGTATCTTCGATCCCATGGCGCCGCTCCTCACGGAGACCCCTTCCGTGCTCGCGGCCATCGAGCGGCTCGAAAAGCTCGCCCTCGGCCGCCACGTCGCCTGATTCCCCTCACGACCGCTTCCAGACGAACGCCTCCGTCGGCACGAGCGTCACGTTCGTGAGGCCGTATTTGTCGCGCATCGCGAGCACCCGCTCGGTCGCCACGAGGCAACCGCCGAAGCCCCAGGGGACGAACACGTCCTCGCCGCTCCACGTCGGCTCGTCGATCGTGTATCCCTCGACGAGCGTGACCTCGGCCCCGCCCATGCATTGCAGGCAATCCGACTCGCCTTCCCGCGCCACGCGGCTCCGCTTCGGGTCGATCTGCGTCATTCCGTATCCGGCGAGCGCGAGGTGATACCGGGAATGCGGCGCGGCCGATTCCGGGTGCACCATCCGGATCTCGACCTCCTTCAGCCCGTGCAGCCCCGAGAGCTTCTCGGCGCGCCAGCCTTCGAGGAATCGCTCGGACACCAGCAAATCGAGGCCTGGCCCGAACGCCACGTCCCCGAGGCCCTCCCCGCGCGCGAAAAGCTCGGCCCGGAGCGGCGGGATCCATTCCTTTTCGGTGAGCGCGCGCCCGCACGCCGGGCACGTGAGCCCCTCTTTGAACTGCGGTTCGAGCGGGACGAACGCCGTCTCGTGGCTCGACCCGGAGCTAGGCTGCAAGACGAAGAACTTCATACGGCCTGCAGTCTACGACGAGCCCCCCTCCTCGCGCCGCATCTCCTCGACGAGCGTCCGCGCTTCGGCCTCCGTGGCACAAAAGAAGAGGGGGCGCTTCGACCGGTTCGGCCTCAGGATCAGCAGCGCCTTGGCCACCATGTTGGCCAGGAGACGCTGGCGAAAGCTCCCCCCGTACAGGATCGTCGCGCGCAAGAGCTGCTTGACGTCCCGCTGGATGGCGAGCTTGCTTGCCTCCTCGTTCACCCGCCCGAGCCGCGAGATGTCCGAGATCCAGAAGAGCCGCCGCCCCGTGCGCGCCGCGAGCTCTTCCACCAGATCGAACATGCACGCCATGTCGGCGCCGGAGACGTCGCCCACGTCGCCCAAAAAGAAGAGGTCCGGCTCCTCGAAGCGATAGCGGTGCGGACTTCCCGCCCGGAGCGGCAACCAATCCTCCTCGACCTCCGGCTTGACCATGCCTCGACGTACCCTTCCGGACGTGCCGTGAAACTTCTCCTGATGGGGGAAGATACCGACTTGCGCCGGCCCGTGCGAGCAAAGTGGCCCTCGGATACGCCCCTCCCGAGCGCAACGCCTGCGCTCGACCTCCGCAGTCGTGGTAGGACGGGGCGAGAACCCGCAACCGAGGAGTTCATCATGCGACGCGCCCTCCAGACCTTCGTGCTCACCTCCTTCCTTGGCCTCGCCCTCGCCGCCTGTGCGGGCTACTCACCGGAGGAAGCCCAGACCAAGTGCGACCTCGAGCGCGCCGCCAAGGCCGCCTGCGTGAACGACGCGGCCTACCAGCAGTGCTTGAGCTGCTTCGAAGAGTGCGGCGATAGCTGCGCCATCGCCGAGTCCTGCCCCATCCAGTACATCTGTTCCGAGTAATTCTCCCCACGCGGCGGCTCCACACGGCTTCACGACGTGGTTTGGAGCACGAAACCTCCGCGCAACCTCCCAAAAAAGAACGGCCTTGTCGCTTTCGTCCGGACGAATGGCCTCCCCAACACATGTAGGGGAACAGGGGAGGTCTGATCGGCGCTCGCCGGCCCGGCCTCTCCGGGGCTTCCGAGGACCCCGGTCCTCGTGCCCCTGGTCGGCCGCGGTGTCCGAGTTTCGCTCGGCGTCTGGGCAAAAAACATCCGCGCGTGCAAGGGCACCGCGGCCGACCAGGGGCAGGCCCCAGGAGGGCGTAACCGTCCTACCGCCCTGGTCACGATCACTCGGCACTGTGCACCTGGCCAAACCAAAAAGTGCATACGCCAGAAAGAGTCTCGTTGCCTCGGCCTTTGGGACAGTGAAATCTTCCTGGGGTTTGCCCCGTCCAACGCGCCGTAAAACGCCATGACCTTCGACCCCTTCCTCCACGACGAGCCGCCCGACACCCGCCACGACGCACCGACGAAGCGCGCGATGGAAGGGCTCTTCGCCGACGAAGTCGCGTCGAGCGACGGGCCCGCGACACGCGCCATGAGCCCGGACGAACGGGAGATGGCGCTACACGGGCACGAAGGAGGTCGATACGAAGGCGACGCGGAAGCCTGGGACGACGACGAACCCGCCGAGCCCGTCTTTCCCCCGGCATTCGCGGACTCCGATGACGAAGATACAGCCCTCGCCGAGCTCGCCGGGTTGTCAATACGGGATGATCGGAAGACGTTACCCTCGGCCCGCTTCACGCACCTCGGTGAACCCCTCGCCCCGCCCCGTTACGCCGACCTCGGCTGGGAAAACTCGGTCTGTACGGACGAACCCGTGACGTCCTCGGACGAAACCCCCCTCCCGGGCTCCGAGGAGCCGCCCATTTCCTCGCCGTCGATCTGGGGACGGGTGCAGCAGTTCGTCGCGCGCCTCGCCCTGAAGCGCCCGGCGCCGAACCCGGCGGCCTCGCACGCGCGGAGCACGGCGCGCGCGGTCGCGGAGCTCGTGTGGACGATGGAGGACACGGACCTCGAGGTGCTCGCGGCGCATATCGAGCGCGTGACCTCGCTGCGCCAGCTCGGCCCGGAAGCTTACGCGGAAGCGAGGATCCTCGACGCGCTCGGCACGCTGGAGTCGGAGGACCGCGCCGCGGGCGGCATCCCGCTCACGGCGCTGCGCGCGCACATGCCCGAGGTGTCGCGCGGCGCGCTCGACGCGGCGCTCTTGCGCCTCGAAGAACGCCGCTTCCTCGCGCTCGCGCCCGCGGAGGACGTGCCGGAGCGTGACGCGCTGCGCGACCCGAAGCGAGGTTTGCTCGGTCGCTGCGCGCTGCTGGCGCCTTCGACGATGGGACGGTCACGGATTTGAGCCCTCTCCCCTGCCCCTCTCCCGCCTGCGGCAGAGGGGTTTGGGGTGAGGAGCTCACTTCATCTTCGCCGCTTCTTCGCCGACGCGCTCGAACAGCTCCGGAATCGCCTTCTTCTGGGCGGCTTCGCGGATCCAACCGGGCAGGGCGGTGTTCGGCTCGGCGTGCACCGTGTACACGACGAGGCTCTTCTTGCCGCCGTCGTGCGGCTTCACCTCCCAGCTCCCCTGGTTGAACTTGTAGTCGCCGCGCAGAAGCTTCCAGCGCCGCGACATGCCCTGGTCGCTCACCTCGTGCACGGCCTCGGTCACGGCCGTCAGGTTCGACAGCGGGAACGGCATCTCGATCGTCACCTCGCAGGTGTGCTTGTTCCCTTCCTGCTTGACGAGCCGCGAGGCCTCGATGCGTGGCATGCGCTTCTTGTAACTCGCGCACTCGGAGACCACCTGCCACACCTTCTCGGGCGGCTGATCGATCACGCCCTTCGCCACGACCTTCGGCGTGTCGCTGCCCTTCACCTCGATCATGCGGATGTCGGGCGGCGCCGAACCTCCGGCGAGGGCGTCGGGTCCGAGCAACGTCGTGCCGACGAGGGCTGCGCCTGCCAGAACGGCGAGGGCGCCGCGCGGGAAGAGAATCGATCGTTCGCGTTCCATCTGTGCGGGCCTCCGGTCGTGACAGATCGAGAACTATCAGTGGAGCCGCGCGCAGGACAAGTCCCCGCAGCATGGAGGCATGCAAAGATTCCGGCTGTTCGTCACGTACGTTTTCCGGTGTGGCTGTCGCCGCCAAACCCTACCGGTCGAGCTCCCGCCGGACGACGGCCTCGAGCGCGTCGATGAAGCGGGGCCGGTCGCACACCGCCTTCGCCCGGTAGAACCGCCCGAGCCCCGCCTTCGCGGCGATCTTCGGCGCCTCGATGTCGAGGTCGTAGAGCGTCTCGACGTGCTCGGCGAGAAACCCGATCGGGGCGACGAGCACGGCCCCTGCGCCCTTCTGCGCGAGATCGGCGAACGTCTCGGCGAGGTCCGGCCCGAGCCACGGCTCGGCGCTCGCGCCCTGGCTCTGGAAGGCGATCCGCGTGGAAAAACCGCGCGCCTCGAACCGCGCCGCCACGGCGCCGGCCATTTCGCGGAACTGCGCCTCGTATTTGTCCCCCATGGCGATCACCCGGCGCGGCAGGCTGTGCGCCGACAGGACGATCGGCACCGCCGTTTGCTCCTCCGCGGCCGCGGCGACGAGCGCCTCGTCGATCGTCTCGACGAACGCGTCGATCAGCGCCGGCTCCATGCCCCAGGCCGGCACGGCGCGGATCGTGAGCTCCGGATGGCTCGCGGCGGCCTCGCGGACGGGCCCGTGATACGCGTCGACCGATTGCGGCGCGAGCGGGAGCGAGACGATCGTCCGCGCGCCCTTCGCGACGAGCCCGGGCAGGACCTCGCTCGGATACGGATGCCAGAGCCGGCCCGAGACGGCGACCGGAATGCCGAGCCGAGCTTCGAGCGCGCGCGCTTGCGCCTCGGTGATGGCCATGAGCGGCGAGCCGCCGATCACCTCGAACCGGTGTGTGACCTCCGCGACGAGCTCGGGCGGCGACGGGCGGCCCCGGCGGATGTTGTTCAGAAACGCGGGAATGTCGGCGGTGCGGGAGACGGTCCCGTGGCAGGAGACGAGGACGGCGGTCGACATGGGCCGTGTGTATAGGGCAGCGCGGGGGCCGCGACCAGCCACCCGCTACGGCCTACACGATCCGCCCGCGCCGTTCGAGCTCCCGCACGATTTTCTCGGCGCATTCGGCCACGCTCCATTCGTGGCTCGGCAGGACGAGGTCCGCGTCCTCGGGCGGCTCGTAGCGGAAATCGAGGCCCGGCACGTTCGATACCTTGCCCGCCTCGGCGTCGCGGTAAATCCCGCTGCGATCGACCTCCCGGCACCATTCGAGCGGCGCGGCGAGGTGTACCAGGAAAAACCGCTCCGGGCCCACGAGCTCGCGCGCCCGCCGGCGGACGGCGTCCTCGGGCGCGACCAGTGAGGCCACGCAGATGAGGCCCGCGTCGTTCAGGAGCTTCGCGACCTCCATCGAGCGGCGCAGGTTCTCCGAGCGGTCCGAGGCGGAGAAGCCGAGGTCCCGGTTCATCCCGTGCCGCATCGATTGCCCGTCGATCGCCACGACCGCGCGGCCGAGATCGAACAGCCTGCGCTCGACCTCCCGCGCCACGCTGGTTTTTCCGGACCCCGCGAGCCCCGTGATCAGGATTGTCGTGGGTCGCTGCCCATAACGTTTTTCCCGCTCCTCGCCCGTGACCGCGCTCTCCGTCCGCGTGAGCCTCCCTTGCGCCGGATCGTCCCAGCGCCCCTCGCCGCTCTCGACGATCATCCCGGCGCCGACGGTTCCATTCGTCACGCGGTCGATCACGATGAACGCGCCCGTCGCGCGGTTTTTCGTGTACGCGTCGAACAGCAGCGGCCGGCTCGTGCGCAGCTCCACGCGGCCCATCTCGTTCAGCGCGAGCGCCGGCGCGTCGCTCTTCTCCAGCGTGTTCACGTCCACGCGGTGCACGATCCGCGTCACGCTGCCCGGCGTGCGCAAGGGCCCGTGCTTGATCCAGTATTCGCGCCCCGGCACCATCGGCCGCTCGTCCATCCACACGAGCATCGCGAACACGCGCGTCGAGATCTCGGGCCGATTGTCCGAGTGACACAATACATCGCCACGGCTCGCGTCGATCTCGTCTTCGAGCGTCAGCGTCACCGACATCGGCGCCGCGGCCTCGGCGAGATCCCCCTCCCACGTCACGATCCGCGCGACCTTGCTCGCGCGCCCGGACGGCAGCGACACGACCTCGTCCCCGACCCGCACCGAGCCCGAGGCGATCGTCCCGGCAAACCCGCGAAAATCCAGGCTCGGCCGGTTCACGTATTGCACGGGGAATCGCAGGTCCACCGTGTTCGACGCCTCGCCCTGCGGCACCGTATCCAGCAATTCGAGCAGCGGCTCGCCCTCGAACCAGGGCATGGCCGTGCTCTTCTCGACCACGTTGTCGCCCACGAGTGCGCTCATCGGGATGAACCAGTGGTGCCGGTCCGGCAAATGGCCCGCGAATTCGAGGTATACGCGCCGGATCTCCTCGAAGACCTCCCGCGAATACCCGACGAGGTCCATCTTGTTCACGGCCACCACGACCTTGCGAATCCCGAGCAGGCTCGTGATGAACGCGTGCCGCTTCGTCTGCGTCGTCACGCCCTTGCGCGCGTCGATCAGGATCACCGCGAGCTCGGCCGTGCTCGCGCCCGTGGCCATGTTGCGCGTGTATTGCTCGTGCCCGGGCGTGTCCGCGATGATGTACTTGCGCCGCGCCGTCGAAAAATACCGATACGCGACGTCGATCGTGATCCCCTGCTCGCGCTCGCTCTTCAGGCCGTCGACGAGCAGGGCGAGGTCGATCGCGCCGCCCTGCGTGCCGAAGATTTTGCTGTCCTTGGCGACGGCGGCGAGCTGGTCCTCGTAAATGCCCTTCGTGTCGTGCAGCAGCCTGCCGATCAGCGTGCTCTTGCCGTCGTCGACGTTCCCGCACGTGAGGAAACGCAAGAGCTCCTTGCGCTCGTTCCGCGCGAGGTAGGCCTCGATGTCGGTCTTTGCGAGGTCTTCTTCGTGGCTCATCTCAGAAGTACCCTTCGCGCTTCTTCTCTTCCATGCTCCCCGACTGATCGAAATCGATCAGCCGGCCCTGGCGCTCGCTCTGCCGCGCGAGGAGCATCTCCTGGATGATCTCGGGCAGCGTGGTCGCATTGCTTTCGATCGCGCCCGAGAGCGGATAACAGCCGAGCGTCCGGAACCGGACGTTCTTGATCATCGGCGCCTCGCCTGGCCGCAGCGGCAGCCGCTCGTCATCGACCATGAGGAGCACGCCGTCGCGCTCCACGACCGGGCGCGGCGACGCGAAATACAGCGGCACGATCGGCAGTTTTTCCTGGTGGATGTATTGCCAGACGTCGAGCTCGGTCCAGTTCGAGAGCGGAAACACCCGGATGCTCTCGCCCTTGTGAACCTCGGTATTGTAGACGTTCCAGAGCTCCGGGCGCTGGTTCTTCGGGTCCCAGCGGTGGTTCTTGTCGCGGAACGAGAAGACGCGCTCCTTCGCGCGCGATTTCTCCTCGTCGCGCCGCGCCCCGCCGAACGCCGCGTCGAAGCCGTACTTGTCGAGCGCTTGCTTCAGCGCCTGCGTCTTCATCACGTCGGTGTGCACCTTGCTCCCGTGCGTGATCGGACCGACGCCGGCGCGCAGGCCCTCCTCGTTCGTGTAGACGAGCAGATCCACCCCGAGCTCGCCCTTCACGTAGCCGTCGCGGTAGGCATACATGTCCCGGAACTTCCACGTCGTGTCCACGTGGAGCAGCGGGAACGGGAGCTTCGCGGGGTGGAACGCCTTCCGCGCGAGGTGCAAGAGGACCGTGCTGTCCTTGCCGATCGAGTAGAGCATCACGGGTCGCTCGAAGCACGCGACGACCTCGCGAAGAATGTGGATGCTCTCGGCCTCGAGCATCTTGAGGTGCGTGAGCTTTCCCTGGGCCATGCTGGTCTCGACGCGCTGGGTCAAGCCCGAGCGTCGGACCAGAACATCCCGCGAACGCGGCGTCTGTCAAGGGCGTCCGGCCACGCGGCGAGCCCGCTCACGCCGCGATGGAGCACAATCGATCGCGGAGCGCGGCAAACGAAGGCGCGTGATGCCCCACGAGGGAAACGGCCACGTTCGCCGCGCGCTCGCGCGTGGCGCGGGGCGCGTCGCTCGCGACGACCCGGAGCGCGAGCTCGGCTTCGAGCGGCACGTCGCCGACGAGGCCCGCGAGCTCGAACGCGCGCACGGAGAACGCGGCCGGGACCTGGCCGAGCATCGCGAGGAGGCGCAAGGCGCGGGCCGCGAGCGCGAGATCGTCGAGCGACGCGGGGGAGGCCCGGAAGCGGTCCTCGAGGGCCTCCACGACGAACGAGGAGCGCGCCCGCGCCGCGTCGAGTTGCCCCGAGGCCGCGAGCGTCTCGGCCCGCTTCTGCTCGAAGATCGGGCGCGTGGGCAGAGGCTCGCGCGCGATGGCCGACGCGAGGAAAACGAGCGCCTCGCCGAAGAGGCCCATGCGACAGAGCGCGGTCGCCGTGGCCTCGCGGCGGAAGGCGTCGAGCGCGGGGGAATCGTTCGTATCGCGGACGCGGGCGACGGCGAGGGCCACGTCGTAACGCGCCCCCGCGATCAACGTCTCGAGCGCCCCGGCGATCGCCTCGGCCGCGAGCTTCGGCCCGAGCAGCGGCGCGAACGCCGATATTTCGGCCCATCGCGCGGGCGTCACCACGAGCGGGCCCGCTTCGAGCGAACCGCCGAGCGGCAAAGCCGCGAGCTTTTCGAACAGGAAAAGCGCCTCGTCGTCGTGACCGAGCGCGCATTCGATCCGGCCGAGGCCGAGCACGGCGCGGAGCGCGAGGGCGAGCGCCGCGAGATCACCATTGCGAGCGAACGACGACGTGAGCTCTCCGATCGACGCGAGGTAGAGGCGCCGCGCGTCGATCGGGCGGCCCAGGAGCGACGCGAGCCGGGCGGCCTCCTCGAAGCAGAGGGCGAGATCCGGGAGGCGGATTTCCTCGTCTTCGAGGGCCCGATCGAGGCGCGCGGCGATCTCCACGCACGCGGGCTCGATCGGCCCGCGCGGCCACTTCTCGCGCGGGGCCAGGAATTCGTCGCAAAGAAAAGCGCTCGGCCCGCCGCCCGGAGCGGCTGGCCATGCAAGGGCGATGGCGCTCATGACGGCCGCCTTTCAAGATGCGTCCGAAAACCGGGCAATACCCGGCGAATGCCTCCGAAGAGGCGTGCGCCCCCGGAGAGGCGCTATCGGGGCGAGGTCTCCCAGCCCCGTGGGTGCTGCATTCGATTGTGGCCGGGCGCTGCGGACGTCAACGCTCGGTGGATTCGATCATTACGGGATCCACCCTGGAATGGCAACGAAATTGACCCCCTGACCGGGACAGGAAATGTCCGATCCACGGGCGCACGTCGAGGGCGCTTGACGCCGCCTCGGCTGCAGGCCTTCATGGAGCCATGCAGCCTGTCATCCAGCCTGCGAAGAAGCCTGCCGGAAAAGCCATGTCCCTCCTCGGCGTGCTCGTCCTCTTCGCGCTCCTCGCGTCGTCGTGCGTGGGCAAATACATGTACACGATTTCGGCCCCGCCGATCGCGCGCACGGTCGAGCTCGTGGAGAAGGACGCCGCCGTGACCGCGGCGCTCGGCAGCCCGGTCTCGGTCTCGCTGGCCGTGGGGACGTCGCTCCGCCGCGACCTGCTCCGCAAGCTCCGGGGCACGGACAACGTGGACGTCGACACGAAGGTCAAGGGCCCGAAGGGCGAGGCTCGGCTCGAGCTTCGCGCGCTCAACATGGAGAACCAGGGCTGGGACGGAAGGTTCTCCGTCAAAATCGAGGGGCGCCCCGTTCTGCGCGAACAGGGGTACGTGCAAGAAGGCGCGAGCACGCTGCTCGAAGGCGACTTCGCCCCCGACGGCGCCCCGCGCGTGAAGAAGCCCTGATCCCGCGCCTCACGGCGCGAGCAAGAGCACCTTCGGCTGGCTCGGCACGATCCGCATGCCGGGGCAATTCGTCGAATTCTGCAGGGCCATGCTGGTCATGCGTGTCGCCGGAATCCCGCCGACGAGCACGCGGAACGCGGCCGTCAGGTGCCGCGACGGCCCCATCACCGTCCCCGACGCCACGCCCATCGCCACGCCGGCGTTATCGCCGTTCGTCATCGGAATGGTCGTCGTCATGTTGTGCGAGGGCGTGCACGTGAAGAGGACCTTGTAACAGGCCGAGACGGCCATCACCCCGACGGCGATGTTCGGATAAGGGACCGGCGTGGGCGCGGGCATGGGCGTGAGGCACACGTCCGGAAACCCGAGATCCATTCCCATCATCTGCGTATTCGCGAACATGGCATTCACCCCAGGTGGATCTGCTCGCCGTCGACCTTCACGAGCTCCTTCGCCATCACGATCGCGTGCTCGGCGCGCATGCTCAGCGTGCGCTTGGCCGCGTGATCGATGCTCTCGGCGCGGAGGTTGTCCTGCTCGGTCACGACCCGATAGACGCGCTTCGCCTTCTGGAAGATGCGATCCGCGATCGAATCGAGGGCCTCGGCGACGACCTTCACCACGCCGACCTCGGCGTTCACGGCGCTGCTGAAGATCCCGAGGCGCTCGGCGGACACGGCTGCGTCTGCCGCTTGAATCGTGGCCCGCCCGGCGATCATGCTGATCTCCTGCTCGGTCACGATTTCCACGCCCTCGCGCGATAGCACGCGGACCTTGCCGGAAGGCGCCTCGATCGAGGCGTCCCCGTCGAGCACGATGCGCGAATTCGCCTCGGCGTCGCGCTCCAGCACCGCGAGCACGTATGCCGCGCCGCTCTCCAGGAGCACGACGAGCACGGCATCCCCTGCCGTCGGCGCCAGCAGGCAGCTCGCGGCGCGCCGCGCGACGAGAATGTCGTCCGCGACCTCGACCCGGATGAGCTCTCCCTCGATGGCGTGGACCGTCCCGACCTCCTGGACGGCGCGGCCTCGGGGGGATTTCGCTCGCTTTCGTTGCGGCTCGAAATTCATGACAAACCACTCCTTCAGCTTGGAACGAAGCTCTCCGCCTTTGCGAGCTCGCGATCGTCGCCCAGCGCGAGTGCACGATCGGTGAAAATGGCCTGGGCCTCCACGGTGCGATGGAACCTGGCCCGGAACAGGGTCGCGCCGGAGAAATCGGCCTTCGACACGTCGGCGTTCGAAAAATCGGCGTACGTGAGGTCCGCGGCGGGCAAGAGCGCCCCCACGCAGCGGGCGCGGTGGAAGATGCACTGCGCGAGCTTGGCTTTCGCGAAATTCGCCCCCGAGAGGTCCGCGTCGACGAAGACCGCCTGATGAAAATCGCCGCGGCGCGCCCGCGCGGAGACGAGCTTCGCCTCCACGAAGAGCGTGTTCTTCGCGTTCACGTCGTCGAGGTTCGCGCCCGAGAGATCCGCGCCCTTGAAATTCGCCTGCACGAGCTGCGCGCCCGAGAGATCGGTCCCGCGCAGATCACACTCCATGAGCTGCGTCAGGCCGAGATCCACGCCCGGAAGCGACATCCCCGCGAGGTTCGAGCCGACGAGCACGGCCGTCTCGAAGCGCGCCTTCTCCAGGATGACCTTGCGCAGATCCGTCTTGAGCACGGCCGTTTGTCGGACCACGCTGCGCGTGAAACGCAGCCCCGCGAGGTCACACGAGACCAGGCTCGACCGGTCGAGCACGACGTCCACGAAGCTCCCGCCTTCGAGCTTTCCTTCGAGGATGTTCGTATTGTGCACCTTCGTGCGCTCGAACTTCGCGCCCGTCAGGTTGCATTTGTTGAAATTGGCGAACGAAAGATTCGTGTCCTCGAACGATACGCCTTCGAGGTTGCACTCCACGAACGACGCGTGGCGCGCGTCCACGCCCGCGAGGTTCACGCCCCGGAGATCGGTCCGGTGCACGATCACCTCGCGCAGGTTCGCCCCCGCGAGGTTCGCCCCGGCAAACTTGCTCTCCTCGGCGATGAGCCCCCCGAGGGACGCGCCCCGGAGGTCGAGCCCCGAGAAATCAAGCCGATTGAGAACCTCTCCGCGCGCGACGAGGCGCTCGAGCTCTTCCTTGTTCACGCGCCGCCCTCCCGCACGAAGCGCACCTGCGTCACGTTCGCCGCGTCGAAGCTCGTCTTGTCGTCGCCCTTCATCCGCGCGAGATCGGCCCGGAACAGGCTCGCGCCGCGGAAATCGGCCCCGGCGACCTTCGCCTTTTGCATGACCGCGAGCATGAGGTCCGCCCCGCGGAGCGTCGCCTTGTCGAGGTTCGTCCGCACCCAGCGCGACTCCCGGGCGCGAATCCGATCGAGCTTCGCGCCGCGCAGATCACATTCGCTGAGGTCGCCGCGATCGATCTTCGCCTCCGTCAGATCCGCCTCGACGAGCGCCGTCCCGCGCAGGTTTGCCTCGACGAACGTGGCCCCCCGGAACGATGCGCCCGAAAAATCGCTCTCCTCGACGAACCGGGCATTGTCGAGCGCCGCCTCGTCGAGGTTCGCGCCCTTGCCCTTGCACCGCAAGAACACGGCCGAGACGAGCTTCGCCCCCGTCATTTTCGCGCCCGAGAGATCACATTCGAGGAACGTCACGCCCGAGAGCTCCGCCTCGGAGAAGTCCACGTCGGCGAGGCGCGCTTCGAGCAGCCGCGCGCCCGCGAGCTTGACCCGGCGGAGCACGACGTCGCCGAACGTCGCCTCGAGGAGCGACGCGCCCGTGAGATCGGCGCCCGCGAAATCGGCGCCCGCGAGGTTTGCCTTGTCCAGCGTGGCTTGCGCGAGCGCCGCCTTCGCGAGCTTCGCGCCGCTCAGCGTGGCCGCTCCAAGGTTCGTCTCGACGAGCTCGGCCTCTTCGAGATCCGCCCCGGTGAGGTCCGCCCGCGCGAGCACCGCGCCCCCGAGCCGCGCTTTTCGGAGCACGCTCCCCCGCAGATTCGCATTTTCGAGCATGGCGCCTTCGAGGTCCATGCCCGAGAGATCCATTCCTTCGAGCGACGCGCCCGTCAAATCCCGCCCGGCGAGCGATTGCCCCGTCGCCCGTGCTTCGACCACCATCGCCCGCGCCCGCTCCATCGGCTCGCCCGAGAGCGACCCCGCCGGCGGATAATGATGGGCGAACCGCTGGTACATCTCCCGCAACTTCGTCTCGGTGAATCGCAGCTTCCGCTCGAACTCGGGGTCCGCGAGGTGGGCTTCGAGCGGCTCGCTGGGCGTCCCCTCGTCGCGATATCGCTTCGCGAGGGCCCGGAACTCGGCGAGCTGGGCGTCGGCGGAGAACTTCGGCGGCCCGGCCGCCTCCGCCTGGGCCTTCTTCATCTGCTCGTCGTAATCGAGCCCGGCCGCCTCGCACCGCGCGCGGACGTTCGCGATCGCCTCCTCCCGCTGCTTCTTCACCTGCTCGCGGGCCTTCTCCATTTCCTTTTCGATCTGCTCGACGTGCTCGGCCATGTCGTCGACGTCCGGCAGCGGGGCCTCGGGCGGCAATGCCTGCGGCACCTTCGCGTTCTTCTTGCTGTCGGGGAAATCGTCGAGGTTCGTGTCCACCTCGGCGAGCCGCGCCTCCATCCCCGCGCGCAGGTTCTTCGAGACGAGCCGCTCGGTCGTGGTCCCTGGCAGCCCCACCTCGTCCGCGCGGAACGCCGCGTACGACGCGCCGATCGGCAAGAGCTCGCGGTCGCGCAGCGCGTGCAAATGCCCCTTCTCCTTGTCCATGCGGCGCGCGAAGACCTCCTGGTAATACGCGGAGCTCCGCTTCTGATCCTTCGCGTCGAGCGCGCCGAGGAAATGGAGCACGTCCTTCGCGTCGTCCTCGGCGATCTTCACGACGCCGCGGAAGATCAGGATCCCGAGGAGCGCGCCAGGCAAGAGGTGCACCGTCTCCATGCGCAAGGGCACCTCCAGCCATTCCTCGCCGCGGGGCGTCTTCTGGGTGATGAACGCGCGGCCCACGACCTCGGGGACGCGCGAGACGATCCGCGCCCGCTCGGGGTGCACGTTTTCGAGCTCGATCGGCTCGCCCCCCGAGAAAAACCCTTCGATGCGCTGATCGGGCGGGGCGACGTTGAAGAACGTCCAGTCGAAATCGCTGGGCATCCCGGGCGCCTCGTTGTCGAGCCATTCCTTGTCGTACGTGCCCGAGCTCGCCCACCGCTCCGGCAGCGTGAGGTCCGCGGGGCCAAACGTCGCCGGCTCGGGCCGATCCCCCGGCGCCTTCACGAGCCGCTTCGGGTTCTCCACGTTCGGCAGGAAATGCACCTCGCCACCGCTCTCGGTCTTCTCCGGCGCGTATCCCCGGCCGATCGGGTTTTTCGTGAACCCCTTGCCGCCGAACGACCGCGACCACGTGAGAGGCATCTCGGTGAACGGCGCGGGCTCCGAGGGCACGCCGAGCTTCCAGGCGCGATCACCGAAGACGGCCAGCCGTTTGTCGATGGCGCCGACCTTCAAACGCACCGGACAAACCGGCGCGGGGCCTCCAGGCGGATACGCTTTGCCGCTGAGGAGCACCTCGCCGTTCGGCTTCGGGCGGCACACGTCGAGGGGTACGTTCGGGCCGAGCTCCTTCGTGATGGAGAGCCAGAGCGCGGCCTCGGGGACGAGCGAGGGCTCCTCGTCGAGCGTGAAGCCCGCGAGGAGCGAAACGACGAAATGGGGCTCGCGGCGCGCCTCGAAGACGCCCGTCATGACGCCGAGGCGGAGGGGCTTGATGGTCTTCATGCGAGCATGAAAATGCCGACCTGGGTGATGGTCACGCTCTGCTGGATGAGCGTGATGCTCACCGAACCGAGCTCGGCCTCTTTCTTGACGATCTTGCCCTTCTTGAGCTCGAACTCGGCGACACGATCCACGAGCGACAGCGTCGCGCCGAACCGGATCTCCGCGGCGAGGATCCCCTCGATCTTGCCGCCCACGAGCCCCTCCATCTTGAGCCCGAGGACGTTCTCGTTCTTGATGCCGATGTACGTCTCGAACTGGGAGCCCTTCACCGTCATTTCCTGACCGAGGATCTCGTGGATCTCGGACGTGCTCTTCGTCTCGACCTTCGGGGCCTTGATCAGGATCTCCGACTTCGCCGTGATGTCCATGCGCCCGGCCGTCGCGTCGATCACGACATTGCCGGCGGACGATTTCATCGTCATGTTCCCCTTGCTCAGGAGGTCCATCGTCGAGCCGCTCGACTCGACCTTGACCAATCCTTTGCTCAGGATCTCGGTCTTGCCATTCGTATCGAACTTCGTGTTGTTCGACGTGACCGTGACCGTGTAATCGCCCTTCGTCGTCGTCGTCATCGAGTTCGCGGGCACACGCGTGGTCCAGGGCCCTTCCGTCACGGTGAGCGTGTAGCTCCCATGGTTCGCGGTGATCGCGATGCTCTGGTTCGCCACGATCGTCATGCACCCGTCGGCCGGATCGCCGCCGAGCGCCACGCCCACGCCGAGGAACATGCCGCCGCCGATCGTCGACTTCCAGTGGTCGCAGACCTCGACGGTCCAGCTCCCGCCGCCGTTCATGCCCACGGTCTGGTCGTAATCTTTTCCGGCGTGGAGTAGCGTATTGTCGTCCGTCTTCACGATGAGCTCGTGCTCCTCGTTCGGCGAGCCCATGCGAACGTACGAGTTCGAATACGGCGTCGACAACGTGATGCGCTGCTGCCCGGCGAGGTCCTCGAGCTCGAGCCGGTTCCTGCCGCCCGTTTGAATGACGTTTTTCGTGTGGTTGCCGCTCGTCACCGGGCTCGGCGTGAGCGCGTTCGGCACGACGCCGGTGATCACCGGGCGATCCGGGTCGCCGCCGAGGAACGTGAACACCACCTCCGTCCCCTTGCGCAACGGAAAATGGAAGCCCTCGATGCCGCCGCCGTGCGGCTGCATCATGCGCACGAACGTCGAGGCATTGCCCTGCTTCAGGTTGCTCTCGTCGTACTTGAACTTGACGAGGTAACGGCCCTGATCGTCGATCTGCGCGTACTCGCTGTCGGCCGCGCCGTCGACGATGCCGTTCTCCACGCCGAAGATGCGCGGCCACGGCGTGCGGCATTCGGGCCGGAACTGCACGTCGGCGGGGATCGCGTCGACCTCGACGAAGTACACCTCTTCATGGTCGAGCTCCATGAGCTCTTTCCACTGGGTGTGCCCGGCGGCCTGGTTGCCGTAATGGTGCACGTCGATGGCCAGGTACTTCTTGTTGAACGAGGGCTTCGGGTGCTCATCGAGCTCGAAGGTATGGCCGCTCCTGAGGTGCGAGCGCGTGCCCGTCGCCCGGAAGACGACCTCGCGGGCGAGCATCTCCTCGGCGCGGAGCTGCGCGAGCCGCTTGCCGTCGCTCGGCGAGAAGAACCGAGCTCCGTAGACCGTCACCTCCGCCGTGCCGTGCTGCGACACGTTCGCTTGACCCGACACGTCGAGGTTCGGCTTGGCGTAATCGTAATCCTTCAGCTTGACCACGGCCGGAAGCGAGGCGTGGCGCGCCCGGAACGTGCGGAACGAGGGGCCCGCGCTGCGATCCATACCCGTCTGCGGGAAATACCGCACTGGCGCGCCGAGCGGCTCCGCGGGGTAACCTTCCGTGTCGCAGATGATGAGCTTCTCGCCGTTCTCCGAGTGCTCGAAATAATAATAAATGCCCTCGCGCTCCATCCACCGCGAGACGAACGCGAGGTCGCTCTCGTGATACTGGCAGACGTGCTCTTCCTTCCCGTACCCCGAAAGCCGGATCTCGAAGTCGTCCGAGGTGAAGCCATTGTCCTCGAGGATCGCCTGGATGATCTCGGGCACGCTCTTCTTCGTGAAGTTGCGCGAGTGACGCGAGAGCCCGAGCGTCCACAGGCGCGGCACGATCACCGCGCGGACGAGCGATCGACCGCCGTAGCTGTGCAGGTGCTCGAGGCTGCCGAGGATCCCCGCGATGATGAAGGGCGGGAGCTTGTCGTCGGCGCGATCGACGACGAGCCGCGCCTTGCCGCCGATGCCGTCCGCGAGGTCGATTTCCTCGCCGTCGGCCTCCTCGACCACGACCATGACCTCGAACTCGTAGGGCCGCGAGATCCCCTCCACGCCTCGAAACGTGGCGACGCGGCTGTTCTCGGGAAGTGCGCTCGATTCAAGGGTGATGAGGTCCGCCATAGGCTTGGATGGAAGGATAGATCACCATCGAGCCGCATGAGAAGGGAAAACCCTCAGCGCGGAAGCCCCGCTAGATCACGCTCCGCGACCCCGTCACAGCCGCGTGCACCGCCCGCATCGCGTCCGCGACCGCGACCGTCTCGTCGCGCATCACCGCGAACCACCGCGCCGGCGTGAGCATCGCGTCGGGCAGGAGCCGCTCCAGCAAATCGATCGCCTCGGCCCGCCGCGAGAGATCCGATCCGCCGAAATCGGCCACCACTTCGGCGATCGTCGAGAGGACGACGATCACGGCCTCGGAATCGGACGAACGGCCCGTGGTTGCATTCTGGCTACCGCTCGCCGACGGCGCTGGAAACCACCGCAAGAATCGCGATTCGAGCGCCCGCCGATCTTTTTCGACGGCCTCGCGCAGCGCCTTCGATCCTTCCCCCTTCGCCGCCGTGTCCGCCGGGACCCCGAGCGCCGCCTCCGCGCGCGCCGCCTCCGCGCTCGCGTCCGCCTCGGCCGCCATCGCTTCGATCGCCGCGATGCTTCGTTTCTCGGCGAGCGCCCCGAGCTCGTCCACGAGCCCGCCGAGCTCGGCGCGGAGCCGCGAAGCCCGCGCCTCGACCGAGAGGTTCTCTTCGTCCGGCAGTCCCTCCACGTGGATCTTCGGCCCCGTGAAGAGCTTGCCCTCGCAGATCTCGACGAGCGCGTCGTCGTCGAGGAAATGGTAAAATGCCCGCTCCCCGCGCGCCCGCTGCCGCGCCACGAGCTCTCGCAGCGCCTCGTTCTCCTCCCCGAGCGCGACCACGCTCACGGCGATCGGCACGTCCCCGACCTTCTCCCGCGCGGCCTGGATCACGTCCTCGCGCACCACGGCGTCGCCGTCGGTCACGAGCACGATCTGCGCCCGCGCGAGATCCGGATCCTCGTCCTTCGCCGCCCGGATCTGCTCGAAGCTCGACAAGAGCGCATTCTCGATGTCCGTGCCGCCCTTGCGCACCGTCCCGACGACGTCGGCCATCGCCGCGATCGCTTCCTTGCCCTTGCCGATTCGCGTGATCGGCCCGATCTTCTTCGTGAAGTAACGATAATGCAGGGTGAGGCGCGTCGACCGATCCCCCTCGGCGAAGCGCTTCACCAGCATGCCGAGCTCCGCGAGCAAGATCGCGTCCCGCACCCGCGCCCGCGCGCCCTTCTTGCCGTCTTCGAGCATCGAGCTCGACCCGTCGAGCACGTAGATGCGCGCCTCGCCCACGAGGCGCGTCCGCGTCCGCTTTCTGACCTCCTGCTCGACGTACCGCCGCGCGAGCAGCCGCCCCTCCGCGAGCGCGAGCAGGACCGTGCGTGGATCCTCGATGACCGCGTGCGGGATGTCCATCACGTCGCGCGCGGGCATGAGCAAGAGATCCGGCGTCGGGTGCCGGACGAGGCGCACGCGCGTCTCGACCTCGGTCACGCGCACGGGCGCGAGCGGAACGCCGACGTCCACCGTGCCGTCGATCGCGCAGAGCGCCGCGTGTGTCTCGGCCTCGTTCTCGGGCGCGAGCCATTGCAACGCGAGCAGGCGGTACTTCTTGTCTTCGTCGTTCTCGCCTTTCGACGGCTTCGCCTGCGATCGGCGCGCCTTGACGTACCCCTCCGCGATCGCGGCCATCGCCGCGCCGCCGAACATCTCCTCGCTCGATCGGCGCAGGCTGCGGAGTTTGTCGGCCTCGGGATCCTCGCCCTCGCCCTCGCCGAGCTTCTGACGCGCGCGGCAGGTCGCGGCGGAGAGCGCCTCGTCGCCGGCCGCGAGCGAGACGCCGTCGAGCGCGACGAGCGCGGCGTGCAGCCTTTGCCGTTCGCCCCGCGCGAGGGCGTCCTTCGCCTGGTGCAAGAGCCCGCGGTGCGCCGAGAGCCCTGCGGCTTCGAGCCGATCGATCCGCGCGATCTCCATGGCGAGGTGTCGCCTGCGCACCTCCACGCCGTCCTTGCCGAGCGGCAGCGCCGCGGACGCATCGAGCAGGAGCTTGCGCGCGGCTTCGAGCAGGCGGCGTTTGCGCGAGAGAAACTCCGTCTCGCCCCGCGCCGCGTCGAGCAGGTGATCGATCGCGAGCAGCTCGACCTCGACGAGGCGCTCCTCCTCGGGCGAAAGAGGCTTTTCGAGAAAGGACTCCGTCGCCTCGGAGGTCTCCTCCGCGGCCGCGACAGGCTCGCCTTTGCCGGCCTTCTTCGAGGGTTTGTCTTTCTCGCTCGTTTCGCCGGGCGTACGGGGCGTGATCGCGAGCGGCGGCGCGATCCGCACCGGATCGATCGCGGCCGCGACGCGACGCGCGGCCTCATTTTTCTGATCCCTCGCGGCGCGCGCGGCTCGCACCGTGACCTCGTAGAGCCGACGCACCCACGCGGCATGCGCGAGCGGCACCCGCCCATGGACCACGAGCGTTCGTTCGAGCGCGATCACGTTGTCTTCGAGCTCGCGCACGGCGCCCGTGAGCAGCACCTCGGGCACGGGTTTGCCCCCGGGCGCGCGCAGCGCGTCGAGCAGCGCCGTGACGCGGGCCGTGCGCAGCGCCGGGCGATAGCCGAGCGCACGCAGGAGCGGCCGCGCGATACGCACGAGCGGGGCGCGCACGTCGTGCGGCCGCGCCGTGAGCTGCTCGATACGCTCGCCGAGCGAGGAGAGCTCTTCGTCCCTCATGCGCTCCCGACACGCAGCGCTTCGGCCCACGCGGCATCCGAGCGCCGGCGGAAGAGCTCGGTCACGGCGGTGCGTGTCCGCCCGTCGAGCGCGTCGATGCGCCGGCGCACGGTGTCGATCTCGGCCGCGTGCGCCGGAAACACCTCGGCGACATTCCGGGCTTCGAGGGCAAACCGCGTGAGCGCCCCCTCGTCCCACAGGAGATCGAAGAACCGCGATTGCACGATTTCACGCAGGCGCGCCTCCGCGTCCCCCGCGCGCTCTTCGAGGTCCCGCCAGAACCGTTCGAGGTAGTCGAGCGCCCGCCCGATCCGCGCGAGATCCCCGGCGACGACACGCCCGCGCACCGCCTCCGGCAGCTTCCCGCACACGGCCGCGATCGCCGCCGCCGCCTCCGCGGGCGAGGGCGCGTCCCGCACGCCTTCGGGCGCGACGACGAGCGCGATCTCGGCGAGCGTGTACGCCGAGGACACGCGCTGCTCGGCCGCGCGGAGACGGCGGTATCCGTCGTGATCGTGGGTTTGTCCTTCGCCGACATTGGGCGCCACGTCCCCGCGGAGGAGCGCCTCCGCCGCCCAGCCGAGGAACGCCTCGGCGGCGATCGCCCGCGCGAGCCCGGCCTTTCCGAGCACGGCGACGAGCGCCTCGACCTCGCGCACGAGCGCGGGCCGGTCGCGCGCGTCGAATCCCTTGAACACGGCCTCGATCAGCGCGCCTAGGCGCGGGCCCGTGACCTTCGCTTTGAGCGTCGACGGCGCGCCGCGCACGCGTTCGAGGCGCGCGGCCATCGCGTCGAGCCGCTCGAGCTCGGGCGCGATCGCCGCGAGCACCTCGGCGAGCCTGCGCGAAGGCGCGCTCTTCAGCGCGCTCGTGACCACGCTGCGCAGCGAGATGTCGAGCAGGATCGTGATGTCGTCCTCGGCCGCGGCCACGGCGCGCTGCCAGGCTTTTTCCTCCCCGGTCTCGTGCACCGCGCCCTGACCGAGCAAATCGCGCCGGAGCTCGTACAAGGCTTCGAGCGCCTCGATCCGCGCGCGCGCCCTGCCTTGCGCCTCGGTCCCATCGTCGATGATCGACGCGACGAGATCCGTCGAGGAAGCGCCCGCCGCGTGCCCCGCGGCCTCGTCGACCATCACGAGCGCCCGTCCGCGCAGCCAGCGCGCCGTCGCACGCGTCCCGGCCGTCCCGTCCTCGATCTCGGCCGCGAGGCGCGACAGATCCCGCACGACTTCGCTGATCGGCCGAGTCCCACCGCCCGCGGCGGCGTCGATCCCGCGGCGCAGGACGAGCGCGGTGAGCGCCGCCGTCGCGTCCTTCACGAGCACACTCGCGCGCGCCGCGTCGATCGATCCCGCGCGCGCCTGCGTCCCGAGCTCACGCACGACGGAGAGCAAGCGCGTCGCGTCCCCCGAGGCAATGGCCTGATCGACCATCATGCGAGGTTTGTCCTCCGGCGCCGGGGGCGGCTCCGATTTGCGTTTCTTCTTTTTGCCCGCGTCCGCCGCCACGGTCACCGCGTCGGGCTTCGGCGCCTCGGTGGGCCGCGGTTTTACGTGAATGGGCGGCATCTGGGCGAGGCACGATTCGAAGATCGAGCGCTCGGTGCGCACGATTCCGAGCTGCCGCCGCTCGTTCGGATCACTCTCGCGGCCGATCAGCGCCTCGGTCTGGTCGGGCGTCGGGCCCGAGAGCAAGAGGTGCAGCCTGAGCCATTTGAAATCGGACGGCAGGACCTCGAGCGCGCGCCTCGGATTGTGCAGGATGCGGTCGGCGACCACGGCCGCCCGGAGCACGCGGCCCGAGCGAACGGCCGTGCGCGTGGAGATGTAGCGCGTCGGGACGAACGCCGGATCGGCGCGCACAGCGGCGTTGAGCTCGCGATCGAAGCGTTCGAGCAGCGCCGCGAGGCCGTCGCATACCGGATCGGAGACGTGCACCTCGTCGACGAGGTGCTGCAAAGCATCGAGGTCCTGGACGCTCAGCGTGGATTCGAGCAGCGGCCGCGACGAACCCCCGACATGCCGGCGCAAGACGAGCCCGAGCCGGTTCGGATCGGCGAACCCGCGCGGGACGAACGAGACGAACGCGATACGATCGACGAACGCGAGCAGCGTCTCCCGCGAGCCTTCCAGCACGTCGGCGATGTACCGGTTCGTCGTCATCAATGCGCACTCGATGCGGCCGCGCTTCACCTGCCCGCCTTGCTTCACCTCGCGCTCGTGCAGCACGTTCAGCGCGGAGCGGAGCAGCATGTCGCGGCCGTCGAAGATCTCGTCGAGAAAGGCGTGGACGGCGCCGAGCATCCCCTCGTCGGTGAAATGCTCGGTGCGCCCCGTCTCCATGAGCGTCTTGAAATCGATGGGGCCGATGAGGTCGGTCTGGACCGTGCTCTCGCCGATCTGCCGCGCGTAGAGGCTCGGCTCGCCCGTCTCCTCGTCGAGGATTCGCCCGAAGACCGCGGAGGCGAGCTGGCTCTTCGCCGTCCCCGGCGGGCCGGTGACGAGCAGGTGCTCGCGCGAGAGGAGCGCGAGCGCGAGCTGGAGGAGCAGGTCGTCGCGCTCGAGGAAGGCGTGATGCAGCTCGTCGAAGAAGGCGCGGAAGCGATTGGACGCGGCTTCGAGGCGGATCGGATCGACCATCGCGGCCGAGGGTAGCGGCCCCGGGGGGCCGAGGTAAAGGCCTTAGAGGACGTGGAAATGAAGCTCGATCGGGAGCCCCACGTGCACGGCCGAGGCCCCGAGGCTCTTCTCCGCGCTCTCGACGCGCTCGGTCTGGAAGAGACTGTAGAGCGCGATGCCGGTCCGCACCGAGAGGGTCGACGAGAGCTGATACCCGAACATTCCATACACGGACATCGCGACGCCGAACGTGCTCGACGCCTCGTCGACCTTGCGCCCGTCGGGGAGCCTGAGCGTGCGGTCGTTCGAGCCGAAATACGGGCCGATGCCGAGGCCCGGCAAGAACACGAGCCGCCGCGTGACGGGCAGCATGTAATGGCCCGTGAACTCGAAGAGCCCCGCGACCGCGGTCGCATTGCTGCCGTCCTCGCGCGTGAGGTTGTTGCCGAGCAGGCCGAACGAAGCGGAGACGAGCACCCGCTCGTGCACCGTCAAACCCACGGTGGGCGTCAGCCGGAAGAAGAGCGTCGTATTGCTCTGATCCTGGTCGAGGAGCGTATCGTTCGAGATGCCCGTGTAGCTGAACGCGCTCCGCCCGCCGAAGCTCCATTTCCACGGCGCGGTGGAGACCTCGGGCTCGGGCGAGGGGATCGGCACGACCGCGGGCAGCGCGACCGCGGGCGGCGGCGGGGCCTGTCCACGCCTCATCGCCTCGTAATCGGCGAACGGATCGGGCTGCGCCGCGGCCGTGAGCGAAACGGCCATGCAGGCCGCGGCGGCGAGCGCGGAGGCGGTGAGGCGCTTCTTCCTTCTCCTCATTTGACGCCCTCGACGAGCTCCATGTGGATCTCGATCCGTCGATTCTCCTCGCGGCCCTGCGGGGTGTTGTTGTTCGCGATCGGGTTCTCCGCGCCGCGCCCGTCCGTGATCAAAAGATCCGCGGGGACGCCGCGCTGGACGAGCGCGTCACGCACCGCCGCGGCCCGATCGGCCGAGAGCTTCTTGTTCGTCGCGCCGGCACCCCAGCTATCGGTGAAGCCGATCAGCGACACGCGCTTGAACGCGGCCTTGTTCTCGATCAGCACCTTGGCGAGCTCGTCGAGGGAGACCTCGCTCGGGGGCGTGAGCGTCGTCCCCTTCGAGAATTTCACGGGCGGATTCAAGCGGAGCTGCGCGCCGAACCGCGCCACGCGCGTCACGCCGGCCGGCAGGATGAACACGGGCTGCTTGGCGATCGTGTCCTTGAAGATCTTGTCGGCCTTGCTCGCGAGATCCTTCGCCGTCTCGTAGCGTTTGTCGACGTAGGCGGCCTGCGCCGAGGCCATGTATTCGGTCGCCCGGATCCACGCCTCGCCGTCGATCGCGCGGCAGTTCCGGGTATCGCATATCTTCTTCGTGATGTTCGCCTCGCGGAGCGCGCTGTCCGCCGCCTCCCGCAGCGCCTCGAGCTTCTCGGCCTCGATCTTCGGGTCCGACGCGTCCTTCTTGGGCTTCTGCAGCGCGGCCGAGAATTGCTCCTTGGCCTTGCCGGCGAGCTCGATCGCATACCCGAACCGCCGATCGACGTAGGCCTGTCTTGCCGAGGCGAGGAGCTCCTTCGCGTTCGCGTAGCCCGCGAGGTCACGCTCGCTGCACGCCTCCTTTTCGCAGACCTGCTGCCCCACGCTCGCCTCGCGGATGAGCGCGTCGGCCTTCCTCGTGCGCTCCTCGATTTCCTCGGGGCTCCCCCGCTCCGCCGTCACCTCTGCGAGCGGTTCGAGAATGGCGGACGCCTCGTCGGCGAGGCGCATCGCGTCGGCATGACGTTTCGCTTGCCAGGCCGCGCGCGACTGCGCGAGCAGCGCATCCGCCTCGTCGAGCCGCTTCTTGGCGTCGGGCGATCGGAGCTTCGCGCGGTCGCGCAGCGAGAGCGCCCGGAACACCCGCTCGTAGGCCGGCCGCCACGAGGCGTCGACCGGCCCCTGTTTCTGCTGCGCGAGCTGCGCGAGCACTTGCTCCATTTGCTGCATGCGGGCCGCGAGGAATTGCTCTTCGCGCGCCGCCGACCTCTCGTCGACGATTCGCACCGTCGTCCCCGGCGGCGCCGGCGGCACGGGCGGCGGCCCCTGAACGACGTAAACGGGGGCCTGTCCCTGCGGCTGCGTGGGCTGCGGCTGCGTGGGCTGCGATCCGCTCGGAGGTCGCGCGGCGGGTGCAGACGCGGGTGCGGACGCCGAAGGCTTCGTGGCGACCTTCGCGGGCTCCGGCGCCTTCACCTTGGAGAGCACGACGAGCGCGCGATTCGCAAAATCCTCCGCCTCCTCGTACGATCGTCTCCCGAGCCACGTATCCGCGTTCGAGAGCAGCAGGTTGCCCTGCAACACCCCCGGATCGTTCGGATTCACGGCTTGCGCCCGCGCGCTCTCGATCTGCGCCTTCTGCATGGCCACGACCGCCTTCTTGCGGGCCGTCTCCTCCGCGTCCTCCGCCCGCTTCTGGCTCGCGGGCGCCGCCGGGATCGCCGCCATCACCCCGAGCTTGTCGCAAGCACGGAATCGCTCGTCCGCGCGCAGCGCGTACTCGTAGGCGTGCTCGTAATCGCCGGCCTGGAATCGCTTCTGCGCGAGCGCGAGCATCGCATCCATCTCGCGGAACGGCCCCGGGCACCGCTGATCCTTCAGCTCGCCGAGCGCCTCCGCGCGCCGGAGCTCCAGCGACACGAGCGTCCTGTCCGCGAGGTCCTCGATCGACGTCGCGGCCCCGCGCGTCGCGCCCACGCGCGGGCGCGGCGGGGCGATTCTCTGCGCCTCGCCATTCACGGGCGCGACGGACGGCCTGTTCGCCTCCTCTGCTCGCTTCGGCTCCGGCCCGGGTTTGTCGCCCGCGGGCGTCGCCGCCCCATTTTCCTTCTCCGTGGCGCTCCCGATCGCCGACACGAACGAGGCCGCCGCGGACTGCCCCGCGTTCGCCGCCTCCGCGTACGACTTCACCTCGAAGGCATCGACGGCGACCTCCAGCAATGCCTGCCCCTGCTGGAAATAGACCCCGGCCGAACCCCCGGTCGCGCCTTTTTCGAGGGCCGCCGTCTGCTTTTCGCGCGCCCGGTCGATGGCCCGCATGGCCCGGGCCGCCTCGGGCGAGCTCTCGCTTTGGTCTTCGAGTTTGCGGAGCCGCGCCTCCAGCTCGATCTTCCGCCGCTCCTCCTCGCTCTCGCCCGCGGCCTTGTCGACGACCCGCAAAAGCCGCTCCGCCTCGTCACGCTCGGCCAGGTTTTTCGCGGTCGTGAAGAGCTGAATGGCCTGGTATGCGTAGAGCGTCGCCCGTTCGGCGTCGCCGATGCCATGCGCCGACTTCGCGCGGCGAAGCAAATCACGCGCCTCGGCCACGAGCTCGGGACGCGCGATCTTGATATCGCCGGCGTCCTTGCGCGCGAGGAGCCGATCCGCCTCGGCGAGCGGGGCCGGAGGCGGCGCCGACGCGCACGCAGCGACGAGGCATACGGGAGCGACACGCGCCGCGAGGAGGAGGGCGCCCGAGAGCCGCGAAAGAAAGCGTGATCGTCTCATGCCATCACTCCGGGGTTTCCTCGGCCATCGGCGCGAGCGCCTGCTCCCTGCGTTTCGCGAGCTTGTCCTCCGCCCGACGCCGCGCGTAATGCGTCTGGATCATCGAGAGCTGGCCCTCGGCGGTCGTGAGGTAGAGGTCGGCCCGCTCGTCGACCTTGCCTTCCTTGGCCTCGGCCTCGGCCGTGACGATCCACGTCTCGGCCCGCTGCAAATCGAGCCGGACCTCGTTCGCGAGCGGATCGGACTTCACTTTCTCGAAGGCGCCCCGAACGCGCAAGATCCGCTCGTTCACCTCGAGCGCCGTGGCCGGATAAGGCCCGTAATTGCGACCGCAGCCGGCGAGCGCGGCCAGGGAGACGCCGAGGAGCGCGGCGAGGACGATTCCTCGGGAGCGACGAACGAGCGAATGCATGGGCGTCCCAAGGCCTCCGGTCAGAAGATGGCCGCCTGGAGCCGCAGGCGGAACGTGTGGGCGAACTGGTTCGGCTCGACCGCGGCGGCGTCGCGCCGCAGGACGGCCGTGTAGACGACGGAGGCGAACCGCGAGAGGCGCAGGCTCGCGATGTTGTCCCACCGATAGATGGGCCGGTACGTCTCGCCGAGGAACTCGCCGAACTGGTCCGTGTCCACGAACATGTCGAAGCGGCTCTTCACCGACAGCACCTTGAACAGCGTGAACCCGACGAGCCCCGACGCCTCCGCGCCGTAATCGAAGGCGTCCGTGAGCGCGATCAGATCGAGGTTCGAGCCCGAGCGCGCCTGCACGTAGCGCCCGCCGCCGTAAAACGATTGCCGCATCGCGGCCCCGGCGCGGACGCCCAGCGTGATGCCCAGGAAATCGACGCGCGTCCCGAACCCCGCGCCCTCCTGGAAGAACAGGGGAAACCCCCCGGCGAACGTCTCGAGCTCGTCGCCGGCCAGATAATCGCCTTGCTTCACCACGTTGCCCTGCTCGTCGCGCGTCGTCGCCTGGTACGGCTGCTCGTCGCGATACGTGGTGTTGAAGAGGGTCGCGTATCCCATCGCGTGGGCGTAGGGGCCGAGGATGCCCACGACGCGATAATTGTAGAGCAGCTCCGCGCTCACCTCGTCGACGACCTTGCGGAGCGGGAACGCCTGCTCGACGGGCGAGGTCAGCGAAACGACCATCTCGTCGACGCCGATATTGAGCTGGGCGAGGTGACGGCCCGAGTCGTACGCGCCCTCGAAGCTCGTGAATCCGCCGGCCATGAAGACGTCGCCGTTGTACGTGGAGAACTGGTTCATCCGCTGGGCGAACGAAACATCCGCGCCGATGACCCATTGCACGCGCCACGGGCTCGGTTCGTAGTCGGCCTCGGGGCGGCCGAACTCGGTCCGTACGATCTTCCCGTCCTCGACGACGACGCGGTATTCGATGAGCTCGCCGCCGCCGACCTGGATCGCGATCGAGTTCTGGCTCGCGTTCGGGTTCGTGCCGAGCGCGAAGATGTACCGCCCCGGCGGCAGGATCAGCGCCTCCGGCTTCGCCGCCTTGTCGACCGAGGTCGCGACCGGGCCGTACACGCGAGCCCCGTCCGCGGACGCGACCACGTACTTGTCCTCGATCGGCGCCTTTCGATCGTCGACGAGGCTCACGCGGAGCACACCGAAATTTTGCGCCGCGGTGACGGTCATTCCTTTGACCACCGTCACCTCGCTCGAAGCGCGGAGCGCCTCGGGCCCCGAGCCCACGAGCACGCGATATTGCCCCGGCGGCACGGGGATCCGCTCGCCGATGTATCCGCGCGCGACCGTCTCTCCCTCGTACTGCACGAGCACGCTCGCGCCGGGCAACCTCCCCGCCGGGCTCGGTACGAATACGGCGCCGTACCCGGTGGGCAGGGGCGTGATATCCATGTCGAGCTGATCCTGAACGGACATTCCGGAGGTGCGCTTCGGCGCCGCGGCCGGGGCCGGCTGGGCGAGCGCGGGCGCGGCGAACATCCCCCCGGCGAGGGAGAGGGCCACGAAAAGCGCTCCCGTGAGGGGATGGAAGACGCGGCCGTTTCGCGGAAATGGAATAGGTGGGTTCACGGCGGTCCTGCGACATCGTACGATCGAAGCTCGAACAATGTCCAGAAACGGATCGGTCGGCGAAGCATCCCCCTCCGCCGTGGACACCTCGCGCAACGGGAGCGAAAAATTCCCGCGTGGATTCCAGCACCCCGGTGGTTATCGCAGCATCGGATGGCGGCGTCCGATGATGCCCCGGAGTACATGCATGAGACCTCTCCTCGTTTTATCCGCGGCGGTGTCCGCCATGGTCTATGTTTCGAGCGCCTCGGCGCTCACCGTCGGGACGACCAGCGATGCCGCCACTCTCGCGGACGCGCTCAAAAGCACCAGCGGGAGCGCGATCACCATCACGTCCGCCGTCTTCAGCGGCGGGGCCACTGCGGCGGGGACTTACTCGGAAGGCCCGCTGGGCATCGCGGACGGCTCCCTCTTCACGACGGGCGACGCCCAGCTCTCGCTTCCCCCGAGCGACAGTACAGGCACGACCCAGGACAACGGCTTGCCCGGCGATCCGCTCTGCGACGCGCTGATCCCGGGCTTCACGAGCTTCGACGCGACCAAGCTCACGCTCGTATTCGACCTCGCGCCGAACTTCGACGGCATCTCGTTTCAATCGATCTTCGGCTCCGAGGAGTACCCGGAGTTCGTCAATTCGAGCTTCAATGACGTCTACGGCGTGTACCTCAACGGCGTGCAAATCGCCTTCGACGCAGACGGCAACCCCATCACGATCAACGGCCCGTTCTTTTCGGGGGCGGCCGTCGTCGTCGACCCCGCGACCGGGACCGAATACGACGGATCGACCGGCCTCCTGACGACACGAGCCAAGCTCACCGGTGGCTCCGTGGGCAACGTGCTCGAGATCGTCATCTGCGACGCGGGCGACCGCGTCCTCGACAGCGGCGTCTTCATCGCCGGCTTGAACGGCTGCGTCGGAGACGACTGCAGCGGCACGGTGCCCTGTGGCCTCATCGACGACGACGGCGACGGCGCCAGCTCGTGCGTCGATTGCGACGACGCAAACCCCACCGTGAACCCGGGTGCCGATGAGTCGTGTAATGGAATCGACGACGATTGCGACTCCGCCGTCGACGAGGACGACGTATGCTGTCCGGACGACGACGCCGACGACGTCTGCAACAGCGACGACAACTGCCCAGGCATCGCCAATACCGACCAGCTGAACACGGACGGCGACACGTTCGGGGACGCGTGTGACAACTGCGATTCCGTGCAAAACCCGGATCAAACCGACGGCGACGGCGACGGCGTGGGCGACGTTTGCGACAACTGCCCCGGGAAGGCGAATTCGAACCAGCTCGACGGGGACGAGGACGGCGTGGGCGACGTTTGCGACAATTGCGCCGGGGTGGACGGGGCGCAAACCGACACGGACGGCGACGGCCTCGGCGACGCCTGCGACGCATGCATGTTCGACGCTGAAAACGATAGCGACGGGGACGGCGTATGCGGGGACGTCGACGCCTGCTACGGTACCACCCTGCCGGACGCGGTCCCGACGGTGAAGCTCGGCGTGAACCGCTGGGCCGACACGAACGGGGACGGCGTATTCGAGACGACGTCACCGAACGGCAACGGCCCCGGAAAGTCGTACACGATCGCGGAGACCGGCGGCTGTAGCTGCGCGCAAATCATCGAGGCGCTCGGCCTCGGCGAGGGCCACACGAAACACGGCTGCAGCATCAGCGCCATGGATACGTGGGTGAGCTACGTGCAGCCCTGAATCCACGCCTCGTTCGCCCGTGGGGCGGCCCTTTGGGGCCGGCCCACGGGCTCAGCCCTGCGCCTCGCCCTCGGCTCGCACCTCGGCGACCTCGGCCCACAGGGCGTCGAGATCGATCACGAGCCCGACACACCCCGGAACCGATTCGATCCGCCCATCGGTCGACGTGACCTTGTGGATGTATTCGTTCTCGGGCCCGAGCTCGAGGATCTCGAACGATTGAAGCGCCGGATCGACGATCCAGTACCACTTCACGCCGAACGCCGCGTACTCCTTCAGCTTCTCCACGCGGTCGCGCCGGGCATCCCGGGGCGTCGCCGAGACGACCTCGACCGCGATGCTCGGGGGCACGCGAATCGGCCCCTCCGCGGGCGGGCGGCGTGCGCCGGCGAGGTACACCGTGAGATCGGGCATGCGCCCTTGCGTGGCTGACACCACGAACTTGCCCGCGGACCCGGCGACCCGCGCCCCATGCGCGAGCGCCCAGGCCCGAAGCAGGTGCGCGAGCCAAACGACGACGACCTCGTGGACGTACCCGGCTATCTCTTCCTCGACGAGCTCGCCGTCGACGAGCTCCCCCGGCTCGTCCTCGGGCAGCGCGGCCCACTCCTCGATCGTCATGCGCCGAGGGGATGCGCGATCGGCACCGTGAGCGACGAAGCTCATGAACGGAAGTCTACCGAACGTGGATGGGTGTGTCGAGGCGAGGGGGAAGCGGCGGGGAGGAGGCGCGCGGGCTCTGCGGGGCGGGGCGAGCGCCGCGCCGGTCGATATCAGGCGTCCGCGGGCGGGAGGGGCTCTGCGGGGAGCGGATCTTCCACCCCGCCCTCCTCGCTCACGGCGGTGACGATAGCGGCCTCCTCGAGGGCCGGGAAGATGACGTCCTGGGTCACGCGATCGCGCGGGAACGCGGCGCGGACCTGACCCATGATGCGGTCGACGGCGTCGTGGTGCGCTTCTCGGAGCGCGACCTCGAGCTTGAAGGCCTCGTCATGCGCGGTGAGCGCCGAAAGGTGCGCGGCGACGGCCGCCTCGAAGCTCGCGAGCGCGGCTTGCAGCTTCGGGAGCCACGCGCCGCGATATGCGTCGATGCCAGCGACCTTTGAATTCTCCAGCCGCTCGACGAGCTCGCGCAAGGGTTTGAGCTGGCGTTTCCCGACAGGAGCGAGGATCGGCCGGGATCCCTTCGGAAAGACGCTCGCGCAGATACGCCCGCGCCTGCCACCGTCCTCCATTTCGGCGGCGCGGAGGGACAACCGGATGACGCGCTCGACGCTGTACTCGCCGAAGCGGAGCGCGGCGCGCGTCCTGATGACGGGGACGTGCAGGGCGCGGCGCTTGTCGTGCTGGGCCGCGAGGGCCTCGTTGACGGACTGGATATCGGCGGCGGCGGAGGTCAGTTCGGGGAACGAGGAGAGGCCGGCGGCGAGCTCGACGCCATACTCGTAACGGACGGTCGACGAGGCATTGCTGCGATACTTGCGCATGAGGTCATCCCTGGGCCCGAGGCCCGGTCTGGTGGGTTCCGGAGTCCCTGCCGCGTCCATCGCGTCGGCGGGTCCCCGTTGAACGAGAACGCGAACTTTCCAATCGAAGCAGAGCAAGAGTTCGACGTTCGGAGCGAGACGAGCGGGTCGGCGCGGGGCGAGGGGGACGCGTCACCGTGACGCGAAGGTGTCGGGACCGAAGCGACGGGCGCGCGTGACCGTGACGCGTGGGGGTAGGCGCGAGGCGAGGACCGCGTGGAGAGGCCACGCGGAGCGGTCGGCGCCGAGCTCGGTGCGTCGCATCGAGGCGACGCGAAGGGGTCGGCACGCGGCGAGGGGCGCGCGTCGGTGTAACGCGAAGGCGTTTTCGTCGAACGGAGGCGCGCGCGTCATCGTGACGCGAGAGGGTCGCCGCGTGGCGAGGGGGAAGGATTCGAGAAAACGGGCGGCCCGGGAGCGAAGGCCTCGCCCTACGCCCGCTTTCGCCGACGCAAGAGCCCTTCCTGGGCGGTGGACGCGACGAGCTGCCCGTCCCGCGAAAAGACGCTGCCCCGCACGAGCCCACGAGCCCCGGACGCCGACGGGCTGTGGATCACGTGGAGGAGCCAATCATCCATGCGGAAGGGCCGGTGAAACCACATCACGTGATCGATGCTGGCGACCTGCATCGAGAAATCGAGCCACGTGACGCCGTGGGGGCGCAGCGCGGTGGTGACGAAGGCGTGATCCGACGCATAAGCGAGCAGGTACCGGTGCAGCGCCGGATCGTCGGGGAGGGGCCCGGCCGCGCGTATCCAGATGGCCTCGTGCGGCTCCCTTTTCTCCGGACGAAAGGGATCGATCGGGTTCACGTGGCGAATCTCGATCGGCTGCTCGGCGACGGCGCGGGTGCGGAAAGGCTCGGGGATCTTGTGCGCCAGCCGGCTCCAGATCTCCTGCTGGCTCGAGAGCCCGTCCGGACCTGGGACGTTCTCCATGCCATCCGCGTGCTCCAATCCCTCTTCCTCGATCTGGAAAGAGGCGGACATGTTGAAGATGGGCTGGCCATTCTGGATGGCCACCACGCGGCGGGTCGTGAAGCTCTGCCCGTCGCGGATACGATCGACGTCGTAGACGATCGGCTTGCGCGCGTCGCCGGGGCGCAGGAAATACGCGTGGAGCGAATGGACCTGGCGCTCGGGGGGCACGGTCTGCGCGGCGGCAGAGAGCGCCTGGCCGAGGACCTGACCGCCAAAGACCTGGCCCCAGCCGAGGTCCTGGCTCTGGCCCCGAAAAAGGTTGGTTTCGATCCTCTCCAGCGAGAGCAGCTCGATGAGCTCGGTCAGGACGCGGGTCATGGTGCCGTGCGTCATAGTGGACACCCCGCCCGACCGACAAGAGAGCGAGGTTCCAGAGCGCGTAAAAGTTCTGGGGGGGTCGTGAAAGTCCTCACGGACTCCCCCAGGAGCCGGCCAACCGCGGCCCTACGCGACGTCGTTCTTGCCAAACACCTTCATGCTCCCGATCCGGTCCACGTAAATCGCGAGGTCCTCCCCCATCGACCACTGGACCCGCAAGAACGGCCATGCATAGGCCCGGATCACGTGCCGCACGACGCTCGCGCCGGCGCCGATCGCCGAAAGGCCCGCGAGCGCCTTGTCGATCGTGTCGCCGAAATCGTGGCCGTGGAAATCGGGGCGGACCGTGCGCTCGCCGCCGCGATAAGCCGAGCCGGCCACGCGGCCCGTGAGGTCGTGGCAGCGCAGCTCCTCCGGTAACGCCTGCTGGAACTGGATGTCCTGCTCCAATCGGCTCTCCAGCCCGAAGAGCGGCGGCACCGCCGTGATGTGCGACGGCATGTAGGCCTCGCTCAAAAAGGCCGGCGTGTCCGTGTAATAGCGCAGGCGCACCCGGTTCGACTTCGTCGCGCCGCCGCACGTCGGGCACACGATGAAGCCACCGTCGCACGAGCAGGTCGTAAAGAAGACCGTGCCCGAGCCGCCGCAGACGCGGCAGCGCCGTTTGCCCGGCGTCAGCGTGCACGCCGTGCACGGGCCGCCCCCGAGGTTCGCGTCGAGCCGCACGTGGTGGTGGATCTCGAGGTCGTCGGGCGGCGGCGGTTCGCCACGTTCGAGCGCCGCGGGCGCGATCTCCGCGTCCTCCGCCCAGCTCGTGCGCCGGATCAACGCCGCGTGTACCACCAGCATCGCGAGCCGCTCCACCGAGACCGGTTCCCCGGCCGGCAGCGGCAGATGCGCGCGCGCTGTTTCGAGTGTCGGGAAATACGATGCCAGCGATGACATGTCCCGGAGGAGGCCAGCCTTGTCGCGCGCCGTCAAGGGAAGAGCCTCCCATGACCCCGGAGCTCTGTTACCATGCGCGGCGAAAGGGCGTTTCGGGTGTGATGATGGCAACGTTCGGGCTCGGCAGGATCGTCCTCTACGCGGGGAATCCCGAAGCCGCGAGCGCCTTTTATGCGCGCGCCGCGGGGCTCTCGTTCGATCGGGTGGAGGGGACGCGGCGCTACGAGTCGGTGAGCGCAGGCGGGACCTCGCTCGTGATCGATCTCGCGCTCGAACCGCTGCCGCGAGGCCGCAGGGAGTGCTCGCTCTCGCTGCGCGTGCCGAACCTCGAAGCCGTCGCGTCGAGCCTGCGCGAGGACGGCATCGACGTGGGGCCGATCCTCGAAAGGCCCTCCGGCCTCTTCGCGTCGCTCAAGGACCCGGATGGGCGTGACGTCGAGCTCTGGGAGCCCCGCGCCAAACCCGTGAGTGTCGCGCCGCCGGCGCTCGTGGACAAACCCGCGCTCGACGCGCCGCCGCTCCCGCCCCCGCCCGTGCCGCTGCCGCCGGATGCGCCGGCGATCGTCGCGCCGCCCGCGATCGTCGCGCCGCCCGCGATCGTCGACAAGCCGCCCGTGCGGCTCGAGATGCATTCGGCGCTCGACCTCGAAAAAGAGGTGGACAAACCCGCGACGGAGCCGCCCGCGGAGAGCGGCGCCACGTCCGAAAAGCGCGGGACCGAGCCGCCGCCGCCTCCGCCGATGATGGGCGCGCCGGGGCCCATGCTCACCGCGGCGCGGCCGGCGAAGGTGTCGACCCAAGGCGGCGCGAAGATCTCGCTCTACGGCGCGAACTTCGCCGACGGCTGCCGCGTGCTCGTCGACGGCGACGATTGTACGAAGCCGAAACGACTCGACGATTTCACCCTGGAGATCGAGGCGCCGCCCCACGCACCGGGGGCGGTCGAGATCGTCGTGGAGAACGCCGACGGGCAACGCGCCGTCATCCAGATCGTCTACGACGAGGGCCCCGCGATCGAGCGCTTCTCCCCGCTCGAAGGCTCGCCGCGCGGCGGCACGGAGGTCGTCGTCGAAGGCCGCAACTTCGAGGACGGCTGCCGCGTGACGTTCTTCGGCAACCGCGCGCCCGAGGTCATCTTCGAGAGCGCCTCGCGCATCCGATTCGTCACGCCGCCGCAGGAGCAGCTCTTCCACGGCGAGCTCCGCGTGACGAACCCCGATGGCCTGTCGGCGCTCGCGGCCGAGCTCTTCACGTATCGCCTGGCGACGCCCTACGCGCGCGAGGTCTCGCCCGCGTCGGGGCTCGTCGGCGGCTCGAAGCGCGTCGTCGTGACGGGCGTCGACTTCCATCCGCAATGCGTGGCGCGCCTCGGCGGCAAGCAGGCGACCATCACGTTCCGGAGCGCCGAGTCGCTGGAGCTCGTGACCCCGCGGGCGAGCGAGCCGGGGCTCGTGGACCTCGAAATCGAGAACCCCGACGGGCAAATCACGAAGCTCGAAGGCGCATTCACGTACGAGGCCGAGCCCACGCCGCCGCTGCTCGTCGAGGTGCGCCCCGACCGCGGGTATTGCGCGGGCGGGCAGACGATCCGGCTCGTCGGGGACAATTTCGAGGCGGATACGCTGGTGCGCATCGGCGAGGTGCGGGCCGTCTCGCGGACGCGCTCGCGGCACGAGATCGAGGTGGAGCTGCCGCAACGGACGCAGCCGGGCCTCGTGCCGATCGAGCTCGTCGATCGGCACGGCGTCGTCGTGCGCCGCGAGGATGCATTCACGTACGAGTCGCGCCCGGCGCCGCGCGTCGACAGCGTCACGCCGCGCAATGGTCCCATGGTCGGCGGCACGCGGATCGTCCTCGAAGGCGATTTCTTCGACGAGCACGTGTTCGTGCGCATCGGCGGGCAGGCGCCGAAGCGCGCCGTGGTCCGATCGACCACGACGATCGAGCTCGTGGCGCCGCCGTCGCGCGCGTCGGGGTTCGTCGACGTCGAGGTCGGCCGCGGCGACGCGGGCACGACCGTCGTGAAGAATGCATTCCGCTACGACCCCTCGCCCGCCCCCGCGATCGACTCCGTCGCGCCCAACAAGGGCTCGGTCGAGGGCGGCACCGAGGTCAGCATCGAGGGCAAAAACTTCGTCGCCGAGTCGGCCGTGCTCTTCGGTGGCAAGCCCGCCCAACGGGTCAAATTCGTCTCGGCCTCGACGCTCGAGGTCAAGACGCCGCCGGGCAAGAATGGCGAGATGGTCGACGTCGTGGTGCGCAATCCCGACGGCAAAGAGGCCATCACCAAACGCGCGTTTCTGTACGACGCGCGTTACCGTTCCTGACGTCAGAGCCTCGCGGGTCTACGATGGGAACCGTGCGAACGTTTCTGGGGATCACGCTCTTCGGACTCTTCTCGGCGCTCGGAGGGGCCTGCATCCCCGAGGGTTCGACGACCCTCGATTGCCTCGAAGGAGGCGGCTGCGAGCAGAGCTGTTCGACGAACGAGGACTGCACGTTCACCTGCGAGACGGGCAGGTGCGATCAGACGTGCTCGGACACGCTCGATTGCAGCATGGATTGCAACGCCGGCGGCTGCGCGCAGCTCTGCTCGGGCAGCCAGTGCGTGATGACGTGCGACCTCGCGTCGTGCACCCAGGGCTGCGAGAGCGACGTCTGCGGCGAGCGGTGCAGCGCGGGCGGGTGCACGCAGACATGCGACGGCGACGAGACGTGCGCGCTCGATTGCAGCTTCGGGTGTCCGCAGACGTGCACGAGCCCGTCCTGCGGGCTCGTCTGCGCCGGGAGTCAGTGTGATCAATCCTGCAAGGCGGGCCTCTGCGATGCGTCGTGCGACGCCGATTGCCTGCAAACCTGCGAGGGCGACACCTGTCGGCTCGAATGCGGGGCGGGTGGCCATTGCACGCAGGCCTGCACGAAGCAGAGCGGCGGCACCTGCAACCAGGCCTGCGCGGGCGGGGGCTGCACGCAGGAGTGCACCCAGCCCACCTGCGTGCTCGACTGCGCAGGCGGCAATTGCACGCAGAAATGCCTGCAGGGCACGTGCGACCTCCACTGCGGCGGAGGCGGGTGCGTCGTGCAATGCATGACCACGTGCGTGGTCGGTTGCCCCGCCGGCGGCTGCCAGGTGACGTGCCCGGGTGGAACGCCGCCGATCACGTGCCCCGGAGGGACGCTCTCCTGCGGGGCGAATTGCCCGTGAGCCGCATCAAGGCGCCGTCGTGATCGCCCACTCCTTCACGATCGCGATCTTGTCCGCCGGCAGCTTCTTCTCGTAGTTCGGCGGCGGCATCGAGCGCTCGTCGGCCACGCGCGCGATCACGCGCTCGACGAGGCCGAGCGCGACGTCGTAGTTCTCGAAATCGATCTTCGGCGCGCCGCGCGTCCCCGAACCATGGCAATCGGCGCAATACTCGCGCATGATCGGCCTGACGTCCGTGAGGAACGAGAGCGGGGTGCCGAGCGCGAGCTTGCGCGTCGTCGTTCCCTCGCCCGCATACACGTCGCCGATCTTGTCGACGGCGAGCGAGCGCGGCGCCTCCGCCGGCCCGAGCGTCGCCACGACCTCCGGCACCTCGCCCGCGCGCACGCGCAGGACCCAGCTGCCCGCGAGCGCGTAGAGCCGCTGCTTGCCCGCGTCGAGCGCGAATGCATCGATTCCGACCGCCGCCCCGCCCTCTGCGGCGAGCGGATAGAGCGAATATTCACCGCTCGGCGAGCGCTCGACGAGCCCCGCGTCGGAGGCGAAATACACGAGCGAGCCGTCCTCGCACGCGAGGCTCCCGCACGCCATGGCCCGGACGAAGCCCACGTCGAAGACGAGCGGATACGCCTTGCCGCTCACCTTGTCGATTTCGTACACGCGCTCGCCGTACGCGAGATAGACGCGCTCCTTCTGCGTGAGGACGGCCGTGGGCGCGCCCTCCTCGCCCTCCACGGTCCAGGCCACGAGCTCGCCGCCGCCGAGCTCGTAGGCGCCTCTTTCGCCGCGAATCGCGAGGTGCGTCTCGGCCGTCCCGTCGCCGTCGTCGTCGGCCACGCGCGCGCGCATCGCCCGAATGCCGAGCGGCGTGAGCGCCGCGGCGCCGAGCGATCGCTGGAGCACGCCGCCCGGCGTGAAAAACACGCCGCCCTCGGCCGCGACGAGCACGCCGTTTTCATAACCGGCCATCGCGCGCACGGCGCCGGTCTCGCTCGGAAGGTCGGGCCCGTCGCCGACGATCGGCAGGAGCGTCGGGCCCGTCGCCGCGAGCTCGTAAACGCCCGTCGTCGTGCCGACGGCGACAAGCGCGCCCTGGCTGCCCATCGCGGTCGAGTATCCCTCGATTGTGAACGTGGCGCTCTCGGGCTCGGCGCTCGGCGTCGCGGGCGCGCCGTGCACGACGGCGAGCTCGGGGGGGCCTTCGGTGCCGGCATTCGTGGGGGGTGCCACGCCGCAAGCCGCCGTTGTGATCACGGAGAGCATCGCAACGAAACGCGAAAGGAGCCTGTGCGGCAATCTTCGATGGAACTGTAGATGGGGGGAGTCGAGCACAGCCTGGCAGGATAACAAATTTCGTCCGTGCTCCCAAGAGATGTTGACGAAACGTTATGGCTCGGTTCCACTGGAACATGGCCCGCTCCCGCCCGCGGCGCCTCCCTCCTTTCGACACCGAGCCGTAACATGAAGAGCAAACGACGCTGGCAAGCGCTCTGCTTCGCCCTCCTCGCGGCCGCGCCCTCCGCGGCGCTCGCCGAAGATGGAGAGCAATGTTTCTTGCACCGGGAGTTGCCTGTCGAACGGCAGCTCCGACGCCTCTCGATCGATCTGCGCGGGACCGTGCCCGACGTCGCCGAGTACGACGCGGTCGCGGGACTCTCCGCGCTCCCCGATGCGCTCCTCGACGAGTACCTCGCGAGCGACGCGTTTCGCGTGCAAATGCGCCGCTATCACGAGAGCCTGCTCTGGACGAACCCGAACATCGCCCTCGCCGACGTGAACTTCTCGCTGAGCACCGTCAATTACGACGGGAGCCCGGTCTACTTCGTCCCAGGGGCGGGGAAGAGCGCGCTCTATCGCGGCGGCGACGGCACGCATACCTGCCAGAACAAGCCCCAGGACGCCCTCGGTTACGACCCCGTGACGGGATTTCCGATGACCGAACCCATGGGCAGCGACGGCGTGGGCCCGTGGTTCGCCGAGGGCTGGGTCGAGGTGCACCCTTACTGGGAAGCCGACCCGGCGAAAAAGGTGAAGGTGTGCGCGTTCGACGCCCAGGCGACGGAGACGTACACGCTGCCGCCCGGGGATCCGGACGCGGGGACGCATTCCTGTGATCACCTGATGGCCACGGGCAAGGCGAAGACCTGCGGCTGCGGGCCGGAGCTCAGCTATTGCATGCCGGCCGGCATCGTTCAGCCGCTCGTGCTCGCGGCGCTGCGCGAGCAGGTGCTCCGTCTCGTCGACGAGCACACGGACGGCACGCAGCCGTACTCCGGGCTGCTCACGACGAAGCGCGTGCATTACAATGGTCCGCTCGCTCATTACTTTCGTTATCACGCGCAGCGGCAGACGCTCTCGCGCACGCAGAACGAGCACCAGCCCTCGGACGGCCCGCTGCCCGAGCTCGCGTTCACGGACGTGGACACCTGGGTCGGGGTGGACCGCGAGGCGCCGCACGCCGGCCTCATCACCCTGCCCGCATTCCTCCTCCGCTTCCAGACGAACCGCGGCCGGGCGAATCGCTACCGGATCGCGTTCCTCGGGCAATACTTCCAGCCGCCGAGCACGAAGGACACGAACTGCGAGAAGGAAGGCGACGACCTCACCCGCCGCTGCGTCTGCCGGAGCTGCCACGTGACGCTGGAGCCGCTCGCCGCGCACTTCGGTCAATTCACGGAGGCCGGCAGCATGTCCCTGCACGATTTCGCCCGCGAATACCCGACCCGCAAGGCCTGCGCCAAGGGCACCGCGCCGCAGAACGCAGGGTGGTGCGACCGTTATTACGTGCCGGTCTCGGACCAGACGGACCCCGATCTCCGGACGTACAGGCTGAAGGCGCTTCAATACGCCGACGACGAGCACCCGGAGCTCGAGCCGAATTTCGAGGCGGGTCCGGCCGACCTCGTGAAGGCCGACCTCGAGAGCGGCCGGTTCCACGAGGTGGCCATCGAGCACCTCTTCTCGTATCTCATGAAACGCGAGCCGAACCTCGATCCGACGACGAGTGATTACGAGGGCGACGCGCTCGCCAAGATCGCCGCGAACTTCCGGGTCCACGACGACATCCGTCAGGCGGTCCGGGATCTCGTCGAGCTGCCCGCCTACCGGAGGATGCCATGAGCGCGTCTCGCCTCGGTTCCCTCTGCGCGCTCGCCGCGCTCGCCGCGGCCGCGTGCACGAAAGAAGCGCCGTCCGCCGATCCCCAGGCGCCGTGGGAAGCGCCCGCGGTCGCCGCGAACGGCGAAACCGAGAATGCCCCCGCGGACCTCGGCGGCGGCGCGCTGCCCGGCCCCGCGCGCGGGGTGCGGCGCCTGCGCATCGATACGCTCCAGGCAGCCATGAGCAAGGTCGCCGGAAATGACGTTTACGGCGCTCCCATCATCTGGCGTGTCAACAATCGGGACGGGTTCAGCGACCTCGCGTTCGGCAAGGCGCTCGGCCGGCCCGATTATCAAACGTCGACCGAGGAGAGCACGGTCTCGAACGCGCTCTACCTCAAGTTCGTCGGGGACGCGGCGCGCGACATCTGCATGCAGATGGCCAAGAACGACATGAAACGCTCGGATGCTTCACGCGCGCTCTTCCCGAAGGCGCCCGTGGACGGGACCGCGACCGACGCGCAGGTGAACGAGAACCTGCAATACCTCGTGCTCCGCTTCCTCGGCCTGCGCGTTTTGGCGGACGATTCGATGGTCACGAACCTGCGCGCGGTCTACGACGCGGGCGTTTCGAGCGTCTCGTCGCCGAACGGCGGCGAGATCACGGCGGCGGCCGAGGGATGGCGGGGCGTGTGCGTCACGCTCTTCGAGTCTCCCCTTTTCCACAACGATTGAGGAGGAACACGCCATGAGCCAGAAAGGCCAGATTTCACGACGCGCGCTCCTCGGCGCGCTCGGCGCCGCGAGCGGCGCGCTCCTCCTCGACGGCCTGCTCGGCCTGCGCCACGCGCGCGCGGACAACGTCGATCCGGACACCGCCCCGCTCCTCGTGATGTGCGAGTTCGCGGGCGGCTGGGACACGCTCTATTGCCTCGACCCGCGCAATCATCACGATTACGGCGAGTTCGCCGGCGGCATTTACACGGGCTTCGACATGGTCACCGATGGCCCGACGAAGAAGGTCATCGAGGACGAGACGGGCGGCACGGGCCTCGTGAAGCCCGCCGGCTCGAGCGTCGCCTACGGGCCCACGATGTCGAAGCTCGCGGCCGCGCATTACAAGGATCTCTGCGTCGTGCGTGGCATGAGCATGGGCACGCTGACGCACGAGGTCGGGCGGCGGTATTTCCTCACGGGCAAGTTCCCGCGGGGCCTCGCCGCGAGTGGCAGCTCGCTCGAGACGTGGTGGGCGGCGGCCTCGGGCCTGCTCGATCATCACGAGATTCCGAACCTCGTCACGGGCGGCGCGGAGACGTACAACGAGGGGCTCTCGCCGCTCGCGAGCGGCCTCTCGGTGCCGAGCTACAACGAGATGCTGCAGGTGCTCCGGCCGCTCAATGCTTCGCTCTCGCTCGACGGCAAGGTGGAGCAGGCGGCCTCCAAGTTCCACCACGTCGAGTATTGCCTGCACCAGCAGCTCGACGCCCGGGGCGGGCAGGTCTCGACGCACCTCTCGGCGTGGCGCTCGGCGCAAACGCTGGCGAACGGCGGGCTCTGGAAGCATTTCGATTTCAAACCGAACCCGCCAGCGACGAGCCAGCTCGCGAAGCTCTACGAGACGTTCGGCGTGAACCCGACGAACCCCGGGGCGACGCTCGCGGGCCAGCCGAAGGGCCAGGCCGCGCTCGCGGCGCAGGCGCTCGTGAATGGCATCTCGCAGGTCGTGCTCCTCAGGCTCGTCAACGTCACCGACGCCCATTTCGACGACGACTGGCCGTCGAACCACCCGGCGCGGCAGCGGGCCGGCTTCGACGCGGTGAGTGATCTCATCACGTACCTGAAGAACACGCTCGATAGCAATGGCAAGCCCTACTGGGACCGGACGACGCTGCTCTGCTTCTCGGAGTTCGCGCGCACGCCCCGGATCAACCCGCAGGGCGGACGTGATCACCACCTCGCGTCGGCCTGCCTCGTCGCGGGCAAGGGCATTCGAGGCAACATCGCGATCGGCGCGACGAAGGACACGAACTACGACGTACGCCCGATCAACCTCGATACTGGCGCGCCGGACGACGAGATGGGCACGGTCGTGAAACCGTCGGACGTGCACGCGACCATCCTCACGGCCGCGGGTTTGCCCTACGATCACATCTCGAATCAGGATCCGAAGCTCATCAAGGCGATGCTGAAGAACGCCTGATGGCCTGACGGAGAGAGAGGGCCTCGCCCGGCGAACGACCGGGCGAGGCCTTTTTCATTTCAGATGGGATCGAGCACGAGCGTCGGCGTCGAGAGGAACGGAAGACCGCTGCCGAGCTGCCCGTAATACGCCGCGCCCCAGCAGGAGAGCACGCCGTCCTGCGCGATACCGCAGGTGTGCTCGTTGCCGAGGGAGACGACCTTCCACGGGCCGAGGCTCGGAATCTTTTGCGGCGCATTGAAGCTCGACAGGTTGCCGAGGGCGAGCTGGCCGAAGGAGCCGACGCCCCAGCAATGGAGGTCGCCGTTTTTCTTCGTCGCGCAGGTGGTCAAACCCTGGCCGAGGAACGGCCGCGCCCAGTCGGTCGCATTGCCGACCTGCGTGGGCGTGGGGATCGGCGTGACGGCATTGCCGAGGCCGAGCTCGCCGTTGTTGTTGCGGCCCCAGCACCAGAGCGTGCCGTCGAGGCGCACGCCGCAGGTGTGGTTCGCGCCCGCGTCGATCGCCGCGTACGTCCCCGGAACGGGCTTCGGCACGTTCACGGGGGAGACCGTGTCGCCCTGGCCGAGGTGGCCGAGGTTGTTCAGGCCCCAGCAAAACACGTTGCCGCCCTCGCGGAGGCCGCAGGTGAAATCGCCGCTCGCCACGACGTCGAGCCAATTGGCGGGCTCGGCCGGGACGATCTGCTTTGGATCGGGCCGGGTCGTCGTCGAGGCGTCGCCGAGCTGGCCGCTCGCATTGCGGCCCCAGCACCAGAGGGTCTTGTCCTGACGCACGGCGCACGTGTGGTTGTACCCCGCGGCGATCTCGACCCAGGGCGAATCGTTGCCGACGGTGGTGTTGACCGCGGTGGGTACGTTCTGGTTCGTCACGACGGACCCATTGCCGAGCTCGCCATTTCCGTCGAGGCCCCAGCAATACGGGACGTCCGGGCCGCCGCCCTCGCTCGCGATGCCGCAGGTGTGCGTGCGCCCGAGTGTGATGCGCTTCCAGACCTTGCCCGCGCCGATCTCCACGGGCGTGGCGCGCGTGCGCGTCGTGCCGTCGCCGAGGTGGCCGTAGACGTTGCGGCCCCAGCAGAAGAGCTTTCCGCCGGTGCGAATGGCGCATCCATTGTCGAGCTGCGTGTCGACGCGCTCCCAGTCCGTATCGGCGGAGACGGGCGTGGCCTCGGTCCGGTCCGCGGAAAAACCCGCCCCGAGCGCGCCGCGGCTCGCCGAGCCCCAGCAAAGGAGATCGCCGGTCTGCCGGACGCCGCAGGCGAAACGCAGGCCGCTGGAGAACGAGATCCAGTCGCTGATGCCGGAGACGGGCGAGGGGGTCAGCGTGGGCCCCTCGTTGTCCGGCTGGCCGGTTTGTCCGACGCTTCCATCACCCCAGCAATGGAGCTCGCCGCTCTTTTTCTGGCCGCAGCCGGCGAGGTCACCGACGTCCAGGTTCGCGGACCAATCCGTGGCCATGTCCGCGGCCTTCGGCGAGACGACGGTCGCGAGCAAGCCGTCGCCGTTCTGCCCGAGGGAGTTCGTGCCCCAGCAATGGCGCGTTCCGTCGGTCTTCGTGGCGCAGGTGAAGGCATTGCCCGTCGACACGGTCGCCCAGTCGGTGGCGACGGTGAACTCCTGCGTGGGCACGAGCCGCTGCCCGGCGTTCGTACCGTCGCCGAGCTGGCGGGCATTGTTGAAGCCCCAGCAATGAAGCGTCCCGTTCGCCTTGACGCCGCAGGTGAACTCGGTCCCCGCCGAGACCATCGACCAGGGACCCGCGTCGACGAGCACGGGCGAGAGCGCGTTCGTCGTGGTGTTGTCACCGATCTGGCCGCGGTTGTTCTGGCCCCAGCAATAAAGCGCCCCGCCCGTGCGAATGCCGCACGCATGCGTCGAGCCGGCGCTCAAGGCGATCCAGTCCTCGTAGCCGCCCGCGCCGATGGCGGGTGTCGATTGCGCGACGCCGAGGCCGTCGCCGATCTGGCCGACGCTCCCCGAGCCGAAGCACGAGATGCGCTTGTTCTCGTCGAGCGCGCAGGTGAACGCGCCGCCCGCGCTCACGGAGACCCAGTTCGTCGCGCCAGAGGCGGGCACGGGGCGCAGAAAGACCTGGTCCGACGTGCCGGTGCCGACCTGCCCGCTCGTGTTGAGGCCCCAGCAATGCAGGGTCTTGTCATTGCGGATCGCGCAAGCGTGGTATTGACCCGCCGACACGGACGCGTACTTCGCGTCGCAGGTCTTGCCGTCGCCGGCGAAGCCCGCGGGGCACGCGCAATCGAACCCGCCCGGCGTGTTCGAGCACGTCGCGTTCGTGTCGCAGTCGTGGAGGAGCGTCGTGCATTCGTCGACGTCCACGCACGTCTTGCCGTCGCCCTCGTACCCGGGCTTGCACGTGCAGGTGAAATAGCCGGGGGTATCGACGCATTCCGCGTCGGGCGCGCAGTCGTCGAGGCCGAGCGCGCATTCGTCGACCGCGAACGGGTCGCCGCCCGCGCCGCTTCCGCCTGTGCCGCCGCTCCCGCCTGCGCCGCCGCTCCCGCCTGCGGTTCCGCCGCCGCCCCCGCACGCGGCGGCGGCGAGCGACACGAGGACGAACCACGCCCGAGCCCTTGCGCCTCGCAACATCGAAACCGATCTCCTTCAGCTCAACTCAATAGGATGCCGCAATGGGAACGGGCGCGAACGCGAGCCCGTCGCCGCGCGCATTTTGACCGATTTCCCCCGACCCCCAGCACGCGAGATGGCCGGCCTGCGTGACGCCGCAGCCGTGGCTGAAGCCGAGGGTCGCCGCGACGAACGCCCCGGAGAGCGCGGTCGGCACCTTGCGCTGGCCCGTATCCCCGAGGCCGAGCTGGCCGACGTTGTTCGCGCCCCAGCATTGCAATCCGCCGCCGACCTTGCCCGCGCACGTCGATGCGTTGGCCGCGATGACGAAGGCCCAATCCGTGGCCGAGCCGATCTGCACGGGGGACGGCCGGTCGACGTTCGTGTTGTCGCCGAGCTGGTTGTTCGCGTTCCGACCCCAGCACCAGAGCGTGCCGTCCTTCTTGATCGCGCAGGTATGGTTGATGCCGGCCGCCACGGGCCCCTTCCAGTCGTCGCCCAGCGAATACGGCGCGGTCTTGCCGGACGCCGGCGTTCCATTGCCGATCTGGCCTTCCACGTTGCGGCCCCAGCAATACAGCGTGCCCGTGGCCCGCGTCGCGCATGTGTGGTATTGACCGGCCGCGACGCTCACCCAATCGATGGGCGGGGCCTCACCGGCGACGAGCTCGAGCTGGATCAGGTTGCCGAGGGCCGGGTTTTTCATGCCAATCTGGCCCTCGTTCGTGCGCCCCCAGCACCAGAGCGCCCCGTTCGTGGCGATGGCGCAGTTGTGCTCCTCGCCCGCGGCGATCTCCTTCCACTGGAGCGCTTCGTAGGGTTTGCCCGTCTTCAGGATCTCGGCGAACGTCGTCGCCGGGGTGTTCGTCCCCCGGCCGAGCTGGCCCTGCGCATTGCGGCCCGAGCAAGCGAGCTTGCCCGTGGCCGTGATCATGCACGCGTGCTGGCGGCCGAGGGCGACCTTCGCGGCGGCCTCGAAATCGACCTTGGCCGGCTGAGAGCGGGTCTTGTTGTCGCCGAGGCCGAGCTGGCCGCTCTCGTTGTTGCCCCAGCATCGAAGCTCGCCGGCCCCGCTCGAGGCGCAACCCGACTCGCCATACGAGGTGACGCTCGTATGGGTCGTGTCCGCGCCGATGTTGGCGATTGCGGGCCATAGGCTCATCGCGCCGTCGCCGAGCTGGCCGAAGATGCGCGAGCCCCAGGTGAGCACGCGGCCATCCGAGGTGACGCCGCTGCTGTGCACGACGCCGACGGCGACATCGAGCCATTTCGTCCCCGGCGCGACGTCCATCGGCGCGGTCACCCAGCCCGGCGCCTCGCCCGAGATCTGCGCGGCCTGGTTGCGGCCCCAGCAATGAAGGGCGCTCTGATCGTCGAGCGCGCAGATGTGGAATGCATTGGCGCGCACCCGCTTCCAGGTCTTGCCCGCGCCGATCGCCACCGGCGCCGCCGTCGCGGGCCCGAGCGGCGTCCCGAGCTGGCCCTCGTTCCCGCGGCCCCAGCAATAAAGCCGCCCGTCCTTCTTCACGGCGCACGTGGTGAAGCCGATCGAGGCCGTCGCCCAGTCGGCGTCCGCCGCCATCGGCGCCGTCTCCACGAGGAACGGCGCGGTCACGGAGCCGCCGCCGACCTTCGAGACCTGCAGCTCGTTATTTTGCCCCCAGCAATAAAGCCGCCCATCCTGCTTCGTCGCGCACGTCGTGTCGCGGCCGGCAAAGACCTCTTTCCAGTCCTTGTCCGACGTCGCCGCGAGCGGATCGAGGCTCACGGGCGAGAGCTCGAGCTTGCTCTCGAGGTTGCCGATCCCGAGCTGGCCCGCCTGGTTGCGGCCGAAGCAGAAGAGCCCGCCGTCGCTCTCCACGGCGCAGCTATGGTTGTCGCCCGAGGCGACGCTCGAGAACGTGCGTTCGAGCGAAAGCCACGCCGGGAGCGTCTGGTTGTCGGTGTATCCGAGCCCGAGCTGGCCGAAGTTGTTCGTGCCCCAGCACCAGAGCGTACCCGTTTTCTTGATCCCGCAGGTATGGGCCGAACCCGCGACGACCCGGATCCAGTTGTCCGCTGCGCCGGCCTGCACGGGCGCCGGTTGGTTCGCGCCGAGGCCATTGCCGAGCCGGCCGCCGCCGCCCGCGCCGAAGCAGAAGATCGAGTTGTCCATGCGGCGCGCGCAGGTGTGATACGCCGCCGCGGTGATCTCGACGAACCGCTCCTCGCAGCCGGTCTTCGGATCGCCCACGGTGCCCGGCGGGCAACCGCAGGTGAACGATCCCACGGTATTCGTGCAAGCGGCGGTCGGATGGCAATCGTCGAGCTGCTCGGTGCACTCGTCGAGATCCACGCAATCGCCGCCGTCGTTCACGTAGCCCTTGTCGCAAACGCAGGCGCCGCTCGCGTCGCAGCTCGCATGGTCGCCGCAGGGCCCGCACGTCGCGCCGCCCGCGCCGCCCTGCCCTCCGGCGCCGCCCGTCGACGACGACGAACCGCCGCCCGCGCCGCCGGAGCCGCCGGTGCCCGAAGGCGTGCCTTCCGCGCCCCCGCCGGAGCACCCGGCGAGGACGATGGTTGTCCACAGGAAAGGAAAGAAAGCGCGCGCTCTTCGATGCATCTCCGCTATTTTCGGATGCTACGAAGCAAGCGGGACGACTGTCAACCCTCGATTCCGTGACATTCTCACTTCACGATGGTTGCGCAGCCGACGAGGACGTCGATCTCGGCCTTGGTGTCCTTCGCGACCTGCGAGCACGTCGCGTCGCAGAAGATGATCTGCTTCGGCGCCCCGGGGACGTCGTAGTACCAGGCGAGCCCCGCCGCGGGGCATTCGGCCGCGGATTTCACTTGCGGGATGACGACCGAGATCCCCGACTCCGGCGTGTACTCGACGTTGATCGCGTTGTAATCGATGTCCTCGCCCGGAGGAGGCTGCGGGATGAGGTACGAGCACGAGAGCGCGGCGCCGCGAATCTCGTTCATCGCCATGAGGAACTCCTCGGTCGCATTCTGGCTCCCGTCGACGATGAACGCCGACCCCGTCCCGCCGGCCGCGGCGACGCTGTTCAGGCTCGCGATGTCGCCGACGCCGATGACGAAGGTCTTGATGCTGGGCACGCCGCTGAGTGCATTCGCCGCGGCGGTGACGGAGCTGATGGCGGCCGTGCAGCCGGTCGGCTCCCCGTCCGTCGCGAGCACGACGACCGTCGTGTGCGTGGGGTTCAAGGTCGCCCATTGTTTGGCATAATCGACCGCGCCCTGGAGCGCCGGCCCGGTCGGCGTGCTGCTCCCGGACGGGGAATGGGCGTTGATCGAGTTGATGATCGTCGTCCCGACCGCCGGCAGCGGGGCGATCGGCACGTCGGGCTTGGCGTAGTCGGAGGGGTTGCACGAATCGCCGCCGGCGGTCGAGCAGGTCTTGATGGGGAAGCCGGGCGCGGGCGGGGCGCAGGGGCCGCAGGCGGCCGGCCCGCAATCGGCGTCCGTATTGCAGAATGGTATAACGGGACAGACGACCCCGCTCGACTGCGGGAAATACTGGATACCGACGCCGATCCCCGCGGCGGCAGGCTGCTCGACGAACGCCTTGAGGGCCGCCTTCGTCGAGGTCCACTTCGAGTTATCGTTCATCGAGGAGGACTGGTCGAACATGATGTACATGTCGAGCGGGACCTGCTCGGCCTTGTTCTTCGTGGCCGCGCAGCTATCGTTGCCGCCCGAGCCCTGGTTGCCATTGCCACCGGCGCCGGCCGGGATGAAGCCGCCGCCGTCGCCGCCATTGCCATTGCCCCCGGGGTTGCCCGCGCCGGAACCATTCTCACTGCTCGAATCGCCGAATTCGGTGTTGCCGCCCGTCGCCGAGCAGGCTGCGATCCATGCGCCGGACAGCGCCGCCGCGCAAACGACCCTCGAGACGCCCGAAGAAAACCACCCGTTTCGCATGCTTCTGCCCTCCGAGCGGCGGATCGGAACAGCCGAGCGGGCGTGACGTCAAGCCCGGCGAGCGGGTCGACGTCACAAAATCGACGCGGCTCCGGCACGCGTTCGTCAATGTCGTCGCAAATGTCCGCGGCGAGCACCCTCGCCGCCCCGCTGGCGCAGCGCGTCGCTCGGTTGGCGAGGTGCATGCCCCGCCGGCGAGGCGGGTAGAAGACTTGGCCCTCACCTCACGGCGAAGGTAGCTCCCCCCGATCATGGTGAACCTCGTCCCCGCCCCGGCGAGCGACCGTGCGCCGATGGCGCCTCCGCGCGAAGGCCGCGGCCGCTCGTTCCAGAAAGCAGCCGCCCCCGGCCTTTCCAGGTTCACCCGCGACGCGGCGCAATCCCGGAATCGAAGCCTCGATATCAGCTCTTTCCAGGTTCCGAGCGCGACGGTCCCCCATCCTCTGCCCGCTCGCCTCGAATGGCGTGCCCGTTGCCCCAAGGCGACAGGCGAGGCGATGATGGGTACACAGAGCACGTCCACGCGCGGGAGCCTGGTCGGGAATACCCTCGTCACGGTGGGCGCGCTGTCGAGCGCGTTCGGGGCGGTCGGATGGCTCTCCGCCCTGCGTTCCCCCTCGATCCTGACGATCGCGCTCGGGTTTGTCCTGTATGGCCTCTTGCCGCTCGTGGTGGGCGTCAGCTTCGTGTGGCGCGGCCTCGGCGTGATCGAGGAGGCCGAAGCCGCGCGGCGCGCGGACGCGGTGAGCCGCGCGGCGCTGCTCGACGCCCTGCGCGGCGGCGCGACGGCCCGCGAGGTCGCCGCGAGGCTCTGCATGCCGAGCGCGCGTGACGCCGAGCGCGCGCTCGACGGGCTCGTGCGGGACGACCTCGCGAAGCTCGACGTCACGGACGACGGCGAGCTCGTCTACCGGCGCGACCCGGAGACGCTCCTGCTCCACGACCACGACGTGAACTGACCCTTCAATCGAGGACGCGCCTCAGCGTGCGCTCGCCGAGCTCGCCCTCGGCCGCTTCTTCGAGCGCGCGCTTCATCGCCTCGTCCGCGCACGCGTCCGCGGCCACGCGAATGCGCACGCGCGCGTCGGGGTGCTCTGCGATCCGGAGCGCCATGGCCGCCCCGAGCCGCTGCCCCGGCGGCAGGTCCGGATCGTCGACCACGGAGAAGAGCTCCTCGTGCGTCACGGCGGATTTCCGGTATCCCGCGTCGAGCAGGAGGGCCTGGAGTTTGTCCTTCCATTCCGTGAACGACTTGCCCGCGGGATCGAGCTCCGCCCCCACGGCTGGGCCGCCCGCGCCGTTCGACCCGAGCGCAATTGCCAGGCGCAGCCGGCCGGCCACCGCCATGATGAAGCTCGGGTCGCCCGTCGCGACCTCGACCCGCCGGGTGGGCTTGCCTGCCGCGCCCACTTCGAGGAACAGCTCGCGTTGCTTCTCCTCGATCGTGTGGATGTGTGAATGCGGGATCCATTGATCGGCGAAGCCACCGCGGATGCGTAGCCCGTCGTTCCCCACGATGATCTCGTGCGGCCGCGTGAGCCGCACGATGAAGGTCATCGTGAGCATGACGGCCCAGGCGAAGACGCCCATCGGCCACCGGGCGGCGGGATATTCGGTGACGAGATAACCGAGGGGTATGAAAAAGAGGATGCAGACGATCGGGAGACTCACGCAACCCGTGACGAGGGGCCGGTATGCCGAGCCGCAGAGGACCGCCACGCGCCGCCGCGCCGCGTCGATGCCGAGCCGGTCGAGGAGCCGATGCGCCGCAATGCCGTCGGGGACCTCGGCCGTGAGGGCCGAACCATTGCGCAGGTAAAGCTCGACCCGCGGACGCTTTCCATCGAGGAGCGTGCCTGGAAGGACGAGCCCGCCTTCGATCGCCGCACGCGCGAAATGATGCTCCTTTCCGCCCTGCACGGCCACGAGGCCCTGGCCATCGACCCGGAGCACGCCCGAGCTTCGCAGCGGAAGCGATAACGACGTCAGGACGGCGCCTGCGAGCGACACGAAGGGCGCGACCAATAACCCGAGGACGCCGAGGAAGATGAGCAGCGCCGAGAGGGCCATCGACGTGTCGGCCATGTCCGCCCCCGCGATCGCCAGGATCGTCACGATGAGCCCGGGGAGCCCGACGAAGGCGCCGAATCCCGCGCGCATGAGCCACCCGCCGAGCCGGGGGCGGCGGTGTTCGATGGACGAGCTCGCGACGACGAGGGGCTTTGCGCTCATGGGGGCGGAGGGGCGGAGCCTATCATAACGACATCCGCGGACGGATTGTGTACATTGCCTCCATGGCTGACTCCGGACGCTCTCTTACGCGGACGCGGCGCCTCTTCGCCTCGTCTCTCGTCGTGTGCTGCTTCGTGCCGCTCGCCATCGCGAGCTGCAGCTCGGGGGACGCGGTGAACACGTCCACGACCACGGGCGGCACCGCGACGACCGGCGCGGGCGCGGGGAACGGCGGCGCGGGGAACGGCGGCACGGGGAACGGCGGCGCCGGGAGCGGAGGCGCGGGGGCCACGGGCGGGACGGGCGGTGCAGGCGGGACGGGCGGATCGTCGACGTCGAGCACGGGCCCTGGTGGCTCGGGCGGAGGGCCGGCGGCGAAGGTGGTCCGTCTGCTCGCGATCGGCGACACCGGCGAGGGCAACGAGGCCCAGCACGCCGTGGCCGATCGAATGAGCGAGAAATGCGAGAAGGTGGGCGGCTGCGACGCCGTGCTCGTGAACGGCGACAATTTCTACGACAACGGCGTGGCGAGCGTGGACGACCCGCAATGGGCCGAGAAATTCGAGCAGCCGTACGACCGGCCGCACCTCGAGGGCGTGCCGTTTTACGCGGTGCTCGGCAACCACGACCACGGGCCCACGTCGAGCGGGAACAAGCAAGCGCAGATCGACTATGCGTCCTTGCCGCTCGGGAGCGGCCCCGGGATGCGGTCGAGCGAGAAATGGCACATGCCGGCGGCGTGGTACGACGTGACGATCGGCCACGTGCACCTCTTCGCGCTCGACACGGTCGATTTCTTGAACGGGACGCAGAAGAACGACATGAGCACCCGGGTGAAGAACTCGAAGGCGACGTGGAAGATCGTCTTCGGCCACCACCCGCGGTTCACATCGGGCGAGCATTTCTGGGACAACAACCTGCTCGGCATCGCGGGCATGTTCGCGTTCCAGAAGGCGATCTATTGCGGCACGGACATGTTCATGGCCGGACACGACCACAACCTGGAGTTCATCGACAGGGGCCGTGACGGCGACTGCCCCGGCACGCATTTCGTGGTGAGCGGCGCGGGCGCGAAGACGCGCGACACGTTCGATTTCGTCCCGACGGACGAGAAACAGCTCTACTTCGCGGATGGCTTCGAAGGGTTCGCTTACCTGGAGTTCGACGGGCCGAAGCTCTCGTTCGAGTTCATCGACAGAAACGGCGCCGTGGTCTTCTCGAAAACGATGACGAAATGAGGATCCCCATGCTCTCCCCGCGCTCTTTGCTCCTGCTCGTCCCCGCCCTGCTCCTCGCCTGCCAGGATCCGCCGCCGGCGCCCGCGCCCGCCACGTCCGCGGCGCCCGCCGCCGCGCCCTCACCCACGCCTGCCCCGACGGCCGCGCCCGCGCCCACGCCCGAGAAGACGGCGGCCGCGCCGGAAAAACCCCCGGAGTGGATCACGGCGCAGCACGTGCTCGTCGCGTACAAGGGCGCGAAGAACGCGCCGAAGACGGTGACGCGGTCGAAGGCGGACGCGAAAAAGAGGGCGGAAGAGGTCGCCGCCAAGGCCAAGGCCGGCGATGATTTCACGGCGCTCGTGAAGGAGTATTCGGACGACGCGGCGACGGCGGAGAGGCTCGGGAGCCTCGGGAAGTTCAAGGCGGATGGAATGGTCAAACCCTTCAGCGACGCGGCATTCGCGCTGAAGGTGGACGAGACGAGCGGCGTGGTGGAGACACCGTTCGGGTTTCACGTGATCAAGCGCAATCAGTGAAACCCGAACGACGAGGGCGATCGTCTACTCGCCCTTCCACTCCGTCCGCTGCACGACGGGCAATTGCAGCGCGCGCTCGCGGTCGAGGTCGAGCGAGCCGAGGTGAATCGCGAGCGGCGATTGCACCCACTTGAAGATCGATTGCGTGAACAGACGCGCGAACTTCTCCGCCCACGCCGTGAGCACCGCCGGATCCCGGTCCGGGAACACGCTCGTCAGCGCGAGCGCCACCTCGTTCGGCGCGAGCTTCTCCGCGCCGTAAAGGTAGAGGCAAGCGTCGAGCACCTCGAACGGCATGAGCTCGGCCTCGCCCGACTGGTTCGCCGCGAGCTCGGGGCCCGCCGTGGTCTCCAGCGTCGCGCGGATGCCCGGATAACCGAACCGCTTCTCCAGCCGCTCGAGCATCGCGATGACCACGGTCTTCGGCAGGTTCGCGATCACGCTGAACGCGCCCTCCAGATCGCCGCCGACGGTCGTGTACCCGAGCGCCTTCTCGCTCATGTTCCCCGTTTGCAGAAAGAGCGCGCCGCTCGTGTTCGACCAGTTCCACATGCGCTGACCACGAATACGCGCCTGCACGTTCTGCTTCGTGAGCTCGGTCGGCTCGGGCCCGCCCGGTCCGAGCAAGGTGCGCGTCGCTTCGAGCTCGCGCACGAACGCGTCCTCGATCGGCACGACCATGAACTGGACGCCGAGGTCGGCGCAGATCCGCGCGGCCGCGTTCTGCGTCGCGTCGCTCGAATACCGCGACGGCATGTAAAACGCGCTGATCATTCTTCCCGCCGCCTCGTGCCGCGCCGCGCCTTCGAGCTCGGGGTGGAGCAATTCGGCGGCGCGATGCGCGACGAGCAAGGTGAGCAGCGAGTCGCGCCCGCCCGAGAGCGCGAGGCCGATGCGGCGGAAGGCGCCGATCTTGCGGTAATAATCGGCGACGCCGAGCGCGAGCGCGTCGTGGAAATCGTCGAGCAGCTCGTCGCGCGGCGTCTTCGCCGGCAGGCTCGCCGAGGGCAGGAAGAACGAGGTCCCGGGCGGCGGCGCGGGATATCGCAGCTTCGCTCGATCGGCCGTCTTCTCGCCCACCACCTGCACGGGCACGGGCTTCTGCTCGCGCCGGAAGGTCTCGAGGTCGCTCCGCCAGGTGCTCGCCTCGCGCCGGCTCCGGACCGTGCGATCGAGGTCGACGACGGTCGCCGCGTATCCCTCGCGGAACCGCTTCGCCTCGAGCATCGGCCGGCCGTTCTGATTGACGAACCCGCCGCCGTCGAAGACGAGCCCGTCGTTGCCGCCGACGAGGTTCGCGTACGCGATCGTGCACTGGTTGTCCGCGGCCCGCGTGGCGATCATCTCGCGGCGCGTGCCCCCGATGCCCGCGCGGAACGGCGAGGCCGAGAGGTTGCAGACGATCTCGGCGTCCGAGTAACAACGCCGCCGCATCGGTCCATCGGGCGACCAGATGTCCTCGCAGACCTCGACCGCGACGATGCCGAAATCGAACTGGAAGATCCGATCGCCGCAGAACACGCCGCGCGCCTCGCGGTCCATGTGCGGCATGCCGCGGGAGAAGACGCGCGACTCGTAGAAGACGTTGTACGTCGGGAGTTTTTCCTTGGGCACGAACGCGAGGATCTCGCCGCCGTGCACGAGCGCGCCGACGTTGAAGAGGTCGCCTTCGACGCCGACGGTCAAGCCGAGGGCGAACACCGTGCGGAGCCGCGCGGTCTCCGCGGCGAAGCGCTCGAGTTCACGCCGCTGGCTGTCCACGAACGCCTGCCACTGCACGAGGTCCTCCGCCGCGTACCCGCCGACGACCTGCTCCGGGAACACCGCGAGCGTGACGTCGTCCTCGGCCATCGCCGTCGCGAGGCGGATGCACCGATCCACGTTCGAGCGGACGGCGCCGACCGTCGCGTTCACGCTGGCAACCCCGATCTTCACGAGCCTCATGGGGGCCGAGCGTAGCAGTGGGATGACGCGAGCGTCAGCCGGCGTGTGCGAGGGTGTTCTACAGGCGCCGCGAGCGGCTCGAGGCTAGAGAGGCCGAGCGAGGCGTACACTGTACGCCGAGCGAGGCCGACCGACGCATCGAGCGTCGGGATGACGGCCTGCCACCGCTCGACCCCGTGCTCGTCCGAGGCAGAGACGTGCGCGTCGCATCGTCCCTGACAACCGGATAACCGAACCCCGACGAGAGCCACATGATGAAGTCTTCGCGGCCCATGCAGCCGCGAATCGTGCGGGGCGGGGTGTATTCGAACCGGAACGCCACACGGTTCGGCTCCTCGCCCGCGCTCACAGGAGGAGGCAAAGGCAGATGAGCGGGGCGAGGGCTGCGGCGCGACGGCATGGCAGGGAGAAGATACCGCAATCCACGCAGGAAAAGGGGGAGGCCAACGTGAACGTCTTGATGCTACTCGGGTCAAGAGCGCACGCCCAACGTCAGCCTCCGAGGACAATCCTTACCGGAGACAAACGTGGCTGTCAAGCCGTGGACAAACTTTTGGTTCCGGGACGAACGGGGCGGGGGAGATCACGTGCCGTCGATGCGGAAGAGCCACGCCTCAGTCGCTTCATGATTCTTCCGCGGCCCTGGGCCTCCGGGCGGCGCGCCTCCAGCGCGCACGAGGCGCTAAAGACTCGCGAACGCGCATCGGATCTCGTGTACCCTGGCCAGGGTGCACACGGGGGAGAGCCGCACATGACCCGGAACGCGCTCTGGCGGCCCTGCACGACGGGCCGGAGCGTTCCTCGGGCCCACCACGGAGCCCGAGCGGCTGTGTCATTTGAAGCTTGGAAACATGAGATCCTCCCCGCCGAGGAATGTCACCTTGCCGCCCGTCAACATTTCAATTCCTCGCACGTCGACGGGCACGCTTCCCATTGCCATGTGAAGCGCTTGCACTGAATCGACCCCCCAAACTTTCCGCTTTTCTCGCCGCCTACCGGGCCCGCGTATCTCGTACACGACGGACCAATCGTTTCCTTCTCTTTGAGGTGCGCTGATTCGCACCCTGACATTTTTAGGCTTTGACTCCTGGGAGTGGCGGAATTCGAGTATCCTCTCGGCAATGATCCTTTTTATCGTGGGCATTTGTCCTTCATTGCCTCTCGTTCGCAGGCGCGCCGACAGTTCGCCCGGTCCTCGTTCGATTGCGCCCAGCAAATGGCCCTATCCCTCGCACTTCGCAACTTGCGGCAGCGCGCATTATCCATATTCCAAATGGCTTCACACGCATTGTAACATGCCTCGAGGGGGGTATAGGCCGCATTCTTGCACCGTTCCCTCTCAGCTTCCTCGTCGGTATCATCCTTCAACGACACGGCCGCGACCACCACGAGCACCGCGACCGCGACGACGATCATCGTCCCAGACGACCCGACGACCACCGGGATCAACCTGATCACCTGGGGCAGCGCCCACGTGTTCGCCAGCAGGCCTCGCGTAGGCAAGAGGCCGCCGCGCGAGACCAGCTCGTCGCTGTCCGGCGAGAACCCCGCGTCCGCCATCGCCCCCAGCGCTTCCATCATGCACTGCTGGACGCCAGCGTCGTCGAGCCGCGGGCCCTTGGGCTTCACCGCCGTGACGCGGTCGCCCGTCAACTCGACCGCGAACGCGATCTCGTACGCGTTGTGCCGAAGCCGCTGGCCCCCGTCTTTGACGCACGCTTGAAGCGCCTGGACCGTCATCGGAGGGAGCGCGTGCCCGCTGCCCTGCCTGGGCGCGACGGCGTGCTCGTCGCTCGCCCCGCATCCCATCGGCAACATGGACACCGCCATGCACATAACGACCAAGGCCACCCCCGCAAGCCGCCGCTTCCGCACGAGCCCACCTCCTCGCCCTCGCCGCAGGTGGGGCAGGCTACGGAGACGCCGATGCCTCCGTCAACCGTTTCCCGGTGTTTTCCCGCTGTTTCACGCGCCAACATGCCTCGAGTCGTCCCGCGACGGCTCGCCACCCCATTTCGAACGCTTCAATCGCGTTCGCCACCGAGCGCCGCCCCGCCTCCGCCCGCGCTTTTCGAACAGCGAGAGTTCCTGACCCCCCGTCGCGGAGCCGAGCCGGAACGTCGACGCTCGACCACCTCGCGCCCCTCGCCGAAATCGCGGCGCTCGTATCGGCACGCCCGTCCGCGCGTCCAAAGACCGGCGGCGAAACGCGCGCGCCACGCGCCACGGGCGCCCCGAGCCGCGACGCGACCGCACGCGCCCCCCCTTCCCGCGCCCCTATCCCACCCCGTCGACGTTGCAACCCCACTTGCGCCGCCCCGAGCGCCCCCGGCCCGCGTTGCGACCCCACTTCGGCCCCCTCGAATGCCCCCGTGACGCGTCGCCGACCCGTTCGAGCCCTCCCGGCGAGGAAAGGGCGGCGTCGCCGACCCGTTCGAGCCCTCCCGGCGAGGAGAGGGTACCGTCGCCGGGCCGTCTCTGCCCTTGACGCCCGGTAAGCGCCCTCTCTAGCATCCGCCACCATGGTTGGAATCAAGACCCTGCCCGATACCGCGACCACGCCGACCGGCGAGAGCCATTTTCGCTTCATGGCGGCCCGCATCCGGCGCAACCCATACACGCAGGCGCTCGTCGCCGAGGTCGATGCATTCGAGCCGCGCATCGAGGCCGCCATCGCCGAGGAGCGTAACCTCCTCATCGCCGAGGCCTCCGCCGCCGCCGCCGTCCAGTTCGCGGATCACGACCTCGATGCTTCGGTCGATTTCGTCTCGGTGAACGTGGACAACCGTTCGCTCCTCGGGCAGCGCCTCTTCGGCCACCTGCGCCCGAGCGAATTGAAGCGGCCGGTCCTCGGCGGGCAGCTCGATGTCATGAAGACCTGGCCCGAAGCACTGGCGGAGGCCGATAAAGCCGTGCTGAAGGACCACGCGCCCGTGGTCGCCGCGCGCGCGCAGGCCGGCGAGGAGGCGGCGAAGGAAAAGAAGATCGCAGCGCAAAACCTGATCGACTTCCGGACCATCGGCACGCGCGTCAAGCTGAACCAGGACCACAACAAATTGCGGAAGTCCCTTTTCGGCAAGCTGGGCGAGATCCAGCACGAGCACAAGCTCGGCGCCGGCTGGGCGGAGTCGTTCTTCTTGCAGGATTCGGCCGAGGAGCTGAGCCCGAGCCAGCTCGACAAGAAGATTGGCGCGGCCACGGCGGAGCTCGACGCATTGAAGAAGCAGCGGGAAGCGCTCGCCGCACAGGAGGCGATGATCGCCGCCCAGCGGGCGCAGGCCGCCCAGCAAGAAAAGAAGGCGAAGCTCGAAGCGCTCCAGAAGCTCAAGGCCGACCTCGCGGCACAAGAGGCGGCGCTGCTCTCGGAGCTCTCGGAAGGCTGAGATCCCCCTACGACATCAACGGGGCATGAAGGTATCGGCGAGCGTGAGGAGCCGATCGATCTCGGACGGCGTGAGGTGAAGGTCGCTCTTCACCTGCGCGCCCTCCGCGCGGAACACGACGGGCGCGAAGAGGCGAACTTTCACGATCCCGAGGTTCAGCGAGGTCGCCCGGTCGATCGAGGCCGTCAGCGCCGCCGCGTCCGCGCTCGCCTGCACCGGATCGGTGCTCTCGCCCGTGCTCGACACGTCGACGCCGCCGTCGGCGGCGAGGCGCAGGCGCGCGACGGCGTAACGAATCGTGGACGGCACGCGCGGCGCCTGCGAGCCCGCGAGGCTACGCGAAGGATCGTCGGCAGTCGCGACGACGGCCTCGGGCCCCTCGGGATCCGGAAAACCACCCGTGCCCTCGAAGCGCGCCGCCTGCGGGGCGAGCGACTCCGGCAAGACCGCGAGGAAGCCTTCCTCGACGAGCGCGACGACGCGCGTCTGTCCACGCACCGTGACGCGCGCCGAGGGCACGCTCGCCGTCGTGATCCATTCCCCGCGCGGCTCGCTGCGGGCGATCATCGTGTTCAGGCCCTGGCGCGCGCGCTGGTCGTCGAGCTTGTGCTGCACGATCGCGACGGCGAGGTCGCTCTGCGTGACGCCGGTCGAGGCGACGTAGGCCGCGACGACGTCGCCGGTCGCGTCGATGCCCGTGCCTTCGAGCATGCTCCGGAGCGGGTTCATCGCGCGCAGGCGGAGCTCGAGCGGATGGCCTTTCAGCCGCTCGGGCCAGACCATCATGCCGACGCGGCCGTTCACGATCGAACGCGCGATCTCGGCGGCGTTCTTCGGCCGAGGCGGCGGGGGCGTGGCTGCTTCGGGGGCCTGCTCTTGCGACGCGCAGCCGAGGAGCCCAAATGACGTGAAGGGCGACGCGGCGAGCGCGAGCAGCAAGACAACCGAGCAAAAGCGCCTCGTCACCAAACCAGGTTAGCGAAAGCCCGGAGGGGATGCTAGGGGCCGAAGTCATGAGCCACGGTCCGAAAAAGGTGGGAATCCTCGTCGGCGGCGGGCCCGCGCCCGGCATCAACGCGGTCATCGGCGCGGCCACGATCCGCGCGGTCCTCTCCGGCTACGACGTGGTCGGGATCCAGGACGGATTCCAGTGGATCATGAAGGGCGACCTCGAGCACGCCCGGCCGCTCTCCATCGACGACGTGAGCCGCATCCATTTCCGCGGCGGCTCGTACCTCGGGATCTCGCGCGCGAACCCCACGAAGTCGCAGGACCTGCTCGAAGAGACCGTGCTCTCGCTGCTCCGGCTCGAGGTGGACAAGCTCATCACGATCGGCGGCGACGACACGGCGTTCTCGGCGTCGCAGGTCGCGCTCCAGTCGAAGGGGCGCCTGCGCGTGGTGCACGTGCCGAAGACGATCGACAACGATCTCGATCTGCCGGGACAGGCCGATACGTTCGGCTTCCAGACGGCGCGGCACATCGGCGTCGAGCTCGTCGAGAACCTGATGGTCGACGCGAAGACCACGCACCGCTGGTACTTCGTGGTCGCGATGGGCCGGAAGGCCGGGCACCTCGCGCTCGGCATCGGCAAGGCCGCGGGCACGACGCTCACGCTGCTGCCCGAGGAGTTTCCGGAGGGGCACGTGCGGCTCAAGACCGTGGTCGACCTGCTCGCGGCGGCCATCGTAAAACGCCTCGCGACGGGGCGCGCCGACGGCGTGGCCATGATCGCCGAGGGGCTCGTCGAGCGCATGGAGGAGCACGATCTCGAAGGGCTCGCGGGCGTGGAGCGCGACGCGCACGGGCACGTGCGGATCGCGGAGATCGCGTTCGCCGACATCCTGAAGGCCGAGGTGCAGAAGCGGCTGAAACAGTTCGGAGTCAAAGCGACGATCATCCCGAAGAACATCGGCTACGAGCTCCGGTGCGCCGATCCGATCCCGTACGACATGGAGTACGCGCGAGACCTCGGGTACTGCGCGGCGAAGTACCTGGCAGAGGGCGGCACGGGGGCGCTCGTGGCGATGGTGCAGGGCTCGTTCCAGGCCGTGCCGTTCGACACGATCATGGACCCGAAGACGGGCCGCATGCGCGTGCGGATGGTGGACATCGCGAGCGATCGGTACATGATCGCGCGAAGGTACATGCTGCGGCTGCGCAAGGACGACTTCGACGATTCGAGCCAGCTCGCGCGGTTCGCGAACGTGCTCGACATCTCGATCGAGGATTTTCAGAAGGAGTTCGGCTACCTCGTGGAGCACGAGCCGATCCCCCGCACGTTCTACCCCGACGAACGGCCGAAGCCGTCGATCGCGCCGCCGGGCAAGTGAGGCAAGAGCCGATGGAGCCCGTTTCGATTCGCCTCGCGCACGCGGGGGACGTGGAGACGCTCGCGCGACAGCACCGCGCGATGGCGCTCGAGACCGAAGGAAAAACCCTGGATCCGGAGACGACGATCCGGGGCACGCGCGCGGTGATCGAGGACCCGGCGAAGGGGTTTTACCTGGTGGCCGAGCGCGAGGGGCTGGCCGTGGGGCAGCTGCTCGTGACGTTCGAGTGGAGCGACTGGCGGAACGGGACGTTCTGGTGGATCCAGTCGGTCTACGTCGCCGAGGGCGCGCGGCGCACGGGGGTCTACCGGGCGCTGCACGATCACGTGCTCGCGAAGGCGCGGGCCGACAAGGGCGTCTGCGGCGTGCGGCTCTACGTGGACAAGGAGAACCACCGCGCGCAGGCGACGTACGCGGCGATGGGGATGCGCGCCGCGCATTACGACTTCTTCGAGATCGATTTCGTGCTCGGCTGAGCGCGACGTCAGAACGCGGGCAGCACGACGCGCGCGCCGGCGCGCAGCTCGAACGTGTACACGAGCGTGCGCGTCGCGTGCGCGCCGACCTCGACCGTGGCGCGCAAGAAGCCGTCCTTGTCGAGGGAGAAGCCGCCGGCGTCGGCGAGGTGGATCTCGACGTCCTCGATCTCGCTGACCGGGATCCGCTCGGTGACGAGGACCTTGCGCGCCTTGTTCGAGAGGTTCGAGAGGTAGAGCGTGACCTTGCGCTCGAGGCGTTGCGCGCCGGTGATCGCTTGCGTGTCGCGCTTCTCGTCCTCGCTCCGGCGGACGCGGATCGCGTCGTCGGGGCCGAAGCCGAGCTCGAAGGGCTCGCCCTTGCCCACGAAATCGAGGCGCGCGCGGCCGACGAGGCTCGCGCCGCGCGCGAGGCGCACCGGGCCCGCGAGCAGCGGCCCCGCGCCTTCGAGCGTGGCCGTGGCGCGCAGGTGCGCCGCGGGGGAACGCACGGCGACGACGGCGCGGGCGAGCTCGGCCTTCACGGTCACGCGGCCGATCTCCACGCGGCACGGGCGTCCATTCGAGGGGAGCGAGGCGCGCTCCTTGCCGGTGTAGGTGATCGGCTCGCCGCCGTCGTCGACGCCGGGCATCTCGGAGGCCGCGCGAGCACCGCGATCGAGGCCCGCGAGCTGGATCGACTGCTCGCGCGCGGCGACGACGATGTTGCGGCGCTCCTCGTCGGTCTTCTTGCGGGTTCCGAGCACGTCGTCCGCGAGCAGCGGCGGCGAGGCGGCGCGGGTAGGGCGCGCCGTGGAGAAGCGCAGCTCGACGTCGTCCCAGGTCTCGCCCGTGCGTTGCCACGCGGTCGCGTACGTGACGATCTCGACCGTGCCCGCGGTGGCCTCGGGCCCGTCCGCGACGAGGCGCGCGAGGTGCTCGGGGCGAAAGAGCGCGCAGGGCAGGCGGTAGGTGAGCTCGACCTCGACGTCGTCCGCCTCGGGGGCGTCGATCTCGACCTCGATCACCGCGTCGTACCGCGGTTTTTCCGCGCGCCCCTCGGCGAGGCGCGCCTCGGCGCGGCGACGATCGAGGTCGGCCTGCGCGCGCTCCTCGCGGACGCGGGCGACCTCGTCGAGCGAGGCCTGCGCGGCCGCGTCGATCGCGCGCCATCCATCACGGTACGAGCCCGCGACCTCGGGCTCCGATGCCTTGCGCGGGCCGAGCGAGGCGCTCTTCACCCATTGCGTGGCGAGCTCGTAATGGTGCTGCAAACCGCGCTGCAGGCGCTCGATCGCGCGGTCGGCGGCGGCGACGCGATCCCGAGCGGCGCGCGCCTCGCGTTCGAGCGCCTCGATCTCCTCGCGCCCGAGCACGCGCTCCTCGTGCGCGCGCCGGAGCACGCGGGCCGAGAGCACGCGCGCCTCGCCTCTCGTGATCTTCGCTTGCACCGTGCCGTCGTCGACGAGGAGCGAGACGCCGGCGATGGCCTCCCAGCGCGCGCCTTTTTCGGCGCGGAAGGAGGCGCGACGCACGACCTCGGCGCGGTCCTCGAACAGGGTGACGCGCGCGGCTCGGCTCGAATGAGCACGATCCTGCGAGGGCTTTTCCGAACGAACCTGCTCCACCACGGGCTCACTCACGGCGGTTTCCTCCGACGATCTCGCTCTTGGCAGGCAGCTTGATGCGATAGGCGTAGGTGATCTTCGACTTGCCGCTCGCGGGCACCTCGACGCGGAAACGGCGGCCGCCACGCACGGGCGCGCCGATGTCCGCTTGATCGTAGACCTCGGGCTCGGGCTCGGCGGACGTGAGTTTTACGGCGACGTCCTTGTCGTCGGTGACCGGGATCCGTTCGAGGATCTCGACCTGGATCGGCACGCCGAGCGACGAGGTGAGGTCCACGGTGACGTGGTGATCCACGACGGTGGATCCGCCGAGCAAGCCGGCCGAGCTCTCCTCGGTGCGGGCGTTTCGCGCGATGCGCACGCGATCCTCGACGCCGAGGCCGACCTGCACGTAACCGCCGCGATCGACGGCCGCGATCTCGGCGGTGGTGACGAGGGCGCCTTCGAGGAAGACATCGACGGGGCCGGCGCAGAGCGGCGCGCCGAGGGGATTTTCGATGCGGGCCTCGCGATAGACCTCGCTCGATTCGCGCGGGACGGCGCGAAAACGCGGGCTCGCAGGGCCCTCGCCGATCTTGACGTGCACGCGGTGCGGACGGCCGTTCGAGGGGACGTCGCCGCTTCCTTCCGCGTCGTAGCGGTGATCGAAGCGGCCGCGGGAGACGAGCGGATCTTGCGTGCGCGCAGGGTTCGGGAGGTTTCCGATGCGCTCGCGGGCGAGGCTCGCCTCGCGGCGCGAGGCGTCGTCGGGGATGCGGCCGAGGCGGCCGCGGCGCGGTTTGTCCTCGGCGGCGGCGAGCACGAGGGCGTCGAATTCGAGCCAGCTATCGTCGGGTTCGAGAGGCGGCGGCGGCGCGGATTCGTTGTTGGCGACGGCATCCTGTTCTTGGAGGAGGCCCTCGGGGCCGCCTCCGCCGGCGGCGACGAGCGCCGAGAGCGAGTACAGGACCTCCGCCTCCTCCGCCTTCGCCGCCTTTTTCGGCGCTGGCGCGGACCGGGCAGGCATGGGCATGGCCGCCGCCGCGGGCTTCGCCGCCGCCGGCATATCCATCGACGGGCCGTTCCCCGGGGCCGGGGGCGGCGCGCCGTACGATTGCGGCACCACGCCAGCCCTCGGCGGCCCGCCGAACGTTTGCTGGGGCGGCGGGGGCGCCGCGGGACGCGCGGCAGGCCGCGGAGGAGGCGTGTCGGTCCGCGCGGCGCGCGGCATCTTCGCCATGGCCGCGTCGTAGGATTCGAACATCGCGTCGAGCCCAGGCGGCGGCGGGCGATAACCGCGCTTCGCCGGGGGCTGCGCCCGGCCGAACCGGAGCGATTGAAGCTCGGGCAAACGTGCGTCGTGGACGAGGTCGGCGGTCGAGAGGGCGAGCTCGACGTCGTTCCAGTCCTCGCCCGAGTCCTGCGCGACGAGCGCGTCGAGCTCGAGCCGCACGCGCGTCGCGTTTTTCGTGAGCCATGCCTTGTACGTCGGCCACCAGCGCGCGGCGAGGACGACGTACTCGATTTCGAGCGCCTCCATCGCGCCCTGCCCCGCGCCGAGGCGTACATGGCAAGCGAGGGTCGGCCGGGACGCACCCGCGCGCTCCTCGGTGCTCGCCTGCGCTTCGGCGAGGCGCGCGGCGTCGATTCCGCGCTGGACGCGCTCGATCGAGGCCTCGATCTCCGCGAGGCGCGTATCGATCACGGCGAGCTCCTCCTGGGCGAGGCGCGAGGTCGCGAGGGCGTCCTCGATCCGCGCCCGGGGATTTCCCTGCCGCAGGCGCCGATCCATGCCGAGATCGAAGGACACACCGGCGAGCAGGTTGCGGCGGCCCGTGAGGTGCGTGCGCGTGTCGTTCAATGCGTCGCGCTCGGCTTCGAGGGCGCGCAGGCGTTCGCGCGCCGCGCCGGTCTTGGCAGGCCCTTCGGGGACGACGAACCGCGCGCCGACGGAGACGACCTCGCGGCCGCCCTTGGCGAGCGCGCGAAAGCTCGAAGGCTCGGAGAGCGGGGTGATGCCGGCGACGACGAGCTCGCACGGCTCGCTCGGGAGCGCGGCCGGGAGCGTGACGACCCGAGTGACGAGGGCGCCGCGCGCGTGCACGACGACGCGGCGGATGCAGCTGCCGAGGGCGAGCGAGGTCATGGGCGGAGAGAGGATACGCGACATCGCGAGGCGATTGCCCGCAAATCCGCCGCGTCGAAAAGGCTCAAGGAGCGAGGCGAGCCACGAACACGTCGAGCAGGCCCTGGCTCATGAGCGGCGCGGCCTGGGCATCGAATTCGATGGTGCCGGCGAATCCGCCCGAGAGGAGCATCCTCGAATCCGGCAGGGCCGCGATGCCAAAGCCGCGCTGCGCGTCCGCGTCGCCCGCCGTCCTCGCCCAGAGGAGCGCGCCGTCGGCCCCGGCGTATTTCGCGACGAACACGTCGGCGGTCCCCGCGGAGGGGACCGGGCCGGCGCCGAAATCGATGGCTCCCTCGAAGCTGCCGGTCACGACGACGTTGCCGGCCGCGTCGAACGCGACGCCCGCGCCGATCTGATCGCCGCCGGTCGCGTCGCCGATCTGTTTCGCAAAACGGAGCGCGCCTTCGGGCTCGAAGACGAGGAGGAATGCGTCCACCGACGTCGCGCTGGTGAACGTCGTGCCGGAGATCGTGATCGATCCGGCGAAGATCCCGGTCACCGCAATCTCGCCGGAAGGGCCGACCGCGACCGCGTAGGCGCGCTGCAGGAGCGCGTCGTCGCCGAGCTTGACGCTCCATTTCGCATTCGTATTCACGCCCGAGAGCCGCGCCACGAAGGCGTCGCCGCCGCCCGCGGATGAAAGGGCGCCGCTGCCGAGATCGAGCGACCCGTCGAATTCGCCCGCCACGACGACATCGCCGTCGGCCGTGAACGCGACGCCGTAGGCCGCCTGCGCAGAGGCGTCGCCGTAGACCCGGCTCCAGATGTGTTTGCCCTCGGAGTCGAGGAGGGCCACGAAAGCGTCGGCGCCGCTCGCCGTGAGCGGGGTGCCGCCGAAATGGACGACGCCCGAGGCTTCGCCTGCAATGGCGATCCAGCCGTCCGGCCCGGCCGCGACGGCATTCGCGAACTGGACTTGCTCGTCCCCGAACGCGCGCACCCAGCGCACGTTGCCCGAGGCGCCCACCGCGACGACGAAGGGATCGACGCCATTGCCTGCGCTCGTGATCGTCTTGTCAGCGCCGAAATCCATCGAGCCCTGGAACTCCCCCGCCGCGATGACGTCCCCGGACGTGGCCGCGACCGCGACGCCACGCGCCGCCGCCCAGCCGCCCATGGAGGGGACCTCCAGGCTCCACGTCGGGCCGAGGTTCGCGACGCGCCGGTCCACGTAAAACGTCCCGGTCTTCACGGTCCGGAACGTCACGTCGCCGTCGATCACGCCGGCCGTCGCATGGACGATTCCGTTCGTCGCGACCGCGAATGCCACGTCCGAGCTCGGGCCGCCGCGGGAGACGTGGAGATCGACGGTGCCCGTGCATCCGGGCGCGGCGCCGTCGCAATCCTCGTCGGCCTCGAACGCGCAATCCTCGGGCTGCGGCGAGACGAACGGGAGGCAAGGTCCAAAGGAGAGGCCGTCGGGCGTGCACGTGCGGGCGCCTTCCGCGCACGCGCCGAGTTGCCCGGTCTCGCAAGGCAGCGTGTCGCCGGGCGCGCAGAGGCACTCCTCGTCCCCGCGATCTTCGCCGTCGCAATCCTCGTCGTCGGGCGTGAAGCAATCCTCCTTGCGGGGAACGACCTCGCCGAGGCACGCGCCGAACGTGCGATCGATACGACAAACCTGCGTGCCCGCCTTGCAAGCCCCGACGCCGGCCGTGCCGAGCGGGCCCGTGTAGCAAGGCGCGGACACGCCGACGGTGCAAGGCGCGTCGGGGTCGTACGAGCCGTACACGTCGAGCGCGCAGGCCGAGGGGAGCGCGGAGGCGAAGAGCGAGACGAGCCCCACGGCGGCGAGGCGCAGGTAGGTTCGTCTTCGGCTGACCATGAAGAGGCTCCTCGGGGCGCGGCCCCAGCGACCGAGCGAGGAAAGGCGGAAGGGTATTCTACGGAATCCGGGCCCCTCGGATCAACTCCGCGGCGAATGTCGTCACGCGTCGGGGAGCGCGACGTTGATCCCGACGAGCCGCATGAGCCGGAGCGCGTTCGTGGTGGAGACGACGCCGGGCCGGAGCACGTAATCGAACGTCATCTTCCCGTCCTCGACGTGCTCCTCGAAATGCACGTTCTCGACCCGGCCGCCCGTCTGCGCCTCGAGGTCCGCGAGCGCGAGGTCGTGCGAGGTGACGGCGCCGATCGCGCCCTTGTCGAGGAGGTGGACGACGACGGCGCGCGCGCCGATGTGACGCTCGCGCGAGTTCGTTCCGTGCAGGACCTCGTCGAGGAGGAAAAAAACAGGCTCGCCGTGATCCGCCGCGTCGACCACGGACTTGAGCTTCTCGAGCTCGGCATAAAAATGGGACACGCCCTGCTCGAGCGAGTCGCTGATCCGCATGCTCGTGCGCACCGAGAGCGGCGTCATGCGGAGGGAGCGCGCGCACACGGGCGCACCCGCCTGCGCGAGCACGGCCGCGAGGCCCATCGAGCGGAGCCACGTGCTCTTGCCGCTCATGTTGGAGCCGGTGACGAGCATCCCGCGCCCCGGGCCGTCGATCGCGAGGTCGTTGTCGCATCGCGAGCGCGCCGGGATGAGCGGATGCCCGAGCCGCTCGGCCACGAAGCACGGCGGGCCCTCCTCGACGACGGGGAACGCGAACGTCGGATGCTCGTACGCGAACGCGCCGAGGCTCGCGAGCGCCTCGATCTCGCCGAGCGCGGTGAACCAGCCACGCACATGGCGCCCCGCGCGCAGGCGGAAGCGCTCGAGCGCGACGATGCAGAAGACGTCCCAGAGCAAGAAGACGTTCAGGAGCATATGCGCGAGCCCCGAGTGCCGGAGCTCGACGAAGCCGAGGACGCGCTCGAACGTGGCGAGCTCGCGGCAAGCCGAGGCGCCGTCGTCGCCGCCGAGCAAGGCCGAGCGGAGCTCGACGAGGCGCGGCGCGCGCAGCGGCTCGGCCTCGATGCGCGCGAAGAGGTCGCGGTAGCGGCCGAACGGAGCCTCCTTCGACGAGGCCTGCGCGAGCACGGGCTGGATCTTCGCGCTGAGGACGAAGAGGACGACGACCTGCAGGACGAACGGCACGAGGTAGGCCCGGCGGAGGATCGGCGGGAGCGCGCTGCCGAGGCCATGCGAGAGCGCGAAGAGGCCCACGGTGAGGGGCACGAGGACGAACGCCGCGCGCACGAGTGCACGAGACAAACCATCACGCAGCACGGGCTCGGCCTCGGCCCACGCGACGAGCGGCTCGGTGGAGCGGCCGCGCGTGCCCGCAGAGGCGCCGATCGTGGCGAGGTCTTCACGGAACGCAGGCAGGCCCGCGAGCTCGCGCACGGCCTCTTGTCGCGCGGCGATCTCGGCGGGCGAGGCGCGCTCGCCGATCCAGCGCGCGAGGGTCGTGGTGCCCGGCGCGGTGCGGGTCTCGTCGAGGAGGCGGAAGATCGAGGCGGATCCGAAGACGTCGAGGTCGATCGCATACGGATGGCGCGGCTCGGCCGCGGGCCCGTTCGAGAGCGCCTCGGGCAGTTTGCCGGCGAGGCGCGCGAGCGAGCGGTCCACGATCCCGAGCCTCGTCTGCACCTCGGCCTCGCGCGTGACGAGCGCGCCGTGCACGGCGACGACCGCGATGAAGACGGCCCAGCCGAGCGCGACGAGGACCCAGCCGATCGTCGGGAGCGAACGGAAAAACCCGTACCCGAGTGAGCCGAGGGCCACGAGAAAGAGGAGTCCGCGGAGGCCCGAGAGGCGCGCGGATCGGCGGGCGAGATCGTCCGCTTCGGCCGCGAGCGTGTCCCTGCGCGCCCGCTGGGCGGCGTGTGGATCGGCGGAAGTCGAAGTGGTTTCGGGCGCGTCGGACACGGCCGGAGCCTACCGCGGCGGGGGGCATGTACGCTCGCCCCATTTCGTGCAACCTTTCCGGCCCCGTGTTCGCCGCTCTTCCCTCGTCCGTCCCCCCCACGATCGTGCTCGCCGTGAGCGGGAGCATCGCCGCCTACAAGGCCGTGGAGGTCGCGCGTCTGCTGAAAAAAGCAGGGGCGCGCGTGATCCCGCTCCTCACCCGATCGGCGCGTGAGTTCGTGGGAGCTCAAACGCTCGCCGGCATCACGGGCGAGCCGGTGCACGAGGAGATGTTCGATCCGGGCTACCCCGGGGAAAAACACGTGGAGCTCGGGCGCACAGCGGACCTCGTGCTGATCGTGCCGGCGACGGCGGACCTCATCGCGCGGATGGCCGCGGGCCGCGCCGACGATCTCTTGACGGCGCTCGTGCTGTGCGCGCAAGGGCCCGTGCTCGCGGCGCCCGCGATGCATCCGCGCATGTGGGGGCATCCGGCGACACAACGGAACGTGGCGACGCTCGCGGCGGACGGGCGCGTTTCGCTCATCGGTCCGGTGGAGGGCGAGGTGGCCTCGGGCGAACGAGGCATGGGGCGGATGGCCGATCCCGCGGAGATCGCGCACGCGGCGCTCGCGGCGGTGGAGACGCGGGATCTCGCGGGGATCCGGATCGTGGTGACGGCGGGGCCGACGGTGGAGGATCTCGATCCGGTGCGGTTCCTCGGCAACCGATCGACAGGGAAGATGGGTTTTGCGGTCGCGGAGCGCGCGGCGTCGCGGGGCGCATCGGTGACGCTCGTCGCGGGGCCGGTCGCGCTCGCGACGCCGCGGGGCGTGACGCGGGTCGACGTGCGGGGCGCGCTCGCGATGAAGGAGGCGCTCTGGGAAGCGATGGGCCCGGATCTCGGGCGCGCGGACGCGCTGATCATGTCGGCCGCGGTGGCCGATTATCGGCCCGCCGAGCAAAGCGCGACGAAGCGGAAGCGATCGGCGGAGGCGCTCGAGATCAAGCTCATCCCGAACCCGGATCTGCTCGCGGAGGTGGGCGCGGCGCGGACGGGGGCGCGGCCGGTGCTCGTGGGGTTCGCCGTGGAGACGGCCGACGACGCGGGGATCGTGGCGTACGCGCGGGGCAAACTGCAGGCGAAGCGCGTGGACATGGTGGTCGCGAACCACGCGCAGGATTCGTTCGGCCGCGAGGACAACCGGGCAACGATCGTGACGGCGAACGGCGCGGAGGCGCTCGGGGTGATGTCGAAGCGGGATCTCGCCGATCGGATCCTCGATCGCGTGGCGCAGAGGTGCCGGTGAGCGAGGCTTCGGACGACGAGGTCCCGGATGAGGAGGCGGGCGCCGGCGAGGACGTGACCGAGGAGCCCACGTCGAAGCGGGAGGCGCTCTTCATCGCGGGCGGCGTGACCGTGGCGACCGCGCTCGCCGTGGGGTTCGCCTTCTCGGACGAGCACGCGGGCACGCCGTGGATGCTCGGCTCGCTCGTGATCGTGTACACGGCGCTCGCGGCGTTCACGGTGTGGCGCTTGCGCGCGCGGGATGAGCTCGACGAGCAGCTCAGGCCGCGCGGCGGAGATCTGACCGTCGGCGCGATCGTGGCGGCAGTGCTTTACGGCGTGGCGACGGGCGTGCACCTGCTCGTGACGTCACCGCCGTCGCCGCGGGCCGCGTGGATCATGCACGTCTACGCGACGCTCGGTGATCCGGCCGCGGAGGGGCGGCACCTGCTCGGCGGGGCGGTCTTCGTGGTGGCGGCCCTCGAGGAGCTCGTCTGGCGGGGCCTCGTGCAGCGCGCCTTGCTCGCGTCGTTCGGGTGGCTGCGCGCGTGGCTCTTGCAGGCGGCGCTGTTTGGCGTGGCGCACCTGCCGACGATGTTCCTGCTCGGCGATGCGCGCGTGGGGCCGAACCCGCTGCTCGTCGCGGCGGGCGTCGCGTATTCGCTCGTGTGGGGCCGGCTCGCGATGCGGATGGATCGCTTGCCGCCGGCGCTCTTCGCGCATGCGCTCTTCACGTGGGGCGTGTTCGAGTTCCCGATCTGGAGCCCCTGAAACACGAAGGCGCCCGCGGACGGCCCGCGAGCGCCTCTCACCGCGTTTCGATCGAACGCGCGAATCAGCCGTTCTTGCGATTGCGACGCCGCGCGACCGAGATGCCCATGGCCGCGAGGCCGAGCGCGATGCCCGTCACGGCGAACGGCGACTCGGTTTGTCCCGGTGACGCCGAGCAGCCGAGGCCGCTCGCCTCGCCCGAGCCCGAGCAGTCCGCGCCGCCGAGCGTGATCGTGCACTCGCCCTGCGCCTGGGCCGAGACGTCGACCTGCAGGCCCTGCTCGATGAGGGCGGTGATGCATCCCTTCACGTCGGAGGCGAACACGTACTGGTCGTTGCAGAAGAGCGCGCCCGTGGGCTCGCGGCACTGCACCCTGCATCCGCCTTCGAGCTTCGCGTAGCAGGTGAGGTCGCAATCCATGTTGATGTTCGCCGTGCACGCGCCCATGCAGCACGTGTCGCAGTGCTCGATGCAGTTGCTCGGCTGGACCTCGCACTGGCTGCGGCAACGGCTGGTGCAGCTCGCCTTCGCGTCGGTCACGCAATCGCGATCGGGGTACTTCGACTGGCAATCCGCGATGAACGGCTGCTCGCATTCGTCGTGGCAGCCCTGGATGCAATCGAGCTTCGAGGGGTCGCACTCCGCAATGCAGCTCACGCCGCAGTTATCGGTGCACGACGTCGACGCCGACGCGGTGCATCCGCCCTCGCAGCCGGCGGTGAACCGGAGCGACGTGCAGTCGGCTTCGCAGCCGCCCTCGACGCGGATCTCGCAGCCGAGGCCGTTCTTGTTGAAATCGAATTTCCCGCACGCGGCAGGGGTTTCGATGGCGAGCGCCTGCGAGGAGGCGAGGAGCAAGGCAGGGAACGCGAGGACCGAAAGCACGAGCTTGCCGAAGTCAGCCATGGGGTCTCCTTCCGATGCGAAGGCAGAGGGTATCAGGAACCGTTTGATCGAGGCCCACGCGATCACGCGGGCGACCCCGTAAGACGGTCCTTCCCCAGGCTCGTTGCAGAGCTCGTTCGAGTCCGAATGTTGCTCGGGCTCGCAAAAGGGCTCTTCCGATGCGGAAGAGCCCTTTCGTTCGTGCGACTCAGCCGGCGATGCGCGCGAGTTCGTCTTCGGAGACGTCGAAGTCGGCGTAGACGTTCTGCACGTCGTCGTGATCGTCGAGCGCGTCGAAGAGGTTCAGGCAGAGCTCCGCGTCACGCCCCTCGACCTGCTTCTTGTTCTTCGGGACGTACGCCGGGCCGCTCGACTTGACCGCGATCTTCGCGTCCTCGAGCGCCTTCACGACAGGGTCCGTGACTTCCACGCTGCACGTGAGCTGCCACTCCTCACCCTGGTCGGAGTAGTCGTCGGCGCCCGCGCCCACGGCGATCTCCATGAGCTGGTCCTCGGTCGCCGCGTCCTTCGCGAGCGTGATGAGGCCCTTGCGATCGAAGGCCCACGCCGCCGAGCCTCCCGAGCTCATCTGGCCGTTGCTCTTCTCGAACACCTTGCGGATCTCGGCGACGGTGCGGTTCTTGTTGTCCGTCATCACGTCGACGATGAAGAGCGTGCCGCCGGGGCCCGTGCCCTCGTAGACGATCTCCTCGTAGTTCACACCCTCCATCTCGCCGGTGCCGCGCTGGATCGCCCGCTTGATGTTGTCGGCGGACATCGCCTGGCTGCGCGCGTCCGCGACCGCCTTCCGCAGGCGCGGGTTACCGTCGACGTTGCCTCCGCCCATGCGCGCCGCGACGGTGATCTCCTTGATCAGCTTCGTGAAGATCTTGCCGCGCTTCGCGTCGAGCGCGCCCTTCTTCCGCTTGATCGTGGCCCATTTGGAGTGGCCGCTCATGCCTTCCCTGCTCCTCGAAAGTGTGCGCCCGGGGCGCACCGCACCGTAAAGCGCGCGGAAGGTAGCGAGATGGCCCCCCGGAGGCAACCTCGGCCTGCGCTCCCCCGGGCGTTTTTCCGACCCGGAGGCGGCCAGCGCGGGCGGACCTCGCTTGCTTTCGGGGCCGCGGTGGCGCACGTTCTGCGCCCCAAACCAAGAGCTTTGTGCTGGCCGGGACCTCGACCGAGAGGGCTCGGCCGGTGGACAGGCCGAGCCCAACCGAGAGATCCGAGCCATGCCCGTCATCGAAGAAAAACCCCAGGACGAGAAGCTGTTTCGCATCCGCCACTCGCTCGCTCACGTCATGGCGCAGGCGGTCCAGACGCTCTACCCGGGGACGAAGCTCGGGTTCGGTCCGGCGATCGACGACGGCTTCTACTACGACTTCATCCTGCCGAAGCCGGTGAACGACGCGGAGCTGCCCGCGATCGAGGCGAAGATGCGCGAGATCATCGCCGCGGCGCAGCCCTTCTCGCACGAGGACCTGCCCCTCGACGCAGCCCTCTCCCGCATCGAGAGCCAGATGGGCGAGCCCTTCAAGGCCGAGTACGCGCGGGAGCTCGCGAGCAAGAAGGGTCACCGCGAAATTAGTTTCTACACCAACGGTGGCTTCGTCGACATGTGCGAAGGGCCGCACGTCTCGAAGACGAGCGACATCCCGGCGGACGCCTTCAAGCTGCACGCGCTCGCGGGCGCGTACTGGCGCGGCGACGAGCGCAACGCGATGATGACGCGGATCTACGGCTACGCGTTCAACACGAAGGCGGAGCTCGACGAGTACGTCGCGGCCGTGGAGCAGGCCAAGCAGCGCGATCACCGCAAGCTCGGGGCGGAGCTGCGCATCTACGCGATCCGCGACGAGATCGGCAAGGGCCTGCCGCTCTGGCTGCCGAATGGCGCGGCGATCCGGCACGAGATCGAGAAGCTCGCGCACGAGATGGAGTTCCGCGCGGGCTACAAGAAGGTCGCGACGCCGCACATCACGAAGCGCGGCATCTTCGAGACCTCGGGCCACATCCCGCTCTACGAGGACGGCATGTACCCGCCGATGGTGCTCGAAGAAGAGGGGCGCGGCGCGGGCGGGCCCGAGGAGGCGTACTACCTCAAGCCCATGAACTGCCCGCACCACCACATGGTGTTCGCCTCGGAGAAGCACTCGTACCGCGATCTGCCGCTGCGCTACACCGAGTACGGCTCGGTCTACCGCTTCGAGCGCGCGGGCGCGCTCCAGGGCCTCACCCGCGTGCGCGGCATGACGATGAACGACGCGCACATCTACGTGACGCCCGAGCAGCTCAAGGAGGAGTTCCAGGCGGTCATGAAGCTCCATGAGCGGTACTATTCGCTGTTTGGACTGACGAACTACTTCATGCGCCTGTCGCTCTGGGATCCGGCGGATCCGAAGCGCGGGTCGAAGTACGTCGACGATCCGGAGAACTGGGCGCTCTCGGAGCGGCTCGTGACCGAGGCGCTCGAGGAGATGGGGGCGAACTACAAGCTCTCGCCCGGCGAGGCTGCGTTTTACGGGCCGAAGGTGGATTTCCAGTTCGTCACGGTGACGGGCCGCGAGTTCACGCTCTCCACGAATCAGCTCGATTTCGCGGTCCCGGCGCGCTTCGGGCTCGCCTACACGGACAAGGACGGCAAGGAGAAGACGCCGTACTGCATCCACCGCGCGCCGATGGGCACGCACGAGCGCTTCATCGCGTTCCTCATCGAGCACTTCGGCGGCGCGTTCCCGACGTGGCTGGCGCCCGTGCAGGTCGTGATCATCCCCGTGAGCGACAAGTTCCTCGCGTACGGCAAGAAGATCGAGGCGCTGCTCCGCGAGGATCTCGTGCGCGTGGAGCTCGACACGAGCTCGGCCACGATGGGCAAGAAGATCCAGGAAGGCGCGACGCGCAAAGTGCCGATCCTGCTCGTCGTCGGCGGCAAGGAAGAGACGGAGCAGACGGTGACCGTGCGCAGGTACGGCATCAAGGAGCAGAAGGCGATGCCGCTCGCGGGCTTCGTCGAGATGCTGTCGCAGGAGATCAAGGAGCGGCGCCACGTGAAGTCGTGGTAATCCTCGGGGGGACTCGATGATCCCCCCGGCGCGCCTCGCTTCGTTCGTCCGGGAGGCGCCCAAGCTCGCGCTCGTGATGCTCGCGCCCCTCGCGGGGTGTGTCCTCCTCGCCGACGTCGACGAACGTCGGATCCAAGAAGAACAGGCTTCGTCCTCCGCGTCGTCGTCGTCCTCCGCGTCGTCGTCGTCCTCCGCGTCCGCGGGCGGCGCGGGCGGGCAAGGCGGCGCGGGCGGCGCGCCGTCGTGCGCGAGCGACGCGGAGTGTCCGGGGCTCGTCTCCGCGTGCGGCGCGCCGCGGTGCTTCGAGGACGGCCGCTGCGGCTTCGACAACCAGCCGATCGGCGCGCCCTGCGACGAGGGCGGCGGGGCCGCGTGTGACGGCAAAGGAACGTGCGTGGCGTGCACGGCCGGCGTGCACTGCGCGAGCGGCAAATGCGGGCCGGATCGGACGTGCATTCCAGCGACGTGCAGCGACGCGATCGAGAACGGCGACGAGACGGACGTCGATTGCGGCGGTTCGTGCGTCGCGGATTGCGGGCCGGGCGCGGGTTGCGATGTGGACGACGATTGCGCGGGCGGGCTCTGCGAAGCGAACATCTGCGCGCCGACGTGCACGGATGGTGCGAAGAACGGCGCGGAGACGGGCGCAGATTGCGGCGGGCCCACCTGCCCCGCGTGCCCGCTCGGCGTGACGTGCGAGATCGACGCGGACTGTGTCTCCGGGTTCTGCGAGGCCGGCGTCTGCGCGGCGATCCCCACGTGCTCGGACGGCGCGAAGAACGGGGCCGAGACGGGCGTCGATTGCGGCGGGCCGGACTGCAAGAAATGCGGGCTGGGCTCGGCTTGCGAGGGCGGGATCGATTGCGACAGCGCCTCGTGCGTGGCGGGGGCGTGCGCGGGGCCCACGTGCGCGGACGGCGTGCAGAATGGAGACGAGGCGGGGGTCGATTGCGGCGCGGTTTGCCCGAGCGGATGTGCGCCGGGCGCGCCTTGCGTGAACGGGCTCGATTGCGCGAGCAAGATCTGCGAGGGTCCGGCGGGCAGCGCCGTCTGCTCCACGCCTTCCTGCTTCGACGGCGAGCACAACGGCGACGAGGCGAGCTACGATTGCGGCGGCTCGTGCGAGGTGAAGTGCCCGCCGTTCTACCCGTGCTTCGTCGACGCCGATTGCAAGGGCGGCGTGTGTGATCCCGAGAAGCTCACGTGCAAGCCGACGTGCACCGACGGCTACCAGAACGGCGGCGAGACGGACCCGGATTGCGGCGGCCCCTGCGCCAAGAAATGCCCCGAGAACGGCCATTGCGTGACGAACCTCGACTGCGTGCCCGATCTCACCTGCTTCCAGGGGCATTGCTTGCCATGAAGCGCCTCGGAGGCCTCGCGGCTCTCGCTGTCCTCGTGTTGACTTCGGGCGCGGCATTCGGAAATGGTCGGTTTCCTTCGGCCGGGCACGTGGAGGTCGATCCGATGGATCCGGCGCACGTGGTCCTGCGGGCGACGTACGGGCTCGTCGCGAGCACGGACGGGGGCGCGCGCTGGTCGTGGGTGTGCGAGGAGGCGATGTCGTTCGCGGGGATCTGGGACCCGCCGATCGGCATCACCGCGGGCGGCGCGCTGCTCGTGGGTTTGCCCGACGGGCTCTCGGTCTCGACGCCGGACGGTTGCGGCTTTTCGCGGGCAGGCGCGCTCGAAGGAAAGCTGGTCGCGGATCTCGCGGTGGACAAGACAAACCCGGCCCGCGCCGTGGTGCTGACGTCCTCGCCGAAGGGTTCGGGCTTCGAGACGAGGCTTTACTGGACCGAGGACGGCGGGGCGTCGTTCACGGACGTGGATGCAGTTTTCCCGGACAACCTGCACGGGTTGACGGTCGATCTCACGCCGGATCCGGCGATCGTGTACGTGAGCGGCGTGCTCGGCGGGCCCCTACCGATGGGCGTCGTGCTCCGCTCCGCGGACGGCGGGAAAACGCACGAGGTCACGCCGGTCCCCGGGAGCGACGACACGCACGGGCCTTTCATCGGCGCTGTGGATCCAGCGGACGCGAACAGTGTGTACGTGCGGCTCGACGGCGCGCCGGGAAGGTTGCTGCATTCGGCGGACGGCGCGAAGACGTGGGAGGAGATCTTCGTCGGGGAAGGGTCGCTCCTGGGTTTTTCCCTGTCGCCCGACGGAAGCGCGCTCGTCGTGGGCGGTGAAAAGGACGGCATCTGGCGTTCGCCGGCTCCCGCGTGGGCGTTCGAGCAGGTCTCACGATTGCACGCGCGGTGCCTGCGCTGGGCGGAGGCGGGCGTGTATGCATGCACCGAGCAGGCGCTCGACGGTTTTTCCGTGGGTTTGTCCGTGACCGCGGGCTCGACATTCGGCGCGGCCGCGCGCATCGCGGATCTGTGCGGTCCAATCCCCTGCCCCGCAGGCAGCACGACCCGCTCGACCTGCGAGCCACGTTGGCCGATCATGCAGACGACGCTGAATGCGATGTCGTGTGACAGCACCGGCGCGGGCGGGGGTGGAGCAGGCGGAGGGCCGATGGACGCGGGCGTGCCGCCCGGAGGCGCCCCGGCGCCCGAGCCGCCGGGCGATTGCGCATGTGGACTCGCGCGCGGCGGCACGGGCAGCGAGGCAAGCGTTTTTGGGGCGGCCCTCGCCGCCCTGGGTTTCATCGGAGCGCGGCGCGCGCGCCGAAGAGGATTTCGCACGTACGAGCCGAGAGGAAGACGACCGTGAATTGTCCCAAATGCAAAGCGGCGATGGCGATCGTGATATTCGAGGACGTCGAGGTCGATCGCTGCACGGCCTGCAAGGGCCTCTGGTTCGACAGCCGCGAAAACGAGCGGCTGAAGTCGAAGCGAGGCTCGGAGATCATCGATTCGGGCGATCCGAAGACCGGGCGGAAGAACAACACGATCCCGTACGTGCGTTGCCCGCGGGACGGCAATCCCATGGTGCGGATGGTCGACCCGGCGCAGCCGCACCTCTGGTACGAGACGTGCTCGACGTGCGGCGGCGCGTATTTCGACGCGGGTGAGTTCCGCGATTACAAGAACCTCACGGTGCTCGATTTCATCAAGGATCTGTTCGCAAAGCCGCGGGCTTGAGCCGACGTCAAACCCGGAAGGTGTCGCAGGCTTCGTCCGGAAAAACGCACCCGTAAGGCGGACAGTTGACTCCTCCATTGGGTGTGCTGATGCAGCGGCGATTGCGTCGCCAGCCGTCGGTCGGGTCGTCGATGGGAGGAGGAGGCGGCGGAGGCGGCGGGGGTTTGCGAACGACGGTTCGGCCTGCGTCCAGGGCGCCGGCATCCGCGGGCGCGACGTCCACGCGCGGGGGCAATTCGGGCAAGGGGGGCGGGTCGTTCGTCGGGGCCCCGACGAGGAAAGGGCTCGGGGGCGGCGGGGCCTCGCGCGCCCGGTCTTCGGGCTGCGGCGTGGGCCGCGGCGGTTCGGGCGGGGCGAGGGGCGCGGCGCTCGCAGAGGCATTCTCGGCGGATTCAGGTTCGACCGGGGACGCGTCCTCGGTTTTGCAGGCCGTGCCCGCGAGGGTCATGGCCATGGCCGCGCCGAGCGCATATCGCTGTGCGCGCGACATCTCCGCGGAAAAGGCCGGCGCTTTCGATTCTCGCGCGGCGGTGTCGAGCGCGAGGCCACAGAACGGACACGAGAGCTCGGACGAATAGACGTGCCGCTTGCAAGCCGAGCACAGGATCATCGTTCGCATGGCAAGGCGCCTCGGGGTCAGCGTCTGCCGGTCCGGTAGGCGTCGAGCTCGGCTTTGCGCTCTTCCCCGACCTCATCGAGTTTGCTTTGCCAAACCTTTCGATAGGGCCGGAGCGTCTGCACGAGCTCGCGGGCGATGACCAGGTTCCGGTACCATTTCGCGTCCGCGGGCACGATCGTCCACGGGGCGCGCTTCGTCGCGGTGCGCGAGATGGCGTCCTCGTAGGCCTCGGTGTACTCGCTCCACTTCTCGCGCTCCTTCCAGTCGCCGGGATTCAGCTTCCAGGCGGTGCGCGGGTCCTCTTCGCGCTCGAGGAGGCGCTTTTTCTGCTCGTCCTTGCTGATGTGCAGGAAGAATTTCAGCACGATCGTGCCGTGCTCCGAGAGCAGCTCCTCGAAATCGCGGATGTGGCCGAATCGCTCGCCCCAGATCTCGCGAGGGACGAGGTCGTGGACGCGCACGACGAGCACGTCCTCGTAATGGGAGCGGTTGAAGATCGAGAACTCGCCCTTGCGCGGCGTGTGGCGGTGGATGCGCCAGAGGAAATCGTGCTCGCGCTCCTCCTCCGTGGGCACGCCGAACGAGGTGACGTGCACGCCGCGCGGATTGAGCAGGCCCACGACGTGCTTGATCGCGCCGTCCTTGCCCGCGGTATCGCGCCCCTGCAAGACGACGAGCACCGAATGCGTGCGCGCGCCCCAGAGAAGATCCTGCAGCTCGAAGAGCTCTTCGCCGAGCTCCTCGAGCTCGCGCGCCGCCTCCTCGCGCGTCACCCCGCCGCTCGGCGATTCGCTGATCGCGCCGAGATTCACCTTCTCCCCGGTCTTGTCGAACGTGACGACGCCCACGCGCTCTCTCCTTTCGAGGTCCGATGACCACGGGGCCCGCCCCGCAAACCGAGCAAACGCAAAGATCCGCCGCACGTCAAGGGCCATTCGTGTATCGTCGGAGGTCGCATGGTCAGCGCGAGCGGGACGGATCTGGCGGCGAAAGCGGAGACGAAAGCGCCGCTGCTCGAGCGGCTCGGGGTGCTTTATTTCCGCCGGCTGTCGGCGGCCTTGCCCCGCGTCGCCGCCGCCGACGCCGTGAGCGTGCTGAACGCCGAGGAGCGCCGGCATCTCTCGGTCGTGGTGCGCGGCGCCGTGATCCGCGCGTGCCTCGCAGGCGCGCTGAGCGCGGCGCTCGCGGCGGGCGCGGAGGTGCTCGCGGAGCGGCTCTTCGGCGCCGAGCACGCGAGCTTCGATGCGGCCGCGCGATACTGGGCGCTCGTCGGCGGGGTGACGATCGTCGCGTCCGTGGCGGAGATCCTGTTCCTTTATTGGGATTCGCTGCGCGCCGTGCACCAGCTCTCCCGCGCCGCGGGGCTCGATCCCTTCGCGACCGAGGCGAGCGGCGACGGCGCGGCCGTGGCCACGGCGCTCGCGCGCGCGGCGCTCGAATTGCCGAACCCGACGGAGCGCGTGTTCGGGGTCGATCCGCGGCGCGAGGCGTCGAAGGTCAAGCTGGCGATCGCGTCGCTGCTCTACAAGGTGAAGGTGAGCGTCACCAATTTCGCGGTGAAGGTGCTCGTCCGTCGCATCGCGGGCCGCGCGCTCGTGCGTACGTGGCTGCCGTTCGTCGCGGTGCCGGGTACGGCCGCGTGGAACGGGATCGTTTGCTGGATCGTGCTGCGCGAGGCGAAGATTCGCGTGATGGGCCCGTCGGCCGCGCGCGAGCTCGTGGGCGCGATCTTCGATCAGGGAATCGCGCCCTCGGCCGAGGGGCGACTCGCGCTCGTGCGCGCCGTGGCGAGCTCGATCGTGCGCACGGAGGATCTGCACCCGAATCTGCATGCGGTGCTCGTCGAGGTCCTGCGGCGCGTGGACGATCCGCTTCCGGAGGGGATCGACGATTCGCGCGTGTTCCTCGACGTGCTTTCGCGCCTGCCGCCCGCGGAGCAACGAATGGCGCTGCAGGTCCTGCACGCGGCGGCGATCATCGACGGCCGCTTCACGAGCGCCGAAAAACGGCTTCTGCGCGAGGCGCAAGCCGCGTGCGGGAGAGCACCGGACGTGAAGCCGGCCGAGCGGCTCCGGCGCGCGTTCGTGGTCGGCGCGGGATCCCTCGACGAGCAGATTCGCGCGCTCCTCTGATCCGGGAATTCAGCGCGGCGCCGGCAGCTTGCCGGTGACCACCCCGAGATCCACGAACGCGCGGTCGGTCATGACCACGAAAGGCCGCTCTTCGAGCCGGATCTCGCCATTTCCGTCGTGCTCGACGATCTGGAGCTTGCCCATGCCGTAGCCCATCGGGCCCTTCGAGTAGTAATGGGCCTGCAGGCGATACGGATAGGCCGCGGCGCGGCCGTCGATGGCGAAGCATTCGGGGCCATATCCGGTGGTGACGTCGGCGAAGAGCTCGCCGCCGGAGCGGAGCTTTCGGTGGCTGTAATAAGCATGGCCGCGGCGGCCGTCGCGAATGTGGAAATCGACGTCGTTCGCGTCCGTCTCCCACGTGAGGACGAACCGGAGCGAGGGGCGCGTGGCGAGGGGGACGCCGAGCGCGCTCAAGGTTTTCTGGACCTCGGCGCGGCGCTCGGGTTTGGCGCGTATGAGCGCGGCGGCGAGGATGCCGACGTCGTCGGCGAGGACGCGGCGAACGCCGGCGAAGCGGCCGCTCGGATAACGACGCGCGAAGGCGGCGGTGATGACCTCGAACGCCTCGGCGAATTTTCCGGCGCGGGCGAGCGCATACGCGAGGAGCCGGTGCCCCGAGGGATGATCGGGGCGCGACGCGACGGCCTTTTCGTAGGTGTCGACGACGAGGAAGGGGACGCCGTCGGCGCGAGGGCCAATTCGTTCGAGCCGCGCGCCGGCGAAGCGGCGGAGGTCCGCGCGGGACGGGAAGAGGTCGATGATCGAGCCATAGGCACGCGCGGCCTGAGGGAGGTTGCCGAGCCCCTCGAACGATTCGCCGAGCGCGACGAGCGCGAGCGCGTCGCCCGGCTCGGCCTCGCGCCACGCAGCGGCGAGGGCCAGCGCTTCGGCGTGTTTCTTCGACTGGATCAGGCTCATGACCTCGGCGAATTTGCCCTCGTAGGGCAGGACGCCGGAGTCACTCGCCTCGTCGTCCTCGTCGTTCTCGAATTCGCGCGACGGCGGGGGTGGGGGCGGAGGCGGCGGGCGCCAGGACGGCGGGCGCCGGGGGCTCGGCCCGTCGAAGGGATTCAGAATCGAATCGGCCTCGACGCTGCGGGGGCGGGACGCGCCCGCGGGCGCCGCCGGGGCGGGCTTCGCGGCCGCGCGGGGCGGGCTCGCGGGGCGCGGGGACGGGGCCGGCTCGGCCTCGACGGGTTCGGGTTTCGCCTCCCGCGCGAGCTCGTCCCGCGAAAGGGTCTCCGATTGCGGAGGAGGAGACGGCGGGGCCGCTTCGCCCGCCGGCGCCGCGGAGGGCTCGGCGGACGGCGCGCCGGTATCCTCCTTTTTTTCCGACCCCTCGGTCTGGTTCTTTTGCTCGGCCACCTTCGCGGGTTCGTCCGGGGACGTGGCCACGGTCACGGGGCCGCCTTTGCGGCTTTGCAGCTCGACGCCCGAGCGGCCGACCACGAGGATGTCCGCGAGCGCGGTCCGGTCGATGCCAAAACGAGCGTAATCGTTCTCGGTCTCCAGGACGAGCAGCGCCGTGAGGTCGGAGAGGACCCGGAAGCGCGTCGAGAGCGAGACGATCTCGCGCCCGATCGCCGCGCGCCGGGCCTCGTCCGGCGCCGCCTCCATTTCGAGGGAGAGGCGCTCGATTTTCGCCCGCGTCGCCGCGCGTTCGAGCAGCGGGCGCTCGGCGAGCTCCGTTTCGACCTTCGTCCGCGCCGTGCCGGAAGGGCCCTTCACCTCGACCTCGAACGGCGCGCTCGGCGGGATCTCCGCATACACGAGCGCCTCGTCGCCGGGCTGAATCGCGTCGAGTTTTTCCGGGTACACCCATTTCGCCCCGGGCACCCGCACCTCGAGGCCCGAGACGGTGGCGCGGCCGAGGCGATCGGCGAGCGCGCGCGGGCCCTCCGCCGCGTCGAGGACCACGCCGTCCTGCGGGAACGTGCCCGTCGTGAGCCTGCGGAGGAGCGCCTCGTCGCGGATGCCGCCGGCCACGATGGCGTCGAGCCTGCGAATGCCGGCGTCTCGCAATTGCTGGAGCTCGGACGTGATCTCGCCGGGCGTCGTGGGCCCGGCCGTGGGAATGCCGTCCGTGAGGAGCAAGGCGCGGCTGAAGCGGCCGCCCTGCTTCTTCGCGTACCCCGCCGCGCTCTCCAGCGCGAGCCCGAGGTCGGAGGCGCCGAGCGCTTTTCGCTGCAGAATGGCCTCGATCTCCTTGCGGCCGAACCCCTTCTTGGGGCCCATGTACACGGGTTCGAGCCCTTGATCGAAGCAGGCGACGGCAATGGGCATGTCGCTGCCCGGCGCATCCGGCAGGGCCGCGAGGAGCGCGGCGAGGCGCTCGGCCTGCGTGGCGAGGTCGAGCGCGCGCGAGGCGCTCGTGTCGAGCAGGACGAGGAGATCCCGGACCGGCTCGGGGCGATTCTCGGCAATGGGCGTGACCCGCGCGACCGCGAGCTCCTCGTGGCGCAGGCCGACGGCCTTCGCGCCGGCCGCGAGCGGGAGCACGAAATCACGGTCCGGGGCGAAGTCGGCCTGCTTGAAGGAATGAATGCGGCGAACGGGCTCGCCCTTGTCCCCACGGCGACGCTCGATGACGCGCATGTCGAATTTGCCCATGCGCGGCAGGCCCCGGAGATAGGCGCGGTACGGATCGGCGCGCGAGGCGAGCGATTGCGAATAGGAGACGATGATCTCCTTCTCGCCCGAGGCCGGAATGGGAAACACCCGGGCCTGGAAGCGGTTGCCGGCCTGCTTTTCGAGCAGCGCCGGGTCGGCCCTGCGGTGGAGGAAATCTTCGTAGGCGACGCGCGCCGCTTTGAGCTCGACGACCTCGCCTTCCTTCCAGCCGTCCGCGTTTTTCATGGCGAACCGGCTGATCGTGGCCCCGGGCGGCAGGACCAGCTCGAAGCGGCCTTCGATGGTGCGATCCTCCGGGTTCTTGAAGGTGAAATGCAGCTCGGTGAACGCGAGCGGATCCTCGACGGCCGCCGCGACTTCGAGCGAGCTGATGACGAGGCCGACGCCGTCGGGCGAGGTGAGCGAGACGGGCGCGCCGCCGCGCTCGCCCCCGGCGACCTCGAGCGATTGTGCCGGCTGCTCCTCCCAGCGCACGGGGACGATCGCGAGGTCCCCGGAGGCGCGCCCATTCCCGTCGGAAGCGCCGCCGAACTCCGCGGACTGCGGGCCCGTGACGATCGTGGGTCCCGGGCCGCAGCTCGCGAGGGCCTGAGCGAGGACGAGGAGGGCGAGACGGGAAAGGCGGCGGCGGCGCATACGGTCGAGAATACGCCCACCGCCGGGCGGAGCGGAAGCCGATCTCGCGAATCAGCTCGCCTTGACCGTGATTTGCCTGGGCTTCTGCACGGATACCTTGGGCAGGCGGACCTTGAGGACGCCCTGGGCCACCTCGGCCGTGATCCCGTCGGCCACGATGCCCTGCGGGACCAGGAAGGTGCGCGAAAAATCCCCGGTCCGGCCCTCGACGGCGAGGGCGTTGCCGTCCGGCGCGCTCGCTCGCTTGCCCGCAATCGTGAGCTCGTTCTTGTCGAGGCGCACCGCGATGTCGCCGGGGCCGACGCCGGGCAGGTCGGCGACGATCAGGAGCTCGGTCTTGTTCTCGAAGATATCGACCGCGGGCGCGACGCCACGCCGCGTCTCCAGCGTCTCGGCCTGGCTCTCCCGCTCGTCACGGCTGATCTGCGCGTTCATGGCTGCTCTCTCCTTTTCCATTTCGTTCCAGAATCGATTTCACGAGGCCGTTTTCACGGCGATCTGCCGGGGCTGCGCCTCGGGCGACTTCGTGAGCGTGAGCGTGAGGACGCCGTCCTTCAGCACCGCGCTCGCCTTCTCCGCAGAGACCTTGCAAGGCAAGGCGACGCTGCGCGAGAACTTCACGGGGACGCGCTCCTTCTTGTGGATCGCATACCCCTCCGGGACATCCGCCTTCCGCTCGCCGGAGAGCGTGAGCACGTCCTGATCGATCTCCAGCTTGATGTCCGATTCTTTCATTCCGGGAACGTCGGCCGCGATGACCAGCGCGTCGCCCTTGTCGTACACGGAGAGCCGCGGCCACGTCGCGACCGTGCGCGAGGTATGGCCGGCCTCGAAGGGCTCGAAGAAGAAAGCGGATCGCGGCCAGGCGGCCCCGCGCGAATCGTACTCGTCGAAGAGCCGGTCCATCCTCCGGCGAAGCTCGTCCATTGCAGCAAAGGTCCTGTTCACGTCGCCGAATCGCATCAACATGGTTCGCCTCCGTATGCCCTCACAGGGCGTGGCTCCGCCCCCACGGACCCCGAGCGCCGCCGGCAGGGCGAACCATGCCCATACCGCGGACACCCTCCCGGGCCCGTCTCGTGCACCCATCCCAAGGGCGGAGAATCGTTCTCGATTCGCTGCCGCCACTCGGGTTCGGACGCAGTGCAATCTCTACATGGGTCGGCCGCTGTCAAGACCAGGTCCGAGAAGCCGCCCCCAACCGCCGGTTCCCCGCCCTCTCGCCCGTCCCCGAGGGCCCGACCGTATGAACACGAAACAAAGGTTGACTTCTACGTCGAACCTTGTACAAAGCGTATACAGCCTTGACGTGACGCGTGCTACGCGGAGGAATCGGCGATGCGTTCGAGGGGAAAAGCTTCGAAGTTCATGACGGCGGCCGCCCTCACGGCCGCGCTCGTGCCCGGCGTCTCCCTTGCCCTGCCCAAGGAAGGCGCCGAAGCCCCCAATGCCCGGGTAGAGGACGCCGACGGTCGCGCGCTGCAGATGAGCTCTCTCAAGGGCAAGCCGATCCTCATCGTATACGAAGACAAGGACTCCGCGGCGCAGAACCAGCCGCTCAAGGACGACCTATCGAAGCTCGCCCAGGGCGAGAAGTACAAGCAGAAAATCGCGCTCGCCGCGGTCGCCGACGTGAGCGGCTACGACTGGTGGCCCGCGAAAGGCTTCGTGAAGGACGCGATTCGCGAGGAGTCGAAAAAGCAGAAGACCACGATTTATTGCGACTGGGACGGCTCGTTCGGGAAGGCCTACGGCATTCGCAAGGGCGTGAGCAACGTGATCCTCGTCGGCAAAGACGGGCGCGTGCTCTTCGCCGGCTCGGGCGCGCTCGGCGCTGCCGATCGGAAGAAGCTCATCGAGCTGCTCGGCGCCCAGGTCGAAGGCTGAACGTCACCGCGCGATCATTCCTTGCTCGCCCGCGGCGAACGCTTCCGCTTCTGCGCGGCCACGACGCGCTCGATCGTCTGCCGTGCCGCCGCGAGGTCGCGGCCGACGCAGATGCCGCCGCGGTCCTCGATCCACGCGCGCATGGCCTCCGAGCCGTCGCCGCCGACGACCCACGCGGCGCCGCGGCAAGCGTCGGCGTACGCGTCGACGAGCTCCCGCGCGCGCGGCGGAGGCGGGGCCATGGTGACGCTGAGGCCGACGATGTCGGGCGCGAGCGAGTCGACGACGCGCGCGATGGCCGGCGGCGGCGTGCGCGCGCCGAGCATGAGCGTGCGAAAGCCCCACGAAGCGAAGCGCAAGCCGACGCCGTAGAGGCCGAGGACATGATCCTCGTCGGCGAAACAAGCGAGGGCGACGCGGCGCGTGGCGTCCGCGGGTTGCGCGAGGCGCAAGAGGTGGATGAGGGTGCCGCCGAGCACGTTGGAGGCGAGGTGCTCCTGCGCGACGGTGATCGTGCCCGCGTGCCAGAGGTCACCGATCTCGCGCAGCGCAGGGCCGATCGTTCGTTCGAAGATCGCCACGGCGGGGCCGAGGGTGAGGGTCTTCGAGACCTCTTCCTCGAGCACGTCGAGGTCGAAGCGGCGCGTGGCCTCGACGATCCGATCACTCGCGGCGGTGAAGGGATCGGTGTCGAGGGGCACGGCGCCGGACGGAGGCACGGTGGGCGCGGCGACGATCGCGGGCTCGCTGAGCAGGAGGCGCGCGGATTCGGCCGGCGCCATGCCCGCCTTCACGAGGTCGCGCATCTTGACGATGAGCGCGACGTCCTCCTCGCTGTAGAGCCGGTAGGCGGAGGGCGTACGCGACGGCGCGGGGACGCCGTAACGACGCTCCCAGGCGCGCAGCGTCGCAGAGCTCACGCCTGTCAGTTCCGAGACGGTGCGGATTCGGTAGAGGCTCAACGGATCGCTCTCCACGGTCGCCCCGACCGATCGTCAGGACCGACCAAGAGAAACCTTTGTCAAACTTGATACAGACCTTATATTGTCCGCATGCAAGGTTCAACCCCCAAGCCTCACGCGGTCGTCATCGGCAGCGGTTTTGGTGGTCTGGCCGCGGCGGTCCGGCTGGGCGCGCGTGGCTACCGGGTGACGGTGCTGGAGAAGCTCGATGCCCCGGGCGGTCGAGCCTATGTCCACCGGATCAACGGTTTTACCTTCGACGCGGGGCCGACGGTCATCACGGCGCCGTTCCTGCTCGAGGAGCTGTGGACGCTCGCGGGCCGGCGCATGAGCGACGACATCGACATGCGACCGGTCACGCCCTTCTACCGTATACGGTTTCATGACGGCGTCGTGTTCGACTACACGGGGGACGCGGCTGCGATGCGCAAGGAGGTCGAGCGCCTCGCGCCGGGGGACGTGGAGGGGTACGAGCGGTTCATCCGCACGAGCGAGGAGATCTTCAAGGTGGGCTTCGAGGAGCTCGCCCACGTGCCGTTCGGCTCGTGGTGGGACATGGCGAAGATCGTCCCCGCGATGATGAAGCTCGAGAGTTATCGCTCGGTCTACAACCTCGTCGCCAAGCACGTGCAGAACGACCGGCTGCGGCAGGTGATGAGCTTCCACCCGCTGCTCGTCGGGGGAAACCCGTTCTCGACGACCTCGATCTACACGCTGATCGCCTTTCTCGAGCGCAAGTGGGGCGTGCACTTCCCGATGGGCGGCACGGGCGCGCTCGTGAAAGGGCTCGTGCGCCTGATCGAGGGCCAGGGCGGCGAGGTGCGGTGCAACGCGGAGGTGAAACGAATCCTGCTCGCCGGACGGAAAGCCCGCGGCGTGCTTCTCCAGAGCGGCGAGACGATCGAGGCGGACGTGGTGGTGTCGAACGCGGATTCGGCCTGGACCTATCGCCATCTCGTCGACGAGCACGTCCGCAAGCGCTGGACGAACGAACGTTTGGAGAAGCAACGATACTCGATGGGGCTGTTCGTCTGGTACTTTGGGACCAAACGAATGTACGAGAACGTCGCACATCACACGATCTGCCTCGGCCCGCGTTACGAGGGGCTGCTCGACGACATCTTCCAGAGGCACGTGCTCGCGGATGATTTCAGCCTTTATCTGCATCGGCCAACGGGGACGGATCCGTCGCTCGCGCCCACGGGCTGCGACACGTTTTACGTGCTCTCGCCCGTGCCGAACCTCGCGAGCGGGACGAACTGGGAGAGAGAGGCGGAGCCTTACCGGAAGCGGGTCGAGCGCTACCTCGCTTCCACGCTGATGCCCGGGCTCGACAAGGAGATCGTGGCGTCGCGCGTGACGCACCCGCAGGAGTTCCAGGACCGGCTGCTCTCGTTCCGCGGCGCGGCGTTCGGGATGGAGCCGGTGCTGACGCAGAGCGCGTTCTTCCGCCCGCACAACGAGAGCGAGGACGTGGAGCGGCTCTACATCGTGGGCGCGGGGACCCATCCAGGCGCGGGTCTACCAGGCGTGCTCTCTTCGGCGCGGGTGCTCGACAGGGTGGTGCCCGATGCAGCCTCGCTCCATTGAACATGCGATGACCCACGGCGCGCCGCTCCTCCCCTCGTCGGCCGAGCGCGCGGCGTCGGCCGGCGACATCGCCGCGTGCCAGGAGCTCTTGCGGAAGGGCTCGAAGAGCTTTTTCGCGGCGTCGCTCTTGCTGCCGAAACGGGTGCGCATGCCCATGCTGCCGGTCTACGCGTTCTGCCGGGTGGCCGACGACGTGGTGGATCAAGCGAGCGAGCCGGGCGCGGTGGAGGCGCTGACGGCGCGGCTCGCCGCGGCGTACGAGGGAAAGCCGCACGACTCGCCGGTCGATCGGGCGTTCTCGGACGTGGCGCGCGCCTACGGTCTGCCGCGCGAGGTGATGGAGGGCCTCATCGAGGGGTTCGCCTGGGACGCCGAGGGGCGGCGGTACGAGGCGCTGTCGGATCTGCACGCGTACTGCGCGCGCGTGGCCGCGACGGTCGGCGTGATCATGAGCGTGCTCATGGGCGTGCGCGATCCGAGGGCGATCGCGCGCGCGTGTGATCTCGGCGTCGCCATGCAGCTCACGAACATCGCCCGCGACGTGGGCGAGGACGCGCGAAACGGGCGGGTGTACCTGCCGCTCGCGTGGCTCGACGAGGCCGGAATCGACGTATCGAAATGGCTCGCGCGGCCGGTGTTCACCACGGCGCTCGGCGGCGTGGTGGAGCGGCTTCTGCAGCACGCGGCGGCGCTTTACGCCCGCGCGGACCTCGGGATCGCGATGCTGCCGCGGGACTGTCGGGCCTCGATCCGCGCGGCGCGCCTGATCTACTCGGACATCGGGCGCGTGGTCGCGCGCACGGGATTCGACTCCGTGACGAGCCGCGCCTACGTGCCGCTCCGGCGCAAGTTGTGGCTGCTCTCGCGCGCGCTCGTCGCGCCCACACCGAGGCCGCCGCTCCCGTTCGTCACGGCGGACGCGAAGGTCGACCCGCCTCCGCTGCCGGAGGTGCGGTTCCTCGTCGATGCCTGCGCGCGAGCTGTGATCTCGCAATGATCCCTGCACGCAAGGTGTCCTGGTTCAACGCCTGGTTCTCGGGCCATGCGCGCTCGCGGATCCAGGCGACGTTCGGCGAGGTGCGCGCGCAGGGGCTCGATCGGGCGCGGGCGCTCGCGAGGGAGGCACCGCTGCTCGTCGTCTCGAACCACACGTCGTGGTGGGATCCGCTCGTCGCGATGCACGTCTCGACGCACCTGCTCGGCACGGACGGCTACGCGATGATGGACGCGAAGAACCTCAGGCGTTTGCCGTTCTTCGCGCTCGTCGGCGCGTTCGGGGTGGACCTCGACAAACCCACGGACGGCGCGCTCGGGATGCGCCACGCGGCGCGGCTGCTCGACGCGCCGGGCAAGCTCGTCTGGGTGTATCCGCAGGGGCAGGAGCGGCCGATCACGGAGAGGCCGCTCGGGTTTCGCCCGGGTTCGGCGGAGATCGCGCGGGTCTCGCGCAAGGCGCGCACGGTGCCGGTGGGGCTCCGGTACGAGTTCGGCGGCACGGAACGGCCGACGTTGTGGCTCTCGTTCGGCGAGCCCGTGAAGGCGGAGCGGGACACGACGAAGGGCCGCGCGGCGCAGGAGGAGGCCGTGGAGGCGGAGCTCTCGCGTATCGAACGTGCGGTGCGCGGCGAGGATGCGGAGAGCTTCGTGGTGGTGTTTCGCGCGGCTCCGGCGCGCGTGGGCGGCGTGCTCGAAGCCATGCTCGCCGCGATGACGCGGCCGTGGGTGATGCGGGCGCCGAAGGCCGCGTCGCCGCTCAGCGCCGGGGACGCTCGTACGAAGGCGACCTCATCGCCGCCTTGATCGCCTCGCGCAGGTTGCTCCGCACCGTCGTCTTCGTGAGGTCGGCCCCGAGCGCGACGAGGGTCTGCGCCACGGCGGGGCGGACGCCCGTGATGATGCTTTGAGCACCAAGGAGCGTCGTGGCGCGGATGATGCGCAGGAGGTGATCGGCGGTCGCTTCGTCGACGGTCTCGACGCCGGTGAGGTCGAGGATGACCTGCGACGCGGCGAGCGAAACGACGCTCTCGAGGAGCCGCTCGGTGATGTCCGCGGCGCGCGCCTCGTCGAGCTGACCCACGACGGGGAGCGCGAGCACGCCGTCCCAGACCTGGATGATCGGCGCGGACATGGAGTGGATCGTCGAGCGCTGCTGCTCGATGATCGCGAGCTTCTCCTGGAGCTCGAGCTCGCGCTTCTTCTGATCGTCGATGTCCTGGAAGGCGCCGAAGATCCGCACGACATGGCCGTCCTCCACCTGTGCGTGGCCGGCCGCGCGGACCCAGAGCCTTCGCTTGGTGTAGGTGACGAGCTCGAGCTCGAGGTCGAACGGCTCACCCGCCCCCGTGCACCGCTCGACCGCCTTCGAGATCGCCGGGACCCACTCGGGCGCGTAGAAGTTGATCGCCGTGTCGAGCTCCGGCGCGAAGCCCGACGGCGTCTCGTGGATGCGGTACGTCTCCTCGGTCCAGAAGAGCTGGTTCGAGCGGCAATCGAGCTCCCAGCCGCCGACCTTGGCGAGCGCCTGCGTCTGCTGCAGGAGGATCACGGTGCGCCGGATCGTGTCGTCGCTCAGGGTGCTCGGGTCGACGTCACGACCGACGGTATCCTCACGGCGAGCGTGCTGGGCAGGCTGGTTCATAGGACCTCAAACGATTGAAGCTGTGACGACCGGACCTCCCCGCCGGCTCCATCGATATCACGAAACCAGAGGGGTAGAACGCCGCCCCGAATGCGCTTTTTCGTGCGAAATTCGCCAAAATCCCGACGACACGCGGGGGCCGTGGTGCGCACCGCCAAGGCGGCGACGGTATTACGAGGACGTAGGTTCGATTTTCTGGAGAAGCATCGCCCAGAGCTCCATGGCCGCGGCGGCGACGAGCGCGACGGCGATCCACGCGAGGCCCGAGCTCATGGCTTCACGGCGGAGGGCTTTTGCAAAAGGCCGGTGCGATCGACGACGAGGACACGATCGCGCCAGGTGACGGTGCGAGATCGCAGGGCGCGCGCAAAGGCGAGGGCGAGCACGACGTCGGCGAGGACGGCATCCCGCAGCGCGGAGAAGAGGCCGACCGGGCGGCCCGCGGCCCGCGCCGCGACGAGCGCGATGGCGAGGCGCGCGAGGAGCGCGAGGAGCGCCGCGCCCAAGGCGACCTGCGGTACGACGAAGGCGAACGCAGCCGCGAGCAGGACGATGGGCCAGGTGGCGAAGAAGAGCGCCGGGTAGCTCCACAGGAGGAGCGGGCGCTGCGCGCGGATCACCGTGAGCCACCGGGAGAAGCGGGCGATGACGTCCTCCCACGATCGACCCTGGGCGAGCGAACGCGCGACGATCGGCACCGCCACGACCGAGCCACCTTTTTCGCGGACGCGCCGCGCGATCTCCATGTCCTCGCCGAGGTAGTCGACGAGCGAGCCAAAGCCGCCGATCGCGGCGAGCGCGCTCGCGCGGATGGCGAAGAGCTTGCCGACGAGGCCACGCGGATCGAGCCGCGCGAGCACCGGGAAGGCGTGGAGCGAGGCGCCGAGGACGGCCGCGGAGGCGTGATCGCCGAGCGTCCGCGGAGGCGCATGCTCGGCCGGCGGCGCCCACGCGACCCACGCTGGCGAGGCAGAGGCGAGCGGCGCGACGAGGGCATCGAGGTCGACGCCGGCGAGATCGACGTCGCTGTCCGTGACGATGAGGACGTCGGCGCCCTCGGCCGCGGCCGCGAGTTGCGCGGCCTTGCGGTTCGGTCCGCCGTCGCCGGTGAAGACGATCTCGGCCTCGATGCCGGCGCGCGTGAGCGCCTCGGCGGCCCTCTGCGCCGCGGGCAAGGCGAGGTCTCCCGCCTCCTCGATCGCGAAGCGACAACGGACGTCGAAGGAGCGCTTCGCGCGGGCAAGCGAGGCGAGCGTATGTTCGAGCGAGGGCTCGCTGCCCGCGCACGGGCGCACGACGAGGACGGTGGGTTTTTCCTTCCCGACGGCCGCCTCGGCGCCTTCACGCAGGGCGGCGCGCGGGGCGAACGTCGTGCGCCGGACGGCCTCGAGCGACGTCGAGGCGACGGCGAAGGACCAGCCGAAGAGCAGGAATCCGAGGAGGCTCGGGACGTCCGTCGCCATACGTCATAACGAGACGCGTCGCATCCGATACGGCAGCATGAACTGCACCACCCGGGTCCGGAACCGATCGAGCGAGAGCGCTTCGTGCACGCCGTGCGCGTGTTCGCCGAGGTAACGGCCCGAGAGCTGCGAGCGCGCATAAAAGGGCGTGTCTTCGAGCGTGCGCACGAGTCGCGGGGACGTGCCCGGCTCGACCCGGACGAGGCGCTCCATGCCCCAGAGCGTGCGCGGCACGCGCGCGCTGGCGAGCGGCTCGAGCGGCTCCGAGCGCCCGTCGGCGCCGAAGCTGTGCTGGATGAGATCACGGGTTCCATCCCGACGAACCGAGTCGTATGTCACGACCGTGCGGCGGCGCGTGGTGGCGCGGCTCCAGTTCCACCCGGAGAAGCCGTCTTCGAGCGGCTCGTCGCCGAAGTTGGAGTCGACATACGCGAGGCCCGTCCAGCGCGTGCATTCGGGGTGGCGGATGTCGACCTCGGCCCGGGCGATCGGCGCGATGGGGGCCCAGCGATGGCGGCCGTTCGTGTCGAGGACGAACGATGCATCGGCGACCGCGAACGGATGGATCCGCACGGTGCCGGAGACACGTCCGGGCAGCGGCGCGGTCTTTTCTTCGAAGCGCACGAGGAAGGTGTCGTCCTGCCATTCCATCGAGCTCGGGCCGATGACGAGCGCCGTGCGATAACGACGCACGTCGGTCCCGCCATGCTCGGTGAACGACCACGCGTCGCGCTCAGGGCCATACAGCGCGACGTTCATCGAGCAATGGGCGAGCGGGTCCGCCGGGCCGCGCTTGCGTGCGGCCGCGTAAAATGGCGAAAACACGCTGCCGAGCAGGCCGATGATCGTGACGCCGCGACGGCCGTCGTCGCTGAGCGCGTCTAGATACCACCACGCATAACCGTTTCGCGCGATCGGCTCGTCGAAGCGAGGTCCTCGAACACGGCTCTCGCGCAGAGGCGCCCGCTCAAGGCCGCCATCGGCACGCCCGCCCCCGGATGGGCGGCTCCCCCCGCCAGGTAGAGCCCCGGGATCTTCGTGCGCGACGCCGCCCGGGCGAACGGGGACCTCCACCCGTGCGACACCGGGCCGTACAGGGCCCCCCCCGTCCCCGGGAACATGCGATCGAACTCGCTCGGTGTCGTCACGACGGGCGGCGCGGCAAACGGCGGAAAGACGAGACCCGCCCGCTCGAGGAGCGAGAAAGCTCTTGTTTCGCATTGCTTGATCTCCGAAGGGGTAAGGGCGCGCTGATCCCCGCGGGCCGGGGCATTGACGAGGCAAAGAAAACGCTCGGGGCCCGGATGCGCGCGATCCCCGTCGTCGCGATCCTGGGCGCAGACGTACACCGTGGGCTCCCGGGGCAGGGTCCCGCGGTCGAAGAGGTCGCGGAACTCCTCGTGATAGTCCTTCGAGAAGAATACGTTGTGGCGCGTGAGCGGATACGCGCCCCGGGCCTCGGCGACGAAGGCCCAGGTGACGGCCGAGAGCGAGCGCTCCGCGGGGGCCGGAATGGCGCGTCTCCCGGGCGCGCCGAACATTCCCTGGAAGAGCGCCGCGGGGTCGCCATTGTGGACGACGAGATCGGCCTCGAGACGCTCGCCCGAGGCGAGGCGCACGCCGGCGACGCGGCTCCCGGCGACGACGAGCTCGGTGACGTGCTCGCCTGTGCGAATCGTGACGCCGAGGCGCTCGGCGACCCGCGCGAGCGCCTCGGCAACGCGGTACATGCCGCCCTCGACGAGGTAGACGCCGTCGCGCTCGACCTGGGCGATCACGTTGAGCGTGGCCGGCGCGAGGAACGGCGAGGAGCCGCAATACGTCGCGTACCGGCCGAAGAGCTGGCGCAAACGTGCGTCTTGAAAAAACTCGCCGAGGGCCTTCCAGAGGGTGCGGTGGCCGTCGATGTCGAGCATTCCCTGGATGCCGAGCGAGCCGACCGCGACCATCGCCGACGTGAGGCTCGGGCGCTCCGAGCACAGAAATGGCTTCTGGACGGTCTCGTAAATGCGCTGGGTGTATGCGCAGAACCTACGGTATCCCTCGCCCTCGGCGCGGCCGGCGAACGTCGATATAACCTCGACGGAACGGTCGAGATCGGCGTACAAATCAAGTGTGGGACCTTCTGCCCAGGCGTGTCGCGCCAGGATTTCGGCCCGCCGAAGCGTGAGCTCGGCGTCGAGCGAGGTCCCCGCCGCGGAGAAGATCTCCTCGAGGACCCAGCGCATGGTCATGACCGTGGGCCCGGCGTCGATCGCCCGGCCGGCCACCTCGACCTGCCGCATCTTGCCGCCGACCCTGGGCGCACGTTCGAGGACCACGACCTCGATCCCCTGGCGAGCAAGTTCCAGCGCCGACACGAGGCCGCCAACGCCGGCGCCGATCACCACCGCACGGCTGGTCCCATTCGCCATGAGCCCGTTCCTACAACAACCTTGGACATCTGTCTAGAGTTTGTTCATTATGTCGCAGCAAACCCTTGACAAGGGTTCAACATCCATGGACGATACCCCTCGCATGGACGTATCCAGTCGCGTCGAGTGCGCTCTGCGCGCTGCCCTCGATCCCATGTGTGCCCCGGGCGCACCGCCCCGCCTCGCGGCCGCCGTCTACCACTCGGTCTTCCCGGCAGGCGCTCGCATCCGCCCGCAGCTCTGCCTCCGCGTCGCGATCGCCTGCGGGGAGGACGTCCCAGGCCTCGCCGACGGCGTGGCCGCGGCCATCGAGCTTCTGCATTGCGCGTCGCTCGTCCACGACGACCTGCCCTGCTTCGACGCCGCCCTGACCCGGCGCGGCCAACCTTCGACACACCGTGCCTTCGGCGAGGCGCTCGCGGTGCTCGCCGGCGACCAGCTCATCACCCTCGCCTTCGAGACCCTGGCCCACGCGTCCGCCGCGTCGCCGCTCCGCCTGGGCAAGCTCGTGACCACGGTCAGCCGCGGCGTCGGGATGCCCTACGGGATCATCGCGGGTCAGGGCTGGGAGAGCGAGTCGAACATCCCCGCGACGCTCTACCGAAGGGCCAAGACGGGCGCGCTATTCGAAGCCGCCGCGGTGGGCGGCGCGCTCGCGGCCGGCGCCGATGCAGAGGAGGCCGAGGCATGGCGCGGGTTCGGCCAGCGGATCGGCGAGGCCTACCAGATCGCCGACGACATGCTCGACGTGCTCAGCGACGCGGCGAGCGCCGGCAAGCCCGTGGGCCGCGACGCTGCGCTCGGGCGCCCGAACGCGGCGAGCGACCTCGGCCTCGGCGCCTCGACGCACCTCTTCGAACAGCTCGTCGACGCGGCGATCCTGTCGATCCCCGATTGCCCCGGCCGCGAGGATCTTTCCCGCTGGGCCACGCAGGTCGTCGATCGCATCCGCCGCCGCGCCCACGTGGCCGTGTCGCAAGGCGCGCAGGGCGAGCAGCCCGAGCTCTGATCAGGCGATCTCGGGCTCGACGTCGGGCTCGGAAGGCGCAGGCGACAGGCGCTTCGAGCCGCCGCGAGGTTCGCCACGCAAGGCCGGGATCCGCAGGACGAACACGCTGCCCTTGCCGTCCTCCGTGATCGGGCTCTTCACCTCGATGCTGCCGCCGTGGCTCTCGGCGATGTGCTTGACGAGCGCGAGCCCGATGCCGCTGCCGCGGATGCGCTGCTCGCCCGCCCCCCGCCCGCGCACGAAGCGCTCGAAGATGCGCTCTTGCTCCTCGGGATCGATGCCGGGGCCACGATCACTCACGCGCACGACGACGGAGCCGTCGTCCGAAGCGACGTCGACGTCGACGCGGCCGCCGTCCTTCGCGTACTTGAAGGCGTTGTCGAGCAGGTTGATGATCGCGAGCTCCATCGCGCGGGCGTCGATCATCGCCTCGGGCATCCCCTCGGCGCTCGCGAGGTGCACGACGATGCCGTCGCGCTCGGCGCGGTAGCGATAGACGTCGACGGCGCGGACGACGACGTCTTCGAGCCTGCCGGGCGCGAACTCGTACGCGGCCTTGCCGCGCTCGACCTTGGCGAAATCGAGGACGTTCTCGATGAGCGCGGTGAGCCGCTCGCTCTCGCTCACGATGATCTGGAGGTACTGCCGGCGCTTGTCCTCGCTGGCCACGCGATCGGCGAGCAGGATCTCGCCGAACATGCGGACGAGCGCGAGCGGGGTCTTGAGCTCGTGCGAGACGTTCGCCACGAAGTCGCTCTTCAGCGCGGCGAGCCTGCGCTCCTTGATCGAGGCGAAGATCACGATCATGACGCCGACGAGCACGACGATGGCGGCGAAGCCGACCATGCCGAGCTCGACCAGGCGCTGCCGCTCGACCTTGTCGCCGAGGTCGTCGGCGCTGGTGAGCGCGATCTGGAGGCGCCAGTTGTAGAGCGTGGTCGGGAACGGACGGCCGACGGTGAACTCGCCGGCCTTGATCGGCGGGCCGAACACGATGCGGCCCTCCTCGTCGGTGATGTTCATGCGGCTGTTGCCGCGATCGATGTCGCGGTAGAGCCGCGGGAAGACGTCGTGCACGAGGCGCGGGACGTCGTGCCAGGCGACGACGAGGTAACGCCGACCCGCGTAGGAGCGCTGCCAGTAGCTGATCAGGATGCTCTGCTGATCGATGATCTGGTGCAGATGGCGCAGCTCCTCCGTGTTGCCCTCGAAGTTCAGGCTGGAGAAGAGCTTGCCGAGCAGCAGCCGCCGGAACGCGTCGTCCTCGCGGCCCGGCGCGCGCGAGGCGAAGGCGAGCACGTCGCGCGCGTCGTGGCTCAGATCGAGCACGAGGATCGCGCGCACCGTGGGCGTCTCGCGCGACGCCGTGGGCAGCCACCGGCGCGCGATCGTCGTCAGGTTCGCGATGTCGACGTGCGCGGCGACGACGTTGTCCTGCGCGATGATGAGCTTGTCGAGCCGATCGACGCGCTCGTCGGCGAGGGTGAGCGTCGCGTCGAAGACCGTCTGCTGGCGGGCTTTTTCGATCTGGAGCGTGGTGCGCAGCGCGATGCCGCCGAGCACGAGGACGGCGAAGACGATCGCGGGGACGATCGCGAAGTAGAGCAGCCGTTCGCGCAGCCCACGACGCTGCATGGACGGTCTCCCGGGCGCCGCGCGACTAGCGCGCCGCCGCCTTGTTCGCCGTGGCCCGGATCTTCTCGGGATCGAGCACGACGCCCTGGATGGCGAGGAACTCCGCGAGCTCCTTGCCGACGTAGGTGAGCGCGTTGCCCTCGGCCGCGGCGTAACGACCGCCGCCCGTAGGGTTGACGATCTCGATGAGACCGAGCGCCTTGCCGCCGCCGAGCGCGGGGGCGCAGGCGATGCTCTTCGGATCGATGCCGAAGGCCTTCCAGCGCGCGTCGACGGCGCGCGGGTCGCGCTGCGCGTCGGTGATGACGAGCGCCTTCTTGTTGGCGATCGCGGCCTGCGCCAGGCCCGTTCGATCGGGCATGCGGGCGAGGAGCCGATCGTGCTTGCCGCCGTACTGGCGCACGAGGACGAGCTCGCGCTTCTCCACGTCGTGGAACCACACGAGGATGAGCTCGCTCGGGAGCTGCTCCTTGAGGATCGAGACCACGAAGTCGGCGCCTTCGAGGGCGTCGCCCAGGAAGTGCAGATCCGTCGAGGCGCCTTCGAGCTCCTTCATGAGCTCTTCGGCGGAGCGGACGCGCGCTTTCGGCGGCGTGGACTTCGTGGTGGTCGTCACCCCGGCCTTGAGCGCGGGGTTCGAACCGGCCTGCGCGCGCGGCGGCGGCGCCGAGGGAGAACGCCCGGGCGGCGTCGAAGCCGAGCGCTGCGCGGGCGGCGGTGACGAGGGCGAACGCCCGGGCGGCGTCGAGGCCGCGCGCTGCGCCGGCGGCGGTGACGAGGGCGAACGCGCGGGCGGCGT
>NZ_JASBQE010000034.1 GCF_029960785.1 Polyangium sp. 15x6
GCCGACGCCGCCGCTGCCGCCTGCGCCTCCGACGCCGCCCGCGCCACCTGCGCCACCTTGCCCGCCCGCGCCACCTTGCCCGCCCGCGCCGCCCGCGCCCGCGCTTCCTCCTTGTCCCCCGGCGCCGCCGCTGCCCCCGTTGCCGCCCGCGGCGCCCTGTCCTCCCGCGCCTGCCGTGCCGCTGCTCGAGCTCGACGTGGGTGTGGATGCGCCTTCGTCTCCACACGCGGCGAGCGCCACGGTCGAGGCGAACATGCAGGCAAGAAAAGCGTCGCGGACGTGCGCCATGAATCCTCCGTTCGAGGCGCGATGAAAGCATGCCGAACGCGGAATTTGGAGCCCGCTTTGCGTCACGAACGGCGCGGCTCGGGAGAAACACGGGCCCCCGTCGGGAAAGCACGCAGGCCCATGCGCGCCCTCGCCGGAGGCACGAACGGTGGGCTCACCGGTTGTTCACCGTTGGTGTTCGAATCATTCTCGACATGTCGCGTTTCGTCCGCGCGATAGACGAATTCACGCGGACGAACGATACGCGGCGGGTGCGGAGACTCCGGGGGGAGGTTTCGATGCACGACCTATCGACGTTCTCGCTCGACGACATGATCAGCTGCGGCGCAATGCTGCGCGGCCTCGGAGAAGGCGCCCGGAGCATGGAAGACACGGCCGGGCGGGTCGTTCGCGCGCTCTACGAGAACCTCGCGCGCCCCGCGACGGGCGCGCCCTCGTGCGCGCTCGTGAGATTCTTCGAGACGGAGCGATTCGACGCGCTGCCGGCGGAGCCGCGGAAATTCGCGCAGCGGATGTCCGGCGCGGAGGCGCTCGCGCCGGACACGACGTGTCTGCAATTGCTGGCGAGCGCCGGCGACGAGATGGCCTGGAACGATCCGAAGGCGTCGGCCGGGCACCTCGCGATCCCGCTTCCGAGCGAGGAGGCGCTCGCCCGCATGCCGATGATCGCGCGGCTCTGCGCGCAGCTCGGGGTCGCGACGAGCTCGGTGCTGCGCCCCGCGCGGTTCACGGAGCTCGCGGAGCGGACGTACGACGTGTTCCACGTGGAGCACGCCGCCGAGAGCCCGTACGTGCCGGCCAAGGCGAGCTTCGTGGAGCGATACGGGATCCGCTCGGTGGTCGGCTGCGGCGGCGTCCTGCCGAGCGGGCAGATGTTCGCGGTGCTCCTGTTCTCGAAGGTGCACGTGGCGCCCGCGACGGCGCAGCTCTTCCGGCCGCTCGCGCTCGCGATCAAGCTCGCGATCCTGCCGTGGTCGTTCGCCCCGCAAGAGGACCCCGCCACGAGCGAGGCGCGGCGCGGTCGGGAGGAGGTGGTCTCTTGCGCCCCGTGACCCTCGACGGCGAGACCGCGGTCCTAAGGGCCCGGGTGGCGACGCTCGAAGCGCTGCTCGCGGAGCACGAGCGCGCCGCGGCCGAGCGCGTGCAGCGGATGGAGCAGCTCATCGCGGATCTGTCGGCGCGTACGCAGGTCTTCGAGGCGACGCTGCGGAGCATCGTCGACGGGGTGGTCGTGTGCGACACGGCGGGACGAATCACGCACGTGAACGAGGCCGCGACGTCGATCATGGGGTCGAGAGAGGCCGGCGGCGTCCCCCCCGAGAACTGGGAGGAGAAGTACGGGCTCTTCTACGCGGACGGCGTGACGCCGTACCCGAGGGAGGAGATTCCGATCCATCGCGCGGTGCGCGGTGAGCCGGTCGATCGCGCGGAGATGCTCGTCCGAAGCGCGCAAAAGCCGGAAGGGATGATCCTCGAGACGAGCGCGCGGACGATCCACGACGATCGAGGGGAGCGTCTCGGCGCCGTGGTGGTCTTCCGCGACATCACCGAGCGCAAGCGGCACGAGCGGGAGGTGGCGCAGCAGCTCGTGGCCGAGCGGGAGAAAAACGAGACGCTCGAGCGGCTGCGGATCGCCGTGCACGAGCTGTCGACGCCGATCCTCGAGGTCTGGGACGGCGTGCTGGCGCTGCCGCTGATCGGGGTCGTCGACTCGAAGCGGTCGGCCCAGGTGATGGAGACGCTGCTCGAGTCGGTGGTGCGGATGAAGGGCCGGTACGTGATCCTCGACGTGACGGGCGTGGACATACTCGACACGGCGACGGCCGATCACCTGCTCAAGATCGTGCGCGCGGTGGAGCTGCTCGGGACACGCTGCGTGCTGAGCGGCGTGCGGCCGTCCGTCGCGCAGACGCTGGTCGAGCTCGGGGTTTCGTTCGGCAAACTGGTGACGCTCCGCAACCTGAAGCACGGCCTCAAGGCGTGCATGCGGTGGAAGGAGGGGGACGCGGATCGTGCAGGAAGAGAGGCTGCACCTTCGACCGGAGCTCCTCTAGGAATGCGGTGAGATCACGCCTCCGCGTCCTCGTTCGTCCCGGTCGCCTCGTCCTCGGTCGTGCCTTCGCTCGGCTTCTCGCCCCTCAGGAAGAACGACTCCACGAAGTCCCGTTGCCCCGGGAAGAGCGCGCCGAGCGATCGGTGCACGCGCTCGAGCTCCAGCCTGAGTCGGCCCTTCGCGACGAGCTCCTCGGAGCGCTCCTTCGACCAGCCCATCTGCGCGCCGTCGTTCGCGTCGATCGCCTTCTGCGCGCGCTCGGCGGCGTCCTTCAGCTTGCCCACGAGGCCCGCGCGCTCGCCGAAGTCTTCGCCGGCTTCGAGGCGCCCGGCCGCCTCGTTCGCGCGCTTGGGACGCTCGTCGATCGGCGCGCGCGTAAAACCCGTGAGCAGGCCCGGCAGGAAGGAGAGGACGGCCGGGTGCTTCTTCGAGCCGCCGCCGAGGCGGATGGTGACGAGCGCGAGCGCCTCGTCGACCCTGCGCTTGAGCAAGACGAGCGTCGCGTTCTGCTTGGCCTGCGCGGAGGGGCGGCCGAAGAGCTGGACCTCCTGCGTGTCGCGCGCCTCCTTGAGGAGGGAGTCGATGTGGGTCTTGAGGGACGCGGCGAGCTTCTCGAGCTCGACCCGGTCGGCGTGCTTGAGGTCCGGAAACTCCGCCCAAGCGCAGATGGAAGACCACGAGAAGGACGCAAAGGTGAGGTGAACCCAGGAGGAAGCTGTCTCGTTGGGCAGGCGCATGGGGAGGAGGCTCCGGAAAGGTTGGGGGACGTACGAGGAGGCGGGAAGGACGCTAACGAAAGCGAGGAGGGCGCGTCAAGGCGGTGCGGAGGAGGAGGATGGAGTGTTGCAGGAGGGTCAGGGAGGCGGGGAGGCGGGCGGTGGGGCGTTGCGGGAGGGTCAGGGAGGTGGGGAGGGAAGGGTTGCGGGCGAGCAGGGGTCGCCGTGGAGCATCAGGTCTGGAGCGCTTCGAGTGGCACGGGGTCGCCGTGGAGATGGAGGATTTTCCCAAATTCGCGAACGGCGCCCGGAGCGAGTCGCAGACCGAACCCGCCCGACTCGAGGAAAAGATAGCGGGTCGCCGGATCGAATTTGGCCCTGCTCGGATGCTCCTCGATCTCCGCGCGGAGCCCGAACGCCGTGTCGGTCTCGTTGTCGAGCACCCGTTTCGCCATCTCGTTGTGCTCCTTCGCTTCCACGAGGACGGGCACGTCGGCGGGGTCGTTGTCGAAGAGGCCCCTCACGCGCAACGTGCCGTGCACGGGTTCGTCTTGGATCCTGCGAAACTCGAGCACCGTGCTCGGGAAGGCAGATTTCTCGGCGAAGTCCGCGAGATATCCCCCGAGCGTCTCCTCGTCCGTGAACGCATCCACCTCGGCGCCCACGACACGCACCGCGTCTCGATCCACCCAGAAGTTCAGCATCGTGGCGCTGATGTCGCGCCGATACTTGGGATAAACGACGAGTCGACGCATGCGGGGGTGCGGGCCGGACTTCAGCTCAGCCCGGATCCAAGGGCTCTCGTCGAGCGTCGCGCGAAAATCTTCGAGCGTCTGCACAAGGGGGCTCGGCTCCGTGAGCTCGGTGGCGGAGGCGACGGCCTTGATCCGATCCTTCCAAGTTTGTCGAGCAGTCATGGGAGAACCTCCTCCGTCCTTTCCTTCAGCGTGAGCTCCACCGGCAGATGGTCACCATAGATGTCGGTCATCGTGGCCCGTTTCGGGTCGATCAACAGCTGGGGGCCGAGCCGATCGAGGATGTCCACGCGCTCCACACGTTCCGCCAGATCCGGACTCACGAGGATCTGATCGAGGCACTGCCAGGTCACGATGCTGTCGTCGTGCTTGCGGTAGTAGGTCCCGCGCGGATGAGCGTGTCGCTCGCCGAGCCAGCGCCACATCGGGTTGTACAGAGGCTTCAGCTTCTGAAAACTCTTCACGGTCTTCAGGTCGTCTCGGCTCGCGTAGGTCTGCCCTTGGTGAAAGATGGGCATGCCGGCGTCTTCCCGGGGGATCGGATCTCGCTCCTCGACGAGTTCGAGCCTGTCTCGCGTCGCCCACAGCATGGTTCGTAGGGCGATCTCGCGGTCGAAGGGATGCGCGTTGAAGTCGCCGAGCACGATGAGCGGGCCTCCGCTCCAGAAGAACCTCATCTGGTCGGACAGGGTCCCAACGACACGCTCCCGCGGCGGTCCCTCAGGCAAATTGCGTTTATCGGGGAAGTGGACGCCGACGATCTGGAGGTCTCCGACGTGCGGTACGTGGACCTCGGCGCCCACCATGCGCTCGGCTGCATCACGCAGGACACCCGGGATGAAGATGGCCGCCGGCGTCTTGATGCGGACATCGCGACTCACGAGCATCACGACGCGCGGGTCCGTCATCGTGAGCGCAGTCAGCGCGTCACGTCCACGTCCGGATCTCTTGCTCGGTTACCTGCTCAGGCATCTCCTGGAGGCAGACCAGCGTGCTGCCTTTGTCCGCCAGGTACGCACAGGCGAGTCGGAGTGCCTCCCTCTGACCCCGCAGATTCCACGTGAACGCCAACATGTACGAGGAGGAAGGGAGCGCAGGGTTTGTCGCCGGCGTCAACCTTCCTTCGTCCACCCTCAGTGCAACAGGAACCGACTGAGCACGAACAGCGCGATCATCCCGAGCGCGATGCCGATGCCTGCGGCGAGGATCAGCACGCCGCTCCCGCTCGACGCCGCGTTCGGCGCGACCATCGGATCCATCGGCGCGGGCGCCGCATGCGGATTGGGCGCCGAGGGCATGTTCGGGCGCGGCATGCTCTGCGGCACGCTCGGCAGGCGCATGCCGCCGTGGGCGCTCCCCTGCGCGCCGTAACGCATCGGCTGCATCTCGTGCAGCGCCGCTTCGAGGCGCGCCGCGAGCACGCCGGCCGTCGGACGGCGATCCCGATCGCGGCGCAGGCAGTCGTCGACGAGCGAGGCGAGCGCGGGCGGTAGGTCCGGCCTGCGCGAGGCCACGGGGTCGGCGTCGCGCGTCATGATGCGGACCATGAGCGCGTTGTAGTTCGCCGCCTCGTGCGGGAGCGTCGCCGTGAGCGCCTCGTGCATGACCACGCCGAGCGACCAGACGTCGGCGCGGCCGTCGATGTCGTCGCGGCCCGCGGCCTGCTCGGGGCTCATGTACGCGGGCGATCCGACGACGGTGCCCGTGCGCGTGAGCGTGAGATGCTCGGGGTTGCCTTCGAGCATCTTGCTGATGCCGAAGTCGAGGATCTTCAGCACGAGCTCGCCGGTCTGCGCGCGGTGCGCGTAGAGGTTCGCGGGCTTGAGGTCGCGGTGGATGATCCCCTGCTGGTGCGCGCTGTCGAGCGCGCGGACCACGCCGACGAAGAGATCGGTGAGCATCGCCGGGTCGAGCATGCGCTCGCGCGCGATCCACGCGTCGAGCCCCTCGCCATGGAGGAGCTCGAAGACGAGGAAGGGCGAGCCGTCCTCCGCCTGCCCGAGGTCGAGGATCTCGACGATGCTCGGGCTCCGCACGCGGCCGCTCGCCTTCGCCTCGTTGAAGAAGCGCTGCAACGACACGGCGTCGGCCGCGACGTCGGGGTGCAGGATTTTGAGCGCGACCTCGCGGTCGATGAGCTCGTTCTTTGCAGCCCAAACGGTGCCGCTCGCGCCGGATCCGAGCATCCGGACGAGGCGGTACCGTGACTGGATGAGATCGCCAGGGTTCAACCGGCTGGGGAGGATACCAAAGCTCGGCCCGCCGGCGTAGCCGAGAGACGCGCGGCGGGCGTTCCCGTCCTACGGATCAAGTGTCGTAGTAGAGGAAGAACTCGTAGGGGACGGGGCGCAGGCGCACAGCATCGAGCTCGCGCTCGCGCTTGTACTCGATCCACGTGTGGATGATGTCCCGCGTGAAGACGTCGCCCCGGAGCAAGAACTCGTGGTCGCGCTCGAGCGCCGTGAGCGCCTCGTCGAGCGAGCCAGGGCACTTCGGCACCTCCTTGAGCTCCTCGGGCGAGAGCGCGTAGATGTCCTTGTCGAGCGGATCGCCGGGATCGATGCGGTTCTGGATGCCGTCGAGGCCCGCCATCATCATCGCGGCGAACGCGAGATAGGGGTTGCACGAGGCGTCCGGGAAGCGGACCTCGATGCGACGGCCCTTCGGCGAGTTGCCGGCAGCGACCGGGATGCGGATCGCGGCCGAGCGGTTGCGGCTCGAGTACGCGAGGTTCACGGGCGCCTCGTAGCCGGGGACGAGCCGGCGATAGCTGTTCGTCGTCGGGTTCGTGAGGGCCGCGAGCGCCTTCGCGTGCTTCAAGATGCCGCCGATGTACCAGAGGCCGATGTCCGACAGGCCCGCGTAGCCGTCGCCCGCGAAGAGGGGCTTGCCGTCCTTCCAGAGCGACTGATGGCAGTGCATGCCGCTGCCGTTGTCGCCGAAGAGGGGCTTCGGCATGAACGTCACGGTCTTGTTGTGGCGCTTGGCCACGTTCTTCACGACGTACTTGAACCACATGAGCGTGTCGGCCATCGCCGTGAGCTTGTCGAAGCGCACGCCGATCTCGCACTGGCCCGCGCTCGCGACCTCGTGGTGGCCGACCTCGACGGAGACGCCGCTCTCGATGAGCGTGGTCATCATGTCGCCGCGCACGTCGCCGAGCGAGTCCGTGGGCGAGACCGGGAAATAACCTTCCTTGTGGCGGATCTTGTGCCCGAGGTTCGGGCCCGCCTTGCCCGTGTTCCACACGGCCTCGTCCGAGTCGATCTCGTAGAAGGCGCCGCGCGGGGAGTTATCGTAACGGACCGAGTCGAAGACGAAGAACTCCGCCTCGGGGCCGAAGAACGTCGTGTCGGCGATGCCCGTCGCGCGGACGTGGTTCTCCGCCTTCTGCGCGATGTACCGCGGGTCGCGGCCGTAGGGCTGGCCCGTGACCGGATCGGAGATCTTGCAGATGAGCGAGAGCGTCTTCTGCGCGTGGAACGGGTCGATCTTCGCCGTCGTCGGATCGGGCGTCATCGACATGTCCGACGCGTTGATGGGCTGCCAGCCGCGCACGGAGGAGCCGTCGAAGCCGATGCCCTCCTCGAACATGTCCTCGTTCAGCCGACTCGCAGGGATCGTCGTGTGCTGCCAGATGCCCGGCAGGTCGATGAACTTGAGGTCGACGAACTTGCAGTCGTGATCCTTCGCGAATTGAATGACGTCTTTCGGCTTCATGATTTGTTCTCCGTCAGATCGCGTCCTCGCCGCGCTCCCCGGTGCGGATGCGGACGGCTTCGTCGACCGGGACGACGAAGATCTTTCCATCGCCGATGCGACCGGTCTTCGCGCTCTTCTCGATGGCGTCGATGACGCTCTGGACCATGTGGTCCGGGACGACGATGTCGAGCTTCACCTTGGGGACGAAGTCGACGACGTACGCCGAGCCGCGGTAGACCTCTTTCTTGCCGCCGGTGCGACCGAAGCCCTTCACCTCGGTCACGGTCATGCCCTGGATGCCGACCTCCGCGAGGGCATCCTTGACCTCGTCGAGCTTGAACGGCTTGATGATCGCCTCGACCTTCTTCATCTCTCGGACCTCTCGCTCGGGGGGCCGGACGTGGTCTACGGCCCCCTCGGTTTCAGGAATGTTTCAGGCCACGCGGGCGGCGAGAATTTCCGAGCCTCCCGCATGGAGGACGGAAATTTGGTGACCTTCGTCGCCAACATCCAGCTTCGGAGTGCAAGAGCCCACGGGACGGCGTTCGCCCGAGGCCCGCTCTTCCGGGCATTCCGAAGGCAATCGGCATCCGCCTACGTCGTAGAGTTGTCGGCGGGTTCCACCTCGCCTACCCTCGCGGGCGAGTTCGCCCTTTTCCGTTCGTCGCCGATGACCTGATGGCCTCACCGACCTCGACGAAGCTACCGGTAGGTACCATCCTGTCGGGGAAGTACAAGATCACCCGCGAGATCGGCCGTGGTGGGATGGCGGCCGTCTACGAGGCCGAGAACATCGACATCGGCAAGCGGATCGCGATCAAGGTCCTCGCGCAGGAGCTGACGACCTCGATGGTGGTGGTCGAGCGCTTCTTCCGCGAAGCGCGCGCCGCCGCCGCGATCCGCAGCCCGTACATCTGCGATGTGTACGACTCGGGCCGCCTCGAGAACGGTCCGCCGTTCCTCGTGCTCGAGCTGCTCGAAGGCGAGTCGCTCTACGAGCGGATGACGAAGGTCCGCTACTTCGACGTGCCGACGACGCTCGCGATCGTCACGCAGGTCTGTCGCGGCCTCACGAAGGCGCACGCCGCGAACATCGTCCACCGCGATCTCAAGCCCGAGAACATCTTCCTCGGCAAGGACGAGGACGGGCAGCTCCTCGCGAAGATCCTCGATTTCGGGCTCGCCAAGTTCTACACGCCGCTCGAAGGAACGGGCGGGGCGCAACAAGCGCGGCTCACGCGCGAAGGCGCGGTGTTCGGGACCCCCGCGTACATGAGCCCCGAGCAGGTCCGCGGGCAGGGCGCCGTGGATCATCGCGCCGATCTCTGGGCGCTCGCGTGCATCGTCTACGAGTGCTTCACGGGACGAACCGTGTGGCAGACGGAGCAAGGCGTGGCGATGACGTTCGCGCAGATCGCGAGCGCGCAGCCGCCCGATCCGCTCGTCTACCGGCCCGACCTGCCGGCGACGTTCAAGGCGTGGTTCGACAAGGCGCTCGATCGGAAGATCGATCATCGCTTCCAGACCGCGCGCGAGTTCGCCGAGGAGCTCTCGGCGGCGTTCGAGACGACGCGGCCCGAGTTCTCCGGGCTCTTCCCCGCCGATCAGCTCAACTCGATGGGCAGGACCGTGCCCGCGCCGCCGCCCTCGAAGTCGGGTCTGACGGCGACAGGGAGCGATCTGCCGAGGGTGTCGATGTCGCCGCCGTCGTCGACGATGCCGAACCCGTTCGCGTCGATGCCACCCGGGTCCGTGCGCGTAGGTCCGCCGCCGGAGAGCGGCTCGCCGCGTCACACGAAGTCGACGTTCGAAGCGCCGCCGGGCACGCTGGAGCCGCTCGGCCCGGGTTTGTCGCAGGTGCCTCCGAAGCCGAAGACGGCGGCGCTCGGCATCGTGACGGCCGTGGTGCTGGTCGCGCTCGTGGGCGGCGGATACGCGGCCTGGTCGAAGTTCGGTCCGAGCACGAAGGGCGGCGAAGTGGGGACCGCGTCGTCGTCTTCGCCGAACGGGAGCGCGAGCGTCGCGGCGCCGCAACCGGCTTCGTCGTCGAGCGTGCGCCCGGCGTCGTCGACGGAGCCCGCGACGTCCCCGTCGACGCTGCCGTGGAGGCCGCTCGTCGCGGAGGCGCAAACGACGCTCGCGAAGGGTGATCACAAGGGCGCGCTGAAGCTCCTGAAGGACGCGTTCGACAAGGGCGGCCACGGCGTGCCGCGCACGATGCTCGAGCACGTGCAGGTGGCGATCTCGGGCGACGCGGCGAAGTCGCCGTGCTCGCTCACGGGCCTCGCGCGCCCGCGATCGTACGATCTCGGATCATCCCAGCCGCGTCGCGTGGGCGCGGGGCGTCCATGGATCGCGCTCGGTTCGCGCGGGCCGATCATGGTCTGGACCGACACGCACGAGGGGCCGGAGCACGCGTTCGCGGTCGCGCTCGATGAAGCGCTGCGGCCGCTCTCGGATCCGATCGACGTGACGCCGGAGGGCGGCGCGGTGACGCGGCCGGTGGTGATGTCGTTCGACGAAGAGCTCGTGCTGCTCTACGCGGACGGGCACGGGACGGAGGCGGGCGTGCACGCGCGCTTGCTCGATCCCGACGGCCGGATCGGCGGGCCGATGGTGAACATCGCGCCGCTGCGCGGGCCGAGCTCGGGTACGTCGATGCATCGCGCGCCGGACGGGACGTTTCTCGTGGCCTGGTCGGCCGAGGCCGATACGGGCAACGAAGAGCTCTTCCTGCGGCGCCTCTCGTCGAAGCTCGAACCCCAAGGCGAGGTCACGCGCGCGACGGACTTCGTGCCCGCGGGGCCGCAAAAGCCGCGCGTGCGCTCGCCAATGGTCGGCATCGCGGGCGACGCCGCGCACGTGTCGTTCCGGCTCGAGCGCACGCCGAACCAGGTCGCGTATCACATGCGCCTGCCGCTCGCCGACGTGGGCAAGGGCATCGAGCCGCGCAAGAAGGGCGACCGCAACGATCGGTGGATCGGCAACACGATCGTGGTGAACACGGACAAGTCGAAGGCCGACATGACGGGGATCGCGTGCAGCAAGGACGCGTGCTTCCTCGTGTGGGACGGCGAGAGCAACTCGGGCGTGTCGGCGGCGTACCTCGACGCGGCGAACGCGGAGCCGCTCTGGCGGGACAAACGCTTCAGCAAGCTCGGCGGTCATCCGTCGGTCGGCGTGGACGGCTCGGGCAACGCGCGCATCGTGTGGTTCGAGAAGGGCGGCGTGATGACGGCGCCGATCAGCCGCGACGGCGTCGGTCCTTCCACGAAGATCGCCCGCGTGAGCGGCGCGCAGCCGAGCCCCGCGATCATCGCCGGCAAGGCGCCAGGCGAGTGGTTCATCGCGTGGCTCGACTTCGAGGCGGGTGTCCTCGAGCCCTACGCGGCGCGCTTCGTCTGCAAGTGACGCGCATGCTGGTCATCCCGCCGCGCGCCGACCTTCGTGCCCAGCCCATCGAGACGCCGCGCCTCTTGCTCGCGCCCGTCGATCCTTCGGACTCGCCCGAGGTGTGGCTCGCGGTGAACGGCTCGCGGCCGATGCTGTCGAAGTGGCTGCCGTGGGTGCAGTACTACACGGAGCCCGCGTCGAGCGTGCGTTTCACCGAGGCGTGCGTGGCCGACTGGGATCAAGGGCGCGCGGTGCGCTTCGCGATCCGGGAGCGCGCGGGGCGCACGTTCGCGGGCGTGGTGGGGCTCGAGTCGTGCGTGCACATGCATCGCTCGTGCGAGCTCGGGTATTGGCTGCGCAAGGAGAGCATGCGTCGCGGGCTGATGACGGAGGCGGCGCGCGCGGCGGTGGAGTTCGCGTTCCGGTACATGGGCGCGCATCGCGTGCGTGTCGCGGCCGCGACGGACAACCACGCCTCGCTCCGGGTGATCGGGCGGCTCGGTTTCCGCTTCGAGGGCATCGCGCGGCAAGCCGAGTGGTGTGAGAACCGCTGGCTCGATCACGCGGTCTTCGCGCTCCTCGCGACCGATCCGCGCCCGACCTGAGCCTTCCCCTTGAAGGCCGTACGCGGGCGGACGATGCTCCTCCGCGGGGGAGACGAACGTGCGGCGCATCCCGTTTCGACTGTTCCGCGGCAGCCTCCCGCTCTTGCCGGTAGCGCCGGTGTTGGTGCTGGTGATCGGCACCGCGACGGCGTTCGCCATCGCGCTGCTCGGGATCGCACAGCTACGGCGGATCAGCGACGACGCCTCCTCGCTGCGCGCCGCGGCGATCGCGGGGACGCTCGCGGCGCGGATGCGCGTCGCGACGGTGGAGGAGCGACACGAGATCGTGGGGCGCGCGGCGAGGCGCAGCGGCACGGAGCTTCTGCTCGTCGAGCAGGGCGGGCAGATCCTCGTGGACGAGAGCTTCGGCCCGCCGAACAAGGCCGAGGTGCAGCGGCTGCTCGCGACGGGCAGCGGCGAGACGCGCACGGCGCTCGGCCGCGTGCGGTTCGCGGCGCGTCCGCTGGATCCGCCGCTCGACGGGATCTCGGTGCTCGCGTTCGTCTCGGCGCCGAGCCCGCCGCCGGGCTACGTGCCGCTGGTGAACGCAGTCGCGGCGCTGACCGTGCTTCTGCTCGGCGTGGCCGTCTCCGTCGCGATCGCCTTTACCAAGCAGCTGAGCGACGACGTCGACTACGTGCGTGAGCGCATCGTCGACATGGCGCGGCCCGACGCGGCGCCGACGGGCGAGCCGATCCCGATCCGCTCGCTCGATCAAGTCGGCGTGCTGACGGCCGCGTTCAACCTGCTCGTCACGCGCTTCGCGGCTGCCGAGCGCAGCTACCGCGCGGATCTGCTCCAGGCCTCGGAGATGGACAAGGAACGCTCGGCGTTCCTCGCGGGCCTCAGCCACGAGCTGCGCACGCCGCTGAACGCGATCCTCGGCTTCGCGCACGTGCTCGAGAGCGAGGTCGACGGCCCGCTCAGCGACGAGGCGCGCGAGTCGCTGGCCGTGATCCGGACGAGCGGCGAGCACCTGCGGCAGCTCATCGACGACATCCTCGAGCTCTCCGCGCTGGAGACGGGCACGCTGCAGCTCTCGCGTGGCCCCGTGGACGTCCGTCAGATCGCCGAGCAGGTCGTGCGCGAGGCGACCGCGACCATCAAGGGCAAACCGTTGGGGCTCGAAGTAACGGGCGAGAGTCGGCTCTACGCGTACGCGGACAAACGGCGTGTTCGGCAGATCATCACGAACCTCGTTTCGAACGCGGTGAAGTTCACGGCCCGTGGCTCCGTGACGGTGAAGATCGAGGCGCGCGGATCGTTCGTCGCGATCGTCGTGCGCGACACGGGACCGGGCATTCCGCGCGAGCAGACGGCGGCCATCTTCGAGGAGTACCGGCAGCTCGGCGACGCGCAGTCACGCCGCCGAGGCACGGGGCTCGGCCTCGCGATCACCAAGCGGCTCGTGCACATGCACGGCGGCACGATCGATGTGAGCAGCGAGATGGGGCGGGGTTCGACGTTCACCGCGACGCTGCCGTACCTCGCGGATCCGGGCACGCTCGTGGAGTCGCCGAGCGACTCGCGCGTGATCGACCTGTCCTCGGATCCGCCGCCGCGCCCCGCGCGCCTGCTCGACTCGATGACGCCGCCGCCGATGCCGCTCCCGCGCAAGGAGGGCGATCGATGACCAACGTCGCCCGCACCTTCACGCGCAACATCCTGGGCCGCCAGCTCCTCACGGGCCTCGGGGGCTTCTTCGCGATCGCGCTGCTCGCGCCGAACCTCATCGTGCTCGACTGGACGATGACGAAGAACATCCTCGTCATCGGCGCCGCGCTCGCGGTCGTCGCGTTCGGTCTGTGCCTGCTCGTGACGCTGCTCCGGGTTCGCAAGCATCGCGCGCTCCTCCACGTGCTCTCGGGCGGCACCGCGACCGTACGCGCGCAGGACTTCGGCGAGCTCGCCGCGCTGCCGAGCGCGATCACGATGCGGACCTTCGTCGTCGGCGCGGTCGTCTCCCTCATCGGCCTCGCGCCAGGCGTCCGCCCGGACAAACTCGATCAGGGCCGCGCCATCAGCCTGCTCTGTCTCACGATCACCATCGTCGGCGCCGCGTCGCTCATCCAGTACGTGTTCATCCGCGCCGCCACGGTGCGCCTGCTCGAGCTCGTCCCGATCGAGCCCATCACGACGCTGCTCGAGTCGCAGGAGCTGCACCAGATTCCGCGACGCAGGCTCTTGCAGAAGTTCTTGCTCGCGGTCGTCGCGCCCGTCGCGCTCGTCGGCGTGGGCGCGGTGCTCACGACGCACGCGCACATGCGCACGCTCACCGAGCAGAGCCGGAGGAACACGGCGCTGCTCCTCGCGAAGATCGCGCTCGATCCAGGGCCGGGGCAGGGGAACAAGAACGCGCGTGAGGACGCCGTGGCCGCGGCCGCGGAGCACGGATTCCTCGCGCGGATCACGGGCCCGCGGCGCGACGGTGATCCCACCTTCCGGCGCGAGGTCGACGGCGAGCTCGTGCTCAGCATGCCGCTCGAGGACGGCCAGGCCGACGTACGCTTCACGGCCGAGCTCGATCCCGCCGTGACGACCGAGGGCGTGGGGATCGCCCTCGCGTTCGTCCTCGTCGCGGCGCTGCTCGGTGTGCTCATCGGCCGGGCCCTCGCGGCGGACCTCAAGCTCGCCACGCACCGCGTGCGCTTGCTCGGCACGGAGAGCGTGCTGCGCGGCGTGACGCAGATCGCGCGGCCTGCGCGCTTCGAGCTCGTCGCGCGGCTCGGCCGGGCGATCGAGGTGCTGGCCGAGCGGTTTCGGATCTTCGCGGGCGCGCAGGAGCGCGCGCTCGAAGCGCAGGAGGCCGCGCAACGCATGCGAGGCCTGCTCTTCGCGAGCGTGAGCCATGACCTGAAGAGCCCGCTCAACGCGATCCTCGGCTTCGCGGATCTCGTCGGCCGCGAGGAGCTCACCGTGAGCCAGCGCGAGAGCCTGGCGCTCATCACGAACCGCGGCCGCGAGCTGCTCGGCCTCATCGAGTCGATCCTGGACACCGCGCGCGTCGAGGCCGGGCAGCTCACGCTCATGCCGCGCGCGACCGAGGTCGCGCTCCTCGCGACGGAGGCCGTGCGCAAGGCGCGCGAGCTCGCGGTCGACACGCAGAACGACGTCGTCCTCGAGGTCGCGGAGGGGCTGCCGACGGTCCCCGTGGATCCCGCCTACGTCGCGCGCGCGATCGCGGTCGTCGTGGCCCACGCGATCCGCACGTCCGCGGCCGACGCGGCGTCTCGCGCGGTTCGTGTGCGCGCCCTCCGTCCTGCCGAACCGGGCCAGGCCGTGCGGATCGACGTCGAGCTCGGCAGCCGCAACACCACGCGCGCCGAGCTCGAAGCCCTCTTCGCCCGCCGCGCCACCTCGCGTGGCCGTGGCCTCACCCTCGGCTTGAGCCTCGCGCAGTCGATCATGGAGCTGCACGGCGGCTCCGTGAAGGTGGAGGACACCCCCGACGGCGCGCCCGTCATACAGTGCTGGCTCCCCCTCGTGATCCCGGGCAGCCGCCCGCGGCTTTCCTCGAAGCCCGCCCTCGGCTGAACCGGCGCCTTTCATCTTTCCTTCGTACGGGTTACCTCCTCACGCATGTCCGAGCGCGTGATCTCTCCGGCGTCCACCGCGGACGACGACCGCTTCGATCGGCTCTTCCGGCCGGACTCGCTCGACGAGTACGTCGGGCAGGACAAACACCGGCAGAACCTCAAGGTCTTCGTCGAGGCCGCGAAGCGCAGGCGCGAGCCGGTCGATCACACGCTCTTCTGTGGTCCGCCCGGACTCGGCAAGACGACGCTCGCGCACATCGTCGCGCGTGAGATGGGCGTGAACCTGCACGCCACGAGCGGCCCGGCGATCGAGCACAAGGGCGCGCTCGCCGGCCTGCTCACGAAGCTCGAAGCGCGCGACGTGCTCTTCATCGACGAGATTCACCGCCTCACGCCGGCCGTCGAGGAGAGCCTCTACCCCGCGATCGAGGCGTTCAAGATCGACATCATGACGGGCGACGGCCCGTACGCGACGACGATCCAGCTCGCGCTCAAGCCCTTCACGTTGATCGGCGCGACGACCCGCACGGGCCTGCTCACGGCGCCGCTGCTCTCGCGCTTCGGCTACGTCGTGCGGCTCGATTTCTATCCCGTCGAGGATCTGCAGCGCATCATCACGCGAAGCGCGCGCCTCATCGAGGTGCCCATCGACGACGCGGGAGCCCGCGAGCTCGCCGCGCGCGCCCGCGGCACGCCGCGCGTGGCGAACCGACTCTTGCGCCGCGCCCGCGACTTCGCCGAGGTCCTCGGCACGGGCCGCATCACCGCGAAGATCGCCAGCATCACCGCCGAGCGCCTGGAGATCGACGCCGCGGGCCTCGACGAGATGGATCGGCGGCTGCTCATGGTGATCATCGATCACTACGACGGAGGCCCGGTCGGCATCGACACGATCGCAGCCGCGCTCAGCGAGCCGCGCGACACGATCGAGGACGTCTACGAGCCTTACCTCCTCCAGCAGGGTTTCCTCGGCCGCACGCCGCGCGGGCGCATCGCCACGCGAAAGGCCTACGAGCACCTGGGCAAGCCGATGCCCGTGAAAGGCACACCGCAGGGCGATCTGTTCTCCTGAGACGGAAGAGCGGCTGCACGTTTCCCTTCCTGCGCGACCGCGGATAATCTCGTTCCGTGCTCCACGCGCTCCCTGTGCTCGTCGTCGACGACGACGCCGTCAGCCGACACGTGCTGACGCAGGCGCTCGCGGGCGCCGGCATCCCCGTGGCCACGGCGGCGTCCGGCACCGAGGCGCTCGCGTGGCTCGCCGAGCGAGACGCGTCGCTCGTCCTGCTCGACCTCGTCATGCCGCCGCCCGACGGCTTCGAGGTGCTGCGTCACCTGCGCGAAGACACGCGCATCGGCGACGTCCCCGTCGTGGTGCTGACGGCGCTCGACACCGACGACGACATCACGCGCGCCTTCGACGCGGGCGCCGATGACTTCGTCCGCAAGCCGTTCCGCCCCGCCGAGCTCCTCGCGCGCATCCGCGGCCAGCTCCGCATGCGCGAGTACGTCGACGCACTCTGGCGTCGCGAGCGGGACGCGCGTGTCGTCCTGGAGCTCACGCAGGCGCTCTCGTCGACGCTCGACTTCCGCGACATCCTCTTCACGGTCGTACGTCGCATCGCCGAGGTCGCGCGGGTCGATCGATGCAGCATCGTGCTCGTCGGCGACAACGTCGACACGGGTTACGTCGTGGCCGCGAGCGACGATCGGGAGCTGCGCGATCTGCCCATCGTCCTCAACAAGTACCCCGAGATCCGGAGGACGCTCGAGACGGGCGAGGTCCTCGTGATCGAGGACGCCGCGACGCACCCGCTCTTCGAGGTCGTTCGCGCGGACCTGCCGCAGAACTCGTTCCGCTCGCTCGCGCTCGTCCCGATCGTCTACGACGACAAACCCATGGGCGTGCTCTTCCTGCGCGCCCGGCAGCCGGGGACGATGCGGGAGCACGAGCTCTCGCTCGCGCGTACCGTGGCGAACGCGACGGCCATCGCGCTGCGCAACGCGAAGATCCTCCAGTCGCTCCGCGATCAGACGCAGGAGATCAACGTCGCCCGCTTCGAGGCCGAGCGCCGCCTCGCCGCGCTCGAGCGATACGCCGACTTCTTCCACTCGGCCGCGGACGGCATTGTGGTCGTGGACGTCGACGGCCGGATCCTCTTCTCGAACCCGCGCGCGCGCGAGATCACGGGCCTCACCGAGGAGCAGCTCGCGGCGAGCCGCCTCGCCGACGTCGTCGATCCGAAGGACCTGCCGACGCTCAACCGCATTCGCAGGAGCTTCAAGCGGAACGTCTTCCCGAGCATGGTCGACATCACGATCCGCCGTTCGAGCGAGATCGCCTGCGAGCGCCGCATCATCAGCGTGAGCTCGAGCTCGGTGCTGCGCGAGGACGGCGGCGCGATCCTCGTGAGCCTGCGCGACGTGACCGACGATCGCGCGACGGCCGCCGAGCTGAAGAAGACGAAGGAGTTCTTGGAGCGCGTCATCGAGAGTTCGGTCGACGCGATCATCTCGGCCGACAACGAGGGCGTGATTCGTCTCTTCAACCGCGCCGCGGAGCGGATCTACGGCTACCGCGCGGTCGAGGTCATCGGCACGATGAACGTGCGTGATCTCTACGCGCCGAACCGCGCCTCGCAGATCATGCGGCTCATCAAGTCACCGGAGCACGGAGGCCCCGGGAGGCTCGAAGGCTACCGGACGGAGGCGCTCGCCAAGGACGGCACGCTGATCCCGGTGCTCCTCTCGGCTGCGCTGATCGTCGAGGACGATCGACCCGTCGGCTCCGTCGGTCTCTTCACGGATCTACGCGAGCGCCTGCGCATGGAGGCGAAGCTGACGAAGGCGCAAGACGAGCTCCGCGCGCGCGAAAAACAGGCGCTCATCGCGGAGCTCGCGGGCGCGGCCGCGCACGAGCTCAACCAGCCGCTCACGAGCGTGCTCGGCTACGCGGAGCTCATCAACCGGAGGGCGGAGGACCCGGCGTCCGTCCGCTCTGCGGCCACGACGATCCTCGGGGAGGCCGAACGAATGGCCGAGATCGTCCGGAAGATCGGCAAGATTACGCGCTACGAAACCAAGGCGTACGTGGGGGCGGCGAAGATCATCGACCTAGACCGGTCCAGCGAAGAGGACCCCAACCGAGCGCTCGGGTGAGAGATGGGTGCCGAAGGTCTCGAAGCTCCGATACGGGAATCTCAGATCCCGATCACGCAAAGGAAAGCGATGCGCCGCGATCTCCCCGTCGAGTGGCTCGACGCTTTGCTCGTCGCCTCGTGCGAAATCCCGCCCGACGCGAGCGCGGAGCAAGCCGCCACGTCGCTCGTCGCCGCAGCCTTCGAAGTGCTGTCCGACGCGGCGATCGGCGTCTGCGTGCCCGGCGGTAGCGAGGGACAGGTCGTCGTGCGCCGCGGGGCGCGCAGCGACGGCGCCGAGTCCCCCGATCCGACGAGGCTCTTCCCCGAGTACGCGTTCGAGCGTGTCGTCGTCATCAACGGCGACGAGGGCTCGACGTTGCACCTCGCCTCCGACGACGAGGCGCGCTTCTCGGGCACGGGCTCGATGGATGCGTTCGTCGACCGTCTCGCGCTCGCGCTCGGCGCGGCACTGCGCAACGCGCGCATGCATCGAGCGGCGCGCGCGCACGGCAGCGAGGTGAAGGAGCTCGAGGCGCAGGTCATCCAGGCCGGCAAGCTCGCCTCGCTCGGTCAGATCGCCGCCGGCATCGTTCACGAGCTCAACAACCCGCTCACGTCGATCGTCGCGTACTCCGACTACCTGCACAAAAAGGCCCTGCGCACGGAGGCGGATCCCGCCGACGTCGAGCGCCTCGCGCGCATCAACGAGGCCGCCGAGCGCATCCTGCGCTTCTCGCGCGACCTCATGGCGTACTCGCGTCCCACCGCGTCCGTGCCCGCGCCCGTCGCCATCCACGACACGATCGAGCGCGCGCTCGTCTTCTGCGACCACGTGCTCGGCGAGCTGAACGTGATGGTCGAGCGCGCGTTCGGCGACGTGCGTCTCGTCCGCGGCGTCGCCGGTCAGCTCACGCAGGTCTTCGTCAACCTCTTCACGAACGCCGCGCACGCGATGCGTGAGAGCGGCGGACGTCTGATCATCAAAACCACGATGTCCGAGGCCGGCGACGCCGTCCGCGTCACGATCCAGGACGAAGGCCACGGCATCGACGCTGCGCACCTCGAGAAGATCTTCGAGCCGTTCTTCACGACGAAGACCGACGGCACGGGCTCGGGCCTCGGTCTCAGCATCGTGCGGAACATCGTGGCTTCGCACGGCGGCAAGATCCGCGCATTCGCGCACCCGGAGAAGGGCACGGTCTTCGAACTCGGTCTCCCGCTCGCCGCGTCTCCGAGCGAGCCTCCGCAGCGCTGACGGCGCGCGCTCTACTTCGCGAGGAGGCGATCGCCCTTCTGCGGGAGCTCGACCGACATCGCGCCGTTGCGCTCGTAGGGCGTGTACCGAGGCGGCACGCCGCGCGCGGCGTTCGCGTCCGCGTCCGTCATGATCTGCCAGTGCAGGTGCGGCGCGAACGAATGCCCCGAGTTGCCGCATCGACCGAGCTCGGTGCCGGCCGGGACGAACATGCCTTTGCGCACGCGCACGGTGCCCGGGATGAAGTGCGCGAAGAGCGAGTACTCGCCGTTCTGATGGTCGAGCACGACGAAGTTGCCGTGCATGTCGTACTTGTTCGCGCGCCCCGGGACGTTGTCGGGCACGCCGTCGACCGCGATCACCACGACGCCCGGCGCATCCGCGACGATCGGCTGGTTGTACGAGGGATGGTCCTCGTTGCGCTGTGATCGCGGCATGTCGTCGTCGATCACGAGATCGAGCGCGTAGGCCTGGTCGTTGTTCGCGCCGTAGTGCGTGCGGTAGACGCGCCACTTGCCGACGACGGGGAGCCGGTAGGTCACCGTCCCGGGCGCGTAGCGCGGCATGTTCGGAGGAGGAGCGCTTCCGCCGCAGGCGGAGATCAGGAGGCTTCCGGCGATGAGGAGAGGAGCGAAGAAAGACGAGCGGGGGAGCATCCGCCCCCCACTATACCGAGTTCAGGGATTGACCTTGATCCCGATGACGAGGACGCCGCCCTTGTGGTTCTGGCCGGCCACGAAGAAGGTCTCGCCGGCCTTCGCGTTGACCTCGAGCAGCGGGAGGAAATCGCTGCCGCCGGGCTTCTGGATGCTGGCGCTGATCACATAGCGCTTCGATTCGCCCTTTTTGCTCGGCTGGATCACGTCCTTCAGCGAGACCTTGAGCACCCGGTCGTTCGGGAGCTTCAGCGTGGAGGGGCTCGCCTTCGACGAGGTCTGCTTCGAGCGATCGAGCAGCTTGTAGCTGTTGTACGAGGAGAACGGCGGCTTCGCGAGCTCGGGCATCTTGCCGATCTTGGCGTCGATGCCCGTGCCGTCGTTCGTGCCGTGGAGGACCACGATCTCCATCGAAACGGACGTGTCCGCCTGTGCGGCGGCGTCCTGGGCATGCGCCACGGAGGGCCCGTGCCCGAGCGAGAGCCCGAGCGCGGCCACGAGCAAAGCAATCAGCGGGAGCCTCATTGTTCTCCTCCAGCGGAATCGTCGGCCAACCACACGACGGTGGTGGTGTGGTTCGACGTGGCAGCCTCTGCCGGCACGTAAAAGATCGTGCCGATTTTGGTGCCAAAGTCGACGGCCGCGACGGCCACGCCCGGCTCGGCATCGCCGTCCTGCGCGTCCGATTCGGCCGCGCGAGGCGCCTCCGCAGGCGTCGGGGCCGGAGCCGCGGGCAGCTCCTCGGGCGTCGTGACCGCGGCCACCGGCGCGCCTTGCGAATGCGGCGTACCCACGTCCATCCGCCCCCAGATCATGAGGCCCGCCGCCGCCGCGACCGCGATGGCCGCGAGCGCGAAGATCCCACGCGAGTTGTCGTTCGAGGGCGCCGACTTCGCCGCTGCCTTGCCGAGGCCCGGCTGGAGCAGCGGTTTCACTTCGGCTTCCTTGCGCTCGACAGGCGCCTCCAGCGGCGCAGGCGCGGCGTCCCTCGCGTCACGCGTCGCGCTCTTGTCGGCCGCGATCCGCGCCATGATCCCATCGGTCAGGTCGATCTCGGCGGCGCCGCTCTCGGCGTTCTCCCCGACGATCGACGATGCGAGCGACAACGCGGCGACTTTGCTCCGCAGCACGCTGTCGCGCGAGAGAGCCAGACGAACCTCGTGCAGACGCTCGCCTTCGAGCTCGCCGTCCACGTACATCATCAGCTCGAGGTCCGTCGGCGGCCGCTTCGTGCGCGTCTCGCGCGCTTCTCCGTTCATCGTCTTCGTGGTCACGGCGCCTCCTCCGGCTCGGCTGCGATCTCGTCCGTATTGCCGCTCCGCGAACGCCCTTCCTCCGCGTAGCAATCCGCGAGCGCGCGCTGGAGCTTCTGCCGGGCATGGAACAGCCGGCTCATGATCGTCCCCTTCGAGACGCCCATGGCCACGGCCATTTCTTCGTACGACATGCCTTCGACCTCACGCATCAGAATCACGCCTCGGTGGTAGGGGGGCAGGGCATCGAGGGCGGCCTGGATGCGGCCCGCGATCTCCCGGCGGCGCATGACGTCGATCGGGTCGGCGCCATCGATGCGAGAGACCAGCGGAAACTCCGTCGGCTCATCCGAAGCGGCTTGCCCGTCGACGAGCTCGGCATCCCGACGCCCAGGCTTGCGCATGAGGTCGATCGCCAAGTTCGTGACGATCCGGTAGAGCCAGGTGAAAAACGACGATCCACCCTGGAAGGAGTTGAGGTTGCGGTAGACCCGCAAGAAAGCATCCTGCACCAGCTCGCGTGCGTCGTTCTCGTCCCGGACGAGCCCCATCGCGATCGCGAAGGCGCGGCGCTGGTGGCGCTCCACGAGCCGCCTGAACGCCGCCTGGTCCCCCTTCTGTGCCCGAAGGATGAGCTCACGATCTTCCTCTGCCTCCCGCCTTCGGGCCTCTTTGTTGGACGCCTCCTGCGAACGCCTATTCACGCGGCCGAGACGGCCGATCGCGGCTTCGGGGACGGGGGGGGCGTCAGGGAGATCGTCCGGCACCCCCAGGGCACCTTCAATCTGGTCGTCCGTCGGGTCGGCCGGCTCGGGCCGGAGGGACTCGTCCGGGGGCGTGGGAATGGGGGGCACGGCGAGGTGGTACTCTAGGCGATCGGCCTTCCGGCCGGAAGGTCAAGGCTCCTCACGGTCGTCGATCGGCTCGAGCTCGGCGAGCGTCACGCGGACGTCGAAGACCCGCTCGAGGCGCGCAATCCGCAAGGACACCGTCTTGTTGACGCCCGCGATGCTCGCGAGCCACCGGAGCTCGTTCGGATCGGCGACGGGCTTGCCGTCGAACGCGACGATGACGTCGTCAGGCGAGAGCCCCGCACGATCGGCCGGCCCGCCCGCGATCACCTTCTGCACCCACGCGCCTTTGCGATCCGGCCGGCGCAGGCGCCCGGCCTCGATCGGGTTCAGCGCGTCGACGAAGACCCCGAGCGCGCTGCGCCGAATCTTGCCGTCCCGCAGCAACATGGGCAGGAGCTGCTTGACCATGTTGATCGGGATCGCGAAGCCGATGTTGTTCGCGTTCGCGCGGACGGCCGCGTTGATGCCCACGACTTCGCCGCGCATGTTGAGCAGCGGGCCGCCGGAGTTGCCCGGGTTGATGCTGGCGTCCGTCTGCAGGAAGTTGAAATAACCGCTGGGATCGAGGCCCTTCACGTCGTCGCGCGTGCGGCCCTTCGCCGAGAGGATGCCCGCCGAGACGGTGTGCGAGAGGCCGAACGGGTTGCCGATCGCGACGACCCAGTCGCCCACGTCGATCACGTCCGAGTCGCCGAGCGAGAGCGAGGGCAGACCTCGCTCGTCGACGCGCAAGACGGCGATGTCCGTGTGCTTGTCCCGGCCGACGACCGTCGCCCGCATTTCACGGCCATCGACGAAGCCGACGACGATGTCCGTCGCGTCCTCGATGACGTGGTTGTTCGTCAGCATGAACCCCTCGGGATCGTAGACGAACGCGGTGCCGAGGCCCTCGGACACGGCGCGCCTTCGACCCGACGAGGTCTCTTTCTCGACGCGCGCCTTCACCGTCGCCACGGCCGGATCCGCCTTCTTCGCGAGAGGCGCGAAGGAGATCGGCGTGCCCTCGGTCGTCACGATCGCCGGCCCGGAAGGCGCGGTCTGCGCGAGCGCCGGAGGCGGAGCGGTGGGCGCTGCGCCGCTCGGGAGAGGAAGCGCGCCGGGCGGGAGCGACGAGGTGGGCTCGCCCGCTTGGGACGAGCCGCCCGGCGATCCGCCGCCCTTGCCGCACGCCGACGCAGCCACGAGGAGCCACGAGATCAAGACGATGAGCGAGAGCGGCGGACGACGTGAGCTCACGTCTCTTTGGATACCTCCGCGATGCGCTCGCGCAACTCGTCGAGGGCCTGCGTGAGGAGCCGCTCCTCGTCGCCCGTGAGGTTTCCCCTCGTTTTCTCCTCGAGAAGCGTGAGGAGCTCGATGTCCTGCTGCGCGAGGTCGAGGCTCCGCTCCGAATGCCCATCCGGGCCGGGCATATCGCCGAGGTGGACGTGCGCCGAGCCGATGATGGACATCACAAAAATCGAGAAGTCGAGCTTCGGGAGCTGCCCCGCCGGCGCGTCGCGATCGCCCTGGCTGCTCACGCCTCGCCTGCCTCGTCGGCTACGTCGTCGACGTCATCCTCGAGCTCCGCCGCGCTGCTCGTGGCCGGGGCGGGGGCAGGAGCCGCCGCGACGGGTTGCGGGGCGGGCGCCGGCGCCGAGGTCGCGGAGACGAGCGCGGGCTGCGGGATGCCGAGCGCCTCAGCCTGCGTCTCGAGCTCGGGGAGCCCGGCGAGGTAATTGTCGACGTCTGCCGGCGTGATCACGCCATTGTCGAGGAGGCGCGCGCGCACCCGGAGATCATAGGCAAGCGCGGAAAAGTAACCCTGATCGGAAGCAGCTTTCATCGGTCGTTGTGTCTCCCTTGGTCGGACTTGCTCCCCCCCGGGTGCAAAAGTCTTCAGCGCTTGCGCGAGAGCTGGACGAGATGTCCGCCACCCTCGGCCGCATGTCCATGATCGTGGTCGTGATCATGGTCGTGATCGTGATCGCAGCAGCCGCCGCCGTCGCCGTGCGCGCGCTCTTCGAGCTCGGCCTGCGCCTCCGCGATCTCCTCGTCGCTCGCCGCGCGCACGTCGTGCACGACGACCTCGAAGCGGACCTTCTGGCCCGCGAGCGGGTGGTTCGTATCCACGACGAACGCGTCCGGAAGCACCTCGACCACGCGCATCGCGATCGACTCGCCGTCAGGGGCCTGCGCGATGAACTCGTCGCCGGGCGTCACGTGCTCGCTGTCGGGAAAGTCGGCCTTGTCGACCTCGAAGACGCCTTCGTCGTCGTGCTCGCCGAACGCGTCCGCGGGCTCGACGAAGATCTCGCGGCGCTCGCCGGCCCGCATGCCCTCGACCGCTCGCTCGAGGCCCGGGAGGATCTGCGCGTAGCCGTGGACATACTCGAGCGGCTCGCTTTCGGTCGCGCGATCGACCGTGTCTCCATCCTCGTCGAAGAGGACGTACGAGAGAGAGACGCGCGTATCGGGGCCAATGGCGGGCTGGGGCATGGGCCCGTGGATGTGCCACGTAGGTGTCGCCCCATCAAGCCCCGCGTAAGATCCTTCGCTGCGGCCGCGCCCGGAGGCTCCTCCGTGCTATCACGGCTTACGTCATGGCCAATCCGGGAGTGCACCTCGATGCGGGCGGACAGGCCCGGAACAACGCGGTTGAGCGGCCCGACCTGAACAAGGCGCTGTCGCGCGTCGAAGGCCGCGGAAAATGGCTCCGCTGGCTCGTCATCCTGCTCGTCCTCGGCGGCATCGTCGCAGGCGGGATGTTCTACCTGCAGAAGACCAAGCCGCCGCCGCCCGCGCGCTACGTGAGCGCGGCCCTCACGCAAGGCGACGTCTTCGAGACGATCCAGTCGACCGGGCAGGTCAAGCCGGTCACCGAGGTGCAGATCGGCGCGCAGGTCTCCGGTCGCATCACGAAGGTCCACGTCGACTTCAACAGCCACGTGAAGGCCGGCGATCTGCTCGCGGAGATCGATACGCAGCTCCTCGGCGCGGAGATCGACGCGAACGCGGCGCAGGTCGCGGCCGCGAACGCGAGCGTCAAGCGAGCCGAGGCGAACCTCGAGACGGCGAAGGTGCGGCTCGAGCGGGCGCGCAAGGTGTTCAAGGAAGGCGTGGGATCGCAGGCGGATCTGGATGCCGCACAAGGCAGCTACGACATCGCGCTCGCCGATGTCGCGGCCTCGAAGGCGCAGGTCGCGCAGCTCGCTGCCACGCTGCGGCGCTCGAACACGAACCTCGCGTTCACCAAGATCTACTCGCCCATCGAGGGCGTCGTGATCAACCGCGCGATCGATCCCGGCCAGACCGTGGCCGCGAGCTTCCAGACGCCGACGCTCTTCGTGATCGCCCAGGATCTCCGCAAGATGCGCGTGCTCGCGGACATCGACGAAGCGGACGTGGGGCGCCTGAAGGAGGGGATGTCCGCGGACATCCGCGTCGATGCGTTCCCCGGCGAGTCGTTCAAGGGGCTCGTGAGCCAGGTGCGCTACAGCCCCGTGAACCAGGCAGGCGTCGTGACGTACGCGGCGGTGATCGAGGTCGAGAACCCCGACATCAAGCTGCGTCCCGGGATGACGGCGACGGCGACGATCCACTCGGCCGAGGCGAAGGGCATCAAGCGCCTGCCGAACGCGGCGCTGCGCTTCAAGCCCTCGCCGCCGATGACGAAGGAAGGCAAGCCCATCCCGCAGGATCCGCTGCCGCCGCTGCTTGCCGGCAAGGGGCGCATCTACGTGCTCACGAACGAGACCCTGGGCGCCGAGCAGATCGAGATGCGCGAGGTCGACATCGGCATCACGGACGGCGTCTACACGGTTCTCCGTACGGACATCGGCAACCTGAAGGTCGTGACCGAAGAGACCGACGCAGGGGCCGCAGGCGGGCGCGGCGGCCGCAAGCCGTTCTAGGCGGGGGACGTGATGAAGGACGCCCCGCCGATCATCGAGTTCGTCGAGATTCACAAGGACTACGTCACGGAGGCCGTCGTCGTGCGCGCGCTCCGCGGCGTGAACCTGACGATCCGGCAGGGCGAGTTCGTCGCGATCATCGGGCAGAGCGGCTCGGGCAAGAGCACGATGATGAACATCATCGGCTGCCTCGATCGGCCGACGCGCGGCAAGTACATCCTCGACGGGATCGACGTGGGCTCGCGGAGCAACGACGCGCGCGCCATCGTGCGAAACCACCTCATCGGGTTCGTGTTCCAGGGCTTCAACCTGCTGCCCCGCACGACCGCGCTGGAGAACGTCGAGCTGCCCCTCGTGTATCGAGGCGTCGGCGCCGCGGAGCGAAGGAAGCGCGCGCTCGCCTCGCTCAACGCCGTCGGTCTCGGCGCGCGCCTGCACCACACGCCGAACCAGCTCTCCGGCGGTCAGCAGCAGCGCGTCGCGATCGCGCGCGCCCTCGTGACACAGCCGCCGCTCCTGCTCGCCGACGAGCCCACGGGCAACCTCGATACCCGCACGAGCTACGAGGTGCTCGATCTCTTGCAGCGGCTCAACCGAGAGCAGGGCATCACGATCGTGCTGGTCACGCACGAGCGCGACATCGCCGACTGCGCGAGCCGCGTGGTCGAGATGCGTGACGGCTCGGTGCGGCGCGACATCGTGAACGAGAGGCCGACGGACGCGGCGCGCGCGCTCGCGGAGCTGCCGGTCCAGGACGAGCACGGAGCCGCTTCGTGACGGCGATCCTCGCCGCGATCCGGCTCGCGCTGCGCGCCATCGTGCGCTCCAAGCTGCGCTCGACCCTGACGGTGCTCGGCATCCTCATCGGCGTCGCGGCCGTGGTGATCGTGGTCGCGCTCGGCACGGGCGTGCAGGCGCAGGTCCTCGGACAGATCTCGAACCTCGGCGCGAACGTCATCTTCATCTTCCCGCAGTCGACGCAGACCTCGGGCGTACGAAGCACCGACGTCAATCGCCTCACGGAGGCCGATGGCCGCGCGCTCCTCGCGGAGGCGACGAGCATCGCGAACGTCGCGCCGTTCAGCTCCACGGGCGCGCAGGTGATCGCAGGCGATCGCAACGCCGTGACGCAGGTGATGGGCGTGTCGCGCAGCTACTTCCCGGTACGCGGCTTCTCCGTGGGCAAGGGCCAGATGTTCACGGAGTCGGAGGAGCTTCTCAAAGCGAAGGTCGTCATCATCGGCGAGACCGTCCGCGAAAAACTCTTCGGCGCCGGAGATCCGATCGGTCAGTACGTGCGCATCGGCCGCTACCCGTACCGCGTCGTCGGTCTGCTCACGTCGAAGGGGCAATCGCCCTTCGGCGAGGATCAGGACGATCGCGTGCTCATGCCGATCGGCAGCTTCCGTGCGCGCGTGGTGCCGAGCCCGCCGGGGCGCGTGCAGCAGCTCATCGCCTCCGCGACGGACGAGCGCACCGTCGATCGCGCCGTCGCGCAGATCAACGCGATCTTGCGGCAGCGGCACGGGATCGAGCCCGACGCGGATCCGGATTTCGGGATCCGCACGCAGGCCGAGTTCCGCAAATCATCCGAGGAGATCGTCGGCACGTTGACCGTGCTCCTCTCCTCGATCGCCGCCGTCTCGCTGCTCGTCGGCGGGATCGGCGTGATGAACATCATGCTCGTCAGCGTGACGGAGCGGACGCGCGAGATTGGCATCCGCATGGCGATCGGCGCTTCGGCGGCGGACATCATGACGCAGTTCCTCGTCGAGGCGATCGTGCTCAGCGTGATCGGCGGCGTGTTCGGGCTCGGCATCGGCGCGGGCGTGATCAAGGCGCTCGGCGGCGCGCTCGGGTGGTCCCTCGCGCTCCCGATGCCGGCGGTGATCGCGGCGATGGCGACGAGCACGGTGATCGGGGTCGTGTTCGGGTTCTTCCCTGCGAGGAGGGCGGCGCTGATGGATCCCATCGTCGCGCTGCGCCAAGAGTGAACGGCCTCTTTCGCGTCTTCTCCGCGATCGCGATCGCCATGCGGGCCGTGCTCCGCAACAAGCTGCGCGCGGCGCTCACGATCCTCGGCATCACGATCGGCATCGCGGCGGTCGTCACGATGACCGCGCTCGGCGACGGCGCGCGCGCCAAGATCAACGGGCAGATCACGAACCTCGGATCGAACGCGCTGATCGTCTTTCCGCAGTCGGCGAGGGCCTCGGGCGCGCGCACGACGGGAGGCTCGAAGCTCTCGGAGTCCGACTGTCAGGCGCTCGAGCGCGAGTCGACGAGCATCAAGGTCGCCGTGCCGTTCCTGCGCGCGTCTGCGCAGGTCGTCTACGAAGGGCAGAACGCGAAGGCCGAGGTGATCGGCTCGCGCATCGCGTATCTCGAGGTGCGCAACTGGAAGCTCCAGAGCGGCGAGCCGTGGACGGTCCCGGCCGAGAACGTGTCCGAGAAGATCGCGGTCATCGGCGCGGGGACGGCGAAGGATCTCTTCGGCGCGGCCGATCCCGTGGGTCGATGGATTCGCATCGGCCGGCATCCGTACCGCGTGCTCGGCGTGCTCGAAGAGAAGGGCCCGTCGCCGTTCGGTCGGAGCCAAGACGACGTCGTGATCATGCCGATCACCACGATGCGCTCCCACGTGCGCTTCACGCGGCCGGGCGAGACGGACGCCATCATGATGAGCGCCACGAGCCCGGAGACCACGGACCGCGCGAAGAAACAAGCCGAGGAGATCCTTCGCCAGCGGCACCGCATCCGCGAGGGAGACGAGGACGATTTTCTCATCCGCACGCAGGCCGAGTTCCAGCAGATGCAGGACAGCATCTACGGGGTCCTCTCGCTCCTGCTCGTCGGGATCGCGGCCGTGTCGCTCGTCGTCGGCGGCATCGGCGTCATGAACATCATGCTCGTCAGCGTGACGGAGCGGACGCGCGAGATCGGCATTCGCATGGCGATCGGCGCGCGCGAGATGGACATCCTCGTGCAGTTCCTCGTCGAGTCGCTCGTGCTCGCGACGCTCGGCGGGATCGTGGGGACGACGCTCGGCTACGGCGCGATCGTCGGCCTCGGCGCGGCGCTCGATCTACCGATGAAGCTCGCGCCTCAGGCGCTCGCGGTCGCGCTCGGGACGAGCACGGCGATCGGGCTCGTCTTCGGGTTCTTCCCGGCGCGACGTGCCGCGCGCATGGATCCGGTGCAGGCGCTCGGTCGCGAATGAAATGATTTGACCACAAAAGGCCACGCGCCCCGGGCCTCTCGGCCGCGGGGCGCGTGATCGTTTGGCCAGTCGGGCCGGGGGTTTGGGGGCGCAGCTCTGCTTGTCAGAGCGGAGCCCCCAAGCGTCGACTAATGGCTCGACTGGCTCTTCTTCATGAGGTCGGCGAAGGTGCCGAACTTCGCCTCGCGGGCGACGCCCGCGCGGTACGACTGGTAGGCCTGCTTCTCGGCGTCCTCCTTGAGGGCGCGGATCGAGAGCTTCGCTTCGCCGCGGCGCGGGTCGACCTCGAGCACCTTCGCGTCGAGCTTCGTGCCCACGGGGAACTCCTTGCGGAGATCCGTGCCGCGCGCCGTGCCCGTGTGGCCCGCCGGGATGAAGCCGCGCGCCGCGCGACCGGTGACGCCGAGGACGCGGACCGAGAGGCCTCCCTCGACGGCCTGGACGACGGCGACCTTCACGGCCTTGTACTGCTGCACGCGCTGACGCGGCTCTTCCTCCTCGCCGCTCGGCAGCGCGGGGTGCAGGCCGATCTTGTGCGCGCCCGGATCGCAGCTCGCGACCACGACGTCGATCTCGTCGCCGACCTTCACCACCTCGCTCGGGTGCTCGACCTGCTTGAACGAGATGTCCGCCGTGTGGCAGAGGCCGTCGATCCCGGGCTCGAGCTCGATGAACGCGCCGAACGGCTGCAGGCGCGCCACCTTGCCCTTGTGCTTCGTGCCGACCGCGTACTTCTCCTTCACCGTGTCCCACGGATCCGCGGTCGTGGCCTTGTGGCTGAGCCACAGCTTGCCCTTGTCGTCGATGCGGATGACCTTGACGTCGATCTCCGCGCCCGTACGGAAGAGGTCGCTGAGCCGCGCGCTGCGGTCGTGGCTCGCCTCGGTCATGTGGATGAGGCCTTCGACGTTGCCCGCGTCGGGCAGCGCGACGAAGACGCCCCACGCCACGACCTTGCGCACGATGCCCTTGTGCACGCTGTTCGGCGTGACCTTGCTGAGCGCCTCGGTGCGCAGGCGACGCGCGTCCTCTTCGAGCATGCGCTTGCGCGAGACCACGATGTCGCGGCCCTTCTTTGCGTACTGCGCGACCACGAAGTCGAGCTTCTGACCGACGAGGTGCGAGAGATCCGCGCCGTGACGCAGGTCCACGTGCGAGGCCGGCGCGAACGCGCGCATGCCGCCGAGATCGACCTCGAGGCCGCCCTTCACCGCGCCTGTCACGAAGCCGAAGACCGGCTCGCCGCTCTGCGACGCGGCTTCGAGCTGCTTCTTCAGCTCATCGAGCGGCTTCGGCTGCCCCTTGCAGAGCACCAGCATGCCGCCGCGAACGCCCGTGCTTTGCACGCTCGCGATGAACTGATCGCCCTCGGCCGGCACTTCCTCGTCGCCGAGCTCCTGCCGATCGAAGAGGCCCGTCGCCTTGCCTGCGATGTCGATCCAGATCGCCTGGTCCGTCACCTTGCAGACCTTGCCGAAGACCTCTTCGCCAACGCTGAACGCAGGACGTTCGCGCTGGGCCGCGGCCGCGGCGGCGGCCTGTTTGTCCTTGCGCCGATCCTTGCGCTTGCCTTGCGGCGCTTCGCCTTCGGCCTGGGCCTCGGAAGCCTCGCCGGCCTCCGTGTCCTCGCCTTCCGCGTCCTCGCCGCTCGCCTCGGCGCCTTCGGCCCCTTCGGCCGCGCCTTCCGCCGTCGGGCCTTGCGCGCCCGGGGGACCCTTGCGCTTCCTGCGGCGCTTGCGCTTCTTCGCGTCGGCGCCCGGAGCTTCGGCCTTCGCCGCAGGGCTCGCCTGCGGACGACCGCCGGGGCCCGGCAAGCGGTTGCCGATGTCGTCTCCCGGCTGCTCATCCTCCCACTCTTCGCGGGAGGGAGCGGCGGTGGGCGAGGCGGCCTGGGCCTCGGTGCTCGCCTCGGGCTTTTGATTCTGCGGCTGCGCCTCGGGCGCCGCGGCGTCCTTCTGGACCTCTGCCGCCTCGGTGGTGTTGTTGTCCGTGTTCATCCGGGATCTCGGGCCCCGCTCGCGGCGCGCGTCGTCAGGGGACGACCTTCGCGCAGACGCGTAGCTCGGAAGGGGACGGAAAACATAACGTACCTCGCGCACAGGCGCGAGGTCTCCGCGCACAGCGCTCGAACTTCGAGACGCTTTTTCAACGTACGATGGGTAAAAACCGCTGCTGGCCGCCGCTACGGTCGATGCGGAGGGAGCCCCCGCGACCGAGGTTGTGCACGCTCACCTTGGCCGCCAGCCGTTGCGCCACCTCGACGAACGCCCGGCCGACCGAGCTCTCCGGCGCCGCCTGCACGACGGGCGTGCCTGCGTCGCCCCACTCCCGCACCGAAGGATCGAGCGGGATCTGACCGAGCAGCGGGGCGCCCGCGAACTCGGCGATCTTCTGACCGCCGCCCGAGCCGAAGAGCTCGTGACGCGCGGAGCAACCGTCACAGATGAAATAACTCTCGTTCTCGACGACGCCGAGGATGGGGATGCCCACCTTCTGGGCCATCGAGACCGATTTGTAAACGTCCTGGAGCGCGACTTCCTGCGGCGTCGTCACGATCACGGCGCCCGTGGTGCGCAGTTTTTGCGAGATCGTCAGCGCGATGTCGCCCGTGCCGGGGGGCAGGTCGAGGATGAGGTAGTCGAGCGTGCCCCAGTCGACGTCCTTCATGAACTGGAGCAGCGCGTTCTGGATCATCGGCCCGCGCCAGACGACGGCTTGACGCGCGTCCTCGAGCAGGAAGCCGATCGACATGAGCTTCACGCCGAAGCGCTCGAGCGGCAGGAAACGCTGCCCGTCGGCCGACGTCGGTCGGCCCATCACGCCGAGCATCGTGGGCACGCTGGGCCCGTACATGTCGGCGTCGAGCAGGCCCACGCGGCAGCCGAGGCGGTTCAGCGCGAGCGTCAGGTTCGCGGCGACCGTGCTCTTTCCGACGCCGCCCTTGCCGCTCATGACGAGCACGATGTTCTTCACGCCGGGGCAAGGATCGTCGGCCATGATGTTGCGCTCGGGAACGTTTGAGCTCCAATGAATCGTCACGTTCCCCGCGCCAGCGGCCTTGAGCGCCGCCGTCACGTCGTCCTGGAGCCGCGCCTTGTACGGGCACGCCGGCGTTGTGAGCGTGACGCCGACGGTGACGGTGTCGCCCTCGACGGTGACGTCGCCCAACATGCCGACGTCGACGAGGGGACGGGAGAGCTCGGGGTCCTCGATCTTTCCGAGCGCGGATTTCGCGGATTCGACCGTGATTGCCATGATTTCCTTCGGGGCAGGCGCGGGGCAGCCGGTCTGTTAGGACCAGCCACGGGTGTCGTCAACCCGTTCCGCTGTCGCGCGGGCGCGTTGCCGCCGGGAAAAACGGCCAGGGCGAAACAAAAAGAAAACGCGCCGCCCGGCACGACGAGCGGCCGGGCAGCGCGTCGATGCGTCGCTCAGTTGACGGAGCCGGCAGCCTTGCCGCCGATGCTGGCGCTGGCCTCGACGGAGACCTGCACCTCGACGCTCGCGTCGAGCGCGGCGCTCGCGGCCGTCGTCGCGCAGACGAGGGCCTTGCCGCTCGACGTGATCGCGCCCTCGAGGTTCGCGCCGACGTCGATGAGGACCTTGCCGGCGTCGAGCGCGGCCTGACCACGCTCGATGCCCGTCACGATGAGCTTCGGCAGGTGCTCCTCGAGCGCGACGACGAGCGCTTCGAGCTCCGCGCTCGCGCCGCCCTTGAGCTCGATCGTGACCTTGGGCGGCGTGCACGACGCCTCCGCCTGGATCTCCGCGTTGCAGCTCGCCTGGCAGTCGGCGTCGAGCTCGCACTCGGGCGGCGTGATCTTGCCCTCGCAGTGCGGGGCCTCGAACTCGACGGAGCACTCGCCGCGGCAGGTGCCGTCGCACTGCACCTGGGCGTTGGCCTCGAGCTCGCACGAGCCCGAGCAGGTGCCGTCGCACGTGCCGTCGCAGCGGCCGTTGCAGTTGTTCGCGTCGCCCGAGGAGCACGTGCCGTTGCACTTGCCGTTGCAGACGGCGCTGCACGAGCCCCTGCACTCGACCGTGGCGCCGACGTCGGCGGTGCACGAGCCCTTGCACTCGGCGGTGCACGAGCCCGCGAGCTTGCCGGGCTCACACTTGGCTTCGAGCTGCGCCGGCGTGCACTTGGCGTCCACGTCGCAGCGCGCGTTGCACTCGGCGGCCGCGTCGAGGCTCGCCTCGCACTTGCCGCCTTCGACGAGCGCGACGAGCTCGACGTTCGCGTTGGCTTCGAGCACCGCGTCGAAGCCGAGCTGCGCCTCGGCGCAGACGGCCTCGAGGCGCTTGGCGCCCTCGAGCGACGACCACTTCGAGTCGTCACGGTTCGTCGCCTTGGCGATACCCTCGCAGGCGGCGGTGACGTCGGCGATCATCTGATCGGCGAGCGTGACGAGCGCGCCCGAGGCGCTCATGAACGACTTCACGCGGAAGTCGATGTCGAGGTTCGCGCCCCACTGCGCGTCGGCGCGGAACTCGTCGCACCCCGCGGCGATGTCGGCGACGTCGCTGCAACCGATGCCTGCGGTGAGACCGATTCCGAGCACGAAGGCAGGCGCGGCGGCGAAGCGGATCCAGTTGTTTTTCTGCGACATGCGAAGCTCTCCTTGGTTGAAGAAGTGATGACTACGTTGAAGCGCACGTGCAGCTTTTGCGCCATGCGACGTGCGACCTGAGCACCCTCCCGTCCATCCCCGGAGCCCTCGCGGAATCAGCGGATCGGGCAGGGAGGGTGCGAAAGAAACGTGCCGCGCGCAGCGAAAGTTTTTGCGCGGCGAGGATCGTTTGAGATCAGAAGAGACCAGCTCGTCTTACCAGCAGCTCGCCTCACCGCCCTGATTGGGGTTCGACGGGTTGGCGAGCGTGTAGGGCAGGAGCTGGCACTTCTGGTAGTTCTGCGAACCCGGGTTGAGATCGCACTCGGCGTGCTTGCCACTCGGCGAGAGCGGGCAGTCGTCGTTCGACATGCAGGCCCCGCCGGAGGTGGCGAGGTTGACGCAGCCGCGGCTGCCGTCGGTGGCCTGGATGCAGACGGAGGTGCCGGTGAGCGGGCCGCAGTCCTCGTCGTTCACGCAGGGTTCGCAGTAGTTGCCCTCGCCGACGCAGGCGCCGAAGCGGTGGAAGCAGGCTTTCGGCCCCTCCGGCTTGGTCTCGTCGGCGGGCTTGCACTCGTAGGATCGCCCGCAGTCGGAGTCCTTCACGCACGCGGAGGCGCAGCGCTTCGTGGTGTCGTTCGGGAGCGAGATGCAGTGGCTGTTCGGGATCTGTGAGCAGTCCAGATCAGTGTTGCACGGGGCGCACGTGTCGCGCTGGATGCACGTCTTCCGGAGTACACACAGCTGCCCCTCGAACATCGTGTTGCCCTGCCCGAGCGAGCTCGGCTCGATGCACGGGTCGGACGACGGGCCGCAGAGGCCGTTGTTGCCCTTCGTCGGATTCATGCTGCCGCAGAGCTCACGCGCCTCGCGGGTCGTGCCGCAGTAGAAGCCGCCGGGGCACTCGGCGTCGCTCTGGCAATCTTGCTTGGTGCAGAAAGCATCGGCGTCACCCTCGGCCGCCGAGAGGCACGAGAGCGGCGCCTTGCACTCGCCCGGCGCGCACGTGAGCACGGTGCACGGCGTCTTGTCGGGGCATTTCCCGACGAGGCAGTTCGCACGTCCGTAACAGAAGTCGGTGTCGGGCTCGCAGGTGTCGGGCGCGCCGCCGCACTGGTCGAGGAAGCACGGCGTGCCCGTCTCCGGGCAGGAGAGGGTCTTGCTGCACTCGTCGCCGAACGGGCATTTGAAGCCGAAGCCGAAGGGCTTGTCGTTCGGCTGGCAGGTGAAAAGTTCGCGTTTCGTATCGTCTTCGACCGCGGGCACGCAGTCCTGCGTCCCATCCGCGAGGCAATCGGTGTGCGCGGCGCACTCGAGCACGCAGCGGTTCCCCACGCACGTGTTGCCGGGCAGGCACTTGTCAGGAGTGCACTTTCCCTCGCATTTGCCGTCCGCGGTGACGAAGCCGCCGAAGCAGAAGGGCAGCGGCTCCTCCTCGGTGCAGGCGCCGAGCGCGCCACCGAAAAGGAGCGAGAGGAGCGAGAGGGCGGCGGCAAAACGAAGGCGCGCGGGCTGCCGCGGACGGAGAACGGGAGAATGCTGCATGATGACCTCGAACCTCGGAGGGCCGTCCCTCCGTGGATGTGGGTATGCATGGGACGGTGCCGTGTTCCACGCATCTTGCCTGGGTAAGGATCCGGTCCGGGCGAGGCCTTTTGCCAAGGAGGGCGCTTGACGCGCCGCACCCCCGCGAGGACCATTCCGACCTACCTCATTCCAGGCGCGGTGGCATCATGCGAAACGACGTGCTCTTTCGGTGCTTGGTTCTCGGTCTGACGGCAGCTTTCGGTTTGATCGGCTGCGGCAGTGACGAGGGCGAAGCCAACGTGACACCGGGGTTCCCCGATCAAACGGGGCAGCTCCCGCGTGGATCGTGGGCTCTCCCGTATCCCGCGGGTCCTTACGGGATCAGCAAGGGCTCGATAGCGCAGAATTACGAGCTCATCGGTTTTCCGAACGCGAAGGAAAAGATCGGCGATGGCGTGCGATTCATCTCCTTTGCCGAGTTCTACAATCCCACGGGTGACGGGGTTTTTCCGGAAAACTCCGTGTTCCCCAAGGACACGCCGAAGCCGAAGGCGCTCGCGATCATCATCTCCGCTTCGTGGTGCGGCCCTTGCCAGTACGAGGCGGCCGAGGTGCTCCCGGCTCTGCGCGCGAAGTACAACCCGATGGGCGGCGAGTTCCTCCTCGCGCTCGCGGAAGGCATCTCCGGTTCGCCAGCGACGCCCGACGATCTGACGAAGTGGGTGAAGAAGTTCGCCATCGACTACCCGTCCGTGACCGATCCGGGCGGCAAGCTCGCGGCGCTCTGGGAGAGCGATTCGTTCCCGGCGAACATCATCATCGACACGCGCACGATGGAGATCGTCCACACGTACGCAGGTCCCCCTCCCACGACGTACTGGAAGACCTTCGAGAAGGTCATCGCAGGGACGCTCTAGTCCCGAGGGGGACGCCTCGCGTCCCCCTCTCGTCCGGGCAAAGCCCGGCCGATTCAGCCCCCGAGGCGAGCTCACTTCGCGATCTCGCAGAGCGCCGAACCGTTCGACGCTCTCGTCGTCTCTCCTCCCCCTGCGCGCGTGCCGCCTCTGCCCGTTTGCGGCATGATGCGCGGATGAACGCGCGAAAAGCACACGTCATCGGCGCCGCGATCGCCGGCCTCCTTCTCAGCTCGTGTGGTGGCGAAATGCCCTCCGCGAAGGCCGGCGGCGGCGCGACGGCGCCCGACTTCACGCTGCCGTCGCTCGACGGCAAGCAAGTCCGGCTCTCGGACTACAAGGGAAACAGCGTGGTGCTCATCGACTTCTGGTCGACCACCTGCGACCCCTGCATGATCGAGATGCCGCACCTCGTCGACCTTTACAAAAAGCACAAGGATCGCGGGTTCGTCGTGCTCGCCGTCTCCGCCGACGGGCCGGAGTCGCGCGCGCAGGTGAGCAGCGTGGTGCGCTCGAAGGACATGGTCTTTCCCGTCCTACTCGACGAGGAAACCGTGGTGACGGCCCGCTACAACCCGAAACGCGAACTGCCCTTCACCGTGCTCATCAGCAAGGACGGTTCGATCGTGCACAAGCGTGGTGGATACACCGCGGGTGACGAGAAAACCCTGGCCGCCGAGGTCGAGAAGGCCCTCGCGGACTGATCGGGCGGCGCGCGCGTCATGGTAGAAGGCGCGCGTGAGCTTTTCCTCGCGTCGCGCCGCAGCCGCGCTGGCCGTCACCCTCGGAAGCCTCGCGATCGCGCCCGCGGCGAGCGCGCTCGACCTGCCCGGGCCGGCCGGTGAGCCGATCGGTCTCGACGTCACCAACACCACGGTCGTCGACTACCGCTGGGACAACCGCAACCACGATCCAAGGGCGTTCAACCCGCGGCCGATCGTCGACGACGACTACGGCGAGTGGATCAACCGCCTCAACGTGCAGGCCACGTGGTGGCGCTTCCGCGTGGGCGTGCGGCTCGACTCGGCGCTCTACTACCTGACGACGACGCGCACCGAAGCGCAGGTGATCGCGCAGAAGCAGATCGACGCGGTGAAGCAGGCGGATCCGAGCGCCCAGGTGCCGCAGACGATCGACTATGCGAACCGCTTCTACAACGAGCTCAACACGCGGTTTCTGAACAGCATCTACCCGGCCAAACTCTACGTCGGATACAACCAGCCGGGCCTCGACATCACGATCGGCGATTTCTACGCGCAGCTCGGCCGCGGTCTCGTGCTCAGCGTGCGCAAGATCGACGAGCTCGCGATCGACACGACGATCCGTGGCGGCAAGGTCGTCTTCGACAAGAAGCTCGGTCCCGCGCGGATCGGCGCGACCTTGCTCGCGGGGCAGATGAACCCGCTGCGCTTCGACGAGGTGAGCGGTCGGCGCCTGCACGGCGCAGGATCGCCCTTGTTTTTCGGCTTTCCGGACGCGAAGCCCGCGACGACGTACGCCATCAATGGGCAGCCGGTCGTGGCCGAGCCGAGGCCGAGTTACCTCGAAGACACGATCTTCGGCGGCCGCGTCGAGGGCGGGATCGACGCCGTCCAGTTCGCCGCGAACGCGTCGGTGCTGATGCGCAAATCCTTCACCGAGCAGAACCTCGCGTGCAGGAACGCCTGCCCCACGGGCGACTCGACGTGCGTGGATCGTTGCTACGCCGAGTTCCCCGAGTTCACGGTCCTGCCCGGGGGGCGTTCGCACAACCAGATTCGCACGTTCAGTGGATCGGTGAACGTGCCGTCGATCGCGGGGATCGGCGACCTCTACGTGGAGGTCGCGGGGCAGCAGCTCCGCGACGGTCACGTGGGCGCGATCGACGCGCAAGGCATGGCCACGGAGCGGCAGGCGGACGTGTCGGGGTACGCGGTCTACGCGAACGCGAACTTCGGCCTCGGGAAGCTGCAACTTTCCTTGGAGGCCAAACATAACCGGAAGTTCTTCCCGCTCGGCTCGAACATCGACGTGACCACGCCGGGCTACAGCGCGCCCGAGTACAGCGTCGTCGCCTACAGCGCGCCGCCGACCGCGGAGCCGATCTACATCGAGCCGATCGAGTCGCCGAACGTGTGCATGACCGGCGGCCGCGCGACCGCGAACTTCAAGTACGACGAGCACACGTCGGTCTACGGCTGGCTCGGCCGGTACCGGAGCTGGACCGAGGTGCCCACGAACGACCTCTGTCAGTCGATGGACGACCAGTTCCGCACGGACACCTGGGACACGGCCGTGGGCATCGACATGAGCCGCGAGCAGGGCAAATCGCACGCGCGCGCCTGGATCGGCGCGCGGATCGCGGAGCGCGCGGTGCCCACGCTCGGCACGCGGGCGCCGGGCGAGACGGACGTCCTCTATTACGAGGGCTACATCCGCTACGATCTCGTCAAGCACATCAAGGGGCCGTTTTCGTTGCAGCTCCAAGGGTTCCACCGGAACCGCTACCTGCCCGCGACGCACGGTCGGGTGTGGAACGAGGGCGAGAACTACACGGCGCTCCACTGGTCGCCGCACCTCTCGGCGGTCTTCGGCTACGAGTACTCGACGCGGCCCGGCTGCCAGCCCGAGCTCGCCGACGAGGACGAGTTCAAGGTGGTGCTCTGCCACTACCTGAGCGGCGGTCTCACGTACCGATCCGGGAGCACGGACACGTGGGCCTCGCGGCTCGTGAACACCGTGAACCTGTTCGTCGGGCAGCGGCGCGGCGCGATCCGCTGCGTCTCCGGCGTCTGCCGCCTGTTCCCGCCCTTCGAGGGCGCGCGGCTCGAGGTCGTCTCCCGGTTCTAGTCGGACCTACTTCGCACGGAGCATCGCGCACGCGACGCCCGTACGAACGCGCGGGTCGGCGTCGACCGCGAGCAACGCGGCGCGCCCGAGCTCGCCGAGCGCCACGAGCGACGTGCCCGCGACCTTGCGCGCCTGCTCGCTCGTGGAGCGCGCATCCGCCGTGAGGAGCGGGAGCACCTCGCGCGAGCCCGCGCGCGCCAGCGCCGCCTTCGCGAGCAGCGCGCGCATGCCCTTGCCCTTGGCCATGCCGAGGAGCTTCTGCGTGATCTCGGCGCGCTCCTTGGGCTTCGCGCCTTCGCCTTCGGCCGGCGCCATCTCCAGGCCGCGACCGAGCGCCGCGATGGCGACGTCCTCGTCCGTATCGGTCCGCGCCTTCACGAGCGCCTCACGCACGCCCTTCGCGTCGAGCGTCGCCGCGTGGATCGCGAACACCCGCTCGCGCGTCGAGCCTGTCTCGATCGCCCGCGCGAGCACGCCCGCAGCATCCTCCGCGCCCGGACCCGGCTGGCGAGCGAGCACGGCCGCCGCCGCGATCTGCGGCAAACCTCGCTCGACCTGCGACACGCGCGCGAGCTGCGCCCGCCCGCCCGCGTCCATCGCCCGCGCCGAGGACCACGCGCCCACGATCGCGACCCGCTCGTCCTCGTCGGCCTTCACGAAGAGGTCCTTCAACGCGAGCACGACGCGCTCGCCGCCGAGGTTGCCCACCGCGTCGATCGCCTGCAGACGCGCGGGCGGGTGCGGATCGAGCCGCGCCGCTTCGAGCAGCGCCTCGGTGTCGTTCGGATCGAACGCGTCGAACGAGGCCTTGAGCGCTGCGAGACGCACGGCCTGGTCCCCGTCGGTGAACGAGCTCCTCCGCTGCGGGCCGTCCGCGTACGCGACGAGCCCACGCGCCTCCACCGCGCGCCACGTGCTCGACGCGCCCTTCGACGCGAGCGCCGCGCGCGCCGCCTCCGCGAGATCGTCGCGATCCCAGAGGCGCGCATCGAAGCGGATGAGCGCCGCGATCGCCGCGACCTCGTCGCTGCCCGCGGCGCGCGCTTCGAGCACCTCGTCGAGCCCCTCCGCGCACGAAGGCAGCTCCTTCAGCTTGCTCACGCCCGCGTCCCCCTTCGCGGCCTTCACCTCTTGTTCGAGCACCACGCGCGCGATGCGACGCGCCTCGGCCTCGTCGACGGCCTCCACTGCGGAGCCGCTCGCGAGCACGCGCCGCGCGCCGCCGAGATCCCCTTGCTCCGCGGCGCGCAGTGCGGGGCCTCCGCCGCAGCCTGCGGTGAGAGCGAGGACGAGGAGACTTCCAAGGGCGCGCGGGAATTTCGTGCGGCGAGCGATCATCGGGCGTTCCTTTCGAGCTACCTGACCTCGCCCCGACTCGCAAAGCCTTCCGTCTCCGCGCGCGCTCGGCCCTTTCCCCCGGGCCTCCGGTGCGTCACCCTGCGCGGCTCGGGCGGCTCTTTTGTCTCCCGATCACGCCCATCGCGTCCGCTCCCCCACAGGCCTCGGCGTCGCCGAGGACCTTTCGTTCATGCGTTTCGACGTCATCGCCAACATCACGGCGCGCCTCTACCGACGAAGGCCCTCGCTCCTCGACGAGGTGAGGCGCGTCTCTGCGGGCGTCGCCGAGGTTCACCCCACCTCCCGCGTCGACGAGCTCGACGCCGTCTGCGCGCGAATCGCCGCGCGCGGCACGGACCTCGTGATCCTCTCCGGCGGCGACGGCAGCTTCATGGCCGGCATCACGGCGCTCGCGCGCGCCTTCGGCGAGGCCTCGCTCCCGCGCCTCGCGCTCCTGCCCGGCGGCACCGTCGCCACCGTCGCGCGGAACTTCGGCATGCAGGGGGATCCCACGCGGCTGCTCGCGCGGATCTTCGCCGCTCGCGCGCTCACCTCGCGACGCCGCGCAACGCTGCGCGTCCGTGAGGCACGCGAGGGCGCGACCACGACGCGCCTCGGCTTCATCTTCGGCACCGGCCTCGTCGCGCGGTTCTTCGACGTCTACTACGCGGACGGCGCGCGCGGGTACGGCGGCGCGGCGCGGATCGCCGGCCGGATCTTCGTCGAGTCGTTCGTCGACGGCCCGTTTGCACAGCAAGTGCTCACGCCCATGCCGTGCACGATCGAGGTCGACGGCCGTCGCCTCGGCTCCGATCGCTGGTCGCTCGTGTGCGCCTCCGTCGTGCGTGACCTCGGGCTCGGCATGCGCGTCAACTACCGCGCGGGCGAGGACCTCGAGCGCCCGCACCTCGTCGCGAGCCCTCTGCCTCCACGCTCGCTCGGCCCGCGCGCGCCGCTCGTCCTTCTCGGCAAATCCATCGGCGGCGCGGGCGCCTTCGACGACCTCGCGCGCTCGTTCGTCGTCCGTTTCTCCCCCGAAGGCCCCTACGTGCTCGACGGCGACGTGCTGCGCGCCTCGGAGGTCACGGTCTCCGCGGGCCCGCCCATCGACGTCGTCACGCTCTGATCACGTCACGCGCTCCGCCGTGTCGGCGCCTTCCTCGGGGCCGCGCCCTTTCGCACGCGCGCCTTCGTCGAGATCTTCGGCACGATCTTCGTCGCCGTCCCCTTCTTCGAAGCGATCGTCTTCACTCCTCGTGCGGACGCCGCCGACGCGGCGACCTTCGCCGTTCCCTTCGCGAGCGAGGGCCTCGGCCTCGGCGTCGAGGGCGCACGAACCACGACCGGCTGCTTCGTGGCTTGCGTGATCTTTCCTGTGCGGAGCGCGTCGCGCGCCATCGTCACGAAGTCCGAATCGGTCACGATGCCGATCAGCCGATGCGCCTCGTCCACGACGGGCAAGCAGCCGATCTTCTGCGTGAGCATGATGTCCGCCGCGTCCGCCGCGTCGTCGTCCGGCCCGATCGTATCGACGGACCCACGCATCACGTGGCGCACGCACGTCTTGCGCTTCGCCTCGGCCATGTCGTCCGCCGGCAGCTTGTCGAGGACGCGGCCCGTCGCGGCCAGGAGGTCGCGGTGCGACAGCAGGCCTACGAGCACATCGCCATCCAGCACGGGCAGGTGACGTACGCGCTCGACGGTCATGAGCTCCTCCGCGAACAGGATGTTGTCGCCGAGCTCGAGCGTGCTGACGGGCGCGCTCATGATCTCTCGCACCTTCACGCGATCCTCCTTGCTCCCGCGCGCGTCGTGCGCACCGCGCAAGGCGATGACGCGCGACGCGCTGCACCACGCGTCATGCGTGCATCTCGCGAGCCACGCGCGTTTGCATGACCGAATCGTGACGGGACGCAGGGCGACGGCTGAAGAGCGCGTGTGACAGTCGGCCTCGTGCAAACGGACGCCCCGGATTCAAAGCCTTCCATCACGGTCGTCGCCTCTTCGAAGTGGTCGCTGTCCGAGCTGTTCCACGTCGTCGCGCTCCTCGCGATGCACGTAGGCGTCGTCGTCGCGCTCGTGCGTGGCCCGACGTGGCGCCTCGTCGCGCTCGCCGCCGCGGCCTACTTCGTGCGCATGTTTGCCATCACGGCCGCGTACCACCGCTACTTCTCGCACCGCAGCTTCAAGACGAGCCGGCTGTTTCAGCTCGTGCTCGCCTTCCTCGGCACCACGGCCGTGCAGAAGGGTCCGCTCTGGTGGGCCGCGGCGCACCGCGTTCACCACAAGCACTCCGACACCGAGCGCGACGTGCACAGCCCCCTGCGTCGCGGCTTCTGGTACGCGCACCTCGGCTGGTGGATGGGCAAAGACCACCAGGAGACGCGGATCGATCTCGTCCCCGATCTCGCGGGCTACCCCGAGCTCCGCTGGCTCGATCGCTACCACGTGATCGGCTCGGCCGCGCTCATCGCCGCGGTCACGATCCCCTTCGGCTTCGACGGCTTCTTGTGGGGCTACGTCGTCTCGACGGTCGTGCTCATGCACGCGACGTTCACGATCAACTCGCTCGCACACGTCTGGGGATCACGCCGCTACGCGACGAAGGACACGAGCCGCAACAACGCGTTCCTCGCGCTCCTCACGCTCGGCGAGGGCTGGCACAACAACCATCACCACTACATGTCGAGCGCGAACCAGGGCTTCTTCTGGTGGGAGATCGACATCAGCTTCTACGTGCTGCGCGCGCTCGAGAAGCTCGGCATCGTGTGGGATCTGCGCCGTCCGCCCGAGCGCATCCTTCGCAAGGACCTCGTCGCGGAAGTGGGCGAGCGCGCGCCGCTCCTCCTCGGCAAGCAGACGTCGAGCGAGAGCGAGGACGACGTCGCGCCCTCGCTCGCTCGTACGGCCACGCGCGTCAGTTGACGGTGGACGAGCTCTTGGCGGGGCCGGGCAGCGCGCCTTGCGCCCCGCCGACGCTCTCCGTCCGCGGCTTGCGTTGCTCGCGCTGACGCTCGACGGCCGCGCGCACGAAGCGCGAGAAGAGCGGGTGCGCCGCCTGCGGGCGACTCTTGAACTCCGGGTGGAACTGGCAGCCCAGGAAGTAGGGGTGATCCCGGAGCTCGACCATCTCCACGAGGCGCTGATCGGGTGACGTCCCCGAGAGCACGAGGCCGCCCTGCGAGAGCGCGTCGCGGTACTTGTTCGACACCTCGTACCGATGGCGGTGTCGTTCGCTGATCGACGTCGCGCCGTACGCCTCGGCCGCGAGCGAGCCACGCTCGAGCACGCACGGATACGCGCCGAGCCGCATCGTGCCGCCCTTGTCGAGAACGCCCTTCTGATCGGGCATCAGATCGATGACCGGATGCTGCGCGTTGCGATCGAACTCGGCCGAGTTCGCCCCGTGCAGCCCGCAGATGTGCCGCGCGAACTCGACCACGGCGAGCTGCATGCCGAGGCAGATGCCGAAGAACGGCACCTTCTGCTCGCGCGCGTAGCGGATCGCCTCGATCTTCCCCTCGGTACCGCGGTCGCCGAAGCCGCCGGGCACGAGGATCGCGTCGAGCGCGCCGAGCAGCTCCGCCGCGCCTTTCTGCTCGATCTGCTCCGAGTCGATGTACTCGAGGTCGACGCGCACGTCGTTGTGCAGCCCGCCGTGCACGAGCGCCTCGTGCAGCGACTTGTACGCGTCGCGTAGGTGCACGTACTTGCCGACGACGCCGATTTTCACGGTGCCGCGCGTGGGCCGCTTGAAGCGCTCGACCACCCAGTGCCACTGCGAGAGATCCGGCTGGCGCGCCCAGATGTTGAGCTTCTCCGCGATCTTCTCGTCGATGCCCTCGGCGTGCAGCACGATCGGCAGCTCGTAGATACACCCGACGTCGACCGCCGCGATCACGCAGTCGACCTCCACGTTCGAGAAGAGCGAAATCTTCTCCTTCATGCCGCGCGAGAGCGGCCTGTCGCAGCGGCAGAGCAGGATGTCCGGCTGGATGCCGATCTCGCGCATCTCCTTCACGGCGTGCTGCGTCGGCTTCGTCTTGAGCTCGCCCGCGGTCGCGATGAAGGGCACGAGCGTCACGTGCACGCTGACCGCGTTCTGGCTGCCGCACTCGACCTTGAGCTGACGGATCGCCTCGAGGAACGGCAAGGACTCGATGTCGCCGACCGTGCCGCCGATCTCGACGATCGCGATGTCCACGCCCTCGGCGGCCGCGCGGACGCGGTGCTTGATCTCGTCGGTCACGTGCGGAATCACCTGCACGGTGGCGCCGAGGTACTCGCCGCGCCGCTCCTTCGAGATGACCGACTCGTAGACGCGTCCGGTCGTGAAGTTGTTCTGGCGCGTCATGCGCGCGAGCGTGAAGCGCTCGTAATGGCCGAGGTCGAGGTCGGTCTCCGCGCCGTCGTCGGTCACGAAGACCTCGCCGTGCTGGTACGGCGACATCGTCCCGGGATCGACGTTGATGTACGGATCGAGCTTGATGTGGGTGACGCGCAGCCCGCGCGCCTCCATCAGCGCGCCGATGGAGGCGGCGCCGAGGCCCTTGCCGATCGAGGAAACCACCCCACCCGTGACGAAGACGAATTTGGTCCGCTTGCTCATGAACCGCCGCTCCGGCCCCGCGTGGGCGCATCACTCCCGAGCCGCGCTCGGTTGGTTTGTCCGTACGGTCGGACAGCGCTGCCCGCTTGGGGCAAACACCTGCCTGAGCACGTCCGGGGGTCTGGGATGCATCACTCCGCTCGATGGAAGTGACGCCCCAAGCGTCAACCAGGGCGCAGTCTAGGCGTCCAGGGTGGCGCGTCAACGCGCGAGCCGCTGAAGAAAAAACAGCCGTTTTCCAGCCTGAAGGCCGCGACGCACCCAGCGAGGGATGCTAACGTGGTCGATCCTGGTGCCGAGGCGCCCTGCCGATGCGTCTTGCCCGTGTCCTCCTTCCGCCGTCGCCGGTGCCGAAAATCGCGCTCGAGCGTGACGGCTGCCTCTACGACGTCGCCGAGCTCGAGCGAAGGCGCGACGAACCGCTCCTCGACGAAGGTTCGTCCACCGCCGAAGATTTTTTCGCGCGCGTCTTCTCCGTCGGCGGCGCGGGACTCGACGTCCTGGACGATGGTCTTTGCGCCGGCGAGCGCCCCACCGAAGCGAGGCTCTGGCCCGACGAGCTGCTCTGGCTCCCGCCATGCCTGCCGGAGCGCGCGCTCCTCGTGCAGCTCGTGGGTACGTCCGAAGGCGAAGAACCTCGGTACCACCTCGGCAACTCGCGCGGATTGTTGGGGCACCAAGAATCTGTTCCCTTCCCGCCGAACGAGCCGCGGCCCGACGTCGAGATCTCGATCGCCGCGCTGCTCGGCGACGAGCTCCGCGCCGCGACGGTGGAAGAGGCCGAGCGCGCCATCCTCGGCTTCACGATCCTCCTCGGCTGGGTCGCTCGTGAACAGGAACGAACGAGCGGCTCCTTTCGCGCGCGTGACTTCGCCGCGACGCTCGGCCCCGTGCTGGTCACGAAGGACGAAGCCGGCTCGCTCGCCGAAGCGCGTGTGCGACTGCGCGTGGGCGGCGTGATCGAAGAGCTCGCGCGAGCCGCCGCGCCGTCGCTCTCGTTCGCGGAGTCGCTCGCCTTCGTCAGCCGTCACGTCACGCTGCTGCCGGGCGATATCGTTGGTGCTCCACCGATCGAAGGAGGCAGCGAAGCCGCGCGTCGCCTCGGCCTCGCGTTCGGCGCGACGCTCGAAGTCGCGGTCGATCGTCTCGGAAAAATCGCGGCGCGACCCGTGCTCGGACCCGAGCCGCCGCCGTATCGCCGCGTGAAGGGCTAGAACCTGCCGACGAGCCCGAGCCCGGTCATGTTCGGCGCAACGATCGGCACCGGCATGATGAACGCGCTCTGCTCCGCCTCCGTGGGCTTCGGCGCGGCCGCTTCGGTCTTCATGATGATCGCCTCGGCGACGAGTGCGAGCCCGCCGATCTGCGCGAGGCCGCCGAGGCCCGTCAAAAGCCCGCGGATCCAGATCGATCCCGAGCAGTCGGTCGCATCGGGATCACCACACTTGTTCTCGGCGATCGCCATCCACGGTCCGACGATCGGGATCTTCAACGACTCCGCGCCCGGCGCATCCGGCCAGCTCGTTGCGGCGACGAACCCGACGCCGTAGGCGATCGCCGTGATCGCGAGCCCACCGCCGATGAGCTTCGGCCGCACCGACGACGGCGGATAGCGCGGCGGCGGCGCTTCTTCGGTCTCCTCGGCAAAACTCTGCGAAGAGCCGAGCAAGAGCGCGAGCGTGACGAGGATCGAGGCGCGCTTCATTCGGTTCGTCACTTCTTCTTCGGCGGCGTCGCCGGGGCGGCCTTCGCGGGCAGGTTCACCTTGTACTGCACGACCTTCGGCTCGCCGTCGAACGGCAGGCAGTACTCGCCGATGAACGAGCGCTTGATGCACTGCTCGACCGGCGTGCCCGCGAACGGCGCGCCGACCTCGACATCGGTGATCTTGCCGATCTTGCCGTCGAACGTGACCGACACCGGGCCCTCGCCCGTCGGCCCGTTCTCGACGACCGTCGCGCAGTTCGCGGCCTTCGTCTGGCCACGCTTCAGCGCGATCTCCATCTGCTTGATCTGATCCTCGTTGAGCTTCGCCGGCTCGGCCGCGCCGGTCCACTTCGTGTCCTCGCCGGTGTCGCCGGCCGGAGCTTCTTCCTTCGGCGTGCTCTCCTCGGTCGCCTTCGCCGGCGGCTTCTCCCAGGTGGAGTCGTCGCCGGCTTGCTTCGGCTGAGCGCCGCCGCAGGCCACGAGCAGGATGGAGATCGAGAGCCCCAGGGTGAGATGCAAGGTCGAGGTGCGAAGAGCCACGGTCTTCTCCGGTCCCAAAGAGAGGATCGAGTTTGACCCGACCCTAGCAAGGTCTCGCGCTCTCCGCACAATGAAAGCCCACGTCTGCCCTCGTCGGATGCGCGCTCCCGACCCGGACGTTGTAGGAAACTCCCATGCACCAAGGCAGCCGTCTCCGCCCCACGCTCGCCGGCCTCGCGCTCCTCGCCTTCACCGCCTCGGCGCGCTCGGAGGTCCCGACCCCCGCCGCGAGCCCGGCGCCGGCGCAGGCGGATCGGCCGAGCGCCGAGGGCCCGGCGCGCCCCCGCCCGTCGATCGAGGCAGGGCCGATCCTGCAGGCGATCGACAAGCTCGCGGCGGACGTGAAGGGCTGGGGCGGGACCGTCGGCGTCGCGCTCGTCGACGTGGGGACGGGGGAGACGATCGCCGCGCGTGAGGGGCACGCGGCCTTCAATCCGGCCTCGAACGCGAAGCTCGTGACGGCCGCCGCCGCGCTACGTCTGCTCGGGCCGGGGCATCGCTTCGTGACGGGCCTCTACGGCAAGCTCGACGGCGATCGCGTGCCGGAGCTCGTCCTGCGCGGGCAGGGGGATCCGTCGCTCGACGCCGGGAATCTCTGGCCGATGGTGCGCGAACTCGTGACCGCGGGCGTGCGGCGCGTGGGCGCGATCGTCGTCGACCAGAGTTACTTCGACGATCGCTTCGTGCCGCCGGCGTTCGAGGAGCAGCCGAACGAATGGGCGCCGTTCCGCGCGCCGGTCTCCGCGGTCGCGCTCGACGAGAACACGGTGACGCTCTCCGTGCGCGCGGCGGCGAAGGGCAAGGATGCGCAGGTGCGCGTCGATCCGCTCGGCTTCGTGGACGTCGTGGGGACGGTGCGAACGACGAAGAAGGGCGATCCGGAGAAGATCACGCTCGAGCTTTCGCCGAAGGGAGATCGCCTCGTCGCGCGCGTGGGTGGGCACCTGCCCGAGAATTCGCGCGTCGTGCGGGTCCGGCGGCGCCTCGACGATCCGCGCCTCGTGCCGGGTTATGCGTTGCGCGCGGTCCTCGCGTCGGCGGGCATCGAGGTCGAAGGACCCGTGAAGCTCGGCGGCGCCAAGGAGAAGCGCCTGCTCGCGTCGCATCGCTCCCGCCCGCTCGGCGAGCTGCTCGCGCTCCTCGGAAAGGACAGCGACAACTTCTACGCCGAGATGATCTTCAAGGCCGTCGGCGCCGAGAAGAAGGCCCGCCCTGGCACCGCGGACGGCGCGGCGGAGGCCATCACCGGCTACCTCAAGGAGATCGGCGCGTTCGAGGAGGGGATGATCGTGAAAAACGGCTCGGGCCTCTTCGACGCAAACCGCATCACGCCCCTCGGCACCACCTCGCTCCTCCGCGCCGCATATCGCGACGTGACCATGGGCCCCGAGTTCCTCGCGCACCTCGCGGTCGGTGGTGTCGACGGCACGCTGCGCGGGCGCTTCAAGAATCTCGGCGATCGAGGCATCGTTCGCGCCAAGACCGGCACCTTGAACGCCGTCGCCTCGCTCTCCGGCTACGTGCTCGGACCTCCGGGCCGCGCGCCGATCGCGTTCTCCATTTACGTGAACGGCATTCCCGACAAGGTCGGCCAGGCGCGCGGCTCGATCGACAAGGTCGTCGAGGCGGCCGCGCGTGCCCTCTGGAAGGACCGGTAGCCCGAGAGCATCGCTTGCTCAGATCGCGCACGGCGTGCCCGTGCATAATGACAGAAATGTCATACCCCCCTGAAAGCCGAAGGCCACGCGGAGTGTTTTTCCGCGTGGCCCAGGGTGAGGTGAATTCTGCGGGGTTGTGCCCCGCCGAACGTCAGTAGTAGTCGCGCATCTGCTTGCGGATCTTCACGAGCGCCTGCTCCTGGAGCTGGCGGATGCGCTCGCGCGACAGGTTGTACTTGTCACCGATCTCCTTGAGCGTGAGCTCGTCCTCGTCGTCGAGGCCGAAACGCCAGCGGATGATGCGCGACTCGATCGGCGTCAGCGTGGTGAGCAGCCGACGAACCTCGTCGCTCCACTTGCGGTTCGCCAGGTGATCGAACGGCGAGAGCGCGTTCTCCTCCTGGAGGAAGTCGATGAACTTGCGCCCGTCCTCGTCGCCGACCGGGCGATCGAGGGAGAACGGGGTTTCCGCGTAGAAGTCCTTCACCTTGTCGAGCTTCTCGCGCGGGACGCCGGTCTCCTTCTCGAGCTCCTCGATCGTCGGCTCGTGACCCGTGCGCGCGATGATCGCCTGGGTCGCGCGGGCGACGCGGTTGTACGTGTCGAGCATGTGCACCGGGATGCGAACCGCGCGGCCCTTGTCGGCGAGGGCGCGGCTGATCGCGTGCCGGATCCACCACGACGCGTACGTCGAGAAGCGGTAGCCGCGGTTGTGATCGAAGCGCTCGACCGCCTTCATGAGGCCGATGTTGCCCTCCTGGATGAGGTCGATCAGCGGGAGCCGGCCGCGGTTGTAGCGGCGCGCGATCGACACGACGAGGCGGAGGTTCGCCTTGACGAACCGGTTCTTCGCGTCGTGCTGCGCCTGGAACGTCTTCTCGACCCGATCGAGGTAACGCTTGTACGAAGGCGACATCGGCAGCGTCGGGCGCGGCGGCCGGATCGGCGCGCCTTCCTCCGTGTCGGCGATCGTGTCCTCCTCGAAGTCCGGCTCGCGCACGAGATCACGCGCGATGCTGCTGGCGCGCGACATCCAGAGGCGGTCGGAGTCCGGCAGGCGGATCACGTTGGCGAGCTCGTTCGTGAGCTGGCTCCACGCCTTCTCGTGCTCGGGCGCGAGCTTGTACTTCTGCTTCTTCGCGATCTTCACGAGCTTCTGCAGCTCTTCGATCTGCGGCGCCTTCACCTCGTCCTCGCCGGCCTTCGCCACGTCCTCGGCGAGCGCGTCGAGCACGAACTCGGCCGCGGGCAGGTACGAGAGAAGCGCGACCCAGTGATCGATCTCCGTGCGCTCGACGGCACGCGCGGTCTCGAGCTCCTCCTCGGGGCCCATGACCGGGTGCAGCGCCATGTCGCGGAAATACCGCGCGAGCATGGAGTCACCGCCACCCTCCTCGATGTCCTTGAGCTCGCGGTCGGCGTTGGTCCGGGGAGAATCCGGCCGGCTGAGCGGCGTGAACTCGAGGTCGATGAACTCGGCCGTCGTCGGCTCCGGATCGTGCATCTCGGGCCGCGGGCGAATGGCGGCGGCCTCTTCCGCGGCCGCGCCTTCGTCATCCAGCATGCCGATGTCGATGTCCGACGCGGCGAGCGGCTCCTTGGCGAGCGGCGGGTTCGGCGTCTTGCTGCGCGCGTCGTCGAGGAGAGCCTCGTCGTCGACCGGCGCCTGCGTTTGCTCGGGCTCCTGGCCCTTGGGCCGGCGCTCGATCGTTCCGCTGCGACGAACCGGGCGCGCGTTCGCGACGGCGGCGCCGCGACGACCGGGCGAGCTCCCACGGGCGGGCTTGGGGGCCGTGGCGGTGCGCGTCGTGGAGCCCGTCATCGCGGCCTTGGTGGAGGGGCGGTTGGCATCGGGGCGGCGGGCGGTCGACGTGCTCATCTTGCTCTTCGTTGCGGTGGAGGGTTTTTCGTTCACTTCTTCGGAATCACCCTTTCGAGAGTGGAAGCTCTCGGCGGGGTCAAGGAGGGATCGGTCCGGGCTCGTCGGGGTTTCGAAGCTCGCCATGGCTGGGCCCTTGTTCCCGCTGCCCGATAGGGGGCTGAACGGGGGATTGTGCGGTTTGATTCCGGTGGATCCTCTCCGAGAAGAAATCGGCTGGCTCGGGCCGCCGTTCACGGATGCAATGCTGGAGACTGGATCGCTCGTCTTCTCGATGAATTCTGCAAATTTCATGCCGTCATCGGTGTATGTTCCCGAATTTCCCGCTCCCGGGTCGGGCCTATCGCCGGTCGGCATGCTAGGAGCATCCTCCGACGAGGCATGCAGGGAGGCCGGCTCCCCGACATGCGAGGCGGTGGGCGGCGGGCTGCCTCGATGGCGGTGTGCTCCCATGCTTACGCGCTCCGTTGTAGTCGATGATGCCGACTGAGAACACGTCCAGTCGGACATTCGTCTTGCGTGTCATTCACGAGCTCCGCCGGGATCGGCGAAACTGTTGGATGTTTTCTGGGGCTACCCTGGTGCAGGCGATAGCCCATGGAATCTTGGCTTCGTGCGCTGGCCTTCTCGGGCAAGCGCTGATGGGTAGGCAACTTGCTTCCTTCAGCGCCCTTGTCGACCCCCACGACGCCCTGCATCATCCGATTTTTCTGGCTTCTATCGGTCTCGGGGCGTCCCTTGTAAAGACGGCAGCCAGCACCTTCTCCATCTACGGTCAGAAGCGGGCTGTCTTTCAGGTCGGAAACGCAATTCGGCGCACGATCACCGCCGGGATCGTGCTGCAAGGACAAGCGCCGAGCGCGGCCGCCGCCTCCCTCGCCGCGATCACCGTGCGAATCCGCGACGTCGAGCGCGGCGTCGATGAAGGTGTGCTCGCGGCCGCTCGTGCAATTGCACACCTCGTTCCGCTCGCCGTGGCGCTTCTCTGCCTGTCCTCGCGTCTCGCGATCGCCGCGATCCTGCTGCTCACGCCGTTCGCGCTGATCCTGGCCTCCGCGCGGCGGTTCGTCCGGGGGCATCACGCGCGGTCGGCGCGCCTCGCAGAGGGCCTGCATTCCGCTGTAGACGAGCTGGTACGGCACCTGGATCTATGGCGAACGTACGGAGCCGCGCGGCGGGTTCACGCAGCGCTGGGAAAGGCCGGAGACGAGGCCGGTCGCGCCGCCGCGCGGGCCGAAGCGACGCGTGGCGCGATTTCCGGCGCGAACGAGGTGCTCGCCGCAGCCGCGTTGCTGGGCCTCGTCGTCTGGATCGAGCGATCCCAGCCTTCACTCGGGGATGGGTCGCTCGTCGCATTCGCGGCGGTGTTTTTTATGACGTATCGGCCGCTGCGCGATCTCGGAGATGCGCGGACGGCGATCGAGCGAGGCGCAGCGTCGCTCGAGGCGCTCGAAGCAAGCGTGCAGGTCGGAGGCGCTGAGGCAGCGCTCGAAGCGGCCGAGGCGGCGAGTGTGCAAGGGGCGCGCAGTCGGTTCCGGCTGGCGCGGCTGTCGGTCGAAGGGCTGCGCTTCGACGTGGGCGGCGTGAGCGGGCGGGCGGTGCGGTTCACAGCAGAGCCAGGGCAGATCGTGGCGATCGTGGGGCCGACGGGGAGCGGGAAGACGACGCTGCTCCGAGGGCTGCTCGGGCTCGTGCCCGCGACGGAAGGGGCCCTTCGTTACGATGGGGAGGAGCTGACGCGCGCCGGGGTCGGTCCAGACGAACGGCCGTTCGCGTGGGTGCCGCAAGAGGCGGCGATCGTGTCGGGGACGATCGAGGAGAACGTGGGGCTCGGCGCGAAGAATGCGCCCGCCGCGGAGATCCGGCGGGCGCTCGCGGAGGTGGGAGGGCTCGGGCTGGCCGAGGCGAGAAGGGGGGCGAGGATCGTGGGTGGAGGGCACGAGCTCTCGGGCGGAGAGAGGCAGCTCGTGGCGATCGCGCGCGCGGTCGCGAGCCATCAGCCGGTGCTGCTCCTGGACGAGCCGACGTCAGGGCTCGATGCCGAGGCCGAGGCGCGCGTGCTTTCAGCGCTCGCGGCGCAGCGAGGCACGCGGACGATCTTGATCGTGACGCATCGGCCGGGGCCGCTTTCGATCGCCGATGAGGTGATCTCGTTCGAGGGATCGGCGGCCGTCGCGGCCCCGGCGCTCGCAGCTCAGAACTGAGACAAGAAGCGCGGATCGCTCTCGAAGTTCAGGCGGATGTTCGGGATGCCGTAGCGGAGCATCGCCAGGCGATCGAGACCCATGCCGAAGGCGAAGCCGCTGTACCGCTCGGGATCCAGGCCGGAGTGACGGAAGACGTCCGGATGGATCATCCCGCAGCCGAGCACCTCGAGCCACCCCGTTTGCTTGCAGACGCGGCATCCGGCGTAGGTGCCGTCGGGCTTGCGGCAGAAGACGCAGCCGCAGTCGACCTCGGCGCCGGGCTCGACGAACGGGAAGTAGCTCGGCCGGAACCGCACCGGCAGGCCCGGGCCGTAGAGGCGCTCGATGAAGGCCGTGATGACGCCCTTGAGCTCCGCGAAGCTCACCTTCTCGTCGACGAGGAAGCCGTCGATCTGGTGGAACATCGGCGAGTGCGTGACGTCGTCGTCGCGGCGGTACACCGAGCCCGCCATCACCACGGCGAGCGGCGGCTTGCGGAGCAAGAACTCGCGCGGCTGGACCGTCGTCGTGTGCGTGCGCAGGAGCAAGCCCGGGCCGAGCCAGAAGCTGTCCTGCATGTCGGTCGCAGGGTGATCGGGCGGGAACGCGAGCTTCGTGAAGTTGTTCTCTTCGAGCTCGATCTCGGGCCCGGACTCGGCGACGAAGCCGAGGTCGCGGAAGATCGCGAGCAGCTCGTCCCGAACCTGCGCGATGGGATGGAAATGGCCGCGGCCGAGCTCGAGGCGGCCCGGCAAGCTGAGGTCGTGGGGCAGTCCGCGGAGCTCCGCCTCGCGGGCGGCGCGCGCGAGCGCCTTGAGTCGCGCTTCGAACGCGGCCTCGACCTCTTCCTTGAAGGTGTTGACGCGGCTGCCGACCGCGGCCTTCTGGTCGGCAGGGACGTGGCGCATCAGCGCGAGGACGGCCGTGAGCTCGCCCTTCTTGCCGAGGACGCGGGCGTGTTCGAGGCGGAGGGCCTGCTCGCTCGTCGCGGCCGCGAACGCGTCGCGGTAGCGCGTGCCGAGCGCGGCCAGGCCCTCGTCGATGGCCTTGATCGCCTGAGCGGGATCCGCGGCGCTCACGCCCCGACCTCCCGGCCTAGCGGCTTCCGCCCGCGAGCTTCACGATCGCGCCGAACGACGCCGGATCGTGGATGGCGAGCTCCGACAGGACCTTCCGATCGAGCGAGACGTTCGCCTTCTTGAGCGCGCTCATGAGGCGGGAGTACGTCGTGCCGTTCGTGCGGGCACCGGCGTTGATGCGGACGATCCAGAGGCGCCTGAAATCCCGCTTCTTCAGCTTGCGGCTGATGTAGCCGTACTCCCACGCGTGGCGCAGGACCTCGACGGCTTGGCGGTAGCGGTTCTTCCTGCCAAGGAAATAGCCCTCGGTCAGGTTCAGGACGCGGTTACGACGACGACGGGCTTTGAACCCACGCTTGACTCTCGGCATTGGGCGCTCCTCTCTTGCTCGGGATCAGCGGTAGGGGAGAAGGAGCTTCACACGCCCCTCCATCGCGGTGTCGACGGTGTCGTTCTTGCGGAGACGGCGCAGGCGCTTCTTGCTCTTCTCCTGCATGCAGTGATTCAAGCCGCCCTTGCTCCGGCGGATCTTGCCGGAGCCAGTGACGCGAAAGCGCTTCGCGGCGGCCCGGTTCGTCTTCATCTTGGGCATGATGCCTTCTCGCTCCCGTGAGGGGTGCGCTCTGCCTGGCCTCGCTCCGACCGTCGGAGCGCCGTTCGAAACCAAGGTAGATGCGGCGGGGCGAGCTTTATGGCGGACGGGTGCGGGGGTTGTCAAGGCCGCGAGAAGCCCCAAGAGCTAGCCTCCCGACCCATGCTCGTCCGCGCCACCTTCGAAGAGCCGTCCAGCGACGGTACCCCCGTCCGTACCACCGTGAGCTTCCACGCTGGACATTCGCTCCTGGAAATCGCGCATTCGCGCGGAATCGCGATCAACGCGCCCTGCGGCGGTCGAGGTTCGTGCGGGAAATGCATCGTCCGCGTGCTCGCCGGGAACGTGGCGCCGACCGAGGAGGACCGGGCCGTCCTGAGCGAGGGCATGATCCGCGAGGGCCTGCGACTGTCGTGCCGGATCCGGCCGCGCACGCCCGTCACGGTGGAGGTGCAGAGCCGGTTCGATCTGCGCGCGGCGCCGAGCGTGACGAGGCTCGCGGCCGGGGAGCTGCCGAAGGTCGTGGATGCGGCGGTGGATCTCGGGTCGACGAGCGTGCAGCTCCGGACGATCGATCCGGAGACGCGCGAGGTGCTCGGCGAGGCGAGTGTGCTGAACCGGCAGGTGCGTCGCGGTCACGACGTGATGACGCGGCTGACGCACGCGCTGCAAGGAAAGCAGGCGCGCGAGGAGCTGACGGAGGACGCACGCGAGACGCTGCGGCTGCTCGAAGGCGCGGCGCGCGGGCGGATCTTCCCGGAAGACGGCGCGATCCGGAGGTGGGTCGTGGCCGCGAACAGCGCGATGACGACGCTGCTCTGGGGCGAGGACGTGACGAGCCTGGCCGAAGCGCCGTACACGCCGCCGTTCTTCGACGAGCGGACCGGGCCGGCCGCGGACCTGGGTTTGTCCGGGGAGACGCTGACGACGTTCCCGCTGCTCGGATCGTTCGTCGGCGGTGACACGGCCGCGGCGGTGCTCGCGGCCGAGCTCGATCGGCCGGGTCCTCCGCGCATGTTGATCGACATCGGGACGAACACGGAGATCGTGCTCGCGCACGAGGGCACGCTCTACACGTCGTCGACGCCCGCGGGGCCGGCGTTCGAAGGAGGAAACATCTCGGTCGGGATGCGCGCGGAGCCGGGCGCGATCGTGCGGGTCGAGGTGCGCGACGACGGGGCCATTCGCGCGACGACGATCGGGACGGTGAAGGCAAAAGGGATCTGCGGGACGGGGCTGCTCGAGGTGCTGGGCGAGCTCGTGCGCGCAGGGCTCGTGGCGAAGGACGGCGCGATCGCGTCGGGAGCGGATCGCATCACGCTCGCGCGAGGCGTGGATCTCCTGCAGATGGACATTCGCGAGCTGCAGCTCGCGAAGGGCGCGCTGCGGGCGGCGACGAAGCTGCTCTGCACGACGGCCGGGATCCGGGACAAGGACCTCGCGCGCGTGTCGGTGGCGGGCGCGTTCGGGACGCACCTCCGGCACGACGTGGCGATCCGGCTCGGGATGCTCCCGGAGGTGGATCCGTCGGCGGTCGTCGCGGTGGGCAACGCGTCGCTCGAAGGCGCGACGGTGTTCGCGCGCGATCCGGAGGCGGCGCGGGCGAGGCTCGCGGATGTCCGGTCGCGGATCCGGCACGTCGAGCTCGCGACCCGTGACGATTTCCAGGATGTCTTCGTGGCGAGCCTCGATTTCTGAACGACCTTTCGCGCACACATCGACGGTGCCGCGTTCCGGTGCTAACTCGCCCGCCCGATGCCGCGCCGTGACGATCTGAGAAAGATCCTGCTGATCGGCTCTGGTCCCATCATCATCGGGCAAGCGTGCGAGTTCGACTACTCGGGCACGCAGGGCGCGAAGGCGCTCGCTGCCGAGGGGTACGAGGTGATCCTCGTCAACTCGAACCCGGCGACGATCATGACGGACCCGGAGCTCGCGTACCGCACGTACGTGGAGCCGCTCGACGTACCGACGTTGACGGCGATCCTCGAGCAAGAGCGGCCGGACGCGATCCTGCCGACGCTTGGTGGTCAAACGGCCTTGAACCTGGCGCTCGCGCTCGACGCGGAAGGCGTGCTCGCGCGGCTCGGGATCGAGCTCATCGGCGCGAGCCCCGCGGCGATCCGCAAGGCCGAGGATCGCGCGCTGTTCAAGGCGGCGATGGAGCGCATCGGGCTGACGTGTCCGCGGTCGGGCCACGTGAAGAGCGTGGAGGAGGCGCGCGCGCTGGCCGAGACGTCGGGGCCCTGGGGCGCGCCGCTCGGATATCCGGTGATCGTGCGGCCGAGCTTCACGCTTGGCGGTACGGGCGGCGGGATCGCGTTCCGGCCGGAGGAACTCGATGCGAAGGTGCGCTGGGCGATCGAGCAGTCGCCGACGCACGAGACGCTGATCGAGGAGAGCGTGCTCGGCTGGAAGGAGTTCGAGCTCGAGGTCATCCGCGACAAGGCGGACAACTTCATCGTCATCTGCTCGATCGAGAACATCGACCCGATGGGCGTGCACACGGGCGACTCGATCACGTGCGCGCCCTCGATGACGCTGACCGATCGCGAGTACCAGCGGCTCCGGAACGCGGCGCGCGCGGTGATGACGGAGATCGGGGTGGAGACGGGAGGATCGAACGTCCAGTTCGCGGTGAACCCCGAGGACGGTCGGTTCGTGGTGATCGAGATGAACCCGCGCGTGTCGCGGTCGAGCGCGCTCGCGTCGAAGGCGACGGGGTATCCGATCGCGAAGATCGCAGCGAAGCTCGCGGTGGGCTACCGGCTCGACGAGTTGACGAACGACATCACGGGCACGAGCGCCGCGTTCGAACCGACGATCGACTACGTGGTCGTGAAGTGGCCGCGCTTCGCGTTCGAAAAATTCCCGGGCGCGGATCGCCGGCTCGGGCCGCAGATGAAGAGCGTCGGCGAGGTGATGTCGATCGGGCGCACCTTCGCCGAGGCGCTGCAGAAGGCGGCGCGCTCGCTGGAGACCGGGCGCGATGGCCTCGAGTCGCTGCTGGGGAAGGTCGACTACCGGCAGCTCGGCAGTGATCCGAACCAGGCGCGCGACATGTTGATGGACGCGCCGCGCGAGCCCTCGGTGCCCGTGGAGATGCCGCCGCCGAGCCACGAGGATCTGGTCGCGGCGCTGGAGAAGATCGTGGGCGTGCCCGTCGCCGATCGCCTCTTCTACGTGGCGGACGCGGTGCGGCTCGGGATCCCGCTCGAGTCGCTGTACGAGGCGACGCGCATCGATCGCTGGTTCCTGTCGCAGATCGATCGGATCGTGCGGTTCGAGCGGACGCTCGCGGAGGTCGCGAAGGAGAAGGGCACGCTCGACGAAGGGACGCTGCGCGACGCGAAGCGGCTCGGGTTCTCGGATCGAGCGATCGGGCGGTTCATCGGGCGGACGGAGGACGAGGTGCGCGCGCTCCGGATGACGCTCGGCATGCGCGCGGTGTTCGGCCGCGTGGACACGTGCGCGGCGGAGTTCGTGGCGAAGACGCCGTACCTCTACTCGACGTACGAGCGCGAGAGCGAGGCCGCGCCGAGCGGGCGGCGCAAGGTGATCATCCTGGGCGGCGGTCCGAACCGGATCGGGCAGGGGATCGAGTTCGACTACTGCTGCGTGCACGCGGCCTTCGCGCTCCGAGACCTCGGGTTCGAGACCATCATGGTCAACTGCAACCCGGAGACGGTCTCGACCGACTACGACACGTCCGATCGGCTCTACTTCGAGCCGCTCACGTTCGAGGACGTGCTCTCGATCTGCGACGAGGAGCGCAAGGACGGCGAGCTCGTCGGCGTCGTGGTGCAGTACGGCGGGCAGACGCCGCTGAAGCTCTCGGTGCCGCTCGCGCGCGCCGGCGTCCCGATCCTCGGTACGCCCGCGGATGCGATCGATCGCGCCGAGGATCGCGGTCGCTTCGACGCGCTGCTCACGAAGCTCGGGCTCAAGCGTCCGCGCGCAGCCGTGGCGTCGAGCGTCGAGGAGGCGATCGAGGCGGCGGGATCGATCGGCTACCCCGTGCTCGTGCGGCCTTCGTACGTGCTCGGCGGTCGGGCGATGATGATCTGCCACGAGGAGAAGGAGCTCGAGGCGTACACCCACGCGGCGGTCGAGGCCGCGCGCGAGGCCGGCACGCACACGATCCTCGTGGACGAGTTCCTGAAGGACGCGATCGAGGTGGACGTCGACGCGCTCGGCGACGGTCGCGAGGTCGTGATCGGCGGCGTGATGCAGCACATCGAGGAGGCCGGGATTCACTCGGGCGACTCATCGTGCGTGCTTCCGCCGCACTCGCTGCCGCCGGAGGTCGTGGCGTCGATCGAGGAGCAGGCGCGGCAGCTCGCGCTGGAGCTCGGCGTCATCGGCCTCATGAACGTGCAGTTCGCGGTGAAGGGCGGGGCGATCTACGTGCTCGAGGTCAACCCGCGCGCATCGCGCACCGTGCCCTTCGTGTCGAAGGCGACGGGCCGGCCGCTCGCGAAGATCGCGGCGCAGGTGATGGCGGGCAAGACGCTCGCGGAGCTCGGGATCACGGACGGCGTCATGCCGCAACACGTCGCGGTGAAGGAGTCCGTCTTCCCGTTCGCGAAGTTCCCGGGTGTCGACACGCAGCTCGGGCCGGAGATGCGATCGACGGGCGAGGTGATGGGCATCGCGCCGACGTTCGCGCATGCGTTCGGCAAGGCGCTGCGGGCTTCGGGGATGCAGCTCCCGAACACGGGGTGCGCGTTCATCTCGGTGAAGAACGACGACAAACCCGCGGCGTGCGTCATCGCGCGGCGGCTGCGCGCGCTCGGCTTCACGATCCTCGCGACGAGCGGGACGGCGCAAGCGCTCGCCCGCGCGCGGATCCCCGCGACGCCCATCAACAAGGTGAACGAGGGCTCGCCGCACGTCGTCGACGCGATGAAGGCAGGGCAGGTCTCGCTCGTCGTGAACACGACGGTGGGCGCGCGGTCGATCCGCGACAGCTACCCGATCCGGCGGAATGCTTTGCTCGCCAACGTTCCGTACTTCACGACGATGGCGGCCGCGATGGCCGCGGTCGACGTCCTCGAGGCGAGCGCGCACGACGCGCGTGCCGCGTATCGGGTCCGCTCGCTCCAGGAGTGGAACCCGTCCACCTGAGAGACTACGAGGGCCGCCGGCGTTCGATGCGCCGGCGGTCTACGTGTCCTTCGGATCCTTCGTGTCGTTCTTGCTCGCGTCGTTCGCGTTGCGGTCGTCGTCCTGGTCCGACGATTCGCGGCGCTCGCGCGGCGTCAGCGCCGCGGTGAGGGCCACCGCGAGCGCGCCGACGACGACGCTCCCGTAAAAGAGAATGTCGATGGCGCTGCCCGCGGACGAGCAGTTCGCGCCCGGGCCGAGGCGCACCGCGAGCACGCCTTCGGGCAGCTCGGGCGGCCCCTCCGGCGTGCTCGCGCGTTCGGTCACTTGCCCACCACGATGCGCTGGCCGAAGGCCCGATCGACGGCCTCGCAGAACGAGCGGAACGCCTCGTATTCGGCCGGCGTGACACGCGCCTTCTTGAACGACAGGCCCGTCCGCACCGTGACCTTGCCCGGCGCTTGCTCGACCGTGACGTGGAACGCGCCGAACGGCGTGTCGAGCTTCTGCGCCGTAGGCGCCGCGCGCACCTTCATGCCCGCGGGCACCTTGATGACCCACTCCTCTTCACGGCTCGTGAGCGCCGAGAGCGTGACGTCGAGCGTGCGCTTCGACGAAGGCGCGAGCTCGGCGACGAGGCGCGGCGTGATGCTGGCGGGCACGCTGAGCGCGTCGCCCTCGCGACGCGCGAAGCTCGTGGCCTTGCCGCGGGTGCGGATCTTCACGGCCTGCTCGACATCGTCGAGGTCGCCCGTCTCCACGCCCGCGCGGCCCTTTTCGAGCTCGATCGGGCCGAAGTCCGAGGCGAGGTCCTGCGACGCGCGCTCGTGGCGCGTGCCCTCGGCGAGGTAACGACGTCGCCAGTCGGGCGCGTACGCGCCGGTCACCTGCACGTCGGACACGAGCTGCGCCGAGCCGCCATCCGCGAGCGTCACGTCGACGTGGCGGCGCGTGAGCGACTGCTCCGGTGGCGGCTGCGGCAGCCGCACGAGCTTGGGTTTGCCCTCGTTCACGAGCAGGCCGATCGCCGCGCGATCCATCACGGGCAGCTCCATCGAGCCCGTATGCTCGGCCGTGCCGTCGAGGTAGAGGTCCATCGAGGGCACGTAGACGATCGCGTGATCGAACGGCGCGAGGCTCGCGGGCTCGGGCGCGATGTCGCCGCGCATGCGCGTGCGGAGCAGGACGATCGTCGAGTTGATGCCGAGCTCGCGCAGCATCGTGACGATCAAGGTCGCCTTGTCCTTGCAGTCGCCCCAGCCGCGCGCGAGCGTCTGCGCGGCGCGGCGTGGCCGGATGCCCTCGATGCCGAACTCGAGCGCGACGTAACGCGTCTGCGTGGCGAACTTGTAGATCGCCTTCACCTTCGCGGCGTCGTCGGTCAGGCCCTTCGTGAGCTCGCGGGCGCGCTTGCGCACCTCGTCGTCGACGTCGAACTGCTCGCGCGCGAGGCCCCAGTACCACGCGCCCACCGCGTCCCACGTGTCGAACGTGGAGACGTGCACGGTGCCGAGCACCTCGGACCACGGCGGCATGTTGGACTCGGGCGCGAGCGCAGGGACGTTCGTCCCCGTGAAGCGGTAGATGCGCTTGTCGCCCTCCTCCTTCACGTCCTCGACGAGCCCGGGGAGGCGGTCGGTGCGGATGAAGAAGCGGCGCGACTTCGGCGTGATGAGGACGTACTCGCTGCTCGCGATGGGCTTGTCGTTCTGGAGGTACTGGACCTCGCCGAAGTAGTCGCTCTTCTCGTTGCGCGGCGCGACGTCCTCCACGCGGTAGCGGAGCTCCACGACGTCGCCCGCGTTGAGGCGCGGGAAGAGGACGACGAACGCGCGCTGCGACGTGTACATCGAGATCGCGGGGTTGTCCGCGGCGCCCTCGCCGCTCTCGATCGCCTCGTCGATCTTCCCGTTCGCGCGATAGACGCGGGCGGCGCGCAGATCGACGGTCTGGCGATCGGCCTCGTAGGCGAAGTCGTACTGCCGCGCCGACGCGGCGCTCTCGTCGGTGAGCGGCTGGAAGACGACCTGGTGGAAGCGGCTCGCGAGGCCGTTCGGGTAGACCGTCGTCACCGTGAGGTTGCGCATGAAGCGCATCGGGTAGCCCTGCGCGGCCTCCTTGCGCATCGGCAGGAACTTCTCGGGCGCCCACGCGTACGCCTCGTCCGCGCGCGGCGCCTTCGGCTCGATGTGCTCGACGTACTCGCGCACCTCCTTCGCCTGCGGGACGATCGTGAGGATCTGCCGCAAGAGGTCGAGCTGCTTGTCGCGATCGCCTTCCTCTCCGTAGAGATCGGAGAGCGCGCGCAGCGTCTGCACGTCTTCCGGCGCCATCGCCAGCGCTTGCTGGTAGGTCGCGAGCGCGCGGTCCTTCTGCCCGAGCGCGCGGTACGTGCGCGCCGCGAGCCCACGCGCCCACGCCGAGCCCGCGTCGACGCCGAGGAAACGATTGAGCCACCGCTCCGCGCCCGCGGCGTCGCGACGCGCCACCGCGAGCTCCACCTTCTGGCTCAGGAAGTCGGCGTCGTCGAAGCGCAGCGACGCGTAACGCGCCTCGACCTCCTCGGCCTCGGTGTCGCGACCGAGCGAGCGAAGTTGCGCGGCGAGCGCAGACAGGAGCGAGACGCAGCGCGGGTTCTTCTGCACTGCCTTCTCCAGCATGCCGAGCGCGGTGCGCTTGAGGCCCGCTTCGACGGAGAGCTCGACCAGGCCGAGCGTGCCGCCGAGGTTGTCCGGGTCGAGCGCGAGGATGCGCTCGTAGATCGGCACCGCGTCGCGCCAGTTCGCTCCGGTGCGCGCGAGGTGCGCCTCGGAGAGCAAGACGTCGAGCTTCTCCTCGTTCGTCTTCGCGAGCGCGCTCGCGCGTTCGACCCACGCGCGCCGCTGGTTCCGATCTTCCGCGAGCTCGCCTGCGAGCAGGAGCCTCTGCACCGTGGGCTCGGCCTCGGCGGCGCGGCGCGCGAGGTCGCGCGCCTTGTGCTCGGCTTTCGGATCACCGCCGGTGATCGCGAGGTACCGCGCGTAGTGCTCCAGCGCGGCGGGCGCGGGGTTCTTGCCGGACGTGACCGCCTCGAACGCCTGCACGGGCCCGACCACGCGGCTTTGCTCCTTCGGCTCCTTCTTCTTCGCGCGCTCCATCATCGCGTCGGCGGCCTCGGTGCTCGCTTCGAGGTCCGCGCGCACCTCGACGTCGAGGTCGGGCTTGCCGGTCTCGTCGCCGATGCGCAGCGCGAACTTCGGCGCGTCCTCGTCGCCGCAGACCTTCACCGTGATGCGGCTGAACGTCGGGCGCAGCGTCACGGTCGTCGCGAGCCGATCGATGTCGAGCTCGCGATACGCCGCGTCCTCGAGGATCTTCTCGCCGTCGTAGTAGAGCTTGAACGCGCCCGCGGAGCCCATCCACAAGGTCGCCTTGCGCGCCTTCGTGCCGGGGCGCGTGCGGATGAACGTCGTCGCGTAGCCGCACACCGACTCGCGCGGGCGGAGGATGTCGCCGAAGTCGAACCATCCGTACGACGACAACGTCGGCGGCACGCGCCAGCGAACGGCGCGCTCCTTTCCTTCATATGCGCGGCCCGCGGGGATCGCTTCGCTCAGCTCCGCCTCGGGCTGGTAGTCGATCGCGAAGCCCGTCTTGTTGTCGTTGTCGAACGGGCCCACGGTCATGTAGCGGCCGACGAACCCGAGCTTCTCGATCCGCGCGAGCGCGCCTTCGAGGTCGCCGCGCCGCCGCCTCGCGTACGCGCCGAGCAGCTCGGCGTAGACACGCACGGGCGCGGACAGCGCCTTGTTCTCCGTCGCCGCGACGAGCGCCTCCTCGACGTGCGTCGGATCTGCGCGATCCCAGGTGCGCCAGAGTTCCCGCAGCGCCGTGTAGGCCTCGGGCCCCTTCGCGGAGGCGATCGAGGAGGTCGCGTCGAGCACCTCGGAGTGGATCGTCCCGCCCTCTGCGCTCGCTGCGTGTGCCGGAGCGATCGCGCAGCAGGCGAAAGTCACCGCGAGGGCGAGCCGTGCCTTCGCGCGGGTCGCGCGATCCAGGTGAGCACCACGTAAACGAGCCATCGACGGGCTATCCCGTGCGATGACCGGCTGGTCAAGGGGATGACAACGGGCCGTCCTGCGAGCCTCCCGACCGTACGGGCGCGGGTGGATCCGGCCGCTGCACCGCCGGCGTTTTCGCAGCGTTTTTGTGAGGTTTCGCGGGAAACGCGTGAGCTGCGTGGGGTGGGGTGGTCATCCGCATTACCACGCTCCTCGATCCTCGGGGGGATTCATGGTGCGGGGGTGCCTTGGGTTTGGCGCTCGTGGAGGGGTCGGGCAGGAATCTGCGCGTTCGTTCCGAAAGGCCACCTTGCTCCGCGGCGCCTGCTTCGGATAGAACCATCGCTGCACGCGTCGAACGTGCGCCCGTGCGAAGAGCTCGAGCGGGTGTGCGAGGGTGGCTCTCCCGCGCCGTCATTCGGGGACGGGGCCCTCCGGCGGATCCGGCGGAACGAAGGCACTCTAGGCAACGAGACGAAGACCCCATCGCGGAAGCGCTGGCGGAGGAACGATGGTCAATCCTCAGATGGTGATGTACGAGGAGGAGTTCAATCAGATCCAGGGTGTCGTGGATCGCCTCGTCAAGGACGCCAATGCGAAGGTCGTTTTCATCGTTGACAAGAACGGGCAGCTGATCGCTGCGAGCGGCGACGTGGACAACCTCGACACCACGTCGCTCGCATCGCTGACGGCCGGCAACATCGCGGCCACCGGCGGGATGGCGAAGCTCCTCAAGGAGAACGAGTTCGCAACTCAGTTCCACGAGGGCGAGAAGGCGAACATCCACATCCAGCTCGTCGGTAACCGCGTCATCCTCGTGGTGATCTTCGACTCCAAGTCCAGCCTCGGCCTCGTGCGTTTGCGCGTCCGCCGGGCGAGCGAGGAGCTGAACCACATCTTCGAGGCGCTCTTGAAGAAGGTCGCGGATCCCGGCGCCGACTCTCCGTTCGCCGAGATCACCGACGAAGACATCGACAACCTCTTCAACGACTAGGAGCGCGCGCGATGAGCTTCATCAACTACATGGCGCGCGAGATCAACTGCAAGATCGTCTATTACGGCCCGGGTTTGTGCGGGAAGACGACGAACTTGCAGTACATCTACGAGCGCACGAACCCCGACGCGAAGGGGAAGATGATCTCGCTGGCGACCGAGACGGATCGCACGCTCTTCTTCGACTTCTTGCCGCTCGCGCTCGGCGAAATTCGTGGTTTCAAGACCCGGTTCCACCTCTACACGGTGCCCGGTCAGGTCTTCTACGACGCGAGCCGCAAGCTCATCTTGAAGGGCGTCGACGGCGTCGTGTTCGTGGCCGACTCGCAGGTCGACCGCATGGAGGCGAACGAGGAGTCCGTCGAGAACCTCAAGACGAACCTCGAGGAGCAGGGCTACAAGCTCGAGAAGATCCCGTACGTCATCCAGTACAACAAGCGCGACCTGCCCGAGGTCGCGAGCGTCGAGGAGCTTCGCGAGAAGCTCAACCCGATGAACGTCCCCGACTTCGAGGGCGTCGCCCGTACCGGCGTCGGCGTGTTCGACACGCTGAAGGCGGTCGCGAAGCTCGTGCTCACCGAGCTCCGTAAAGGCGGCCCCTAGCAGGCTGCCGATAAACTTGCTGCGCGCCCTGGAGCGTCGGTCGTCGTCCTCGGAATACTGAAGTATTCCTGCGTCCTCCTCCCTAGCTCCAGGGCGCTCGCGGCGTTTCTCGACAGCCTGCTGATACGCCTCGGCTTCTCGCACACGCGAGGGGCCGGGGCGTTCTTGTTCCATGACGACAAAATGCCGAACGGCCGAAGGTCCCTCGTGGAGACGTCTTCGGCCGTTGGCTTTTCGGGCGAGAGCCCTGGGCTTACCCGCGCTGGTAGATCCGGTTGCGGCGACCCTTGTTCTTCGCCTTCAACTTCGCGCGGTAGCGCTTCGACTTGCTGCGGTTGGTCTTCCGAGGACCCTTCGAGAGCATCAGGAACATGAGCCGACTTCCTCGTCTTGTGCGGCGCGATGGACGGCCGCTCCTGTAGGGAGGGCGGGAAGGTAGGCCATGTCGGCTCGAAGTTCAAACGAGATCGCGAAGTTTTCACGCAAGGTCGAGGTCGTCTGCGGAAGACGGCCTTCGCGGTAGACTCGAAGCCGATGCCGAGAGCGCCCACGCCGTCACGTCCCCGAAGGGCTCTGCCCAGGGCGATCACGCGGGTGCGTCTCGGCCTCGGCGGCGTCGTGGCGCTCGTGACGGCCTCGTGCGGCGCAAGCATCAACGCCGTCTACGAGGGCGACGTGCGGTTCGAACACTGCATGGCGCTCGACATGGAGAAGCACGTCAAGCCCACGATCCGGAAGGCGTGCTGGGAAGAGTGGACGAAGTTCTACACGTTCGGACAGACGCGTGATCGCGTGGAGTACGCGAAGCTGCGCATGAAGCAGCTCAGCGGTGCGAGCGACTTCGAGGAGTCGGAGCTCAGCACGGAGGAGCCGCGCGTGGCATCCGCAGTGCCAGAGCCGACGAGCGCGCTCGCGCCGCCGCCGATGATGCTCGCGGTGGACGCTGGCGCCCCGGGGCCCGACGCGGACGCGTCCGCGGATGGAGCGGTGGATACGTCGACGGCGCCGCCGGGATCGGCGTGCGCGTCGTCGTGTGAAGCGACGTGGAACGAGTGCAAGGCGGCCTGCACGACGGCGACGTGCGAGCGCGGATGCACGGGGCAGTACAAGCGCTGCATGCGCAAGTGCTACTGAGCACGGGCGCGCTTAGGCAAAAAGACCCGGAATCTTGACGTTTTGCTCGGCGTATGGGTATCGGCAAACGAGATGACGTCGCTACCCGCATACGACGACGGGGTGGCTCCCCATGAGGGGGGGCGGGGTGCAATTCGGGTGTTGAAGCCACGCAGGGCCGCACCCGCGGACGCCGTGAGGCCGACGCGCGCCGAGGTGAACCTCGCGCACTTGCGGCACAACTACCGCGTCCTCGAGAAGATGCTCGGCGACGGCCAGACGAAGCCCGCGATCTGGGGCGTGCTCAAGGCCGACGCATACGGGCACGGCTCGGCGGCGGTGGCGCGGACGCTCGAGCGGGCCGGGATGCCGGGCCTGTGCGTGGCGCTGCTCGAAGAGGCGATCGAGCTCCGGGACGCGGGAATCCGCGTGCCGATCCTCGTCATGGGCGGCTACTACGGGCCGCGGCGCGAGGGCCTGGAGGAGATCCTCGCGCGAGACCTCGTGCCGGTCGTCTACGACGCCGGGCAGATCGAGCGCATCGCGACGCTCGCGCGCTACGAGGCGGAAGGGCGGCCGGTGCGCGTGCACCTGAAGGTGGACACGGGCATGGGGCGGCTCGGCGTGACGATGTCGGAGCTCGACGACGTGCTCGACGCGTTCGACGGTCGGCCGGAGGTGCAGCTCGACGGGCTGATGACGCACCTCGCCTGCGCGGACGGCGAAGATCTCGAGCCGACGAAGGAGCAGCTCGCGCGGTTCGCGCAGGCGCGCGCGCGGGTACGGGCGCGCGGGTTCTCGCCGCGGGTCGTGCATGCGGCGAACAGCGCGGGCGCGATGCGGCTCTCGGAGGCGCGCTTCGATGCCGTACGGCCGGGGATCGCGCTCTTCGGGGTGCAGCCCATGCGTGGGCTCGCGCCGGAGCTCAAGACCGTGATCCGGGTGCGGACGGAGATCGTCGCGCTGCGAACGGTCGAGGCGGGTGAGCCGATCGGCTACGGGTACACGTGGCGAGCGCCGCGGCGGAGCGTGATCGCGACCGTGCCGATGGGGTACGCGGATGGCCTCGATCGGAAGCTTTCGAACCGCGGGCACGCGCTCGTGCGCGGGCGGCGCGTGCCGATGGTCGGGACGATGTCGATGGATCTGACGATGCTCGACGTGACGGAGATCCCGGGCGCGCGCATCGGCGACGAGGCGGTGCTCCTCGGGCAGCAAGAGGGCGCGCTCGGGCGCGACGTCATCACGGCGGAGGAGATCGCCGAGACGACGGGCACGATCCCGTGGGAGGTGCTGACGAGCATCTCGCGGCGTGTCCCGCGGTTCTATCGCGAGCCCTGACGATCGAGAGCGCGTGGCCCGGTCCTGCTAGGATCGGGTGTGATGGACCCTCACGCGCTTCGTTCGGTTCGGGGAATCGTGGCCTCGTTCGTGCTCGTGGGCGCGTGGGGAATCGCATCGGCGCTCGGGGGCTGTGGGTCCGCGAGTGATGAGCGTCTCCCGCCGCGTCCGCCGCGGCCCGTGGCCGATGCGGGTGAAGGCGGCTTCGATGGAGGCGGTGGAGGCGGACCGCCGGCGCCCGACGCGGGTGGGTACTGCGGCAACGAGGTGCATCAAGCGATCGTCGATGCGCCGAACCTCTACTTCGTGCTCGACGCTTCGGGGAGCATGAACGCGCCCGCGCCCGGGGGGACGCGCTACGACGCGGTGCGGATCGCGGTCGTGGATCTCGTGCGCAAGCTCGGGCCGCTCGTGAAGGTGGGCGCGGCGATCCTGCCGGCGCACGGGTCGAATCAGGATCAATGCGCGCCGGGAAAGCAGGTTTTTCCGGTCACGCAGGGCGATCCGATCACGGGCGAGGACGGGCCCACGACCAAGGGGATTCGCGCGTCGACGGGGACGAATCCGGTCGGGGGGACGCCGATTTCGCCGACGCTCGAAGCGCTCACGCCGACGCTGCTCGCGCTCGAAGGCAAGACGTACCTGATCCTCGCGACCGACGGCGGTCCGAACTGCAACGAATCGGCCGTATGCGGGAGTGAGGACTGCCAGCCGAACATGGAGGGCGACGAGGCATGTTTGTCCACGGGGACGAACTGCTGCGCGCCCGGACAACTTTGGGGTCCAACGTTCTGCGTGGACGCGCCCGCGTCGGTGGCTGCGATCGAGGCGCTTCGTGCCGGAGGGCTCGAGGTGTTCGTCGTCGGGATCCCAGGCAGCGAGGCATACGCGGGCGTGCTCGACGCGATGGCGATCGCGGGCGGCTCGACGAAGGACACGGCGCCGTTCTACTACCCGGTGAGCGAGCTCGGGTCGCTCGGCGGCGTGCTCGCGGAGATCGCGGCGGTCGCGGTGACGTGCGAGTTCGCGATCGTGGATCCGCCGGGCGAGGAGGGCATGACGAACGTGTACCTGGACGACGAGGTCTTGCCGTACGACGATCCCGATGGCTGGATCTGGAAGCCGCCGTGGAGCGTGCGGCTGCTCGGCAAAGCATGCGAGCGGCTGCAGGGCGGGCAGGTGAAGCAGGTGCAGATCGTGAGCGGTTGCCCGACGGAAATGCCGAAGTGAACGAGCGTTTGCAGGTGTCGGTGGCGCGCGTGGAGCGCGGGGTCGAAGACGCGGAGGAGCTCGCGGAGATCGCGCGCGCGGCGTTCTCGGGGCCGTCGTTCTCGCCGGTGGACGAGCTCGAACGGCCCTGGGCGCGCGTGTGGGTCGCGCGGGGCGGCGTGCCGGGAGAGGCGCCGCGCGCGCTCGGGTTCCTCGTCGCGTGGCATGTCGTCGACGAGCTTCACGTGCTCAACGTGGCGACGGCGCCGGAGGTTCGTCGGCGTGGGATCGGCGCGGTGCTCGTGGAGACGGCGCTCGCGTTCGCGACCGAGAATGGCGTGCGGCTCGTGCTGCTCGAGGTGCGACGCTCGAACGAGCCTGCGATCCGGCTCTACGAGAAGTTCGGGTTCGTCGTGTCGGGGGTGCGGGAGAAGTACTACGCGGACAACGACGAGGACGCGCTGGAGATGCAGCGCGTCCTCGCGTAGCGGCTGCTGCTACCGTCGGAACGGGTTGGGGAACCGGTCCTTGGGCTTGTCGACGTAGTTGCCGCCGCCGACGGCCGCGATGCGCGTGCCCGAGATGCGGAGCGGGTTCAGGAGCAGCGGCCGGAGCAGCGCCTTGGCCTTCTCGTCGAGCGGCTGCAGGAATGCTTCGACCTTCTTCGCCGCGTCCGAGAGCTGCTCGCTCAGGTTGATCATGTCGTTCGACGTGGGCGGCACCGGGATGTCCTGCATGACCCGGCGCAGCTCCGTGAGGCTGTCGAGGTACTTCTGCAGCGGTGTGTCCGTGATCGGCTGACCCGGGCGCGTGTTCTCGGGCGGAACGCCGAACGAGATGAGGCCCGCGAACGAGGGCGGCACGGTGCTCGGGCGCTCGCCCATCTTCGTCACGTCGACGTTCGTGGTGATGCGCAGGCCGCCGGTCTTCTGCGAGAACTGCTGCTGGAGCTTCGTGTTGAACATCTTGTTCAACTCGTCCTTGTTCACGCTCGGACCGTCGCCCTTCTTGTACTTCTTCCACTGCGTGTGGTCCTCGACCGCGCGCAGGATCTGCAGGTACGGGTAGGGCGTGTTGAGCAGGATGTTGTAGAGGTCGAGCGCCTCTTTCACGGTCGATGGCGGGACGATCGTGATGTCGGCGAGGAAGTCGCTCCACTGCTCGATGTAGCGCTGATCGTAGTCCTCGGAGAGGCGCTTCAGGTTCGTCGGGATCTTGTCGACCGCCTCGTCGGGCCCGAGCGGCGCCACCCATTGCTCGCTGAGCAAGAGCGCCTCGGCGTTCGCGACGTTGAGGACCACGATGTAGTGGCCCTTGTCGGTGTAGGGACCCTCGACGTCTTTGTAGCGTTTGTCCTTCTGGTACCGTGCGCTTTGGATGAACTTCGTCGCGTTCGGACGATCGACGAAGAGGTCGGCGAGGCTGAGCGGCGGGTACTTGCGGTTCTCTTTGCGATCGTCGCCGGCCTCGTCGTACCGCTCGTCGTTCAGGCTGTTGACGAAGAGCTCGTAGTAACGGTCCTGCACCGGGACGGACTGGAGCGTCTTGCGGACGCTGTCGACGAGATCCTTGTCGGGGGGCAGCGGCAGGACCTTCTTCTCTTTGACGAGCTGGAGGTAGTACTTCACGTGCTTCGCGAGCCGCTCCTTGAGCTCGTACTCCGGCATCGTGCTGTTCGTGGCCTTGAGCATCTCGGCCCAGAGGCCCGTGAGGCGGCCCGTCTCCCACTCGACGTCGAGGTTCGCGACGTCGCTCATCATCAGGTACGTCTTCAGGTCCGTACGCTCGCGCAGATACTGCTTGCCCTTCGCGGCCTTGAGGCGCCCCTCGAGCTTCGTCTTGCAGGGCAGCACGAAGCCGGTCTGCAAGAGCGCGACGTAGGCGGTGACCGTGGGGCGGTAGATCTCCTCGCCGCGGTACATGCCCCAGCCGTGGCTGAGGGGCAGCTCGGCGCGGAACTCGTCGAGCTTCTTCAGGCGGTCGTAGACCGGATCGAGCTGCTCGAGCTTCGGCCCCGGCTCGCCTTCGCCCCAGTTGATCTTCATAGCGTTCTCCACGCGCTCCTGCGTGGTGAACATGAGCTCGCGGTTGATCGCGAAGGAGCGAATGCTCGGGATCGAGAGGATCAAGCCGAGCGTGAAGGCGGCGGCGCTGACCGCGATGCGCATGATCTTCTGCCGCTTGATCTCGGCCGCGCTGCGCGAGGCGACGTCGCCGTCGGGGAAGACGACGTTCATGAAGACGTCGTGCAGGAAGTAGCTCTTCGACTCGGTGACCTGCTGCGCCGCGGTCTCCGGCGGGCGGATGCCCATCGCGTGGCCCATGCGCGCGAGCACGCGATCGAGCGGGCGACCTTCCTGCGTGCCGCTCGTGAAGTAGAAGCCGCGGAAGAGCGGTGTGCCCTGGAAGGCGTTCACCGCGAAGATCGTCTGCACGAGCTCGGTGAGGTTGCGCTTGATGCCCGCGAACTCGAGCGGGAACTGGTAGATGCGCTCGCGCGCCTCGCGGTTTCGCTCCTGCGCGAGTCGCTTCAGCGAGCGGGCGTGGACCTTCTGGACGAGCGTGTCGAACTCGCGCTCGAAGAGCTGCTGGGGGTTCGACTTGTTCTCGGTGAGCTTGACCGTGGCGCCCCAGGCCTGCGCGCGGTCGCTCTTGCGGATGTCGCCGAAGAACTCGATGAAGCCGGCGATGAGGTCGCACTTCGTGAAGAGCACGTAGACGGGCACGACCATCTGGAGCTGGGTCATGACCTCGTCGATACGGGCGCGTAGCTTCTTGCCGGTCGACTCGATCTGCTGCTCGGAGGCGTCGATGAGCTCGGCGATGCTGATGGCCACGAGCACGCCGTTGATCGGCTTGCGGCTGCGGTACTTCTTCAGCATCTGGAGGAACGAGATCCACTCGTCGTGGTCGTCGCCCTCCGTCGTGTAGCGACCCGCGGTGTCGAGCAGGATCGCCTCGTTCGTGAACCACCAGTCGCAGTTGCGGGTGCCGCCGACGCCGCGCACGCCGCCGCCGCGCGGATCGGCGAAGGGGAAGACGAGGCCGGAGTGCTTCAGCGCGGTCGTCTTGCCGGCGCCCGGAGGGCCGATGATCACGTACCAGGGCAGCGAGTAGAGCGCGGCCGCTCCGCCCTTCTTGTTCTTGCCGAGCTTCGAGGTCTTGAGGGCGTTGATGCCGCCCTGGACCTGCTTCTGGAGCTCCTGGATCTCGGCGCGACGCTCGGGCCGCGCGTTGAGCGCCTGCTGCGCGCCTTGTTGCGCGATGGCGCGCTCGAGCGCGGAAGCGGCGCGGCTTGCCCGGATGCGGTTCCAGAGGAGCCGCACGACCGAGACGAGCACGATGAGCACCGTGCCGACGATCGGGAGCCAGAGCGACAGCTTGAGGATGTACCAGAGCGCCCAGACGATCAGCGCGAGGAGCGCAGAGAGAACCCACCACACGGTGGAACGACATTATCACGAGGCGCCTCCCTCGCTCCGCATCCTTTGGATCGAGCCCGTCGCGCCGCATCGTGGGCGGTTTTCGCGAGCAAGACGCGTGTTCAGGAGTAGTCGTCGGGCTCGAGGTGCGCGTCGGCTTCCATGCCCGCGGCCATGCGGCGGGCGCGGATGGTCTCGACGATGATCTCGACGACTTCCAGGTGTGTCGACGGGGCGTGGTACTCCGCGTCGGAGACGGGCGGGAGCAAGGCGAGGCGCTCGGCGACGGCCGCTCGGTCGTCCTCGTCGAGCTCGAGAAGCGCAGGGCCGAGGTCATCCGTGGGATCCGGGACGACCGCTTCCTCGGGTGCCTTCTCGCTCTCTACGGCGGCTTCCGTGCCCTCGTCGTCGTCGTCGTCCTCGTCCTTGCGCTCGCGGATCGGAGACGTGTCGCGCGGGGGCGTCGGGGGCAGATCGAGCGCGCGCGTGGCGAGCTCGATCGGGCGGAGGATCAGGTAGACGGGCTCGAGCTCGACGCGCCACGAGCGAGGATCGTGCTCGTCTTCGAGGCGCCAGAAGCCGTCGAATTGGCGGCGCGCGACCTCGCCGAGGTAGGCGCCGATCGCCTGCGCGAGGAGCGGGCGCGCCTCCTTGCGATCACGCGTGTCTTCGCGTGCTTTCTCGACGTAGTGATCGAGCACGGGCAAAGTCTCGGGCTGGAAGTCGAGCTTGAAGCCGAGGGCTCGCTCGACGAATCGCACGCATGACTCTGCGAGGTCCTGGACCGCGCGCGGCGGCGGCTTGATGGGCGTGCTCGAACGTTCGCTCGCGCCCGGCGTCGTCGCCGATGGGATCGCGTGACCGTTGGTTTTGCCGTTGCTTTTCCCGTTCGTCCCTGTCACGCGAGCCTTCCTTCCATCTCTTCGGCGCGGGATCCACGAGCGCTCGCTTTGGCGCTCGTGAAGCGCGAGAACACGCTGGATCTTGGTGTTCGTTCTCTAACGAAGGGCAACGTTTTTAGCGACGAAACCCTTTGAAAAACGCTGATCCGAAGTAAAAATTTTTTGTGCGAAAATACTACCGTAACGGTAGGTGCCTCATGCTACCCTCCGGTCCTCACGCACATGCGGATTGGAGTCTTCAGCGACACGCATGCCAACTACGAGGCGCTCAGTGCTGTGCTGGAGGCGTACCGGCGCGAGCGCATCGACGTCTACTACTGTCTGGGCGACACGGTAGGCTATGGCGGATCCCCAAACGAGTGCGCCGATCTGGTCCGGAAGATCGCCAAGAAAACGATCCTCGGGAATCACGACGCGGCCGTCGCCGGACGAATGGACTACTCGTATTACTACGAGGCCGCTCGTCAGGCGCTCGACACGCACGCGTCGATGCTCTCGGCCGAGAACGCCGCCTGGCTCAAGAACCTGCCGTACCAGGAGAAGTTGACGGACATCGGCGTCGACCTCTGCCACGGCTCACCGGTTCGCCTCGAGGAGTTCGAGTACATCTTCGCCCCGGAGCAAGCACGCGAGTGTTTGCCGATGTACGCCGAGCTCGGGCATCTGACCCTCATCGGACACTCGCACCTCTGCAAGGTCTTCGCGCTGACGCCGACGACCGTGGAGGAGCTGCCCGCGGTCGACTTCACGCTCGACCCCAACAGGAAGTACATCGTGAGCGTCGGATCGGTCGGCCAGCCGCGCGACTATGACAACCGCGCGAGCTACACGATCTACGACAGCGACGCAAAACGCTTCGAGTTCAAACGAGTCGAGTACGACATCGAGACCGCCGCGGAGAAGGTGCTGCGGGCGAAGCTCGAGCGGAACTTCGCGCATCGGTTGTACATCGGCGTTTAGTCATGGTGGGGGGCTCCGGTCGGCTCGCGATGCGAGCCTTCCTCTGCCCCCCCACCCCCCGCGGGTTCGAGCTGAAGCGTTGGATCTACGCGGGGCCGAGCTGAGGCGTTGCTCCCGGCGGGTTCAGTGGAAGCGTCCGCTTGATCAGCGCCGACGGGCGCGGGCGCGCAGGATCAACGTGATCGAGTCGCGGGTCGGGGGCGATCGGTCGAAGTCGCCCCACGCGTCGAGGATCTCGAAGCCGTTGTAGTGGAGGAGCGCCTCGAGCTCGCGCGGGTAGAACTGCCGGTGCGCGAGCGGCGTCATCCAGGGGTCTTCGCCGGAGACCGGGGAGAACTCCATCGCGACGAACAGGATCTGGCGGATCTTGTCGTAGTCGAAGCGCTCCGTGTACCGGACGGGCATGCCCTTGCCGCCGGGCGCCGGGTAGTTGAAGCGCGGCGTCGCATAAGCGCGACCAGGGTCCCGCGCGAGCTCTTCGGGCTCGGGGATCGAGACGTCGAAGACGAGCTCGCCGCGCGGCGCGAGGTGCGCGCGTACGCGCGCGAGGAAGCGCTCGACGTCGACCCGCGTGTAGAGGTGCAGGAAGGCGTTGAAGGGGCAAATGACGAGCGGGAAGCGCCGTCCCAGCCGGACCGCGCGCATGTCGCCGCGTTTCGTGGTGACGCGCTCCTGGACGTCCGCAGGCTCGTCGCGAAGGCGGGCGCGGAGATCCGCGAGCATCTCGGCGGAGAGATCGACGCCCGTGACGTCGAGGCCGAGCCGCGCGATCGGGAGCGTGATGCGGCCGTTGCCGCAGCCGTACTCGAGCACGGGGCCGCCGCGCTCCGCGGCGTAGTCCGCGTAGAAACGGACGTCGTCCAGCCGAGAGCGGTACGTCTTGGTGTAGTAGGCGGGGTCTTCGTAATGAGCCGAGGTGCCAGCCTCGAGCTCGAGATCACGCCGGGCACGCGTGCGCGTGCGCTCGGAGCGTTTGCTCGGGGAAGAAGACATGTCCGGGGCTGCCCGGCGACGCGATCAGCGGTCGAGGGCGTGCTGGTGGCGGAGCCACTCGTACACGACTTCCGAGGAGTTCCGGTGGAAGTGCACCTTGCCAGCCGCGATCTCGCGCAAGCTTGTCACAGCGGGCTTGTTCCTCGTCTTCAGCAGAGGCTCGGCGCCCTTCATGAGCTGCCGGGTGCGGTTCGAGGCCAGGACGACGAGGGCGAAGCGGTTCTCTTCACGCTCGAGGCAATCTTCGACGGTGACGCGTGCCATAGGTGGGACTCGGGAGGTTAGCCGTCCTCGGACAAAGGCGCAACTTGCGTTCCCGCACGGCCGTCCGTCAGGAACGCTTCGCTCACGCCTCGACGACGGTGCCGATGTTTTCGCCTTTGCAGACGCGCAGGATGTTCCCGCGCGTCGTCAACTTGAAGACGCGGATGGGGAGCTTGTTCTCGCGGCAGAGCGTGACGGCAGTCGAGTCCATCACGCCGATGCGATCGACGAGGAAGCGGTCGTAGGAGAGCTTCGTGAACATCTGCGCATCCTCGTGGCGCGCCGGATCGCGGTCGTAGATGCCCTCGACCTTCGTGGCCTTGAAGAGCGCCTGCGCCTGGATCTCCATGGCCCGGAGCGCCGCCGCGGTGTCCGTCGAGAAGAACGGATTGCCCGTGCCGGCCGCGAAGATGACGACGCTGCCCTTCTCGAGGTGTCGCATGGCGCGGCGCCGGATGTACGGCTCGGCGACCTGGCGAATCTCGATCGCCGTCATCACGCGCGTGGGGACGCCGTGTTTTTCGAGCGCATCCTGGAGCGCGAGCGAGTTGATGACCGTCGCGAGCATGCCCATGTAGTCGCTCTGCGAGCGATCCATGCCGGCGCTCGCGCCCTTCAGGCCGCGGAAGATGTTGCCGCCGCCGACGACGATCCCGATCTGCACGCCGAGCGAGGAGAGCTCCGCGATCTCGGCGGCGACGCGCTGGAGCGTGTCGGGGTGGATGCCGAAATTGCCCTCGCCGCACAGGGCCTCGCCGCTGATCTTGAGGACGATGCGGCGGTACTTGAGGCCAGGGGCCGGGCTCGGCGGAGGAGGAAGGGTCGAGTCGTCGCGGTCTTTCCGGGTCGCGTCGCGGGTCACGCGGGGTCTCGTAGCCCCGGTTCGCCTCGTCCGCAACGCGTCGTTCGGCAAAAGGCCGGAGAAGCGGCAAGGTGCGGCGCGATAACCTCGCAGAACCGCCCCAAACGCCTCAGAGAAGTGCTAGACCGGCCGCTCGATGCTGGTGAGGCGCGCGCAATCGTCCCTGTTCGTCGCGGCAATCGTCGCGCTCTCCGCGGGCTGTAACGACAAGGCCGTGACGCCTCCCGCGCCGGACGCCGCAGCGCCCGCAGCAGGGCTCTCGCAAGAGCAGGCCGCGCGGACGCTCGCGAAGGTCGGCGATCGGGTGATCACGCTCGGCGACTTCGCCGCGACGCTCGAGCGGATGGATCAGTTCGACAGGCTCCGCTACCAGACGAAGGAGCGTCGAAAAGAGCTGCTCGACGAGATCATCGACGTGGAGCTGCTCGCCGCCGAGGCGCGGCGCCGCGGGCTCGACAAGCAGCCCGAGACGGAAGAGGCGATCCGGCAGATCCTGCGCGACGCGATCCTCGCCGACGCGCGCAAAGGCCTGCCCGCGCCGGCCGAAATCCCCGCGGCCGAGGTGCGCGCGTACTACGAGGCGCACGCGGAGGAGTTCCGCGAGCCGGAGCGGCGTCGCGTGGCGGCGATCGTGCTGTCCGACAAGAAGACGGCGGAGCGCGTGCTGAAGGACGCGACGAAGATCAAGACCGCGGCCGAGTGGGGCGAGCTCTTCCACAAGCACTCGGTGACGGCGCCGAAGGCGAAGGATCCGAACGCGTCGCTCGATCTCGCGGGAGATCTCGGCGTGGTCGGCGCGCCCGACGATCCGCGCGGCAAGAACCCGAAGATCCCCGAGTCGATCCGCGCGGCGGTGTTCAAGATCGGCAGCGTGGGGTCGGTGCTCGACGAGGTCGTGGAGGCGGACGGTCGGTTTTACGTGGTGCGGATGAACGGCATCACGGCGGGGCACAACCGGACCTTGCAGGAGGCGGATCGATCGATTCGCGTGAAACTCCTGCAGCAGAAGATGCAGGAGCGCGAGAAGGCGCTCGAAGCGGAGCTCCGGAAGAAGTTCGCCGTGGAGATCGACGACGCGGCGCTCGCGAAGGTGAAGCTGCCCGAGGGCGTGAAGCCGTTCGAAGGCAAGGATCCGGGGCCGTGGGTGCTGCCGGGATACACGCCGCCCGGGCAAGAGGCGGCGGACGGCGGCGCGGGCGACGCAGGATCGCCTTAGTCCCGAGGCGCGCTCGCTTCGCGATCTCGCAGAGCAGCGAACAGGTCGCTGCTCTGGGGTTCGGAGAGACGAACCTCAGCGCGAGCGGCGGCGCGGCAGATCGTGCGCGACGCGGAAGCCGAGGTGCGTCGCGCGTGTGAGCGCGAAGAAGCGCGTGCGCGCCGCGCTGCGGGTGTACTCGTGCGTCGTGGACCAGCCGCCCGAGCGAATGACGCGCCACTCGGAGGCGTCGCGCACCGCGCCGGGGACGGGCTCGGGCTCGGCGCTCGTCTCGGACCACGTGCGCTCGCCGTGCACGTCGCCAACCCACTCGCGCACGCCGCCGGCCATGTCGCGCACGCCGTACGGAGATTCGTCGAGCGGGAACGTGCCGACGGGCTCGGGCTGCGGGAGGTATGGGCGCGAGGCGCGCATGAGGCAGAAGGTGGGGTCGAAGGAATCTCCCCAGGGATGGATGCGGCCGTCGGTGCCGCGCGCGGCCTTCTCCCATTCGAGCTCCGTGGGCAAACGGAGCTCGAAGCCCGCGTGTTCGGTGTGGAACGCGCAATACGCGGCGGCGTCGAACCAGTCGACGAGCAGGACGGGCACGTCGAAGAGGTGCCCCTCTTCGTACGGGAACTGCCTGCGCGCGTCGCCTTCGATGAGGCCGGGGACGGGCTCCCACTGGCCGTGCTCGCCGCGGCGCACGACGTAGCCTTCGGTGCCGCGGAAGTCGCGCGGAGCGCGCATGAGCGCGAGCGCGTGCGAGCGTTCCTCGATGCGATCGAGGTAGTCGCAGTACTGCCGGAAGGTGACGGGGAAGCGCGAGATCGCGAAGTCGGCGACGACGGGCTCGGCGCGGGCGAGGGCGTCGGGCGCGTCGTCGTCGCCGCCCGCGATGAACGAGCCGCCGGGTACGTAGACGAAGCCCTCGCCGATCTCCTCCTCGGTGTAGAGGTTGACCGTGGCCTCATGGCGCTCGCCGCGGCGGAGTAGGACGGGATAACGCACGTCGCGAAAGCCGGGGCGGCGAAGCACGAGCAGGTAGCTGCCCGGCGAGAGGCGGACCTCGTCGACGGGCGTGCGGCCGAGGTCGCGCTCTTCGCTCGGGACGAGGACACGATCCTTTTCGACGTAGCGATAGGCGAGCACGCGCGCGCCGGGCGGGTTCGTCTCGATCACGAGGCACGCGTCGGAGCGGAGGAGCGCGGCGTAGCTGCCGACGTCGAACTCGGAGACGAGGGCCTCGTAGTAGATGCGGCTCGCGTGGCGGCGCTCGGTGTCGGCGGCGACGGCGCGGGCCCAGTAGAGATCGGCGAGGCCCGAGCGCGCCTCTTCGAGCTCGGGGTCGTACGCGAGCGCCTTCGTGTAGAGGTCGATCGCCTCGGCCATGGCGCGCGCCTGCTCGCGCTCGACGGCGGCGGCGCGATCTTCGAGCGCCCATGCGGGGCGCTTGCGGTCGATGGGATCGTAGCTCTTCACGTCGGCGCGCAGGCGCCGCGCCTCGGCGTCGAGCTGCGCGCGTTCGAGGCGCAGGGCCTTGTCACGCAGGGCGGGCTCGCGCGCGAGCTCGCTGAGCGATCGCGCCTCGGCGCGGCGACGATCTCGCTCCTTCGCGCCTTCGAGGAAGGCCTCGGCGCCGCCCGCGACGGCCGCGGCGCACGAGGGCCGCTTCGCGGGATCTTTCGAGAGCATGGCGAGGCAGAGGTCTTCGAGCACGAGCGGGCAGCTCGGGGAGACGGCGCGCGGCGGCTTCGGATCTCGCGTCTGCGTCGCGAGGATCACGCCGAGCACGGTGGGCGCGTCGAACGGGTGCTCGCCCGTGAGCATCTCGTAGAGCACCACGCCGAGCGCGAAGAGGTCGGCGCGGTGATCGATCTTCGCGCGCTCGCCGCGGATCTGCTCGGGGGCGATGTAGCCCGGGGTCCCGGACAAACCGCTCGGATAACCGATGAAGAAGGGATCGTCGTCCGGGAGCGAGAGCGGCGAGGTGGGCTCGATGCCCGTGAGCATGCGCGCGTTGCCCCAGTCGCTCAGGTAGACTTCGCCCTCGTCGCCGAGCAGGATGTTTTCCGGCTTGATGTCGCGATGGACGACGCCGCGGCGGTGCGCGTAGGCGAGGGCGCGCGAGATCTGGACGAACGCGGAGACGAGGCGCGCGAGCGGCCACTTCGGGTGGAGCTCGGGCTGCATGAGCACGTCGTGCAGGCTTTGCTGCTTGACGATGCGCATCGTGTAGTAGGGCCGGCCGTCGGGCAGGTGGCCGACGTCGTACACGGGGACGATGTTGGGGTGCTCGAGCTGCGCGGCGACGCGCGCCTCGTGGTGGAAGAGCTCGATGCTGTCGTGCGGATCGTCGCTGTCGTCCTTGCGTGTCTTCAGCGCGACGAGGCGGCTCGCGGCGTGGTCCACGGCGGCGTAGACGACACCCGTGCCGCCGCTGCCGAGGCGCTCGACGATGCGGTAGCGCGTGCCTCCGTCGGGGAGCGAGGGAGCGAAGGGCTCCGTCTCCTCGAACGAGGGTGCATCAGCTGTGGCGTTCGGCAGGGCCGACGCGCCGGCCTCGCAGGTCGGGGCGGGCTTCATGCGTTGTGTGCCCGAGGCGAGCGCGGCCCCCCTCTCTCTTCGTTTCCGTCGCTCTTCTCGTCACCGCGCAGGCGCGGGCTCGCTCGGGCCAGGAAATCGTACTTGGCGCAGAGCCCAGCGCAACGCCCGTTCGGTCGCCGGGCGGCGGGGGGAGGCGGCGCGCGCGCGCCCATGGTAGGGCCCTCCCGCGATGTCCGAACAACAGAGCTCCCGCGCGAAAGCCGCGATCGAACGACTCGACGACATGAACCGCCGCGCCCTCGAGGGGGGCGGCGCGGCCCGAATCGCAAAGCAACACGAGGCTGGCAAGCTCACCGCGCGCGAGCGCGTCGAGCTCTTGCTCGACCCTGGCTCCTTCGTCGAGATCGACCGGTTCGTCGTCCATCGTTGCAACGACTTCGACATGGAGAAGACGAAGATCCTCGGCGACGGCGTGGTGACCGGCTGGGGGCTCGTCGACGGCCGCAAGGTCTGCGTGTTCGCGCAGGACTTCACGGTGATCGGGGGATCGCTCTCGGGGGCTTACGCGCAGAAGATCTGCAAGGTGATGGATCTCGCGATGAAGATCGGGGCGCCCGTGATCGGGCTCAACGACTCCGGCGGGGCGCGGATCCAGGAGGGCGTCGAGTCGCTCGCGGGCTACGCGGACATCTTCCTGCGGAACACCTTGGCGAGCGGCGTCGTGCCGCAGATCAGCGCCATCATGGGCCCGTGCGCGGGCGGCGCCGTGTACTCGCCGGCGATCACGGACTTCATCGTGATGGTCGAGGGGACGAGCTACATGTTCATCACGGGCCCCGAGGTCATCAAGACGGTGACGAACGAGGACGTGACCAAGGAGGACCTCGGCGGCGCATCCGCGCACGCGGCGAAGAGCGGCGTCTGTCACCTGACGGCGCCCGACGATCGCGCGGCGCTCGCGCGCGTGCGGGAGCTGCTCTCCTTTTTGCCCTCCAACAATACCGAGGATCCGCCGCGCCGGCCCTCGACCGATCCCACGGATCGCGAGGTGCCGGAGCTCGACACCATGGTGCCGACGGAATCTTCGAAGCCGTACGACATCAAGAACGTCGTCCGCGCGGTCGTCGACGACGGCTACCTCTACGAGGTGCACGAGCGGTACGCGCAGAACATCGTGTGCGGCTTCGCGCGCGTCGGCGGCCGGACCGTGGGCGTCGTGGCGAACCAGCCGAACGTGCTCGCGGGCTGCCTCGACATCCGCGCGAGCATCAAGGGCGCGCGCTTCGTGCGGTTCTGCGACTGCTTCAACATCCCGCTCGTCACGTTCGTCGACGTGCCCGGCTTCTTGCCCGGCACCGATCAGGAGTACGGCGGCATCATCACGCACGGCGCGAAGTTGCTCTACGCGTTCGCCGAGGCGACGGTCCCGAAGATCACGGTGATCACGCGCAAGGCCTACGGCGGCGCGTACGACGTGATGGCCTCGAAGCACATCCGCGCGGACTACAACCTCGCCTTCCCGACGGCGGAGATCGCGGTCATGGGGCCCGACGGCGCGGTGAACATCGTCTACCGCAAGGAGATCCAGTCGGCTTCGGATCCGGCGGCGGCGCGCGCGCGGTTCGTCGAGGAGTACAAGGCGAAGTTCGCGAACCCCTACAAGGCCGCGGAGCTCGGCTTCATCGACGAGGTGATCCACCCGCGGACGCTCCGCATTCGCCTCGATCGCGCGCTCGAGCTGCTCCGGGACAAGCGGGACAAGAACCCGCCGAAGAAACACGGCAACATTCCGCTCTAGGCAGTCCCGAGGGGGACACCTCGCGATCTCGTTGCCTTGCCGATACGTCGCGTGTACGGACGCGTTTGTCCTCGGCCTCTCATCCTTTCTTCGAGGTCGGGGTCGCACATCCTTGGAGGTTTCCGATGAAGTGGACGTTCGCGGCGGTGTTCGTGTCGCTCGGGGCGCTCGTGGCGTGCAGCAGCGGCGGCGGCGGTAGCGGCGGTGGTGGCGGCGAGGGCGGTGACGACTGGGGCGGCGAGGGCGGCAGCGGCGGCAAGACCACGTCGGCGGCCTCCGCCTCGGGCGGCAGCGGCGGCATGGGCGGCATGGGCGCGAGCAGCAGCAGCTCGGGCGGCGGCAACCCGGCCTGCGACACGGCGGGCGCGAGCTGCCAGAGCTGCCAGACCTGCACGCAGATGGGCGGCGGGTGTCAGACCGAGATCCAGGCTTGCCAGAACAACATGGCCTGCACCTTGCTCGCGCAGTGTCTCCAGGGCTGCGCGGACGCCGCGTGCCAGCAGACCTGCGCGCAGATGAACCAGGCGGGCCTCGCGCCCTACAACGCCGTCGCCGTTTGCCTCATCTGCGACAACTGCCCGAGCGCCTGCGCCCAGCAGGCGGCGATGTGCCCGCCGTGACCTGAGCGCCGGCACGATCGGACGAACAATGTCCATGTAGGGCGATGTCGCCCTTTCGCGACGAACCGCCCCGAAGTACGCTGATCCGTTGCACTTATGGCGCAACGGAACGGCATTTTCGGGGCGGCGCTCGTGTTCCTCCTGGCCTGCGCGGACGCTGACCAAGCGGGGGGGTTTTTCGAAGGGAACCAGGGAGGCGGCGGCGGCATGGGGACCACGGCCGTCGGCAGCGGCGGCGGGGCCGACGCGGGGGCCGACGCCGCGACCAAGCCCCCCGAGAACTGCGACGAGCTCGCCTCGTGCGGCGATTACAGCCGCGGCTGCACGGGCTGCGCGGTGAAGGGCCCGTGCGTCGTGGCCTACGAGGGCTGCTTGGGCGACAAATCCTGTGTCGAATTCAACATGTGCATGGCCGGCTGCGAGGACGACGTCGCCTGCCAGAACGGGTGCGCCATGGGAAATCCCCTCGGCGCCGACCGGTACAACGCGCTCATCACCTGCATCGTCTGCGAGTCCTGCCCGACCTCGTGCGCCGACTCCGCGAGCATCTGCCCCTAGCAGCGCGGCTGGAACCTTCCTGTTTTCCTGCACTTCCCCGGTTCGGCCGGCCCGACCCGAGCGCGGCCCCTGGTCGCGCCGCCGGGGGCACCGGCGAAGCGCGGGTCCGTCGCGAAGGACGAGCCCTGAACGAAAGGCGAGCCAATCGGCTTCATGGCCCGGGCTTGTCGTGGTAACCCTTCGCTCGCGGCGCGGTAAGGGCGCTCCAGTGGCATGGGTAAGAATCTCCTCGTCATCAACGTCGACATCCGCGAGACGCGCGTCGCCCTCATCGAAAACGGGATCATCGCCGAGCTGCACATCGAGCGAGATGCGCAGAAGGGGACCCTCGGGAACATCTACCTCGGCAGGGTCAGCCGTGTTCTCCCGGGCATGCAGGCCGCGTTCATCGACATCGGGCTCGAACGCGCGGCCTTCCTGCACGTCGAGGACCTGATCCGTCCGGACGATTTCGACGCGTATCTCGCAGGTCGGCACACACACGGCACGTCGCACGAAGAAGAAGAACGGCCGGCGCACGTCGCGCCCGAGATCACGGCGCACGTGCCCGAAGAGCCGGTGCGCACCGAGCGCGACGTGTCGATCTCGCTGCCGACCGCGCTCGACGTGATGGCCGAGCCGAGCGGCGAAGAAGTCTTCGAAGAGGGCGACGAAGAGCAAGCCGCCGAGGCGCAGAGCACCGAGGGGCCGACCTCGGACGAACCGGCCTCGGAGGAGTCCGCCGCGGAGGAAGCTCTCGCAGACGAGGCGCGCGTCGAGGAAGAGGCGGACGACGCGACGGAGTCGGAAGACGAAGGCGACGTCGAGGCTGTTGAAGCCGTCGAGGCGACCGAAGCGAGCGCGGAGCCCGAGGAGCAAGAGGACGCAGCGCAGGCCGAGGAGGGCGCGGAGGCGCAGGCGGCCGAGGTGAAGGTCGAGGGCGCAGGTAGCGAGGCGGCCGAGACCTCGCCGACGGAGCCGCGCGGCGGGCGCTCACGGCGTGGTCGTGGGCAACGTGGTCGCGTGCGTCGGTCCGGACGAACCCGCGATCGTCGGCCGGAGGCCGCAGCTGCTGCGGTGGTGGTGGCGGTGAAGGAAGCGCCCAAGGAGGCCGCACGCGAGACGTCGCGGACGCCGAAGGAAGGGCGCAGCCGCGACCGCAGCGAGAAGGGACGCGGTCGGGATGGAGGTCGCGGAGGTCGTGATCGCGGGGGCGATCGTACGACCACGAAGCGAGCGCACGGCAGCCATCACGATCCGATGCGCGTCTCGAAGACCACGCCGATCCGTGAGGTGATCCGCGAGGGCCAGGAGGTCCTCGTGCAGGTCTCGAAGGAGCCGATCGGGACGAAGGGCGCGCGCGTGACGAGCCACGTCTCGCTGCCGGGCCGGTACGTCGTGTACCTGCCGACGGTCGATCACGTGGGCATCTCGAAGCGCATCGGCTCGGAGAAGGAGCGCTCGCGGCTGCGCGAGGCGATCGAGTCGATGAAGCCGCCGCAGGGCGGGCTCATCGTGCGCACGGTGGCCGAGGGCCTGACGAAGAAGCAGCTCAAGTCGGACGTCGGCTACCTCGTGCGGCTCTGGGGCGAGGTCGTGAAGAAGCGCGAGAGCGTGGTGCGGGGGCCGGCGTGCCTCTACACGGAGCTCGATCTCGTGCTGAAGACGGCGCGGGATCTCTTCACGGACGACATCGAGAAGATCGTGATCGACAGCCGCGAGGAGTACGTGCGGCTGAAGCGCTTCATGGAGATGTTCATGCCGGAGCGCGTGGACGCCGTGGAGCTCTACGAAGGCGAGGAGCCGATCTTCGACGCGTACGGCATCGAGGACGAGATCCAGCGCGCCCTGTCGCGCAAGGTCCCGCTGCCCTCGGGCGGCCACCTGATCATCGATCAGGCCGAGGCGCTCACGGCGATCGACGTGAACACCGGAAAGTTCGTGGGCAAAGGATCTCGCGACCTCGAAGAGACGATCCTCACGACGAACCTGGAGGCGGTCGAGGAGATCGCCTACCAGCTCCGGTTCCGGAACATCGGCGGCCTGATCATCCTCGACCTCATCGACATGGAGCGCGCGGGCAACCGCGAGAAGGTGCGCAAGCGCCTGGAGGAGCTCCTGTCGAAGGACAAGGCCAAGACCACGTTCAACCGGATCTCGGAGCTCGGCCTCATCGAGATGACCCGCAAGCGCACGCGGGAGAGCCTCGGGCGCATCATGCTCGAGCCGTGCTTCTACTGCGACGGCACCGGGCAGCTCCAGTCGAAGCAGAGCATCGCGTACGAGATCTTGCGGCAGATCCGCCGCGAGCGCTTGAACCTCCCGGGGTACGTGGTGATCGTCAACGCGCACCCGGCGATCGTCGACCTCCTGAAGAACGACGAGCGGGTCGCCGTGCAAGAGGCCGAGCGCCTGTTCACGCGCCGGATCGAGCTCGTCCCCCGCAAGGAATACCACCTCGAACAGTTCGACCTGCTCGGCAGATGAGGTGACGCATGAACGAGAGCGACCGTCCTCCTGTTGACCACGGCCCGCGCAAGGACGAGCGCGTCACGATCAACAAGGAGTTCGAGAGCTACGACTCGTTCATCAACGAGTACGTGTCGAACATCTCCCGCACGGGTGTGTTCGTCCGCTCGAAGATCCCGCTCGAGGTCGGCACCAAGGTCAACCTGCGCTTCACCGTGATCATGGACGACATCGAGACGATCGAGGGCATCGGCGAGGTGGTTCGCGTCCACGACGACCCGCCCGGCATGGGCGTCGTGTTCACCGAGCTCGGCGAAGAGTCGAAGCGGATCGTCGACCGTCTGCTCGCCGCGCAGGCAAACAAAGAGTAAGCCCTCGGATCGAACCGAAGCGGATGTTCACGGGCCTCGTCGAGACCATCGGGATCCTCCGGCAAAGGGCCGGCAGCCCCGTCGCGCGCGCGTTCATCGAGTGCTCGCTCGGGCCGCTCGAGCTCGGCGAGTCGATCAGCGTGAACGGCGCATGCCTCACGGTGGATCGCATCCGGCCGAGCGGGTTCGAGTGCGACATGTCCGAAGAGACCCTCGAGCGGACGACGCTCGGCGCGCTCGCGGTGGGCGCGCGGGTGCACCTCGAACGAGCGATGAAGCTCGGCGGGCGGATGGGCGGGCACATGGTGCTCGGCCACGTGGACGGCATCGGGCGCGTGAGCGAGCGGGCGCCGAGCGGGGACGCGACGAGGCTCGTGGTCGAGACCGACGGCGGGCTCGCGCCGTACCTCGCGGACAAGGGCTCGATCGCGATCGACGGCGTGAGCCTGACGATCAACCGGGTGACGGATCAGGGGCAGGGGCGCTCGTCACGTGTCCTGTTCGAGGTCATGCTCGTGCCGCACACGCTCGGGCGGACCAACCTCGGCGATCTTCGGCCGGGGCAGGCCGTGAATCTTGAAGTCGATGTGCTCGCGCGCTACGTGGCGCGGCAGCTTTCGATCGCGAGCGGAGCGCGCGCTACGCCTTCGTCGGAAGAGGCGCCGGGGTGGGGAGGAGAGGTCGCAGAGAACGATGAGCACCACCACCACGAATCCAGGGACGAACGCCTCCTCGCGAAGCTCCGATCGGGGGGATTCCTTTGATGAGCTCGCGGCGGGGCGCGCGGGTGAAAAGGGCGGGGGCACCATGCCGCATCGACTGACGATCGACTCTGCCGTCCTCGGCCGCGTGAACCGCGCGCTCGACGAGATCCGCAACGGTCGGATGGTGATCCTCGTCGACGACGAGGACCGCGAGAACGAGGGCGATCTCTGCATGGCCGCCGAGCGCGTGTCGCCGGAGGCGATCAACTTCATGGCCAAGCACGGCCGTGGCCTCATCTGCCTCACGCTCGAAGAGGAGCAGGTCGACCGGCTGGAGCTGCCGATGATGAGCGCGCCGGGGCGCGGCGGTCCGCCCCTCGGGACGGCGTTCACCGTGAGCATCGAGGCGCGCACGGGCGTGACCACGGGCATCAGCGCGGCCGATCGCGCGAGGACGATCCAGGTCGCGATCGCGCCCGACGCGCGGCCCGTGGACCTCGTCACGCCGGGACACGTGTTTCCGCTGCGCGCGCGGCGCGGCGGCGTCCTGGTTCGGACGGGACAAACCGAGGGCTCGGTGGATCTCGCGCGGCTCGCGGGGCTCAGGGCCGCGGGCGTGATCTGCGAGATCATGAACGACGACGGCACGATGGCGCGGATGCCGGACCTCGAGCGGTTCGCCTCGCACCACGAACTCGTGATCCTGTCGGTGGCGGACCTCATCCAGTACCGCCTGCAGACCGAGCGGCTCGTGCGTCGCGTGTCGGAGCGAGAGCTCCGGCTCGATCAGACGGGCACGACGTGGACGGCGGCGGTGTACGAGATCATCGGCGAGGCGCGGCAGTTCCTCGCGCTCGTGAAGGGCACGGTGGACGGCGCGAAGCCCACGCTCTGCCGCGTGCATTCGGGCGCGCTCGTGGCCGACCTCTTCAGCTCGACGCCGTTCGAGGGCGGCTCGAACCTGCGCGAGGCGATCTCGCTGATCGAGAAGGCGGGCGAGGGCGTGGTGCTCTACATCCCGCCGCGGCTCGATCTCGGGGCCGAGCTCGAAGCGAAGGGCCGCACGACGCAGGACGCGCGCGCGCCGCAGCAGGCGCTGCGGGAGTTCGGGCTCGGCGCGCAGGTGCTCGCGGACCTCGGCTGCCAGAAGCTCCGGCTTCTGACGAACAGCCAGACGAAGATCGCAGGGCTCGACGGGTTCGGGCTCGAGGTGGTCGAGCGCGTGCCGCTCGTATCCATGCAGGGCGAGGCTTGAGGAAATTAGGATGAGCACCAACGGAGAGCGCGGCGCTCCGCGCACGGTCGAGGGCCACCTGGTCGTCCCGTCGGGGGCGAAGTTCGCCCTCGTCGTGAGCCGGTTCAACCACTTCATCGTCGACAGGCTGGTCGAGGGCGCGCTCGACGCGATCGCGCGGCACGGCGGTTCGATCTCGGACGTGACGATCGTGCGCGTGCCGGGCGCGTGGGAGATCCCCGTCGTGGTCCGCAGGCTCGCGGAGAAGCGCAGCGTGAGCGCGGTCGTGGCGCTCGGCGCGGTGATCCGCGGCTCGACGCCGCACTTCGACTATGTGGCGTCCGAGGTGACGAAGGGGATCGCGCAGGTCTCCTTGCAGACGGGCGTGCCCGTGACGTTTGGCGTCCTGACGACCGACACGATCGAGCAGGCGGTCGAGCGCGCCGGGACGAAAGCAGGCAACAAGGGCTGGGAGGCCGCCGTGAGCGCGATCGAGATGGTCTCGCTCGCCTCGGCCCTCGACGGCGCCGGGCTCTGATCGAAAGCTCTCGGGACCATGGGCGCTCGGTCGACGGGCCGCGAGGCGGCGCTGCAAATGTTGTTCGCGCTGGAGCAGGGCACGAGCTCCGCTGAGCGCGTGATCATGCACTACTGGCGTTTGACGCCCGGGGATCCGGAAGGCAGGGAGTACGCCGACCAGATCGTGCGAGGCGTCGAGAAGAACCTCACGAAGGTCGACGATACGATTCGCAAGGCGAGCGTGAACTGGCGGCTCGAGCGGATGGCGCGGGTCGATCGGAACGTGCTGCGCCTCGGCGCGTGGGAGCTCATCAACGGTGGGGACGTGCCGCGCGCGGTCATCCTCGACGAGGCGGTCGAGCTCGCCAAGCGCTTCGGCAGCGAGGACTCGTCGGCGTTCGTGAACGGCGTGCTCGATCGGATCGCCGAGGATCTCGGGCGCGTGGATCGCGATCGAGCCGCGGCGGGCAAGCCGGCCGATCCCGGCAAGGGCGTGGGCAAACGCGACGGCGGCGGAGGCGGTGGAGGAAACCGGCCCGCTAGGCGCGGAGCCAGACGACCGTGACGCCGTCGCCGCCCTCGCGAGGTTCGCCGGGGCGGAGGCGGGAGACGTAGGGGCTCTGGCGCATCGCGTCCCGCACGGCGTCGCGCAGGGCCCCCTTGCCGTGGCCGTGGATCAGGAAGGCCACGCGTCGGCCCGCGCCGACGGAGCGATCGAGGAACTGCTCGGCCATGCCGACGGCCTCGTGCGCGCGGAGGCCGCGGAGATCGACGGTGTTCTCGCTCGTCTGGATGGGGACGTCGGGATCGGCGGCCGCGTCGAGATCGACGCGCTTCTTGCCGCTTCCCGCGCGGGTTTTATCGGACGAACCCCCATCGGCCGCGCGCACCTCGGCGACCGAGGTCGTGAGCTTGAGGGGCCCGGCGGCGACGCGGAGCTGGCCGCCCGCGAGGACCTCGACGACGTCGGCTTCGGCGCGCAGGCGCGGGACGTAGACGCGCGTGCCCACGCGGATCTCCGCCGGCGCGATGGTTCCGCGGGACAAACCTTCGTCACGCCCGGTCGGTTCGAGCTCGCCGAAGGTGCTCGTCTTCTGGGCGACGGCGTCGATCGCGCGGGCCGCGGCGCGTAGATCCTCGGTCGTGGGCTTGGCCCGGAGGCGCGCTTGGGCGTCGCGGATGTCCTGCCGCGCCTTGCGGATCGACTCCAGAAGCTCGCGGCCGGCCTCGGTGACGTAGCGGCGCTCCTCGGCGCGCAGGCGCGTGAGCTCCTCGTCGAGCGCGCGTTGCTTGTCGCGCGCGATCTCGGCCTCGCGCTCGGCCGACGTGCGCGCGACCTCGAGCGCATTTCGCTCGGCCTGGAGCTTCGCGACCATGTCCTCGAACCGCACGGCCTCGCGCGAGAGGAACCGCTCGGCGCGTTCGAGCACGGTGCCCGGGATGCCGAAGCGACGCGCCACGGCGAGCGCGCTCGACGCGCCGGGGATGCCCATCGAGAGCCGGAACGTCGGGCTCATCGTGGCGATGTCGAAGCCGACGGAGGCATTCTCGAAGCGCGGATCGGCGAGCGCGAGCGCCTTCAGGCCCTCGTAGTGGGTCGTCGTCGCGACGGTGCCGCCGCGCGCGCAGAGCGAGTCGAGCACGGCCGACGCGAGCGCCTCGCCCTCGCGCGGGTCCGTGCCGCCCGCGAGTTCGTCGAGCAAAACCAGCGCGCCGGGCCGCGTATCCGCGAGGATGTGCGCGAGGTTCTGCACGTGCGCGCTGAACGTGGAGAGGTTCTTGTGCAGGCTCTGATCGTCGCCGACGTCCGTGAGCACGACCTCGAAGACGTCGACGCGCGAGCCCTCGTCGGCCGGCACGGGCAGGCCCGCGCGGACGCAGAGCGCGGCGAGGCCGAGCGTCTTCAGGGCGACGGTCTTGCCGCCGGCGTTCGGGCCCGAGACGATCATCGCGTGGCCCGCCGTGATCCCGAGGTCGCTCGGGACGACGGAGACGCCGTCGAGCGCGAGCAGCGGGTGACGCGCTCCGATGAGGCGGATCGTCCCGATGGATCCGGCCTCGGGCACCTCGGGGAACGTGAAGCGTAGATCCTTCGCGAGGCGCGCGGCCGCGGCGCGCACGTCCGCGTGCGCGAGGGCAAAGACGGCGGCCGCGACCGAGTCGATCTCGCCGCCGATCTTCGCGCTGAGCGCCGCGTAGACGAGCTCCTCCTCGTGCTGCACGAGGGCCTCGACCATCTTCAGGCGGTTGCCCATCTCGACGACGACACGCGGCTCGACGAAGAGCGTCGCGCCGCTCCCGCTCGTCGCATGCACGATGCCCGGGAACCGCTCGTGCGCGTCGGCGCGCACGGGCAGCACGTACCGTCCGTCCCGCTCCGTGTAGTAGGTGTCCTGCAGGATGTCCGCGTGCTTGTGCATGATCTCGTCGAGCTTGCGGACGAGACGATCGCGCAGGTTTCGCCGCTCGGCGCGGAGCTCCGCGAGGCGCGGCGAAGCGCGATCGGAGAGCGTGCCGTCGGGATCGAACGCGGAGCTCACCTCGCGCTCGAGCGCGTCGAGGCCCGGATCGGTCGAGCAGGCGCGGAAGAGCAGCGGAACACGCGTCTTGCGCGCCGCGAGGAAGCGACGCAGCCGGCCGGCCTCCGCGAGGCAACGGCCCACGGCGCGCAGCTCCTCGTTCGCCAAGGTCGCGCCGATGCGCGCGCGATCGAGCGCGGCCTCGACCCAGGGCACGTCGGGCGCGGGCAAGGGCTCGGCGGTGCGGTCGAGATCGACGGCCTCCTGCACCTCGCCGAGCGCGACCCGCACGCCCTCGTGCGTCGAGGCGAACGGGAGATCACGGGCGATGCGCTTGCCGGCCTCGCTCGCCGCGCGATCGGCGAGCGCCGCGAGCAGCCGATCCCATTCGAGATCGGCGCGCGTTTTGTCGGGACACGGGTGGGGGAGGGTCCGGGCTTCGGTGCTTTCCATTCAGCCTTCGGAGGGATCCCGCGGCGTGCCGCCCGCGCCGCTCGGCATCGGGTTTTGCTCTTTCTCCAGGTACCGGAAGATGGTGCGTGGATCGACGCCGAGGTCGCGGGCGGTCTGCGTGCGGTTCCCGTTGTTGCGTTCCAGCACTTCGAGGACGTACCTGCGCTGGAATTCTTCTTTCGCTTTCTCGAGCGGCAAGATGGCGGTCTCCGCGCCGGGACCGAGATCGAGGTCCTCGGGGCCGAGCAGCGTCTTGTCGCAGAGCACGAGCGCCTTCTTGATGCGGTTTTCGAGCTGCCGGATGTTCCCGGGCCAGCCGTATTTCTTGATCGCCGCGAGCGCCGCGGGGCTGTAGCCGCGCACCGAGCTCCCGAGCTCGTCCGCGTACTTCGAGAGCAGCGCCTTCGCGATGATGAGCACGTCGTCGCCGCGCTCGCGCAGGGGCGGGAGCCAGAGGTTCACGACGTTGAGCCGGTAGTAGAGGTCCTCGCGGAAGTGGCTCGCGCGGATCTCCTCTTCGAGGTTTCGGTTCGTCGCGGCGACGATGCGGATGTCGACCTTCTCCGGCTTCGAGTCGCCGACGCGGAAGACGACACGCTCCTGCAGCGCGCGAAGCAGTTTGACCTGCAAGTTCAGCGGTAGCTCGCCGATCTCGTCGAGGAAGAGCGTGCCCTTGTCCGCGACCTGGAATTTTCCGGGCCGGCTCGCGATGGCGCCCGTGAACGCGCCCTTCACGTGACCGAAGAGCTCGCTCTCGATGAGGTTCTCCGGGATCGCGCCGCAGTTGATCGTGACGAACGGCCCGTTCTCGCGGTTCGATCGCCTGTGGATTTCCCGCGCGATGAGCTCCTTGCCCGTCCCGGTCTCGCCCGTGATGAGCACGCTGATGTCCGTCGCCGCCACCTTCGTGAGCTTGCGGAAGACCTCGAGCATGCTCGGACACGCGCCGATGATCTCGCCGAACTTCTTGTCCTTGAGCTCCGCTTCGAGCTTCGCCTTGTCGGCCCGGAGCGCGCTGAGGAGCATCGCGTTTTGCAGGATCAGCGAGGCTTGCGAGGCGAAGATGCCGAGCAGCTCGAGCTGCGTGCGATCGAAGAGGTGCTTGACCTTGTCGTTGCCGACGTAAAGCGCGCCGATCACCTCGCCCTGCGAGAGCAGCGGCGCGCACATGACGCTGGAGAGCTTCATCGCGATGACGCTCTCGCTGCGGCCGAACTGCGTGTCCGCGAGCGCGTCCGAGACGATGAGCGACCTGCCCGAGGCGAGGACCTGCCGCGCGATGCTGTCCGAGATCGAGCCCTGCGCGTCCGTGATCGCCTCGCGCCGCACGTTGCGCGAGGCGCGCACCACGAGCTTGCGCTCCTCGCCCTGGGCGTCGCGACGCGCGCCCTTGCCCGGATCCGCGGCCTCCTCGGCGCCTTCCACGAGCAGGAGGAATCCCTTGTCCGCGTGCGTGAGCTCGATGATGTCGTCGAGCATCGCTTCGAGCAGCTCGTCGACGCTGCGTCGGTTGATGAGCTTCTCGCTGAACGCGAAGAGCTTGCGCACGCCCGCGAGCTCCGCCGAGACGCCGGGCGTCTCGCGTTTCTCGCTCTGGCCATCGTCGTCGTCCTGGCGGGCCTTCGTGGCCTCGGAGAACATCGAGAAGCCGAGCTCGACGCTGCCGAGCGTGACGCGGTCGCCGTGGACGAGGCGCGCGCGGCGCTTCTTCTTGCCGTTGATCTGGATGTCGCCGTCACGGTCGAGCTCTTCGAGGACGAAGTCGCGGCCATCGAAGGAGATCTGCGCGTGGTGGTCCGCGAGCCCCGCCCCCGCGAGCGCGACGTCGTTTCCGAGCGCTTTGCCGATCGTCGTGACCGGCTTGTGCACGGCATACACCCGAGGCGCCCCGCGGGCGGCGAAGTACTTCAGTGTCGGCATGGGGACCCGGAGGATAGCGCTTTTGCCGCGGGCGTCGGCCCCGGCGCGCCGTTCGATGTAGGGAGGCCCGGCTACGTTGCCGGGCTTCAGTAAAGCTCGCCGACGAGCGAGACACCTGCGCCGGGGCCCTGGACCGGCATGATGGAGGGGCCGAGGATGCGCGCGAACTTGGGGTGATTGCCGATGCCCATGGTCGTCGCGGGCGCCTGGGTCGTTTGGCTCTTGGACTCGGGCGCGCCGATGAGCGCGCCGCCGGCCGCGCCGAGGAGGGAGAGGACTCCCTGGAAGATCAGGCCGCTGCGCGGATCGGCGTCGTCCGAGAGCGCGTAGAACGGATAGACGAGCGCAGAGACGGCGGCGCCCGCGCCGAAGCCGCCCCACATCCACCCGAGCTGGTTCCACGACGGCGTCCACACCGCGGAGACGCCCGCGGCCGTGACCATGCCGAGGTTGTAGCCGATGAGGCCGCCGAGGAAGACGCCGTCGTTGGCCCACGCGCTCCACGATCCGCTGCTGCCGCCGCCGCCGAACGCGCCGCCCGCCATCGCGCCCCAGAGCGCCGCCGAGCCGACGAACATGCTCGTCTGCGGGCGGAACTTGAGGCCGTAATGCGCGAGGAAGCCGCCGACGCCGCCGACGGTCGAGCTGATGACGTGGGCGCGGAAGTACTCCTTCGGGCCCCACTCCTCGCCCGACTTGGCGGTGGTGTACTGGCGCGTCCAGATGAGCGCGGCCTCGCCCGAGCCGAGCATGATGCCGGTGGCGATCGCGGAGGGGCGGCCGAGGGGCATCTTCGGGCGGTCGAGGAAGAACATCGCGGTCGGCGCGGCGGCGCCGAAGAGCGCGGGCGCGATGAGCGCGAGGCCGGGGTTTTCCGTCTCCGCTTCGAGATCGATCCAGACGCCGGTGGTCACGCCCCAGGCGATCGAGGCGCCGTAGAGGTAGCCCATTTCGAGCTTCGTTCGATCCTGCACGAGCGGGACGACGGGCTGCACGGACGGGCAGGGCGGGCCATAAGGCTGCTGCACGCAGGGCTGCTGGCCATAAGGTTGCTGGCCATAAGGTTGCTGGCCATAAGGTTGTTGCCCATAAGGTTGCTGGCCATAAGGTTGCTGCCCATACGGCTGCTGTCCGTAGGGCTGTCCGTACGGGTTCGGCTGCGGCTGCGTGGGCTGCTGCGGCTGCGTGGGCTGCTGCGGGATCAGCGGCGGCAGGCCCGGGATCGTGGGCAGGCCGGGGAGCGTGGGCTGCTGTTGCGGGGGCTGCTGGGGCTGGTTCGGATCCGGCTGCGGCGCGGGCTGCTGCGGGACGAGCGGCGGCAGGCCCGGGATCGTGGGCAGCGTCGTCGGCAGCGGGAAGGGCTGCGGAGGCGGCGGCTGACCGGACGGATCCGGGACCGGGTTCTGCGCCGCGGCGGTCGCGGCAACGCCAATGGAAAGAGCTGCAGCAAGAAGAGCGAACCAACGCGCACGTAGCATCGCGCCAGGGAGTCTACACCTTTCCCGCTCTCCTGCCTTCTTCTGCGCGATGTCGATCGCGTCGGCGAGGCGCGATCGGGCGCGTCATTCCTTGCGCAGCGACCGGTTCATGAGGTCCACGACCGCCTGGAGCGGGGTCTTTTGCTCGTAGAGCACGCGATAGACCTCGGTCGTGATGGGCAGGTCCACGTCGAGCTTCGTCCCGAGATCGTAGGCGCTCTTCGCGGTCTTGACGCCCTCGGCGACGTGGCCGAGGTGCGTGAGCACGTCGTCGAGCGTGCGCCCGCGGCCCATCTCGTAGCCGACGGTGCGATTGCGCGAGAGCTCGCCGGTACACGTGAGCACGAGGTCGCCGAGCCCGGAGAGGCCCGCGAGCGTGAGGGGGCTACCGCCCTTGACCATGGCGATACGGGCGATCTCCGCGAGGCCGCGCGTGATCACGCCGGCGCGCGCGTTGTGCCCGAAGCCGAGCCCGTCGACGGCGCCCGCCGCGATGGCCACGACGTTCTTCAGCGCGCCGCCGACCTCCACGCCGACGACGTCGTCCGACTGGTAGACGCGCAGCCGCTCCGTGGCGAACGCGTGCTGCACCGCGACGGTCTCGTCGTTGCTCTTGCCCGCGACGACGACGGCCGTGGGCTGCCCCGCGGCGACCTCCTTCGCGAAGCTCGGGCCCGACAGATACGACAGGCGCGGCTCGATCGCGCGCCCGAGCTCGTCGACGAGCACCTCGCTCATCAGCATGAGCGAGTCGTTCTCGATGCCCTTGGTCGCGCTGCAGAGGAGCGCGCGCTCCGGGATGTACGGCCGCGCGAGCTTCACGACCTCGCGCATCGCGTGCGAGGGCACGACGAGCACGACGAGCTCGGCGCCGGAGAGCGCTTCTTCGAGGTCGCCGGTCGCGCGCAGCGTCGGCGGCAGCGGGGCCGAGGGCAGGTACCGCTCGTTGACGCGCCGCTCGTTGATGAGGAGCGCGAGCTCTTCGCGGTGCGACCAGAGGAACGTCGGGTTTTGTTTGTCTGCGAGGACCTTCGCGAGCGCCGTGCCCCACGCGCCCGCGCCGAGGACTGCCACCTTCGACATGAGGCAAAAACGCTATCACCCCTTTCAACGCTTGGGGCTCCGCTCGGACAAGCCGAGCTGCGCCCCAAACCTGCCCGAGGCCGGGCGTATGCACTATTCTCCCCCGCCATGTCCTTCCGTGCCGTCACAGCGCGCCTCCTCTCCGTCGCTTTCGCGCTCTCCTTCGTGGGCGCGAGCTGCGGCCAGACGTCGCTCGCGGTGATGCCCGGCGTCGTGAACGATCCGGGCAACCTCACGCTCCGCCGCGGCATCTTCTCGTTCGCGCGCGGCCAGATCTGTCGCGAAGTGCAGATGCGCAGCGTGCCGCTCAAGCTGCGCGAGGAAGATCCCGCGACGGGCCGCTTCTTCCCGCTCTCCTGCGCCGCGCAGGAGCTCGCCTCGGGCAACCTCTTCCTGCAGTTCGGCGGCTATGGCTACGCCTGGACCAACATCACGAAGCGCATCGGCTTCGATGCGAGCGCGGCCGTCGAGTACGACCACGACTTCCTGATGGATGGCAGCACGATGTACGTCTACTTCCGCGAGCGCGCGACGAGCGCCACGACGTTCGGCTCGCGCCTCGTCGAGCAGCCGCCCGCGCCCGGCGCCTTCGGCCTGCCCGGCGGATCGACGCAAGGCTTCCTCGATCAGGTCGGCGGCGCGGTCCTGAAGAAGGAGATCAGCCGCGGCTTCACGGTCATCCGTGACGCCGACGGCAGCGTCGACTTCGGCCTCGGCGTCGTCGAGAAGGGCAAGCGCCCGGGCTCGCCGTACAAGACCGCGGACAACGGCCGGCTCGTGGTCGCGAACGAGCGCGTCGAGGTGCACCAGAACCAGCGTGATTACACCGGGCCCTTCGAGGTGAAGGGGAAGGGGCAGGCCCTTTACCTCAGCGTGGCGGTCGACGGCGCGCCCGCGGTCGACGTGATCGTCGTGCATCGCGGCGTGGGTGACGCGTGGCTGCAGCAGTACACGACGAGCGTGGCGCTCGGGCCTCCGCCCGCGCCCCCCGTCCTGGACGAGCCCGTGACGAGCGGCATGGTGTGGCGGAGACCGCTGCCGCTGCCGGCCGGGCAGTACTACGTGGTCTTCGACAACACGGCGGCGGCCGGCAGGACGGCTCCGCCCAGCGCGGCCGGTGATGACCGAGCCGCGCTCGTGAGTTACGCGGTCGAAGTCGGGGCCGCGCCTTGAGCTACGCGGTGCCTCTCGCCCTTGCCCTGCCCCAGGGCGGCGTATAGAAAGGCTAACCCCTTGGCAACCACGCCGGAAGAACGGTCTCCCGAGAGCTCGCCCGCCCTCGCCAAAGAAGGCGGCGCGACGGAGGGATCCGACCCGTCTCCTTCGCCCCGGCCGAACACGGGCAGCGCCGGACCGACCTGGCTCCGCGGTCTTTTCTACGCGATCTGGGTCGTCACGCTGCCGTTTGTCCTGGCCATCCTCGTCGTCTGGCTCTTGACGCCGTCGCCCGAGGACGTCCTGGCCGGCGGGCTGCGAGAGTTCGTCAAGGATCAGCCGATCCCCGCGGGCATCGTGCTCTTCACGATCTTCGCGATGCTCGCGTGGCACTTCCGCTACGAGCTGCCGCTCTCGAGCGCGATCGGCGTCGGGCGGAAGGACATCCCGCCGCAAGCGCGGGCGCGATACGAGGAGGCGCAGGCGCTCGTCGACGAGGCGCGGCGCATCCTCAAGCAGAACGCGCGCGAGGTGAACTCGGGGCTCCGGTCGGCCGAGCGTGAGCGCCTCGAAGAGGCCATCAGCAGCCTCGAGAAGGCGATGACCGCCGAGTCGTTCGACCTCGCGGAGTTCGACGCGGCGCACACGCGCGCCGACCGCGCGGTGGGCGAGCACCTGTCGCGCTGGCGCAAGGGCGAGATGCGCGAGTACGCCGAGTCGATCGGCGTGGCCGTGGCGGTCGCGCTCATCCTGCGCGCGTTCGTGATCGAGGCGTTCAAGATCCCGAGCGGCTCGATGATCCCGAGCCTGATGATCGGCGATCACATCTTCGTGAACAAACTGACCTACGGCCCGCTGATCCCGTGGACGGAGAAGCGGCTCTTCTCGAGCCTGCCGCCCACGCGCGGGGACGTGATGGTCTTCAAGTTCCCGGAGAACAAGGAGCAGGACTTCATCAAGCGGGCGATCGCTGGCCCCGGCGACACGCTGGAGGCGATCAACGGCCGCCCGATCATCAACGGCTGGCTCGTGCCGCACTGCTACGTGGGGCGCTACGGCAGCGACGGCTGGCTGTACGTGGAGTACCTGGAGGACAAGTCGTACTTCACGCTGTTCGCGCACGACGACACGCACCCGAACGGCCCCGACGAACCCGTGTGCAAGGGGCAAGAGGACTGCGGGATCGGGCAGTCGTGCAAGGCTGGGATCTGCGGTCATCACCAGGGCCCGTTCAAGGTGGGCGCGAACGAGGTGTGGGTGATGGGCGACAACCGCTACAACAGCCACGACTCGCGGAGCTGGCGCGGCGGGATGGGCGCGGGCGTGCCGTTCGAGAACATCAAGGGCCGCGCGATGTTCGTGTGGATGAGCTTCGCGCCGGGCGGCGGTATCGCGCAGGACAGGCTCTTCGTGAACGTGATGGGTCGTCCGAAGCTCCCCGGCGGGCTCGACGCTTCGCTGCAAGCAGGCCTCGACAAGTGCATGCGCGAGCGCCCGCCGGTCTCCCAGACGACGCCTCCGCCAGGTCGCAAGCTGCGTTAGCTCGCTGCGTCAAGCAGCGATCGTTCGCCTTGGGACTTGCGCCGTCGCGCGCCGCGACGACACTGGCCGACGTGTCTTTCGAGGAGGCGCACAACGTGAGCGACGCGATGCAGGCCCTGACGTACGACCGCGAGACCGATCCGTGGGAAAACACCACGGGCCTGCGAAAGACCGAGGTGGAGAAGCCGCGCATCGACGAGACGAGCGACTACCACGATCGGTCGATGGTGCTCATCAAGCCCATCATGACCGGCTTCTGCGGCTCGGATCGTGGCATCTGGTTCCGCACGGCCTTCAAGGACATGATCTTCAAGTCGCTCGAGCGCGACAAGAAGTCGTCCCGCGTGATCGGGCACGAGCTGCTCGGCCGCGTGGTGGAGCTCGGCACGGACGCGAAGCGGCAATTCGGGCTCGAGGTGGGCGACGTGGTGACGACGGAGAGCCACATCCCCTGCGGCGTTTGCTACCAGTGCCGCATCGGCGACACGCACGTCTGCGCGGACGACAAGATCATCGGCATCAGCGAGGACGGCTGCTTCGCCGAGCTCGTGAAGCTGCCCGCGAAGAACCTCTGGAGGACGGACATCACGAAGATCCGGCCGGAGGTCGCGGCGATCCAGGAGCCGTTCGGCAACGCGGTGCACGCGTGCACGAAGGTGAACCTGCGCGGCAAGCGCGTGGCGATCGTCGGATGCGGGACGATCGGCCTGTTCGCCGTGGCCGTCGCGCGGGCGATGGGCGCGAACTACATCATCGGCGTCGAGCCGATGGAGAGCCACGCGGAGATGGCGCGGCGGCTCGGCGCGGACGTGGTGCTCCGGCCGCAGCTGCAGAATGGTTCGAAGGACAAACCGCACAAGAGCGACCCGGAGCTGACGGAGCGCATCCGGAAGCTGACGGACGGCGTCGGCGTGGACGTGGCGCTCGAGATGAGCGGCGTGAACTCGAGCGTGAACAACGCGATTCACGCGGTTCGTCGCGGCGGCGACGTGATCCTGTTCGGCCTGAAGAGCGGCGACGCGGTGATCGAGAACTTCGATCGGCTGATCGTCGACGGCATCAGCCTGCACAGCGTGATCGGCCGCCGGATCTTCGAGACGTGGCACATCACGCGGCATCTCCTGGAGTCGCGTGATCCGAACATCCACGACCTCATCTGGGAGGTCATCCTGAAGCGCGGCGAGGGGACGATGTTCGACTTCCGCGAGTACGACGCGTCGGACTTCCAGAAGGCGATCACGACCTATCCGAAGGTCGTCATCCGGTATTGAGCTGAAACACCCTCCCCCCCGGCCCCTCTCCCGTCGCGGGAGAGGGGTGTGGAGGCGCGTTTTCAGCTCAGGACGCCGAGCTTCTTTCCCACGCGCGTGAACGCCTCGATCGCTTGCTCCACGTGCTCGGGCGTGTGCGCGGCGCTGAGCTGCACGCGGATGCGGGCCTCGCCCTTCGGCACCACCGGGTACGAGAAGCCGATCACGTAGATCCCTTCCTCCAGCATCGCCGCGGCCATCTCGCCCGCGAGGCGCGCGTCGCCCAGCATGATCGGCACGATCGGGTGGATGCCCGGCTTGATGGTGAAGCCCGCCGCCGTCATGCCCTCGCGGAAGCGGCGCGCGTTCGACATCAGCCGCTCGCGCAGCGCGGGCTCGCGCTCGAGCAGCTCGAAGACCGCGATCGACGCGCCCGCGATCGGCGGCGCGACCGTGTTCGAGAACAGGTACGGCCGCGAGCGTTGGCGGAGCAGGTCGATGATCTCGCGCCGGCCCGTGGTGAAGCCGCCGCTCGCGCCGCCGAGGGCCTTGCCGAGCGTGGACGTCATGACGTCGATGCGGTGCAGGACGCCACACTCCTCGGGCGTGCCGCGGCCCGTCGCGCCGATGAAGCCCGTCGCGTGCGAGTCGTCGACCATCACCATCGCGCGATACTTGTCCGCGAGATCGCAGACCACGTCGAGCTTCGCGAGGTAGCCGTCCATCGAGAAGACGCCGTCGGTCGCGATCATGCGGATGCGCTTGTCCTGCGTCTTTCGCAGCGCGTCCTCGAGCGCGGCCATGTCGCCGTTCGTGTAGCGGTGGCGCTCGGCCTTGCAGAGTCGGATGCCGTCGATGATCGAGGCGTGGTTCAGCGCGTCCGAGATGATCGCGTCTTCCTCGCCGAGCAGCGTCTCGAAGAGGCCGCCGTTCGCGTCGAAGCACGACGAGTAGAGGATCGTGTCATCGGTGCCGAAGAAGCGGCTGATCGTGCCCTCGAGCTGCTTGTGCAGGTCCTGCGTGCCGCAGATGAAGCGGACGCTGGAGAGGCCGAACCCGTGCGTGTCGATGGCGTGCTTGGCCGCCTCGATGACCTCGGGGTGCGAGGAGAGGCCGAGGTAGTTGTTCGCGCAGAAGTTCAGGACCTCGCGCGGCGCGGCGCCTGCGGGGCCGCCGGTCGTGCGGATGCTCGCGCCCTGGGGCGTCGTGACGACGCGCTCGTCCTTGTAGAGGCCGGCCGAACGTATCTCGCTGAGGGTCTGGGCGTAGATGGACTTCGCAACGTCGAACATGGCGCGCGCAGTCTAGATCGAGGGGCGTTCGTGGTCGATGCCCGCTTCCTCCGTCAGGGAATCGCGCCATTCCCCGAATCACGTGCAGCATCGCGCAACCGCGGCCACTCGTCGGGCGTAGCCCGCGAACCCCGATAAAGGGGTATCGCCGGTCGATCCACGCATCCCTCTCGTCGAGGTTCGTGCCACCGATTTAATCGGTCGTGGCACGAGCTGCAAGCGCGGCGGCTGGGTGGGGAGGCCCATTGAAGGAGGAAGCATGAGGGAAACGAGGCATTTCCGCCTCTTGCGCCCCATCGCCGTGACGGGCTTGCTTTTCGCCGCCATCGCCGCGCAGGGTTGTGGTGACGATCCGAAGCCGCCTGGAAACACGACGACGTCGTCGAGCTCGTCCAGCAGCGGGACAGGGGGCACGGGAGGCACCGGGGGCACGGGAGGCGCCGGGGGCACGGGCGGCAGCGGGGGGGCGGGCACGTTCGATGTCGCGACCGCTTCGAATCACGCGTCGTTCCGGCGCCCGTTCGACGCGACCCCGGATCCGGCGGGCGGGGACGTCTATTTCACGGGGCTCGACGCGAATGGCGACCCGGCCATTTTCAAGGCGAAGGGCGATAACTCCGCGCCTCCGCAGGTGCTCTTCAAGGGCGCGCCGCTCGTGGCGCCGCTCAACCTCGCGACGAGCACGGACGGCGGCAAGCTCTTCATCGCGGACGTGGGCGCCGAGGATCCCACGGGCGATCGCGGTCGCATTTTCTCGATCGCGAACGACGGCGGCACGCTGATCGAAATCACGGCGGCGGACGCCTACCGGCCGCGCGGCATCGAGATTCGCGATGAGGGCGGCAAGGACGTGATTTATTTCGCCGGCACCGATCCGAACGGCATCCCCGGCATTTTCAAGCTAGCCGCTGATGGAAGCGGCAGCGTGTCGAACGTCGCCAAGGGGCCCGATATCGTGGACCCCAGCGGCGTCGCGGTGTCGGTCGAGGGCACCGTGTACACCTGCAATACCGTGAGCGGCGACGGGCTCGGCAGCATCGTCGCCGTCCCGCAGAATGGCCAGATGACGACGATCCTTTCGGGCATTCGCGTGGGGTATCCCTGCGGCGTCGCGCTCACGAAGGGCGACAGCACCCTGCTCGTCTCCGCGCTCGACACGGGCAAGCAGACCGACGTCTTGATCTCCGTGGATCTCGGGACGAACGCGCCGACGTACCTGTCGCAGGACATCGACACGTTCCATGAGGCCGCGGGCCTGCATCGCGCCAAGAAGGGCGGCAATACGTTCGCCTTCGTCGATAGCACGGCCAACGGTGGGACCGTGTTCCGCGTGACGTTACCGTGAGCGCCAGAGGGCAAAAAAAGGAGTTTGTCTCATCATGATGAAGCGAATGATCCGGACGAGCGCTGCCCTCGCGGCACTCACGATTCTCGGAACGGCGGGCACGGCGATGGCTTCGAGCCACGGCGAGGCGCCGGCGATCGGCGAGGACCCCCGCGCCGACAACACCGATCTATATGCCTGGGTCGAGGGGCAGAACCTCGTGATCCTGGCGAACTACATTCCCCTCGAGGAGCCCGCCGCCGGCCCGAACTGGCACAAGTTCTCGGACGACGTGCTCTACGAGATTCACATCGCGCGCGGCCCGAACAGCCTCGATGACGCGCTGACCTATCAGATCCGCTTCAGCTCGTCGCCGTATCCGGTCGTCGATCCGGCGAACATGCAGGCCCCCGTCGGCGGCGGCAAGGAGTTCTTCTCCCAGCTCTCCGGCTCGAAGCAGACGTATTCGGTGACGAAGCTCGTCGATGGGAAGAACCCGACGATCATCGTGCAGAACGCGCCCGTCGCCCCGCCGAACGTCGGTCCCCGGACGAACTCGATCGCCTACGAGATCCCGGCAGGCACGACGTACGAGCAGTTCTTCGTGGACGAGAGCGGGACGTCCGTCATCCGGAGCCTCAATGGCGGCGAGGGCCGCGTCTTCGCCGGCCCGCGCGACGACGGCTTCAGCGTCGACCTCGGCGCGGTCTTCGATCTCGCCGGCCTCGAGACCGTGCTCGGCGGCACGCCCTACGACAACGTGTCGGGATACAACGTGCACACGATCGCGCTCGAAATCCCGCTCACGGTGGCGAACGGCGGCACGGCGGTCGTCCCGGGCACGGCGAACGACGCCCAGACGATCGGCGTCTGGGCCTCGGCGAGCCGCCGCAAGACCCGCATTCTGCGCAAGAAGGAGGCGCATGACGATTTCGGCCCTTGGGTGCAGGTCTCGCGCCTCGGCCTGCCGCTCATCAACGAGGCGGTGATCGGCATTCAGGACAAGGACAAGTTCAACCGGACGCACCCGAAGGACGACGTCGCGAACTTCGGCGCGTACATCCTGAATCCGGTGATCGTGCGCGACGCCGAGTTTGCGGGTTTCTACGCGGCCGGCGGTCCGCTCGCGGGTTGTCCGGGCGGCGCGGCGGGGCTCAAGTCGAACCGCACGGACATCATCGACATCATCAGCCTGAACGGCGCGCTCGGGCACAACATCACGGCGATCGGCGACGTGCTGCGCGTCGATCTCGGCATTGCCTCGACGTTCCCGAACGGCCGCAAGGTCAACAAGGGCACGAACAAGGAAGAGGACGTGACCGACGTCGAGCTGAGCCTGCTGCTCTGCAAGCTCGCGGCGCCCGTGGCTGACGGCGTGGACACGAACGACGCGACGTTCAAGAGCACGTTCCCGTACCTCGCGCCGCCCTGGGAGGGGTCGACGCGCGGCAAGGGGGAGTGATCGCGGTTTCTCGATCGCAATCGGTTGCCATGGAGAGCCCCGCCTCGGCGGGGCTTTCCGCTATCTGGGGGAAAACGCGGGGGGCGAGAGGCGTGTCCCCGGGGGCAAACCTCGCATCGTCGGGTCGTCGATGTATTTTTGCACGTAGGCGCGCTTCGACGCGATCACGTCCTTCAGCGCGGGCGAGGCGGTCGTCGCGATGTCGTCGAGCGCGTGGGCCAGAAATTCGGCCGCGCGGGGCACCGTGAGGGTTTGTCCGCGGAGTATCTCGATTTTCTCCGCGTCCGTCTCCGCCGCGCGGAGCGCCTCGATCACGACGAGCTCGGGCAATACGTCGATCGCGAGGCGCTGCACGACCTGCATGCGACGCATGCCCTCGCCCCCGTCGAAGGCCGCGAGCACGGCATTCTCGGTGTCGTCGTACGAGACGAGGATCCAGGGCTCGCCGACCTTCGGAGGCGGCGAGACACGAATGCCCTCGTTCGGAAGGTCGAAGCCGGAGACGTGACGCACGGACAAACGCGCGCCGAGCCGCTCGGGGTGGTCGAGCGGCGGGAGGTCGCAGACGGCCGCGACATACGCGACGAACGAGGGCGAGGTGGCCTTCGCGAGCGCCGCGTCGACGTGCGCCTGCGTGAGGCGCGCGGGCAGGCCGCTGCTCGGTCCGATGGCCGTGCGCAGGGTGATGCGGCGGCTGCCGCTGCCGAAGAAGGCGAGCGCGACGAGGAGCACGATCCCGGCGAGGCCGACGGGGAGCCTGCGGTCGCCGAGGCGCGCTTTGATCTGCGGGCGGGCGAGGGCCACGACGAGCGTCACGAGCCCGAGGACGGCGACGTAAAAACCCAGGAAATGGCCGCCCGACATGCTGCCGCTCATCGGAGGACCTCAGCGGCCGGAAGCGGCGGGCATTTCGCCCGCCGGAGGGTCGGGATACGATGGAGTTTGGTGGAGGTGGGCATGGCCAGTCGCTGGGTGACAAGGTGCTTCGTGATCATGTGCCTCGGCGTCTTCGGGGCCGGGTGCGTCGATCCGGGGCGAGAAGACAGGGCGCTCGCCGAGATGGACGCCGTGAGGCGAGAGTCCGCCGCGCGCGAGACGCAGATCCGCGTGCTGGAGGAGCGGCAAGCCGCGTTCACGCAGCAGATGGCCATGGTGATGGCCCTGGCGCAAGCGAGCTATGGCCGCGACGCGCGGAGGGACAAGGACGACGAGCGGGATCAGCGGATCGCCGAGATGTCCGCCCGGCTCGCCCGCGTCGAGGGCATGGTGTCGCGCATCCACGCGACGGAAGTGCCGCCCGAGGGCGACGTCGCAGCGGCGCGGCGCGCGGCAGAGCAAGGCTCGGCCGAGGAGCGAGCGGCCGCGGTGCGCAAGGTGCAAGCGCTGCTCGATTCGGGGCAGGTGAAGGTGACGGTGCGCGGGGGGAAGGTGCAGCTCTCGCTGCTGCGCCCGCTCGATGGGAAGGATCCGTATACGGGCCAGCCCGGGCCGCCGCCGAAGCCCTCGACGCCGCCGCCGCAGATGGACGCGGACATGTTGCAGTGGCGTTGAGCGAGCTCGCTCGTTCGTCACAACATGCTGCACTTCATGCCGCACGTGCCGGCCTTGCTCGCGCCGCGGTGCAGGCAGCCGCCGCGGCATTCGATGTCGTAATCACACGGAGCGCCCGGCTCCTTCGGGCCGATGCATGTGCCCACCTCGCAGGAGAACCCCGGGGCGCACACGCGCTTGCAGCGTTGTCCCTCGCGCGGGAGAGCGCCCGCGCGGCATTTGCCCTCGTCGCAGATCTTGCCCGCGCCGCACTCGACGTCGAGCTTGCACGCGCCGCCCTCGACCACGAGATCGCGGCAACGGCGCTGCCCGCAGTAGCCTGAGCACTCGGGGTGGCGCGCCTCGAACGTGTCCTGCCGCGTGAGGGCCGCGAGCGTGTCGACCGAGACGCCGCACGGGTACCCCGTCGGGAGCGGTTTGCGGCACGTGCCCATGTCCGTGGGGCCCACGCCGAGGCATCGGAGTCCGTCGCTGCATTCGAGCGACGATCGGCATGGTTTGTCCGCGGCGACCGTACCCCGCACGAGGCCGTCACACGCGGCAGGCAGCGGCGCGCCCGTCGGACCAACCCAATCGCAGCCGTCGTGCGCTTTCTCCATCGCGGCGATGCATGCGTCGGCCGCGGCCGCGTCCACGGAGACGGCCTTTTCCCGCAGCGCGTAGCTCAAGGTGCGCGTGCATTCGGCGGCGAGCGAGAACCCGGGCGCGTGTCCGCAACAGGTCGCCTTGCGCTTCGTGGGCACGCCGTGAAGCGCCTCGCAGAGCTTCTCGGCGAGCGGATCGGGCGGGTCATTGGTCTTCGGGTAGACCGGGCGCACCTCGTCGTCACCCGACGACTTGTTCGCGGTCGGCGCGCTCGCGCTCGGCGCCGCGGAGGCGCTCGCGCTCGCCGAAGGTGCGGCTTCTCGGCCCGCGTCCTTCCCGCACGTGCAGCCGCCGAACGCGGCGAAAACGAAGAGCAGAAGGAAAGCGGGCCTCATGCGTAGATCATCGCATCGCAGAGACGGTCCCCGCCCAGCAAGGCTTTTTTTTGATACGTTTTCGTGGGGCCGGAGAGGCCCGTTGCGCGTAGCGCGTGAAGCCATCGTGCCCCCGAGCGAGCGTATCTCCCGAACCCCGAGCATGCGTTGCCTCGCAGCCCTGCTCGTCCTCGTGATCCCCGCCTGCAACAAGGCCGAGCAGGAAGCCGGGCCCGCGCCGATCGCCTCGGCCGCCGTCGCTTCGTCGGCCACGACGCAGGACGAAGCGACGAGGACGACACGCGCGCTCGCCCTGCAAAAACCGAGCGGATCGAGCGCCGTCGACAAGGAGATCGAGATCCTCGAGCGGCGCATCGAGAAGACGCCCGATCCGATCGATCCATGGATCCTGCTCGGGCGCGCGTGGATCCGGAAAGCTCGGCACGAGTCGGATCCGGGGTACTACTTGAATGCCGGCGCGGTCGCGGATCTGGTGCTCGGCCGCGAGCCGAAGAACCGGCCGGCGCGGAACCTGCGCGCAGCGGTTCTCTTGGATGGCCACGCGTTCGTGGAGGCGAAGGACCTCGCCGATCAGATCCTCGCCGACGATCCGGAGGATCTGCTCGCGCTCGGGACGAAGGCGGACGCGGCGCTCGAACTCGGCAATTTCGACGAGGCGCTCGCGAGCGCGCAGCGCTTGATGGATCTGAAGCCGAGCCTGCCGGCGTACGGGCGCGCGGGCCTTCTGCGCTGGCTGCAAGGGGATCCCGCGGCCGCGAAGAAGAACTACCGTGCGGCGATGGACGCGAGTGATCCGCGTGATCCCGAGCCGCTGGCGTGGGTGCTCGTGGAGGCGGCGAAGGTCTTCTGGCACGAGGGCGACGTCGACGGCGCGGACAAGGGCTTCGATCGCGCGCTCAGCGCCGTCGCGGACCATCCGCCGGCGCTCGTCGGCAAGGCGCGCGTGGCGCTCGCGAAGGGCGACGCGAAGCGCGCCGCCGAGCTCGCCGCGCGCGCGTTCGCGAAGAGCCCGCTCTGCGAGACGGCGTGGCTGCTCGGCGACGCGCGGAAGGCCGCGGGCGACGAGAAGGGCGCGGAGGAGGCGTACAAGCGTGTCCGGGAGATCGGCCGCGCGAGCGACAAGCGCACGCTCGCGGCGTTCCTCGCGTCGAAGGACGAGGAGCACGACGAGGCGCTCGCGCTCATCCGCGAGGAGATGAAGGTCCGCAAAGGCATCCACACGACGGACGTCCTCGCGTGGGCGCTCTACCGAAAGGGCGATTTCGCCGCCGCGCGCAAGGAGAGCGACGCGGCGCGCGCGCACGGCACGCGTGAGCCGATGCTCTTGTTTCACACGGGCGCGATCCGCATCGCGCAGGGCGAGAAGAAAGAAGGCGAGAAGCTCGTGCGCGAGGCGCTCACCATGAACCCGCACTTCGACGCGGCCGCCGTGGCCGAGGCGAAGAAGCTCCTCGGCGAGGGAGGTTAGGCGTGCGATTCCGCGCCCGCTTCGCCGCGCTGATCACGCTCCTCGGCGTGCTCCTCGTGCTCCTCTCGCGGGACGCGTCGGCCCATCAGGTGGGTTTGTCCCGGGGCGAATACAAGATCGACGGGGCCACGATCACCGCGGAGCTCGTCTTCGCGCGGCGCGAGGTGCTGTCGCTCGTCCGGAGCATGGACGAGGACGGCGACGGGGCGATTTCACCGACCGAGATCCAGCACGCCCGCGATGCGCTCGGCCGCGCGGTGGTCGAGCGGGTCTCCGTGCGCGCCGGCGAAGGCGTTTGTCCGGGGAGGCTCGACGACGCGTTTCTCGTGGAAGAGGACGGTTTTTCCCTGCGCATCGTGTACCGATGCCCGGCGCCTCCCCGCGCGGTGCGCGTGCGCCTCGACGTGCTCGACGATCTCCCCTACGGCCATCGCCACGTCGCGCGCGCCGACGTGGGCACAGGGCCCACCGAGCACGTGCTCTTCGGGGCGAATCGCGAGATGGGGATCGCGGGTTTGCCCGGCGGCGGCGCGTCCGCGGCGGCGCCGAAAGCCGAGCCGAAGAGCGAAGGCTTCGTCGGTTTTTTCCGGATGGGCATCGAGCACATCCTCTTCGGCTACGACCACCTGGTCTTCCTCTTCGGCCTCGTGCTCGTCGGCGGCCGTCTGCGCTCGCTCCTGCTCGTCGTCACGGCGTTCACGGTGGCGCATTCGATCACGCTCGGGCTCGCCGTGCTCGGGATCTGGGCGCCGAGTGGGCGGATCGTCGAGCCGATCATCGCGCTCTCCGTCGCGTACGTCGGGGTCGAGAACCAGTTCGTGAAGGACGCCGAGAAACGCTTTCTCATCACGTTCCCGTTCGGCCTCGTGCACGGCTTCGGGTTCGCGGGCGCGCTCGGGGAAATCGCGCTCCCCAGGCCGCAGATTCCAGGCGCGCTGCTCGCGTTCAACCTGGGCGTCGAGGCCGGGCAGATCGCCGTGCTCGCGGTCGTGCTGCCGCTGCTCGTCACGGCGCAGAAGCGCAAATGGTTGGAGAAGCGCGGCGTGAAGATCCTGAGCCTCGGCATTGCCGCGCTCGGGCTCGCGTGGTTCGTCCTGCGAGTCGTGGACGCCGAAAGCTAGCGTCAGCGCTTTTGATCGTCCGGGACCAGGGCGGGGACCGGAATCGACACGCGAGGCGGGGGCGGGACGAAGGGGCGGGGCACGCGGATCGAGGCGGCGACCTGCGCGACCTCGGGGAACATCTTGCCGATCCCCTCGACGAACGCCGCGCGGGAGGCGTCGTCGGGCGACCGCGCCGAGGCCCCGGCCGTCGCGAGCGCGGCCGAGAGCTCGTAATACCAGGCCGAAAGAGATGCGTGCGCCTCCAGGAGATCCCGGAGCGTCTCCTCCGACACGATGACGTTCTTACCCATACCCGCTCAGCATAACCCAGGTCCGTATCAACCAGGCAGCCAGAGCAGGCCGTCCATGATCGGCTCGAGGCAACTCACGACCTGCGAGCCGACGTCGCCGCACGAGAGGTTTTTCAGGCAAACCTCGAACGCCATGCGGCCGCGCCGGTTCATCGCGCCGACGGCGCGCTCGAGGTGTGGCGCGAGGCCATTGCCGAGCTCGCCTCGGCACTCGTCGTACGTGGCCTCGCCGCATCGGGCCATGCGCCCGCAGATCGCGGTGACGTACGGCGTGATCTCCTCGACCTTCACCACCACCGCGTCGAGCGCGGACGATCCGCAGCGGCTCACCTCGGCCGCGTAGGCGCTCGTGAACGGATCGCCGTCGAACTTGTCGAGCGCGGCGCGCGAGCAGCTCGCCGTGCGCCTCAGCATCTCCGGCGACGCCATCGTCTTCGCCTCGATGCACTCGTCCCGGCTCGGCCAGCGCTCTTTGTCGCCCGTGGCGCGCTGGTAGAGCGCTTCGAGGTACTCGCACCAGACGCGCTGCGCGGCTCGCTCGTCGGCCGCTTCCACGAGGGCCGGATCTTCGGTGGTTCCCGCGACCTTCACGATGTTCGGATTGGCCGAGCGGGCGTCCCGGTTTCCCTTCGGCGCAGCTCCACAACCCACGGCCGCGAAGGCGGCGGAGGCCATGGCGAGCGAAAGCAGGAGAGCCCCGAGGGAGCGACGACGGAGTTTGCGTGACACGAGCCACCTGACCTTCCCGGGCGGAAGCCCGCGAACGAGATGGGCAAACACCGGGCCTCGCGGATGGGCAGATCGGAGCCGCTCCCGAGAGGACGTCCGGGCTGCAAGGCCCCATCAAGGCCGTGCGATCATCAGCGCCTTGAAGAGCGGTCCTTCGAACTCCGGGCCCATCGCGATGCGCGGCACGTTGAGCGGGTCCGCTCGGTCGCGCATGCAGAAGCCCGTCGCGTTCGTGAAGCCGAGGTCGAAGCCCGCGTCGCGCGCGACACGCAGGAACGGCCCCTGGACCTGATGGCCCACGGGATACGCCACGGTGCGCACGTCCTCTTCGAGCACGTCGGAGAGCACGCGGCGCGATCGGCCGAGATCGGTGAGCGCTTCCTCGGGCGTCATCGTGGCGATCACGCGGTGCTCGTGCGAGTGCGAGGCGACGCTCATCCCGGCGTCCGCGAGCGCCCGGACCTCGCGGAAGCTCATGATGGTGCGCGCCGCGATGGAGCGCTCCTCCGCGGGGTCGAGCGTGACGTCGACGGCGCGCGAGAGCTCGTCGAAGAAGCGCGCGAGATCGAGCCCCGGCGTGCGCTTGACGAGGTCGAGCAGGAAGCGCTTGGCGGCGGCGGGATCACGTCCGAGGTCGAGCAGGATCGTGCGCGGATACGTGATCACGAGCGTGCGCTTCTGGCAGCGCCGGAGGAGCAGCGCGATGCGATCCCACCAGAACATGCGCCCCGCGTCGGGGAAGGCCGTGGGGACGAAGAACGTCGCGGTCGCGCCGGCTCTCGTCAGAACGGGCAGGGCGACGTCGTGGCAATCGCGGTAGCCGTCGTCGAAGGCCAGCATCACGGCGTTCGCGGGCAGCGGCCCGCCCCGGAGGAAGCGGCGCACGTCGTGGAGCGACACGAACGCGCCGTGCTGCTTCACCACCTTGATCTGCTCGGCGAGCCCGCGCGCGTCGGTCTCGCGCACGTCGGCGTCGAGCTCGCCCACGGCCGAGGCGTCGGCGATCCGGTGGTACGTGAGCACCATGAGGGATCGCGCGACGAGCTTCGTCCGCATGGAGAGCAGCCGGTCCAGGATGCCCAGCGTGTCGAGCGCACGCGCCAGCCGCACACGCTTGGAAGGCCGCACCTTGAGGCGCACGGGGTGGAGGTACATCGAGCTGATGTAGTTGAGCACACTTTTGTCGAAGCGCCCGTACCCCACGGTTGCGCACGCTTTGCTCGATTTTTCCGTCCGTGGCGGGGGGAAACCTGCGCGTGTGGACAGGATCCGCCGACAGCGTGCCTGCGATTTGGGGAAGACGACTCGGCTCCGGTATGATCGCGCCAATGTTCCCGAGTGAGCCCGTTCCCGAGCGTATCGGGGCGTACAAAGTGCTCCGAAGGTTGTCCGGAGCGGGCTCGGCGGACGTGTACGTCGGACGCATGGAAGGTCCGATGGGCTTCTCGCGGCTCTGCACGCTGAAGCTCGTCCGGAACACGATCGAGGGCGACGCGCACTTCGCCGAGGAGCTCGTGCGCGAGGCGGCGATCTGCGCGGTGCTGAACCACCCGTCGATCCAGCGGATGTTCGACTTCTTCGAGCACGACAAGCACCTCGTGCTGGTGCTCGAGCACGTGGAAGGCGTGACGCTCGATCGGCTCCAGGACGTGCTCGGGCGGCAGAAGTCGAAGCTCGACGACCGGACCATCGCGTTCCTCGGTCGCGCGCTCGGCGGCGCGCTCGCGCACGCGCACGCGGCGAAGGACGAGGAGGGGACGCCGACGCCCGTCATCCACCGGACGATGCACCCGGAGAACGTGCTGATCGGCTGGGACGGTCAGGTGCGGCTGACGGGGTTCGGGCTCGGGAAGATCCTCGGGCGGAGCCCGGACACGGTGGCGTTCGTGATCAAGGGCGCGCCGGGGTTCATGGCGCCGGAGCAGGCGCGCGGCGAGCGCGTGACGCCGAAGGCCGACGCGTACGGGCTCGCGGTGCTGCTCTGGTCGCTCTACGCGGGGGCGAAGCCGCCCGAGGTGGGCACGCGGCCCATGCCGCTCGCGGTGCTGCGGTCGGATCTGCCGAAGGAGCTGACGAGCGCGATCGACGCGGCGCTGGAGCCCTCCCCGGACAAACGGAAGGTGTCGTGTCAGGAGCTCGAGCGGGTCCTGAACAAGGCGCCGGGGATCGAACTGGGGCAGAAGGACCTCGAAGAGAAGGTCGCGCCGCTCAAGGGTCCGCGGTCGAAGGCGACCGAAGGGGAGGGCGGGCCGCGGAAGCGGGTGCCGCTCGAGTCGGTGCGGCCCGCGAAGCCGCCGCCGTCGAGCAAGCAGCGGCTCTCGGTGCCGCCGCCTTCACGGCCGCCGGGGCGTTTGTCGGAACGACCCGCGGCGGACGGCGGCGATGGGCCGGCCTCGGTGTACCCGCTGTTGCGGGCCCTCGCCGAGCGCGTTCCGGGGCCGCCGAAGCTACCGCTCGCAGTGGTCGAGGCCGAGGCGGACGTGCAGCCGGAGGCGCCCACGGTGCGGCCGGCGCAGACGCCGGCGGGCGCGGCGCGGGGGCCGTCGAAGCCGTCGATCGCGGCGCCGCTCGGGGCCGTGGTGCCCGAGAGCGAGTGGAAGGAATCGGTGCCGGACGAGGAGCTGTTCGATCAGCTCTTCGAAGATGCGACGTCGCGCTCGGGCATCAGCCTGGCAGCGATGGGCTTCACCGCCGAGGAGCGGGAGAAGGCCGCGCTGGCGATCACCGAACCCGATCAGGTGACGGCGCGAAAAGACAGGGTGACGCCTCCACCGGGGCCGCCCACGCTCGGATCGGGCAAGGTCATGGCTGCGCCGGCGAAGGTCATGACCGGGACGGAGAAGGTCGTCCCGTCAGGGCCGAAGGTCGGGGGCAGCGCGGACAAGGTCGTCCCCGGTCCTTCCAAGCTCACGTCCGGAGCGGGGAAGGTCACGCCCATTCCTCCCCCTCTCACGCCCGGAGCGGGGAGAGTCGACGCTCCGCCGGCGATCGTGCCCCCGACGCTGCCGGAGGTGCTCGATCCGGCGGCCGCAGGGAAGGTGGGAGGCAAGCGGCTGGAGCTCGCGGACACGGTGATGGCACTGCCCAAGTTGCCGGAGCCGACGTCCGCGGCGCCGCCTGCGCTTCCCGCGTTCGCGCCGCCGCCGGTGCCGCCGGCCGCGCCGAAGCCGACGGCCGCGCCGAAGCCGCCGGCGATGGGCGCGCCGCCCGTGGCGCCGCCGATGGG
>NZ_JASBQE010000035.1 GCF_029960785.1 Polyangium sp. 15x6
ACCTTCGCCCCCTCCGCCGATACAAACGCCGCTGGAAGGTCGAGCGCCTCTTCGCTTGGCTCCAGAGCTTCCGCCGCATCGTGGTTCGGTACGAGCGTCACGCCGAAAACTTCCTCGGCTTCGTCCACCTCGGATGCATCGTCGTGTACCTCAGGGCGCTCCTGGACGGTTTATGAGATGAGTTCTAGCAGAAGCAGCACGGGACGCGAAAAGGCGCGGGCGTCGGCGAGAGCGTCACCTTCAGCGTAGATGCGGCGGGCTGCCCCGGTCTGCCCTCCACGACCCTCAGACGCACGCCAGGCGGAACCCTGTAATTGAAGTGCTCCTCGAGCGCCCTCGCAGGGTTTGCGAGCAGCTCCTCCTTGAAACGCTCGTCGCTCCACGCCCTGGCGAGCACCTCGCCCCACGGCTCGGAAGAGGCGAACAAGGCCGGAATGCGACCGCGGCCGTTCCTGGGCCTCCGTGGAATCCTCACCGTCAGCTCGGATGTGGCGGGCTGCCCGGGTCGGCCCTCCACGACCACCAGGCGCGCGCCAGGCGGAACCCTGTAATTGAAGTGCTCCTCGAGCGCCCTCGCAGGGTTTGCGAGCAGCTCCTCCTTGAAACGCTCGTCGCTCCACGCCCTGGCGCTCACCCGGACCCACAGTGCGGAGAAGTCCTCGGATTCCACGACCGATCTCAGTTCAGAGGCTTCGCTCTCCTCCGTCTCTGCCGCGGAAGCCGTCGATGAAAGCGCGAGCGCTGCCGCCGCGAGCGCCAAAAGGTCACCCATCCTCGTCATGCCTCGCTCTCCTTTCCACGGTCTCGAACGGCGGCCCCCCACCTCGCCCGTCCGTTCGCCTTGACGCGAACATGGGACGACCCCTCCGCCGGTCAAGCGACCGGCGTTTTCATCCCAAACGTGTCAACAGAAGCAGGCCGGAAAGCAAGGGAGGGCGAACTGGGGCATCGGCGGAAGCGTCACCGTCAGCGTCGATGTGGGGGGCTGCCCGGGTTGGCCCTTCACGACCTGCAAACGTGCGCCAGGCGGAAGCCTGTAATTGAAATTCGCCTCGAGCGCCCTCGCTGGGTCTGCGAGCAGATCTCGCTCGAACGCCTCGTTGGCCCCAATCTCGGTGCTCACCCGGCGCCACAGCTCGGAGTGGCCGGACAAGGCCGCAATGGCATCGGGGTCGGACCTCGGCGGAAGCGTCACCGTCAGGGTAGATGTGGCGGGCTGCCCGGGTTGGCCTTCGACGATCACCAGACGCGCGCCGGGCGGAAGCTTGTAATTGAAGTGAGCCTCGAGCGCCCTCGCAGGGTCTTCGAGCAGTTCCCGCTTGAACGCCTCGTCGCTCCACGCCTTGATGACCACCCGGCCCCAGAGCACGGAGAAGTCCCCGACGGGCTCGGATTCCGTGACTCGTTCAGAGGCTTCGCTCTCCTCCGTCTCCGCCGCGGAAGCCGTCGATGAAAGCGCGAGCGCCGCCGCCGCGAGCGCCCAAAGGTCACACTTCCTCGTCATGACTCGCTCTCCTTTCCACGGTCTCGAACGGCGGCCCCCCACGTCGCTCGTCCGTTCGTCTCGGCGCGAACATGGGACGACCCCTCCGCCGGTCAAGCGACCGGCATTTCCGCCTCGAAACCCCCTCCTTCGATTTCAGCGGCTCGGCGACGAACCACAGAGCTCCGCGAGGAGCGCGCGCGAATCCTTCAGATCCACGGTCTCGAAGCCCTCCGTGAACCACCCATGGGCCTCCTCCAGCATTCTCCGCGCTTCGTCGATCTGGCCCCGGGTCCGCAGGATGCGACAGAGGTCCACCGTGGCGCGCAATTCCAGCATCCGCGCGCCCTGCCCGCGGGCGACGTCGATCGCGTTGCGGAAGTGATGCTCCGCTTCGCCCATCGCGCCGTCGCCCTGCGCGAGCAGATTCGTGCCCAGCAACCGATGTAGCTCGGCCACGTAATAAAACTCGCGCAAATTCGTCGCGAGATCCAGGTCCTGCCGGAGGCGCGCGATCGCGTCTCCGAACCTCCCCACCGCGGCCTCGGACTCTGCGACGAGCGAGCTCCAATAGGGCAGCGCAGTTTGCCCACCGAAGGAGCGGTACATCGAGAGGCAGCGCGATGCCACTTCGACGTCGCACTCGACCCACGCGATCAGGGCTGTGCCCATGACCCTCCAGGGGTCGAGGCCCATTCGTTCGCCCAGATCGATGAGCTCGCAGGAGAGCTCCCGGACTTGCTCCGGCTCGCGTCGATAATGCCGAAGCCCGGCAACGTACACCAGCGCGAAGCCGAGGCTATTGGCGTGGTTCAGCTCCCGAGCCCGCGCGAGGGCGGCCATGCCCAGCGCGAGCGATCGCTCCGGATAACCCATCAACCAGAGCGACAGCGAGAGGATCGATTCGGCATGGACCTTGGGGTCGGTACCGAGCAGCACGGCATACGAATGGTGCTCTGCGGGATCGTATAGCGAGAGGGCGCGCTCCAGGCTGTCCCTAGCTTCCTCCAATCGGCCGGCGAGAAAGAGGCATTCCCCCAGCACGATCAAGGCGGCCGCCTGCTGCACGGGCTCCTTTTTGCGCTCCCCAGCGGCGAGCAGCTGCTGCGCCATCGAGATGGGCTGATCGCGGTATCCTAGATTATGGTAATAGTTCAAGAGCGTCCATGAGGTGATGAACGCGACCGGATGGTCCCCCATCCGGTCCAGGATCTCCTGGGAGCGCCGCGCGACCGCTGCGGGCTCCGGGGCCGCGTGGCCACGCGTGGCCGCCAGCGCAGGCATCAGGCTCCCATTCAGCTCGAGCTCGAGGACGGCCCGCTCCCGTGCGTCCTCGATGACGGGAAGCCAGCCGAGTGCCTCCGTGGCGTGCTCGATCGCCTCCCGGTTGGCCGACCGCTGCAGCGCCGCCATCGCGGCCTTCTGCGCATATCCAATGGCCCGCGGTTTCTGGTCCGCGGCCGCGAGGTGATAGGCGAAGAGCTCGGGCCGCGCCTCGGGGATATCGGGGAATTTTTCCTCCAGCGCCGCCGCGATACGCGCGTGCACCTCCCTTCGCGAGCGCTTCAGCATCGACTCGTACGCCGCGTCCCGGACCAGCACGTGCTTGAACAGGTAGACGGGGTTCTTCAGCCGCCGCTTGCAGTGGACGAGGTCGGAGGCCACGAGCTTTTCGAGGTGCTCGTAGAGCTCCTCCGGCTCGTGGGGGCTCACCGCGCGGAGGAGATCGATCGTGAATTCCCGTCCGATCGCCGCGGCCACCTGGGCCGTCTCCTTGGCCTTGCCGAGTCGATCGAGGCGCGCCATGAGCAGATCCCGCAGCGTGTTCGGAATGCTGAAATCCGAGAGCCGGCCGGCGAGGTGATAACGGCCCGCCTGCTCGACGAGGGCGCCGGATTCGACCATCATCTGGACGAGCTCCTCCACGAAAAGCGGCACTCCATCGGTGCGGGCGGCGATACGGTCGAGCACTTCCAGCGGGAGCGAACGCCCCGCGAGCGCCGCCGCGGCCAGTTGCTCCACCTCGGGCCGACCGAGACGCTCGAGCTTCACGTGGTGCGCCGCGGAGGGTGACCAGCGCGTCACGACCTCGGGGCGCGCGCTAAAGAGGGCGTAGACGCGGGCCGACGCGAGTTCGCCCGTGAGCTGGGTGAGGAGCTCCAGCGTGCTCGGGTCCGCCCAGTGTACGTCCTCCACCACGAGCACGAGCGGCTCCCGCTCGGCCATCTCGAAGAGCAGCGAGAGAACGGCATTCCGCAAGAGCTCCCGCGCCTTCTGCGGCGAGACATCGAGCGGCGCCCACCGCTCGGGCAGCGGGATCGAAAGGAGCGACGCGAAGAGCGGCATGGCCTCGGCGAGATCGAATCCATACTTCGTGAGCAGCGCCTCGAGCCGCGAAGCGCGGCCCTCGGCTGTCGCCTCTCCTCCCGGCCAGAGCAGCCGCATCAAGGCGTCGATGATCGGGTAAAACGGGCTGCTCATGGTGTGCGGCGTGCACCGGCATTCGAGCCACGCATGCGCCTCGCCGCGAATACGCTCCCGGAACTCGTGAATCAGGCGTGACTTTCCGATGCCTGCCTCGCCGCACACGACGACGGCCTGCCCAGCGCCGTCGCGCACCTGGCGCCAGCGTTCCAGCAGGGTCTCGAGCTCCCGTGCGCGGCCGACGAGGGGCGCCGTCCGTTCGCCCTCCGGCGGCCCCTGCTGCAACAGGTAAAGCTCCACGGGAGCCGGGACGTTGTCGAATCGGTGTTCCCCGCCCTCCTCGAAGGCGAAGTGGCCACGGAGCAGCCGGTACGTCTCTCCGCTGACCACGATGGCCCCGGGCTGCGCCAGCAAGCTCAGGCGGCACGCGAGCTTCGGCGTCCCCCCGATGACATACCCGGGGCCCGTACGCGCCGGCTCGCGCAGCTCGCGCGCGACGACCATGCCCGTGTGCATGCCGACCCGCAGCTCGGCTCGCACCCCGCGCCCTGCCTCGAGCGCGGCGCTTTGTCGGCGGATTTCGTCCATCGCGGCGAAGGCCGCCTGCGCTGCTCGCTGGGCGTCGTCTTCCCGCGCGGCCGGGAAGCCGAAGTAGAAGAGCACCGCGCCGCCGAGCGCGCCTGCGACGTGCCCGCCGCGCGCCCGCGCGATACGGACGCACGCCTCCTGCTGGGCGCCGAGGATCCGGTCGAGCGCCTCGAGCTCCACGGCGCCGGGCTTCACGCTCACGACCGTGAGGGAGCAACACATGGCCGTGATCTGCCGCCGCTCCCCCTCGATCAGCCGCGCGCGCCTCTCCCCGCTGCCTTCCGGGCCGTCGCTGCCGAGGGCCCGAGCCTCGTCCATGGTCTCTGGCGAAGATCGCGCCGTCCAGGCGCTTTGCGCGAGATCGCCGAGCTCGAGGGCCTCGAGCTCACGCAGGAGCTTCTCCGCCGTCACACTGCGCGCCGCGGACTCCTTCTGGGTCACGCGCCGGAGCATGCGCCCGAGCGGCTGGTCCGCGATCCTCGCGGGAATGGGAATGGGCGCGGGCGAGAGCTGCGCGGCCATCACCTCGGCCACCGTCGCGCCCTCGACCGCCCGCTTGCCGGTGAGGCATTCCAGGAAGACCAAACCCCATGCATAGAGATCCGATCGCCGGGTCAGGGGCAACCCGCGGAGCTGCTCGGGCGCCGCATAGGCGGGCGTCCCGAGCGATTCGTTCGTCATCGTGATCCGGCCCCCGTCGCCGCGCGCCTCCTCCATGAGCGCGCCGACGCCGAAATCGAGCACGAGCACGTTTCGCCGCGCGCCGGTGGTGGTCACGATGAGGTTGGCAGGCTTCAGGTCCCGATGGACCACGCCGCTCGCGTGCGCGCAGGCGAGCGCGTCGAGGACCTGCAGCATGAAGTGCTGCGCCTCGAGCGGGTTCAGGCTGCCCTCTTCGGCGAGCACCTTGGCGAGGTCCTTCCCGGGCACGAACTCGAAGACCGAATACACGAACCCCGGATCGGCCCACCCCGAATCGATCAGATGCACGATGTTCGGGTGGTGCATCTGCGCGCACATGCGCACCTCGCGCTGGAAGCGAGCGATTCTCTTGTCGTGCAGGGGCGCCCTCGGGTCCTCCGGGATCCGGAGCACTTTCACGGCGACCGCCTGGTTGGTGGTCCACTGCCGTGCCTTGTAAACGGTGGAGAACGCTCCCTCGCCCAGCGTCTCGAGGAGCTCGTATCGCCCTGCGAGCGCCGCGCTGATCGCCGTTTTCCTCCCGTGCGTGCCGCCCATCTCGCCACCCCTCGCCGAGCGCGTGGTGTCAAAACTAGAACGGGCACGGGTAAGCACAATACGTGCTCGTACGCGTGGGAGCCGAGCAGCATGTTGGCTCGTCCGCCGTGGAGGACGGCAGGTCGAGCCGACGCAGGCGCACGGGGTCGGCGAGGAAGGGCCCGGAAAGGACGCCCGAGCTCGACCATCTCTCTCCCTATCCCCCGGGCCAGACATCCGTGGTCAAATTCGCAAAGCCATCTCCGTAAGCATTAGCAGTATGGAGTACATCCGTCCCTAGCAGTATAGATGCGTCCGCGCTTGATCTCCCGACAAGCGCGGCTCTAGAGTGCTGGTTTCAGCAGCAATCCGCGGAGAGGGGCGCAGGGATGCGCAAAGGGGCGCGACGCGCGCGGAAGCGACGCGCCGGACAGGGGGAGCGATGTCGCAGTTCTTGGCAACTCACGAAACAACGGCCGACGTCAAGGGTTTCGAGATCACGACCAAGATCGGCGAGGGCGTCAGATATGTGACGTACCGCGGCCGCCGGTGGGCCGACGGGCTGGACGTGGCCGTGAAGGTCATGGAGGCCGATTACAGCCGGATCGCGGACGTCGCGCGCCTCAAGCATACCTACAGCATCGTTCAACGGATCGATTCGGAGAGGATCGTCAAGGTCCACGGCGTCGAGGAGCAGAGGGATAGCCTCGCGGTCATCACCGAGTATGTCCCCGGCTCCACGCTGGCCGGCGCCCTGCGAGGGCGCGGGGTGCTCGAGGTTGGCGAGTTTTTGGACCTCGGGATCTCGCTCGCCGAAGCCCTGGCCGATATTCATCGCCACGGCCTCGTCCACGGTGACACGAGGCCTCAAAACATCCTGCTCGGGGAGAGAAATCAGGTCAAGCTCACCGGCTTCGGCGTCGATTGCGTCGTGACGCGGGAGAAGGAGGAGATCTATAGCCGCCGCGTCCTGTCGGAGGTGCTCCCCTACACCTCGCCCGAGCAGACCTGCCGCATGAACCGCAGCGTCGATTACCGGACGGACATGTACTCGCTGGGGGTCGTCTTCTACGAGATGCTCGTGGGCCGCAGGCCCTTCGAGGCCGAGGACCCGCTCGAGCTGATCCACGCCCATATCGCCGCGGCGCCCCGCTCGCCCTCGGAGGCGCGGCCGGAGGTGCCCGAGGCGCTCTCCGCCATCCTCCTCAAGCTGCTCAGCAAGGGCGCCGAGGATCGCTACAACAGCGCCGAGGGCCTGCGGGTCGACCTCGCGGAGTGCCGGCGGCAATGGGAGGCCTACGGCTGGATCGAGCCGTTCGCCCTCGGCCAGCACGACAGGAGCGATCTCCTCCAGATCCATCAGGGGCTTTACGGTCGCGAGAAGGACATCCGCAAGCTCGTCGAATCGTTCGACGACGTGCTCCGGGGCAGGCGTGCGATCATCCTGGTCTCGGGATATTCGGGCATCGGGAAGTCCTCCCTCGTCCAGGAGATCTTGAAGCCGCTCGCGCGGGAAAAGGGCTATTACATCAGCGGGAAGTACGATCAGTACATCCGCGACACCCCCTACAGCGCCGTGATCCAGGCGTTCGACGCGCTCATCAAGCAGCTCCTTTGCGAGAGCGAGGAGAGGCTCGCGGCGTGGCGGGACGCCATTCTGAGCGCCCTCGGCAACAACGGGCAGGTCCTCTGCGACTTTCTGCCCTCGATCAAGCACATCATCGGCGAGCAGCCGCCCGTCCCCGCGCTCGGCCCGGTCGAGGCGCAGAACCGCTTCAACCTCTACTTCAAGAAGTTCGTCTCGGTATTCGCCCGGCCGGCCCACCCGCTGGTGCTCTTCCTCGACGACCTGCAATGGGTGGACTCGGCGAGCCTGAGCCTGATCAAGACCATCCTCGCGGACGAGGACAGGGGGGCTCTCTTCTTTTGCGGCGCCTACCGGGACAACGAGGTGAGCCCGACCCACGCCTTCATGGTCGCGCTCGAGGAGCTCGAGCAGGGCGGCATCGAGGTCGTCGATATCGTCCTCGAGCCTCTCCAGATCGCCCACCTGAGCGCCCTCATCAAGGACAGCCTCGGCGTACGCGACAGCGACGCGCTCGCCTCGGTGGTGCTGAAAAAGACGGGCGGCAATCCATTCTTCGTGAAGCGCTTCATGCGGCACCTGTACGAGGCGAAGGTGCTCTTCCGCGATCCCGCGGCGGGATGGCGCTGGGATCTGTCGGCCATCGAGCGATTGGATTACTCCGACAACGTCCTCGGCCTCATGGCGGAGACCATCCTGCGACTCCCGCCGCGCACGCAAGACGTGCTCCGGCTGGCCTCGGCGATCGGCAACATCATCGATCTGGAGGTCTTGAACGCCGTCAGTTCGTCCCCTCCCGACGAGACGTACGCGAGCCTGGAGGAAGCCATCCGCGAGGGCTTGATCGTGACCGCGGGCGAGCAAATCCGCTTCGCGCACGACAAGATTCAGGAGGCCGCCTACGCCTTGATCCCGCCGGGGGAGAGGGCCGCGTGCCATTATCGGATCGGACAGATCCTCCTCCTCAAGCTGGATCCCGACAAGGGCCAGAACCTGTTCGACATCGTCAATCACCTGAACAGCGCGGGCGATTTGATCACGGCGCCCGCCGCGCGGCTCGACTCCGCGCGGCTCAACTTGAAGGTCGCCGGGCGCGCCGAGGAGTCGGGCGCCTTCTCCGCTGCCCTCAAGTATCTCGAGCATGGCCTTTCCATGCTGCCAGAAGACGCGTGGAGCTCGGAGTACGCGTTATCGTTCGCCTATCACACGAAAAAGGGCGCGCTCGAGTCGCTTTGCGAGCGGCACGACGACGCCCTCGCGACCCTCGCCGCTTGCTTCGAAAAAGCGCAGGGGCTCCTGCACCAGACGGACGTCCGGCGCCTGATCATGAACGTGCAGATCCTGAAGAACGATCTGCTCGCCGCCCTCGACGAGGGGCTCGCCGCGCTGCGAGCGTTCGGCATCGATTTGCCGCCCTTCCCGGACGCGAACGCGCTCGCCGCCGAGCGCGCGCGGACGTTCGCCATGCTCGGCGATCGGCCCGTCGCCTCTCTCATCGACCTGCCCTTGCAGAACGACCCGGAGATCGCCGCGCTGCAGGATGTCCTGCAGGAGATGTTCACGCCCTGCTACCAGCTCGGCACGAACAACCTGGCGATCACGATCATGAAGATGCTGCAAAACACGTTGACCCACGGCATCTCCAGGAACTCGATCTTCGCGCTCATGAACTTCGGGACCGTGCTCTGCGCCAGCATGGATATCGAGAAGGGGTACGAGTTCGGCCGAGCGGCGGCCCGCCTCAACGAGATTCACCCGGACAAAAAATCCGAAGCCATGCTGGCCAACATGTGGGCGGCGTGGGTCCAGCATTGGAAGGAAGGCTATACGACCTACAAGGCGACGCTGCGCAGGGGAATGCACACCGGCGTCGAGACGGGTCAATACATCTGGGCCTTCTACAACACGGCCAATGCCAGCACGAACAGCCTTCTCCAGGGGCGCCACATCCAGGAAATCCTCGAAGAGGCACGGCAGTACCAGCCGCTCTGCAAGCTCGATAAATTCAACGCAATGACCTGGATGGTCAGCGCCATCGCCGAAGTTTGCGAGGATCTGGGCAGGCCGGCGGACGCGGACGCGTCGTCGCGCGTCGCCTGGGTCGACATGAACCTCATCAAGGAGGAAGCCCGGAAGATCAGCAACACGGCTTCGCTCTATTTCGCGAACGTATACGACGTCATCGGAGGTGTCTTCAAGGGCGCCTACGAAGAGGTCGCGGAGATGTGGGGCGCGACGGATCCCGCCGGCGACGTCATGCTCCCGGCCTGGCACGCGACCCCCTGCTTCTACTTCTATGGCGGAGTGGCCTTCGCGCGGGCTTCCATGACCGTGCCCCCGGACCTCCGAGAAGTGTACCTCGCGAGGTTCCACGATTGCGTGCGCAGGATGGACCTCTGGGCGGAGCTCAACCCGGAGAGCCTACGCCACCGCAGCCTCTTGCTCCAGGCAGAGCTCGCCCGGCTCGAACAATCCGAACGCGCGGGCAACCTGTACGACCAGGGGATCACCGCTGCCCGAGAAGGAGGATTCGCCCATGACGAGGCGCTGGGCAACGAGCTCTGCGCCCGTCATTACCTCGACCTCGGCAGATCCTTCCTCGCGCGTGCGTACCTGGCCGAGGCGCATCGGGCTTATGCTCGGTGGGGCGCCGTCCGCGTCATGGAGCGCCTCGAAAAGGAGTTTTCGCACGTGCTCCGGCCGGACGCCGGGCTGCGCCGCGTCGAGCGTGCGGCGGACGGAGATCACGCCGCGCGCGAGCTCGACCTCGGCGTCGTCATCAAGGCCTCGCAGGCGATCTCGGGCGAGATCCTGTTCCCGCAGCTCCTCCAGAAGCTGATGCACGTCATCCTCGAGAGCGCGGGCGCTCGAAAGGGGTTCGTGATCCTCCGGGAAAACGAGCGGCTCGTGATCCGGGCCGAGGGCCATATCGATCGCGCGGAGATCCGTGTGCTCCCGGCGGCGCCCCTCGAATCGCGTCAGGATCTGGCCACCAGCGTGGTGAAATACGTGGCGAGGACGGCGGAGAGTGTCGTCCTCCACGAAGGGGCGAAGAACAGCCCATTCGCCGAGGATTCCTACATCGAGAAGAGCCAGCCTCGATCGCTCCTTTCGGCGCCCATCCTCCGGCAAGGGCGCCTCGTCGGGGTGATCTACCTGGAAAACGAGCTCGCAGCCGGCGTGTTCACGCCGGATCGAATGGAGATGCTCCGGCTCTTGTCGGCGCAGGTCGCCATTTCCATCGAAAACGCGCTCCTCTATTCGAGCCTCGAAGAGAACGTGCGCGCGAGGACCATGGAGATCGAGGAAGCCAACGCCCAGATCCTCTCGCTCAATGCCGAGCAGCAGCGCCGGCAGGAGATCGAGCTCTTGCAAAAGCAGGACCTCATCGCTCAGCAAAAAGAGCTCATCCGCGTCCTCTCCACGCCGATCCTCGAGGTGTGGGAGGGCGTGCTCACCATTCCAATCGTGGGCGTCATCGACGAGGAGCGCTCCGCCGTCATCACGCAGAACCTCCTCGCGCGCATCGTCGAGACTCAATCGAAGTTCGCCATCATCGATCTCACCGGCGTCGGCGAGATGGATCCGGGGACGGCCGAGCACATTGTCCGTATCATCGGAGCCGTGCGGCTCCTCGGCGCGAGGAGCGTGATCACGGGCATTCAGCCCGCCGTGGCGCGCGCCATGATCTCGCTCGACGTCAATCTGAGCAGCATCCTGACGCGCGCCAATCTCCGCGACGGCCTGCGGGCGTGCCTGGGACGGGGCAAACCTTCCTAGCTCGATGGGGGAGACCGAGGGCGGTCACCTGCCCACGGTGAGCGCCCCCTTGGCCACGAATTGCGAGAAGGCTCCCAGGAACTCGTCGATGGATACGGTTCCGCTCCTGTCGATGTCGCACAGGCGCAAGAACTCGTCGATCTCGGTATCCCGATAGCCCTTCTCCCGGAACTTGGCCATCACTTCGCCCACGTCCAGCACGCCATCCCGGTTGGCATCGATCTCCTCGAAGATCTGGAACATCGAATCGCGCATCATCGATTTGAAGATCGCGTCCCGGAGCTCGTTTTCCAGCACGTCGAGCATCGATCCCTCGGGCGTCTCCAGGATCCACGGCTCCATCGTCGTGGACCTGAGCACCGTCACCGTGGTGCCGGGGGACGACGCGACCCCGAGGCGTCGCTTGTAATCTTCGATGAAGACTTTCCCGTAGTGCTCCTCGCTGAAGTCCGTCGTGCTCACGATCATTCGATAGCCATAGATGTCGTCGCCGGGATCGATGCTCAGGAGATCGTAGATCGCCTTGTTCAATCGATTGGCCAGGTCGAGGCTCGTGTTCAGCGAACCGTCCGGGTGCTTGAAGTTCACGGCGTAGGTCAGGATGTTCTGATCGGGCCCGATCTCGGGCAGCAGCGCCATCGCCTCCGGGTCGGACAGGAGATCGTCGACGCCGCGCCGATCGATGCGCTCGCGGATGAAGCGCCGCTCGGTCTCCACGTCGGCGCCCGAGATCTCCGCGGGCAGCCGCGGGACCGGGACCACGACGAACCGATCGTCCGGGCCCGCCATGCTGAGCAGCCGCGCGTAAAACCGCTTGCAATTGAACAGCGTCCTCCGATGGATCTGCCCGTATCCGCTCCGGGTGGGTCGAATGACCTTGTGGCTCAAATACACCGCCGCCACCGCCGCTCCCGGCTTGGAGCCCTCGAGCCCATAGATCCCCACGGTGGGCTCGGCGTCTCCGTGGAGGATGTAGGGCGCCTTGAACGTCACCATGTCGCGCATGGCCGAATTCCGATAACAGAGCGCCCCGGCCGGATAAGGAATGTAGCCCGATTTGTGCGGATCGACGGTGATGGAGTCCGCCCGGCCGAGCGCCGAGAACTGCGAGGTCACATATCCGCTCATCCCAATCTCGGGCACCGGGCCCGTGCGCTCCTCTCTCGCGCGTGGCCCCTCGTCGGGCCGCAGGATCGAGGCGAAATAACCTCCCCACGCCGCGTCCGCGTGAACCGTGAACGACAGGCCCTCCTTCTGGAGCTTGTAGCGTAGCTCGAGGATCCCCTTGAGCGGATCCACGGCGCTCTCCTCCGTGCTGCCGATGACGGCCACCACCGTGACCACGGGCCGCCGCTGCTCCAGGCAATCGCGCAGCATCTTCTCCAGCGCGGACAGGCTCATGCGCGCGTCGCAATCGACGGGAACGTCGAGCACGTTCGCCGAGCCGAGGCCCAGCACGGCCGCGGCCTTCGGGAACGAGTAATGCTTGGTGGCGGGGACGAGGATCACCGGCGATGCGGGCACGTCCGCCCCGCAGCGCCGGAAGAGCTCCTGCATTCCCAGGTGCTGGAGCGAGTGGCTCGACATGGCCTTCGTGATGGTATCGCTCGAAATGCCGTACGCCTCCGTGAGGCGCTCGGGCAGCGCGAGGATGTCGTCCACCTTCAGATTCAGCAGTGACCACGCGTCGAGCGAAACGAGGCACGCGCGCCTGCCGTCACATGTGCTCACCTCGATGTCACGCGCCGCGGCAAGGGAGGGCTCGGCTCGCAATGCATCACGGAGCGAGAGCGGGTAAAACTTCAGATTCCGCGCCGACCAGATGGCCTCGATGTTGGCCACGGTCCCGCCGCTCGTGATGTGCCCCCAGGGCCTCACGATCCCCTTCGTGGTGTCGCCGTCCTCCGGGACGGTGTACCCGAGCATCCGGCACAGATCGTCGCCCACGATCATCTCCAGGATGGTCGTGGACGTCGACCCTTCGAATGCGACGTTGTTGGGGTTGTAGAGCATCGCCGCGAAATACCCCAGGATGCTGGGGAGCGACGTGTCCCAGTTCATGTGCCCCTGATACCGGCCGCTGAAGAAGGGCACCGATTTCTTGAGGAACGACATCAGCGACCGCAGGTTGTCCTTCAGCGAGTCCATCGCGTGGAGATAGGACGGATGCCGCTTGGCCTGCTCGGTGATGTGCGTGGGATCCTGGGGGTGGAAGTTTCGCCTCCAGAAGGAATGGTCCCGGATGGCCTCCACGATGAGCTTCTCGAGCTCGTCCGCGTTCTCGGCCTTGGTGCCCAGAAACCACGCCTCCGGCGACCTGGTCCCCGCGCCCTTGAGGAATGGCCTCTCGCCGAACTTGAAATATTGCTTCACGCTCGACCTTCCCGCCCGAGCTTTCTCGTCGCTCATCTCTCCACGACCCTTCCTGCCCCGCTCTCCCAAAGCATCCTACAGCGCGGGCGAAAACCCTATACAGGAGTGAGCCCGTCGAATCAAGGACTGCCACCCGCGCGAGCCGTGCCGGCTTGACGCGGGAAGGGGGCCTGGGTACGACGTCTTTTCGAGCCTGCCGAGAATCCGTCGCGGAGGACATCGATGACCTTGCCGAATCTCGATTTGCTGCTCCACAACCTCGCCGCCCTCTGCATCGTGATTGTCGTGCTGATGTTGCTTTCGCAGCTCATCGTCACGGCCATCCTGCGCCTCTCCAGCGTCCTCCTCAGCGCCTCCGTGCTCGGCGACAAGGCGGCGGTGAAGGACGTCGACGCGGAATTCCGACGGCGCGTCCGGCGCAGCGCCGTCGTCGGCGTCGCTCTCCTCGGGCTCGTATCGCTCGCGGCCATGGGCTTCCTGAGCCTCCGGGGGCTCCGGGCGCTCGATCTGGCCCTGGCCTTCGTCGCGCGCCTCCGCGAGGAAGCCTCCGGGCCTTTCAAGACGCGCCTGCTCTCGTCGGCGGGAATCGTCCTCGGCGCGCTCGTCGTCGACGCCGTCGCGAGGGCCATCGTCGCCGCGCTCGGCAAGGGGCTCGCGAACTGGAAGGTCGACGAGAAGCGGCGCGAATCCCTGGGGGACGCGCTGGGCCGCCTCCGCACTGCGTTGCGGACGGTCGTCCTGGGCGGGACGGCCGTCCTCGTCGCGGGAGAGCTCGCGCCGGGCGTGCAGCGAAGCGTCCTCCTCGGCGCGTACGTCCTCGGCGCGTTTTACGTCAGCCGATTCGCGGCGAACGCCGCGCACGTCGTCGTCGACGTGCTCTTCGACCGATCGACGCGGCTCACCCGGCTCGAGAGCCCGCTGAAATACCTGGGCAGCCTGACCCACCTCGCGCCGATCACGAAGCGCGTCATCGATTATTTCGTTTATCTGTCGGCGGCCACGTGGGTGGCTGAAGCCTTCACGCCCGACACGTGGCTGGCCCATGGGGGGCGGATTGGCATTCGAATCCTCGCGATCTTCTATGCGAGCCGCGTACTGGTCGAGCTGTGCGTCCTGTTCGTCCAGGAAATCTTCCTCGGCAACGTCGACAAGGAAGGGGAGAAGGAGAACCTCCAGCAACGAAGGACCTTGGTCCCCGTGGCCGTGGGCTTCTTGCGGTATGGGATCTATTTCTCGGCGCTCGTGATGGTGCTCCGGGAGGCCTCCATCGATCCGACGCCCCTGCTCGCGGGCGCGGGGGTCATCGGCGTCGCCATCGGGCTCGGCGCGCAGGCGTTCGTGGGGGACATCGTGGCTGGGTTCTTCATCCTTTTCGAGAACCTCCTCCTCGTGGGCGATCTCGTGGAGGTGAGCGGGGTGCGGGGCAAGGTGGAGGAAATCGGCGTGCGAATCACGAAGATTCGCGATGACTCCGGCGTGCTCCACGCGATCCCGAACGGCGAGGTCCGCAAAGTCGCGAACCATTCCAAGGCCTACGTGAACGCCATCGTCGACGTGCACGTGCCCTACGAAGAGGACCTCACGCGCGTGCGGTCCCTGCTCGCGTCCGTGGCCGAAAAGGCGCTGTCGGGACAGACGAGCCCGAACGGCCCCATCGAGGTCAAGGTGCAGGAGCTCAACGAGGGCTCGGTCCTCCTCCGCGTGATTGCGCGTGTGCCGCCTGGACAGGACGAAGACCTCGGGGACCTGCTTCGGGAGCGCATCGTGAACGAGCTGCGCGAAGCGAAGATCGGAGCGCCCCGCCCGCGCCGCGCGGTGTTGATCGAAAGCAAGATTCGCGTCGGCGCGCCCCCTCCCCCGGAGCCGGTGGAGGAGGATGGTGGGCCGCCGCAGCCCTTCTCGCTGCCGGCCGCGGACGCCTGACGCGGCCTTGCCTCCACGCTGGAGCCCGTGCTACCCACCGGGCCCTTCCCTCGGCGATGCCATCCCTGAAGCGTCTTTTGCCCGGTGCGCTGCTCTTTCCGCTCGCGGCCTGCGCCGCGCCGGGCCCGCCCCGGAGCGAAAATGCTCCCGCACGTCAGGCGAGCGCCCAGGAGCCACCTCTCGGCCTCGTCCCTCTTGCCAGGGATTACACCTGGAAGACCGAGGCCATGGGCCTTTACGAGACCGGCCTTTTGCTCGCGGACATCGATGGTGATGGTCACGCCGATCTCGTCACCGCCAGCGGCAACGACACCGGACTCCAGCCGCTCGCCATGTATCGCAACGACGGCAAAGGCCACTTCCCTGCCCGGCCGAGCTTCCTGTCCGAGGACCTCGACGCGAACATGAACCTCGCCGTCGGGGACATCGATCTTGATGGATTCCTCGACGTGGCCGTCTCCACGCTCGGCCCGCCGTATGGCACCGGCGGGGTGAAGATCTACTTCAATCGGCAAGGCACGCTCGAAAAGAAACCCTCCTTTCGTTCCCGCGACGTGTATAGCTCCTTCGCTTGCGCGCTCGGCGATGTCGACGGCGATGGGGATCTCGATCTCGCCGTCTCCGTGATGGCCGAGCCGGGAAGCCCGGAGGGTGGTTCTGCGCGCGTCTACTTCAATGAGCGAGGCGTGATTGCAGATACCCCCGGCTGGAAGGCCCGCGAGCGGATCTTCGGCGCCGGTATCCTTTTCGCCGATGCAGAGCAGGATGGATACCTCGATCTCGTCGTCGGTGGGTCGCGGGTCTTCGTGTATCGCGGCGGGCCCTCCGAAAGCGGCTCGGCCGCGCTCTCTCCCGAGCCGTGGTGGGTCTCCGGGGAAGGCCCCTTGGTTCCTTATCTCGCTGCCGGCCCGCTCGGCCGCGCGGGGAGGATTGCCCTCGTCGCCTCGCGGAATGATCTCCTCTGCTTGTTCGCCGGCAAGCCATGCCCTGCGCCCCGGTATGAAGTTTACCAGCCGGCGCTCGGGGGGTATGCGCCGACATGGCGCTCCTCGTCGAGCGGCCTCGGCTCCGGGATCCGGCTCGCCGATATCGACGGGGATGGCGTGACCGACCTTTTGGGCGGCTCCTGGGGAGAGACCCGGCCCGACGGCGGGCGGCTCGAGATCTACCGCGGCGAAAAAGACGCATTCACGCGCGAGCCCGTCTTCCGCGCCACGCGTGCTCACGCGAGCTTGATCCAGTCCATCGACGCCGCGGATCTGCGCGGCGGCGCCACATGCCCGCGCCTGCACCGCGCGCTCCTTCCGCGCCGCGCCGCCGTGCTCACGCTTCCCGAGGCGTTGATCGGGGGCGTCACCGGGATCCGGAAAAACGGCGTCGCGCTCGACGGGCGGCGCGATTACACGACAATCCCGGCCGCGCCCTGGATCTCCTTTGCGAAACCGCTCGAGGCCGGAGATCGCCTCGAAATCGATTATACCCGCCCGAGCTTCGTCGACGTCGTCGTCGCCAACCAGGATTGCGGGATCGGTGTTTATCGTTACGACCACCACGCGACTGCGCCGCGTTGTGCCACCCAGGAAATGGATCGCTGAGGCGCCCCGCCAAACACCGCGCTGGCAGCCGCGTGGCATGTTGATTGCTTGATGCTACCTCTCCGCGTGGAAAAGACAGCTCGATGATTCTTTCTCCCTTGCAGACGCTCGACTGGTTCGCGCCCAGGGTGCCACCGGCGCTCGTCTCCGCGGCGGCCTTCACGCGCGTCCGGCAGGCGGCGGCGGTGCTCCCCGCCGCCCGCGGGCTCAGCTTCGAGTGTTACCTTGGTGCGGATTCCCAGCGCGTGGATCTCGTGGCCTGCTTCTCGCACGCCTGCGGCTGTGACGAGCTCGCGGCCGGCGCGTCGCGGGGCGAACCCGGCTCGCACGTGGAATCGGTCTGGAAGGACATCTCGGCGCTTTGCAGGGACTGGGCCGATCCGGCGAACGTGCTTCACCGCATCCCGTGCATATTTCTCGAATTCGACCTGCACCCGGACCGCGAGGGTGTCCCGGCGCCCCTCGCCACGGCCTGTGTGCAGCCCGCGTTTTTCGACGGCAAGGTCGTGAAGACGACCGATCCGGGGGCGGACGACGTGGAGCGAATCACGCGGCGCGTGCTGCATCTGCTGCACGGAGGCTCGCTATCCTCCAGCGTGGAGCGGAAGCTCCGCGCCTGCCTCGACGAATTGCCCGAGGGATCGAACGTGACGCTTGCTTGCTCGCACAAGCCGCGCGGGCTCGACGCCGTGCGCCTCATCGTCTCGATGCCGCGGCGCGAGGTCGTCGCCTACCTGCGCCGCGCGGGATTCCCGGGCTCGCTTTCCGAGGTGGAAGATCGCTTGCTCACGTATGCCGATTTCTCGAGCCACGCGGACATCTACCTCGATATCGGCGAGGAGCTCCTCCCCATCACGAGCTGCGCCTCCGCCGTCCTGCGCTCGCCCGACGATCGCCGGCTCCACGTGATCACCGATCGGCTGGTCGAATGGGGGCTCTGCTCGCCCGCGCGCCGCGACGCACTCGTGGCCTTTCCGGCGCGGCGGAATGTCGTCCTCCCCGGCACTGCGTGGCCCACGGTGCTGATCGAGGCCGTGAGCTTCAAACTGGTCCACCGTCCCGGCCAGCCGCTCGAGGCGAAGGGATATCTCGAGCTCCAGACGGCATTTTCATTGGCGGATTGATCGAACCCGCACCCCTCGAAAGGAACCAAGGTCCATGTCCACCCTGAAGAGCTTTCTTTCACGCTTGCTCCGAGACGAGAAGCTTCAGCGCGCCTTCACCCAGGATCCGGAGTCCACGATGAAGAACGCCGGCCTCGGCGAGGAGGACCGCGCGCGCCTCCGCTCGCCCGACCGACGTCAATTCATGGGTCAGCTCACGCTCGGCACGGCCGTGTTCATGACGCCTCCGATTGGGACGTGGTTCACGCCGATCGTGGAGATCACCGGCCCGGTGCAGCCCGACGCGGCCCGCCCCGGCGCGGTGATCGAGAGCTTCACGGTCAAAGGGCGTTACTTCTCGGCGGGAATGAAGGCGACCCTCGAAGGGAAGGATCGCTCGGTCCCGGTGGAGGTGAACCGCGTGGAGGGCGCCGGGCTGGAGGAGAGCAAGCTCCTCGGGACGCTGCGCCTGCCGGACGATCTGCCGCCCGGCGCATACACCCTCCGCGTCACGCGCAGCGTCGACGAGCAGAGCGCGACCCTGCCCCAAGGCTTCCGCGTCCAGTAATCCTGCCCCGAGCCGCCCCCTATCCCCGCGGGTCCGCGATGGCGTCCGCGAGATCCTCGAGCAGCATGTCGATCCTGTCCGCGTGGGTGCGAAAGCAGAGCACGCACACGCGGATGACGAAGACCTCCTCCCCGCGCGCCGGATCACGCAATGTCGTACCCGTCAACATCAGGCGCTTTCGCTGATTGACGCGGGCGAGCACGCGCCGATTGAATGCGTCGAGCTCCGTGGCTCTCATGCCCGGCGGCTCGACCCGGAACGCGAACAAGGACAGCTCGGGCTCGGCCACGATACACACGCCGGGGAGGGCCCGCACCCGCGTTGCCGCGCGTCGGGCGAGATCGAGCTTCTCGTCGAGCGCCTCGCGAAATGCCGACGCGCCGTGCAACCAGAGCGGGAGCCAGATACGCAGACCGCGGGCCGGACGGCTCAATTCGGGGCCGAGATCGGCGAAATCCCAGTGTTCCTGGTCCTCCTGCGAAGGCGGCAGATACGCGGCCGCCTCGGAAAAAGCAGCACGCAAGGTCGCGAGCTCCTTCACGAGCAGGCAGCCGGTTCCATAAGGTAAAAACAGCCCCTTGTGCGGGTCGAGTGCTATCGAGTCCGCCCGCTCGATCCCTGCGAGCGCGGCCCGCCCGCGCTCGGTGAGCAGGAAAAACCCGCCGTACGCCGCGTCCACGTGGAGCCATAACCCCTCGTCGGCGCAAACGTCGGCCAATGCGGCGAGCTCGTCCACCGCCCCGACCGGCGTGGAGCCGGCCTGCGCGACGACCATGAAGGGCCGCAGCCCCGCGGCCCGGTCCTCTGCGACGGCCCTGGCAAGCTCGTCGCGCCGCAACCGGAACGACGCGTCCACGGGCACGACACGCGTGTTACGCCGCGGCAAACCGGCCACGCGTGCTGCCTTGGAGATCGAATGATGCGCTCCTTCCGAGGTATAAAGGACGCCCCCGTCGATATCCTCCCCGAGCTTCGCCTCGCGGGCCGCCACGACGGCGGCGAGGTTTGCCATCGACCCACCGGAACAAAGCCAGCCCCCCGAGGAAGGCCCATAACCCGCGAGCGTGCAGAACCAGCGAATCACGCTGATCTCGAGCTGCACCAGGCCGGGCGCAGGCATCCAGAGGCCCGTGTAGCGATTGGTGATGTCGGCGATGAGATCCGCGAGCGCCGTGCTCGGCAGTCCGCCCCCGGGGATGTACCCGAGATAGCCCGGCGAAGCCGCGTTCAAGCTGACCGGAATGGCGCGATCGAAGAGCCTCGCGAGCACGCGCCGGAAGGGCACACCTCGCTCGGGCATGGGCTCGTCGAAGGCGCGGGCGACCTTGTGGCTCCCGTCGAGCGAATGGGCCGGTTGCTCGTTCAGCCCATCCAGCCAGGGCGCGAGCCGATCCATGCAGGCAGAAACGAGGTCGCGAAGCTCGGCGCCACCGATCTCGAGCGGAACGGGGTTTCTGAAGGGGCGAGGCATGGGCCTTTTTCAACGCATGAAGGGTGTGAGCATGCGGAGCATCGTATCACTCCGTCCTCCCGAAAGGAACGCCATCGGGGACGGACCTCCTCGCCCGCGAGCTACGCCCCGTTACCATCCTCGAGACCCGCGCAAGGGCTCACGCCGGGCGAATGCCCGGCTCCTCCGGACGGATGGTCGTCTCCTCGGCCGTCCGCTCCTGCACCTCGAACACGACCTTCGGCCGCAAGCGGCAAGGGAGGCGAGCAGGAGAGAGACGGCGAGGCGGAAAAGCATGGGTCGAGGGCGCGCGAGACTTATCTGTGCCTGCCTACGGAAGCGGAGAGGTCCCCCGCGACGTTGGAGCGTCATGAAGGCTCGCATTCCGGCGCTGGTTGCCATTCTGTGCTTCACCTCCTGCGGGCGAGAACCGGCGCCCCATGGCAGTTCGGGTCCGACGAACCCGCCCTCCACCCCATCGGCTCCGGCGCCCCGGCCGGAGGGCGACGAGGCCGACGAGGCATCCTCGGCGGCGCGCGAGGCGCTACGAATACTCGAGCTGGCCACACCCTCGCGCGAGGCCTTCGCGGACTTCTACGATACCCTCCGGAAGTGCCCTCGCTCGGCCACGCGGACCCGCATCCTCGTGGACGCCGGGCGTATCCTCGCCTCGTGGCCCGACGCGATGCGCTTTCGGGTTGCAGACAAAAACCTCGAGCCACCGGAGGACCTCGAGCTCTGGGGCCTCGTCCGGCACCTCGAGCTGCATTTGTTTTTTCGCAAGGGCGACTCCACCCCGGACTTCGACAAACCGCACCTTACCCAGCTCACCGGCCTGCAGCTGAGCGCCTTTCGCCTGGATGACGGCGGGACCGGGCCCGTCATCGCGTCGCTCGCGGCCGCCCCGTCGCTCGCGGGTCTCCGCGAGCTGCGGATCGAGACGAGCGAGATCGGCGACGACGGGGCGCGGGCAATCGCGGCCTCGACGACCCTCCGAAAGCTCAGGGTGCTCGAGATCGTGCACGACGAAATCACGAGCGCCGGCGCGCGTGCCCTCTTCACCTCGGACAATCTCCGGAACGTCGAGACGCTGAGCTTGCACGATAACCGGATCGGGGTCGACGGGGCGGAGGCACTCGCAAGCTCGACCACGCTGGCGCACCTTCAATCCCTGGACCTATCGAACAACCACATCCATGCCGAGGGCGCTGCCGCGATCGCCGCGTCGACCTCGCTCCGGCGGCTCGAATCCCTCGACCTCGGGTTCAACTTCATCGGGCCGGAGGGCGCCTTGGCGATCGCCGCGTCCACGAACCTGCCCAGGCTACGGGTCCTCGTTTTATCGTTCAATCACGCCGGGGATGACGGCGCGATTTCGATCGCGACGCGCAAGGAGCCGTGGCCACTCACCTCCCTCGAACTGGCCTACAACGGCATCACCGATCGCGGCGCGATCGCCCTCGCCCATTCGAATGCGCTGCCGAAGGCGCTCGCTCTCGGGCTCCTCTACAACCCGACAGGGGATACCGGCGAGCAGGCCCTCGGGAAGGCGAGGCCGACGGCGATCCTCGGGCGCGACCCGACAGCGGACGGATCCTACACGGGGGAATACTCCTTTCTTCCGCCGCGCGGCGCCCCTCGGCTGCGCCTGCCCCACGTTCCCGCGCGCGGCCTCCCACGCACGGTCGAATTCCGCCGCGACCTCAATGTCCGATTCGCGTTCGGCGTCGACCATCCCACCTTCATGCTCCCCGAGTCACGGCCAGCGAATGGTGACGGCCGCCGCTTCCGGTGGGAGGACCGCGCGACGCTCACCGCGGCGGGCGGTCACTTGCTCGACACGTTCGACGAGCAGCTTGCGAGGGATTCTCTCGCAGATGAGGGCGCGACGGTCCTCGTGAAGCAAAAATCGAAAGACATGCACCTCCTCGAGCTATCCACCCCGCGCCGCGTGACGCACAGAAGAAGCGAATTACGCGACGGACGCATCGTCACGGTGGACTTCGCGTACGACCGCTCGCTCGATGCATACTTTCGCCCCATCGCCGCCCGCATCATGAGCTCGATCCGCGTCCTCCCATATCCGTGAGAGCACGGCACATCGAGGCGCGCGTGGCTCCATCGCGCGGGACAGCGCGAACGGGACAGGCGAGGCGCCGCACTCCGTGAGCATCGTTTGCCTCCCAACGGTTTTACGATCGAACGAGTTTATTCCCAGCAAAAAGATACCTTGACGCTGATTGAATCGGCACTACATCACTGCGGCGAACTCGTTTGTGCTCAAACATGGCTGGAGCACCACGATGCCTATGTTTCACGCGTATCGTCGCCGTATACCCATCCATCTCGTGGCGCTTTTGGTGATGCTCGTCGCCAACGCCGCAATCGCCGAAGAGCGCCCGGTCGAGGCTCCGTCCGAAGCGGAGGCCAATCTCCCCGCAGCCGAGCCATTCCCTTCGCTCGAACGCGCCATGGAGCTCGCGCGCGAGCGCGCCCCGGGCGTGGTGAGCGCGCGGGGCGCCGTGGGCGTCGCGAAGTCCTCGTACGCAGGCGCGCGGCTCGCTCCGCTCGACAACCCCTATCTGGAGGTCTTCGTCGACCGTGGCCTCCAGGGCGTGACGAAGGACGCGTCGGTCCAGGCGAATTTGTGGCTTCCCCTCGAGGTGTCCGGGCAGCGGGCCCGCAGGCTCGACGAGGCCGACGCGCTCGTCGCCTGGCAAAAGACGCTGTTCGAAGCGACGCAGCTCTCGGCGGAGGGGGAGGCCGTGCGCGCCTACGGGGCCGCGCTCGTCGCGGCCGCGCGGGTGCGCACGCTCGAAGGGCTCGTGAGTGACGCGGGCGCGGAGGCGGAGGTGTACAGGCAGCGGCTCGCCGCCGGCGACGCGACGCTGCAAGAGGAAAAACTCGCGAGCATGGAGCACGCGCGTTACGCGGTGATGCTCGAAGAGAGCCGCGCCGATCTCACGCGCGCGCTCGTCGAGCTCGCGCGCGCGACGGGCCGCATGTTCTCGCCGCCCGACGGCACGTCCGCCTTGCCCCCCATGCTCGACGAGACGCCCGGCGAAGCCAGCGCCGCGCGGGTCGCGGACGCGTCCCCCCACGTGTCCGCCTCGACGCGCGAGGCGAACTTTTACGCGCGGGCTCGTGATCGCGCGGCGATCGAGGCCCATCCGCCGGTGAACCTGATCGTCACCGCGGGCCGCGGCGATCTGGGCGAGCCGCGCTTCGGCGGTGGCCTCTCGTGGACCTTCCCGGTCGCAAGGCGCAAGCAAGCCGAGGTGGCCCGCGCCGACGCCGAGCGAACGCGCGCGCTGGCCGAGGCCGAGGTGAAGCGACGCCTCGTCGCGCAGGGGCTCTCGGGCCTCGAGCTCGAGCGCGACAAGGTGCGTCGCGCCCGCGAGATCATCGACGCGACGGCCTTGCCCGCGGCGCAAGCGGCGGCCGACGCGGCGGTCGCCATGAAGACCGCCGGAAAGGGAGAGATGCTCCTCGTGCTCACCGCGCGCCGAGATCTCGCGCTCCTGCGCTTGCGTCGCCTCGAGCTCTTCGCGCGCGAGTGGTCCATCGTCGGCGACATCGTTGCATTGACCGGAGATCTACCGTGAAGGACGAGACAAACCCGAACGACGAGGGCTCGGAGGCCCCGTTCCCCACGGAAGAGAGCCTCCCCGGAGACGAGGCCGAGCAGCGAGCTCCCACGCAGGAGCGACGGCCGCAATGGGCGCGCTGGGGCATCGCCGCGGGCCTGTCTGCGCTCGCCGCCGCGGGCCTGTTCGTCTTCCTACGCGGGGGCGACGCGGAGACGGACGTGCCCGTGACCAAGGCCGACGTCCCGCACGCCGAGGGCAAAGCCATCGTGTTCTCGAAGGCCTTCCGCGACCGTGCAGGCATCGTGACCGAGCCCGTTCGCCTCGCGCCGCTCGTGCCGCGCCTCAAGGTCGTCGGCACCGTCGATTTCGACCCGGCGCACGTGGCCGCGGTGGGGACGCGGATCCCCGGGCTCGTGCGCTCCCTCGCGAAGGTCGAGGGCGACAGCGTGAAGCGAGGCGACCTGCTCGCCGAGATCGAGAGCGCCGAGCTCGGGCAAGCGCAGGCCGGCGTGGCCGTCGCCGGTGCGCACCGCAAGGCGGCCTCGATCAACGAGAAACGCGAGCGCGAGCTCGCCGAGCGAGGTCTGTCCACGGCGCGCGAGCACGAGGTCGCGACCGCGACGCACGAGGAGCAACGCGCGCTCTTCGAAGCCGCGCGGCAACGCGTGGTGGCCATGAGCGGCGCGCCCGGCAGCCCGTTCGGCGTGTACATGCTGCGCGCGCCGCTCGAAGGGACCGTGGTCGAGCGGCACATCTTCGCGGGCCAGTCCGTCGACGCCCACCTCGTCGCCTTCCGCGTCGCCAACCTCGATCACCTCTGGGTGGATCTCTCGGTGTTCGAGAGCAACGTCGACGCGATCCACAAGGATGATCCGGTGGAGATCACGCGCGTGGGAGGCGAGCCGATGCCCGGTCGCGTCGCGCACGTCGGCGAGGTCGTCGATCCCGTGACACGCACGGCCGAGGTGCGGATCGCGGTTTCGAACAAGGAACGCAAGCTCCGGCCGGGGCAATCCGTGACCGCGATCATCCAGGCCTCGGGCCCTTCGCGCACCATGCTCACCGTGCCCATGACGGCCGTCACGTACATCGACGGGCGGCCGACGGTGTTCCTCGCCGAGAGCCCCGATCGTGTCGTGCCCACGACGATCGAGCTCGGCCCGAACGACGGCACGAACCAGGGCGTCTCCTCCGGCCTCTCCGAGGGGCAGCTCGTGGTGAGCCGCGGCGTGTTTGCCCTGAAGAGCGAGCTTTACCGGTAAACCATGCTGTCACGTATCGTCCTTGCCTCGATTCGCCTTCGGGCGTTGATGCTCGTCCTCTTCGCGCTCCTCCTCGGCGCGGGGGCCGTGGCCGTGCGCGCGCTCCCCATCGACGCGATGCCGGACGTCTCGACGATCCAGGTCTCCGTGCTCACGAGCGCCTCGGGCCTCTCCGCCGTCGAGGTGGAGCGGACCGTGACCGTTCCGATCGAGAACGCGCTCAACGGCGTCCCGGGCGGCGCCGAGCTGCGCAGCGTCTCGCGCGGCGGTTTGTCGGCCGTGACGGTGGTCTTCGCCGACGGCACGGACGTGTGGTTCGCGCGCCAGCTCGTGCTGGAGCGCCTGCGCGCCGTGGAGCGCGAGCTGCCGGCCTCGGCGGGCACGCCCGAGCTCGCCCCGGTCTCCTCGGGGCTCGGCGAGATCTTTCAATTCGTGGTCCGGAGCTCGCAGCACTCGCCGATGCAGCTTCGGACGCTGCTCGACTGGGAGATCGTGCCGAAGCTCCGCAGCGTGCCCGGCGTGATCGAGGTCAACACGATGGGCGGGGAGCTCAAGCAGTTCCAGGTCGTCGTGGATCGCGCGCGCCTGCAGGCCCAGCACATGACGGTGGAGGACGTGATCGGGGCGCTCCGCGGGGCCAACGTCAACGTGGGCGGCGGCTACGTCGAGCGGCGCGAGGAGTCGTTCACCGTGCGCGGGCAGGGCATGCTGCGCGACGAGCAGGACATCGCCAACGTGGTTCTGCGGGCGGGCGCGGACGGCGCGCCCGTGCTCGTCAAACACGTGGCCGACGTGCAGATCGGCGCGGCGCTGCGGTACGGCGTGATCACGCACGGCGGCGAGCGCGAGGCGGTCACCGGCATCGTGATGATGCTCCTCGGCGGCAACAGCCGCGAGGTCGTGGCCGCCGTCGGCGAGCGGGTGAAGGAGATCGAGGCGGAGCTGCCGCCGGGCGCGACCATCGAGGTGGTCTACGATCGCGCCGATTTCGTGGGTCGCACCATCGGCACCGTGCTGAAGAACCTGGCCGAGGGCGTGCTCGTCGTGACGATCGTCCTCGCGCTCTTCCTCGGCACGCTGCGCGGCGCGCTGGTGGTCGTCCTCGGGATCCCCGCGTCCATGACGGTGGCCTTGTTCGGGATGCACCTCTTCGGCGTGACGGGTGATCTCATGTCGCTCGGCGCCATCGATTTCGGGTTTCTGGTGGACGGGCCGATCGTGATGCTCGAAGCGGTCATCGCGGCGGTGGCGGGCCAAAAGCTCGCGGGAAACGCGAAGGCGCGGGCATATGCGGAAACCGCGCAGGGCGTGGCGCGCCCGGTCGCCTTCGCGGTAGCGATCATCATGCTCGTCTACGTCCCGCTGCTTTTCCTCGAGGGCATCGAGGGCAAGATGTTCCGGCCGATGGCGCTCACCATGGCCTGCGCTCTCTTCGGCGCGTTGATCTATTCGGTCGTGTTTTTCCCGGCGCTGCTCGTCACGCTCGTGCCGCCCGCGGCGGGCCACGGTCCGCGCTGGATGGAGTGGATCACCGAGCGGTACGAGCGGCTCGTCGGCCGGGCCGTCGCGCTCCGGTGGCCGCTCCTCGGCGCCTCGGCGGCGGCGTTCGTCTTGACAACCTTCTTCTTCTCCCGCGCCGGCGCGGAGTTCGTTCCTCGCATCTTCGAGGGTGACGCGGTCGTGACCATCCGCCGCGCGCCGAGCATCTCCCTCGAAGAGGCGCGACGGCTCGATTTCGAGACCGAGAAGGTGCTGCACGGCTTCCCCGAGGTGGTGAGCACGCTCGGGATGACCGGGCGCGCCGAGGTCGCCATCGATCCGGTCGGCAACGACAACACCGACATCTTCCTGCGGCTGCGCCCGCCCGCGGAATGGAAGACGGCGCGTGATTTCGACGAACTCTCCGAGGCGTTCAAGAATACGATCGAGGCCCGCGTGCCAGGGACGTTCGTCTCCGTGTCGCAGCCGATCGAGGACAAGACGAACGAGCTCATCAGCGGATCACGCGCCGACGTCTCGATCAAGGTCGTCGGGACCGACATCAACGAGCTCGCCACGCTCGCCGACCGGATCGGCGAGCGCGTGAAGGCGATCCGGGGCGCCGGCGACGTGCGTGTCGAGCGGCTCCTCGGCCAGCCCGTGATCAGCGCCGTCGCGGATCGAGCGAAGATGGCGCGTCACGGGGTGAGGGTCGAGGACGCCTTCACCGTGATCGCCGCGGCGCGCGAGGGCGTACACGTGGGCGACATCTACGAGGATCAACGCAAGTTCGACCTGCGCGTGCTGGGCCCCCCGGCCGAGCCCTCGGCAGCAGCGCTCGGCGAGCTCTTCGTGGAGACGTCGAGCGGGCGCAGCGTCCCGCTTCGCGAGGTGGTCACGCTCGCCGAAGGAGATGGTCCAACCTCGATCCGGAGGCAGGATCGCGAACGCACGGTGCGCGTCGACGTGAACCTGCGTGGTCGCGATCTGGTCTCCTGGGTCGCGGAAGCGAAGACCGTCGTCGAGCGCGACGTGCCGCTCCCGAGCGGTTACGAGATCGCGTGGGGCGGTCAATTCGAGAACTTCGAGCGGGCGCAGAAGCGGCTCGCGCTGCTGGTGCCGGCCGTCGTGGTGATCATCTTCGGCATGCTGCTCTGGATGTTCCAGAACGTGCGGCTGGCCTTGGCGGTCTTCATGATGGTGCCCCTCTCGCTCGTGGGCGGCATGCTGGGCCTGCTCGCGCGCGGCTTGCCCTTCAGCCTGTCGGCGGCGGTCGGGTTCATCGCGCTGGGCGGCGTGGCGGTGCTGAACGGAGTGGTGATCGCCAGCGAGGTGCGGAGGCGCCTCGACGCGCGAGAGCCGCTCGACGAGGCGATCACGCGTGGAGCGGCGGCCGTCGTGCGCGCGGTGCTCACGACAGCGGCCGTCGCGGCGCTCGGTTTCCTGCCGATGGCGCTCGCGCAGAGCGCCGGCGCGGAGGTGCAGCGCCCGCTCGCGACGGTGGTCATCTTCGGGATGTTTTTCGGGACGATCACCACGCTCGCGGTCCTGCCCGGCGCGCTGCGGGCAACCCTCTCGGGCCAGCGATTCGAGGCGCGCGCCGTGGAGGAGGCGTCGCTCGATACGGGCTCGCCGGCGCTCAATTGAAAGGGGCGCGTCACGGTTGCTCGGCGCGCGAGGAGCGTGCTAGGCGTGCATCCGACGAGCATGGATCGGATCGACGCGATGCGCGTCTTCGTCGCGACGCTGGACGAGGGGAGCCTTGCGGGTGCGGCGCGCAAGCTCGGCCGCTCGCCGGCTGCGATCACGCGCGCGATCGCCTTTCTCGAGAACCATGTCGGCGTGCAGCTGCTGCACCGCACCACGCGCTCGATCCATCTGAGCGAGGCTGGTGAGCGTTATGCCGCGGCCTGCCGGCGGGTGCTCGTCGATCTCGAGGAAGCCGACATGCTCGCTGCGAGCGAGCGCGGCGCGCCGAGAGGTCTGCTCACCATCACCGCGCCGCTCGTGAGTGGAGCGAAGATCATGCGCCCGATCCTCGATGCGTTCCTGGCGCGAGAGCCCGCGGTCAGGGCGCGGCTCTTGCTGCTCGACCGCACGGTCAGCCTCGTCGAGGAAGGCATCGATGTGGCTCTGCGAATCGCCAATTTGCACGATTCGAGCTACATCGCGACCCGGATTGGCGAGGTTCGCAAGGTGCTTTGCGCGGCCCCCGCCTATCTCGAGGCGGCGCCGCCGCTCGAAAGCCCGGCCGACCTTGCCCGCCATCGTTGTATCCAGATGACCTCCTTTGGCCAGGAGAGCTGGAACTTCCCGCCCGAGAAGGCCACGGGCGCCGTGCGGCACGTAGCGATCGAGCCGAGGCTCATGGTGAATACCGTCGAGGCCGCGGTGGCGTCCGCGGTCGAGGGCAATGGCATCACGCGCGTGTTTTCGTACCAGATCGCCGACGAGGTGGCGGCGGGCAAACTGCGGATCGTGCTGGCCGACGCGGAACCTGCGCCGCTCCCCGTTCATCTGATCACGCCCGAGGGCCGGCTTTCCGTGCCCAAGGTGCGCGCTTTCTTCGATTTCGCGGGCCCGCAGCTGAAGGCAGAATTCTCGCGGCGCCAGATCGCCTGCGCCGGCGGCTGAGGAGCGCCGGCGCACGGCATACGGGGGTGAGGCATCGCCGACGGCACGTCAGCCCTTGCCGCTGGCGGACGCGGACTTGCCTGTCTTCTTCCAGTATTCCAGCACCGGCAGGCCGCCGGCGCCCCAATTTTCATGCTCCACCTCGTCGATGACGACGAAGGTCGCCTCGGGCGCCTTGTCGATCACGTCCCGCAGCACATTCGTCATGCCCGCGATGATCTCGGCCTTTTGCTCGGGCGTGGCGCTGCCCTTGGTGAGCTTCACGTTGATGTACGGCATGATGGTTCTCCCGCGCTCGTGCTGATCACCAGTGGCCGGCGTGCTGGCCGCCGTCGACGTGGAGCGTCTCGCCCGTGACGAAGCCCGCATCCTCGAGATAAAGGACGGCCTGGACGATCTCGTCGATCGTGCCCATGCGACCGAGCGGGTGCAGGCCGTCGAGGGTCGCATGCGTCTCGGGCGCGTGCATCGGCGTCTTGATGATGCCCGGCGAGACCGCGTTCGCGCGGATGCCGTTTGCGGCATATTCCATCGCGAGGCTGCGGGTCGCCGCGTCGATCCCGCCCTTCGTCAGCGACGCGATCACCGAGGGCACACCTTTGATCGGCTGGTCGACGAGCGAGGTCGTGATGCTGACGATATGCCCGCCCTCGCCCTGCTTCAGAAACTGGGTGACCGCCGCCTGGGTCACGTAGAAAAAGCCCGCGACGTTGACGTGGATCTTCCTCGAAAAATCCTCGGCCGTGTATTCGGTGAACGGCTTGGCGATGAAGATGCCGGCATTGTTGACGAGCGTGTCGACCCGCCCGAACCTGGCGACGGCGGCCTCCACGACCTTCTTCGCCGTCTCGGGATGGCCGATGTCGCCGTCGACGATCAGCACGTCGGGATCGCCCCCGAAGGCGTCGGGCTTGATCGAACGGGAGTTGGCGACGACGCGAAAGCCCTTCTTGCGATATCCCTCGACGAGGCCGGCGCCGATGCCTTGTGATGCACCCGTGATGATGACGACTTTCTTGCTCATGGCTGTCTCTCCTTCGAATCGAGCTGCAATGGGTCGCTTATCAGGCCGGCAGGTGGCGGGCGAGGAAGTCGCGCATCAGCGGCACGATCTCGTCGGCCTTGTCCTCGAAGGCGAAGTGACCGCTATCGAGGAGATGGAGCTCGGCGTCGGGCAGGTCGCGCAGGAAGGCCCTGGCGCCCTCGGCCGGGAAGATGCTGTCGTTCGCGCCCCAGGCGATCAGCGTCGGCGGCCGGTGCGTGCGGAAGAACTCTTGGAACTTGGGATAGAGCGCGACGTTGTTACGATAATCGTAGAAGAGATCGAGCTGGATCTCGACATTGCCGGGGCGGTCCAGGAAGATCTGGTCGTAGAGCCAGGCGGCGGGATCGAGCCGCGAGACGTCCTTCACGCCGTCGACATACTGGAACCTCGTGATCTCGGGCGTCATGAAGTGCCGGAGCGCGTCGCGGTTGGCCTTCGAATGGTCGGCCCAGAGCGCTTTGATGGGATCCCAGAAGGCCTTTAGGCCGTCCTCGTAGGCATTGCCGTTCTGCGTGATGAGCGCGGCCACGCGCTCGGGATGCTCGAGCGCCAGGCGAAAGCCGGTTGGCGCGCCGTAGTCCATGACGTAGAGCGCGTAACGCTCGGCGCCGAGCTGCTGGAGCAGGCCGTCGACGATATCGGCGAACTTGGCGAAGCTGTATTCGAATTCCTCGCGCGGCGGCATCGCGGACAGGCCGAAACCCGGCAGGTCGGGGGCGATCACGCGGTAGCGGTCGGCGAGCGCGGGAATGAGGTTGCGGTACATGTGCGACGAGCTCGGAAAGCCGTGGAGCAACACGACCACCGGGGCGTCGGCAGGGCCCGCCTCGCGGTAGAAGATCGAAAGGCCCTCGACGGTCGCGGTCCGGTGATGGGTGACGGGAATCGTGGTCGAAGTGGTGGCATTCATGAGGATTCTCCCTCGCAAGCGCGTTGAGCCTGGGCGCCTTCGATGTTTCGCGGCGTCGACGTCGAGAATCTAGATCATGCCGAGCGTCGTAAGAATAGACGCCACCACGAAGTCACTCTTTCAATTCTCGAAACGATGATCCGCGGAGCAAGCGCAACGACCGGCCACGAGGCCGCATGGCGAGTTGGCTCGTCAGTCGTGGAGGGCGGCGAGGTCGAGCCGACGCAGGCGCTCGGGGGCGGCGAGGATGTCGATGGCGACGATCTTCCCGCCCGTGATCGTGAAGCCCATGATCGAGAACGGCTGTCCCCCGCGGGTCACGACGAGACCCGCGGCGCCGTTCACGAGCGCAGGCCAACGCACGAGCTCCGGGCCGCCGAGGCGGGAGAAGGTGAGCGCCTGCTTGGCCACCGACGCCGCGCCGTGGACCTTGCGCGAGGCGAGCGCGGTCGCGGCGCCATAGTCGGCGCGGAGGACGATGTCCGGATCGAGCACGGCGAGCAGTTTGTCGAAGTCGCCGTCGCGGGCCGCCGCGACGAAGGCGTCGACGACTTCCCGCTGGCGGGCGAGATCGGCATCGGGAGCCGGGGCCGTCTCCTTGACGCGGCGGCGCGCGCGGCTGGCGAGCTGCCTGGTCGCGGGCTCCGTGCGCTCGACCATGGGGGCGATCTCCTCGAAGGGCACGTCGAACATGTCGTGCAGCACGAACGCGAGCCGCTCGGCGGGATCCAGCGTTTCGAGCACCACGAGCAGCGCGAGGCCGATCGAGTCGGCGAACAGCGCCTGATGCTCGGGGTCGGTCCCGTCCGCGCAGCTCACGATCGGGTCGGGGACGCGCACATCCAGGGACTGCTCGCCCCGCGCTCGACGCGAACGCAGCATGTCGAGACACACCCGCCCGACGACGGTCGTCAGCCATCCGCCCAGGTTCTCGACCTCGCTCGTGTCGGAGCGGTGAAGCCGCAGCCAGGCTTCCTGCACGGCGTCGTCCGCCTCACTCAGCGAACCGAGCATCCGGTACGCCACCGCACGCAAATGGGTGCGGTTTGCCTCGAAGCGCTCCGCCAGAATTTTATTTTCGTCCATCCGTCACGTTTCCTCATCGCGATCCGTCAGGGCAGCGCCGAACGAATCCAAGTCGGTCAACCCACAGGAGAATAGCGATGCAGGCACGAATGAAGAACCCCGCGCAGATCCTCCCCGAGGCGCTGCCCGCCCTCCTCAATGTGCTCAAGGCCACGAAGAAGGGCGGCGTGCCGGAGAGGACGCTCGAGCTCGTCCACCTGCGCGCCAGCCAGATCAATGGCTGCAGTTTCTGCGTCGACGGGGGCGCGCGCAACGCGAAGAAGGCCGGCGAGAGCGACGAGCGGCTCTTCGCGGTGGCAGCGTGGCGGGAGGCGCCCTACTTCACCGACGCCGAACGCGCCGCGCTGGCGCTCACCGAGGCCGCCACCCGGCTCAGCGACCGGGCGGATCCGGTGCCGGACGAGATCTGGAACGAGGCCGCCAAGCATTACGACGAGCAGGGGCTGGCTGCCTTGATCCTGATGATTGGCTTAACAAACCTTTTCAATCGCCTCAACGCGACCACGAGGCAGGTCGCAGGCGCGGGGTGGTAGTCGTTACCCGACTTGTCCCCAAGCGTCGAGGAGCATCTGCACCTGTGCACGGTTGGGACGAGCCGCTGGGCGCGCTTCACGTACCAGGGTGAGCGCCGCGTCCACCGACGTGGCGACCCCTCGCTCGAGCAGGACAGCAGCCGCGACCATCGCGGTGCGACCATGCCCTTGGGCGCAGTGAATGTACACCGGTGCCGGCGCGGCGGAGATCCGCTTCGCTACCTGTCGAAGCACATCGGGCGGCAATGGCGCTCCATCCAGGATCGGGCAGGAGATATAGGTCGCGCCGGCTGGGATGTGCTCGTCGAGCTCTGCGGTCAAGTCAACGACGGTTCTCACAGCCGGGAACTCTCCGGGCAGCAAGCGCCGGCCGATCAGAAAGTCCTCTCTCAGTCGTGCGAACGCAGGCTCGCGCGACAACGCCCGCACGGCGTGCCACGTCGCGTAGAGCAAGGCCATGTGCGGAAGCAGTAGCAGTTTCCGATGCCAGGTGAGACGTGCGCCGCGTTTTTCGAAGATCCCGGCGCCGGGCCAGAGGTAGGCGAACCCGACGAGCGCCCACGAGATGGCCGGCCAGCCAAAAAACAGCAGCATTCTCCAGTCGATCGCCCCGATGACCATGCTGCCGCACGATAGCGTGAGGAACGCAGCTGCGTAGCCTGGCGAGCGGCCCTCGGTCCGGTCGGTGACGGGTGAAGGCGTGATCACTGATGGACGATCTGCACGTCGTAGATCTCGACCTCGCCATACGCGTCACAGGATTCACCGGGGACTTGCTTTTCGCCCTGGCAGGAAGACTGCACGTAGGCGCCCGCCTTGAAGTACGCCCCGGAGAAGGTCTTGGGGTAGGTGTACTTCAGCGTGCCGTTGTAATAGCACTTCACCTGGTTGGCCGAGACCTCGAACTTCACGTTGAAGCGGGTCCCCAGCACGTACGAGGACGTGAGGGTGGGCCCGTCGGTGCCGTTGAGATCGATGAACAGCTTCTGGCCTTCCAGCCTGTAGACGATGACGTCGTCCGAAGCGTCGTGGATCTGCCCGACGACGATGTGCGGCTTCACCGTGGGCAGGTGCGTGATCTTTTGATCGATGTACATCGTGTGCGTGCCGGACGAGGACGACCAGTTCGCATTGTCGGCGCCGAGGTTCTTCATCTCCCGCAGCTCCGACCTGGGATAACCCGAGCCGCTGGTGGTGTACCCTCCGGCGTGGGCGCGGAACACCACCGCATCGCCCGTGGCATTCAGGAGGAAATAGGGGCTGCTTTCGTAGCCCGTCAGCTCCGGCTGCTTGATCTCGTCGGGGCTGCCCGCGTGCGCCGTATCGACAGGCAACGTGAGCTTCCAGTTCGTCAGATCCAGGACGTCGGACGGGAACTGCGCGGAAGCGCCGCCCGTGCCTCCGCCGCCGGAACTGCTGCTGCTGCTACTGCTACTGCTACTGCTGCTGCCGCTACTGCTGCTGCTACTGCTGCTGGTCGTGCCGCTGCTGCTCGTGTTCAGCGCGAAATCATCGAATCGTCCTGTTCCGCCGTTGTACGCGCCGTAGATGGTCACGGACGTGGCGCTGCCGGAGTTGAACGCGACCGTGATCTGCGTCCACGTGGAGCCGCTGTTGATGCTCTGGCTGCCGAGGATCGTCGCGCCGCTCTTCACGCCGACGGTGCCTTTCCCCAGCACCCACGCGGTGAGGTTGTACGCGGTGTTCGCCGTGACCGTGACCGTCTGCTCGAAGCGCCCACTCGACGCAGATATCTTGGCAGACTTCGTCCCCGAGTGTTTGTCACTCGTGGATATTTCGAAGAGGGACGGCTCCCCCCAGCTGGTCTTGTCGCTTTCGAAGCCGGGGTTGGAGATAGGAACGGAGAGCTCGGAGGAGCTCGCGTACTCGTCGTCCTCCTGTACCTGATCGATCGTGCATGCGGCGATACAGAGAGCTGCCACGAGCCTGGCGGAACGCGACAGGCGAGAAACGACGACACGTTGTCTTTGCATGCGGCGAGGATACGGGCGTCTTCCTCTCGGTCAAAGCATTACAACAACACCAACAAAGTGCAGCAACACCACAAACGGACGTTCGTCGCGTACGCCTGGCCCCTCGATGAGCCCCCGCCATCGACAACCGGTCCAGCGCTTGCGCAGGCCCCGCGTCCAGGGGCGGATAGCCCCGGTGGGGCCTGGGGCAACGCCCCAGCGCAGCGGCTCCCAGATGAAACCACTGCTCAGGCCCCTCCGGAGTGGGTGAAGTCAGTTCTTGACGAACGTGTTGAGAATGCCGACGCACATCTCGTCGAGGGTGGTCTCGCCGTAGGTCACGTCCTGGGGCGACGTGAGGTGCTGCTCGATGAGCGCTCGCTTCAGGAAGGGGTTGTCCAGCGTGTTGTCGTAGGTGCAGCGGACATCGATGATGTCCCCTCCCCGCAGCGTGGGAAGGTTCTCGATCGTGGCGTCGTAGGTATAGGTCTGCTGCCAGTTGAAATCCCATTTCGTCTGGAGCAGGCATTCGTTCGCCGGGTCGCTGCCTTGCGCGGCGGCGCGGCGGACCGTGATCTTCCCGTCTACCCCGACGTAATGCATGTGGTTCATGACGCTGTAGACCTTCATCTCCGGGAGCGGCTGCCCCCCGACCTCCGAGGGCAGCGTCAGCCGGACCATCTCGGTGTGGGCCTTGGCCCCGGCGGGGATCCTGAACTCGATTCCATTCGCGTCGTCCGGGCCCGGCTGCAGGCCGTCCCCGTCGGGGAGCGGAACGGGGACAGCGACCGGCAGGAACTCCGCCCTGTATTCGGGCACGCCCGGGTGGAATTGAAGCTCTACCTTCGTCGAATCGGGGTCGGCGGTCGTACCCGCCGCGTGGTAATGCATCTGGAGCACCAGCTTGGAGCCTGCGGGGACGAAGGCTCCGGCATTGGACGGGAAGACCGTCGGCTGCGCGCCCGGCACCCACGGCGTGAGGAACCTGCTTTTCTCGAGGCCCAGGGATCCGAAGCATTCGTAATACCCGTCTGCGTTTGCCAGGGCGAGGCTCTCCCCTTCCGGGTCGACGAAGACCACGCCGTGGTGGTCGACCTTCAGGTTTCCCGGGACGATCTTGCTGGCGCTGACGTAAACATCCTCCGTGAGCTCTGGATCGAGGACGAAACAGATCAACTGGTCCTGCTCGCCGCTCGCGACGAAAGGCTTCTTGGGCTGCAACGTGAGGTCGACCCGGGCCAGATCGACGCCTTTGGTCGGCTCCCCTGCCGGCGCGTCCTTGGGGTCGCCCTCGGGGGCGCCGGCGTTCCCCCAGGCCTCGAGCGTCGCGAGCTCTGCGTCCGAGAGCCGGGAATCGTGCTGCCAGCCGAACCTCGGGGTGCATTCATCGGTGTCGATCGCGCCCCAGGGCGGCATGGTCCCATCCTGCGTTCGCATCACGATGAGCCCGGCGAGGTTCTTCACCTGCTCGTATTCGATCAGGCTGAAGGACGCGATCTGGCCAGGGGAATGACAACTCTGGCAATGCTTTTGGAGGATCGGCGCCACGTCCTTGTGGAAGGTCGGACCAGCGGCGGTCCCTGCGTCGCTCGGCTCGCTCGAGCATCCGATCAGGGGGAGTGCGGTGGAGACGATCACAATCGCGGTGAGCGCAATGGTTCGCATAAGCTACCTCTCTGGTTTTACACACGACGGCTGGATGGAGCTCTCCCGAGAGCGCGCATGGGCGCGCCCGGTTCGACGTTCAGGATTCAGGGCGCTGCTTCCGCCCGGGAAAAATCAGTCGGAGCGCCGCTTGCGGGCGGCGGGCTTTGCCTCCGGCGGCGAGCTCGGCGACGCCGGGCCGGCGGTGCGCCGGGGGGACCGTATGAGCTGCGCGTCGAGGAGCGGGAGCAGGACGTCGTCGACGACATAGGTGACGAAGTCCGCGTCGAGCGGAGCCCGCAAGAGGAGGAGGCGGTGGGACGTCAGGGCCATGGCGACCTCGATGATCGCCGTGGGATCCTTGGGCATTGCGGGAATCTCGCCGCGGGCCACCGCCCGCTCGAGCACCCCGATGACGTTCTCTTGCTCGCGCTTCACGAACTGCTCGCGCACGAGCCGCCAGAGCTCGGGGTGCACGTGAAACACCGACATGAGCCCGATGAGGAGATCTTTGCCGGCCGTGACCGTCGCGCAAAACGCGCCCAGCGCGAGGATGAAGTCCTCGCGGAGCGACGCGCCGATGCTCACCTCGGACGGCCTTTTGGCGCCTCGCAAGAGGCCCGCGAACACGAGGTCGGCCTTGCTCTTCCAGCGGCGGTAGATCGTCGCCTTGCTGGCGCGGGCGCGGCGGGCGATCTCGTCGATCGACGTGAGATCGTAGCCCACCTCGGCGACGAGCTGCATGGCGGTGTCGAGGATCGCCTGCTCCTGCGCGGGGGAGAGGCGGCTGCGCATCGGCGTCGGTTCCGCGCTGTGAGGCTCGCTCGTCAGCATTTTCTTCCCACCAGGGTTTCGGTTCGAGGGCGGCATCGCGCGCCAGGATAACCCGCGCGCCGAGCAAATCAGGCCTTTGCCGCAGGACAAGGCGGCCCGCGGGTCCGATCGATACGAAACGGTACCGTACTCATCCAGAAAGTAGAGCAAGCCCGAGCGAAACGCAAGCGTTTCGTTGAGGCGTGAGCTCCCCCTGCTGCTGACCATCCCCCGAGGGAGGACGACGAGCAGGCTTCTGCGCTATAGCTTGATCAGCCCGAGGCGGCTCGCGGTAGCGATGGCTTCCGTCCGGCTGAGCACATCGAGCTTGCGAAAAATGCTCCTGAGGTGCGATTTCACCGTCGTCTCGCCGATGCCGAGCAATGCGCTGATCTCCTTGTTGCTCTGTCCGCGCGCCAGATACTCCAGCACCTCCACCTCGCGGCTCGTGAGGACTTCACGGCTCAGGCTCGCTGCCAACTTTTGCACCAGGGGTGCAGGAAGGCTCGTCTCTCCACGATGCACCCTGCGGATACAGTCGAGGAGCTCCTCACGGCGCGAATCCTTCAAGAGATACCCCTTCGCGCCGGCTTTGACGGCGTTGAGGAGGTCGTTGTCGGTGTCGAACGTGGTGAGGACGATCAAGCGCGCGGAAGCGTCGCTCCTCCGGATCTCCTCGATCGCCGCGACGCCATCCAGCACGGGCATGCGGATGTCGATCAACGCGATGTCCGGACGATATTGTTGCCAGAGCTCCACCACCTGCCGGCCATCGGAGGCCGCTGCCACGACCTCCATGTCGGGTTGGCGGCTGATGATGGCCGCAAGGCCCTCGAGCACCGTGACGTGATCGTCGGCAATGAGCACCCGTATTTTGTCCGAGCCCGAAGAGTTCGCTGAAGTTTCGGCGGGATATTTCATGGGGTGAAGCCGTCATAGGGGTACGGAGCTGGCAAGGACGCCACGATGGCCATCCCGCTTCCTTCCGCGCTTCGAATCGTCAAGTGGCCGCCCATCACTTCGACCCGCTCTTTGATCCCGATCAAGCCGAGGCCTTCATGTTGTGCCGCAGGATCGAAACCCACGCCGTCATCCCGCAGCTCGAAGCGGAGCCTGTGTGGCTCGAAAGCGACATGAGCGTTGAAATGGCGCGCGCGGGCGTGCCGCAAGGTGTTCGTCAGCACCTCCTGGCCGATACGCAGCAGGTTTTCCTCCCACTCGTTGGAGAGCGGCCAGGGGCTGCCCTCCTGCGTGAACGCGCCGATGACGCTGCTCCCGCTGGTCATCTTCTTGATCAGATCGGCCATCGCTTCACGGAAGTTTTTCTCGGCGAGCGCCTGCGATCGAAGCGCGTGCGCGGATCGTCGCGCCTCTTGCAGGCTCCCTCGCGCGAGCTCCCGCGCGCGGGCGAGGTGTTTTCCGGCCTCGGGGAGCAGGCCCCTCGACCACGCATCCTCCGTTGCCTCCAGCTGCACGATCACGCCGGTGAATCCTTGCGCCAGCGTGTCGTGGAGATCTCGCGCCATGCGGTTGCGCTCCGCGGCGATGGCCGCCTCGCGGCCCTGCCTGGAAAGTCGCATGAGCTGAATGGCGAGCATGGCCTGATGCGCCAGCGCACGAGCGAGCTCCATCTCGCTCGTTTGAAACAGGTTCTTGTGCCTCGACCGGATCCCGATGAAGCCGGCCAGCTTGCCGCCGATCAGCGTCGGGACCGTCAGCGTGGCCACGACGCCCATCGCCGCCAGCCGCTTGTAGATCACCGGCATGTTGGGATCGTGAGGCATGTCTCCGTGCCATGGATACCAGGGCGAATTCTCACGGCTCCCGAGTCGAATGCGCGGAGGATCGCAATCGATCTCCCCGACGACGATATCGACGCCCGTGCGGAGTGCCTCACTCCAGACGGGATGGTTTTCCGTGAAGAGTGTGACTTTTTTGGCCGAGGACAGGTCCTTCGAGGGAGCGTGCAGCCGATCGTCCTCGAACGTCGCGACCAGGTCCATTTCGCTGCTGGGGCCGTTTCGTTCGTACACGCTGACGCTCTGCCCGTTCAGGCGTCCAGCGATCATGCGCAAGACATGCTCCAGGAGTCGCTCGGGATTCGACTCCTGGGCGAGCACATCCAGCGTGCGGGTGAGCGCCGCGAACTGACCACGGGCGAGGTGCTCCGAGGCCCGCAAGGCTTCCGCGGATCGTTTGGCCGAGGTCACGTCGCGAAGCGCCCCCGCCCATTCGATGATCTGGCCCGCGTCGTCGCGCACGGCCGTGGCGTAAACCTCCACGTATTTGATGTAGCCGTCGGGCATCACCAGACGGTGGCCGAAATGAAGATCCTCGCCGTTGCCGCGGAACGCCTGGAGGTAAAGGGGTAGGTCCTCGGGGTGGACCCTCGAGGCGACCAGTTCGGGCGTGATCTTCGTGTCGGGATGAAGCTCGAAGAGCCGATAGGTTTCGTCCGACCAGATGAGCTCGCCCGTCGTCATGATCCAGGTCGCGCTTCCCGTTTGGGTCAGGCGCTCGGCCCTGGTCAACGAGGCCTCGCTCTTCCTTCGTTCCTCGATTTCGACACGGAACGCCTGGTTGATTCGCTCCAGATCCGCCGTGCGCTCGCGGATCCGCCTCTCGAGCTCCGAGTTCAGACGCGCGGAGGCTTCCTCGGCGCGTTTGCGCTCGGTGATATCCATCACCGTGCCGATGAAACGGATCGCTTGCCCGTCGGCGTTGAAGAATGCCTGGCCGCGGGCCGTCACCCACTGCTCCGAACCGTATTGCGGATGAATCGTGCGGTACTCCGCGCGATATTCACCTCCATTCGCACCTGCGAGCGCTTGCATGACCGAACTGTCCACGCGCGCCCGGTCGTCCGGGTGAACACATTTCACGAACATGTCGTGTGTCACCTCTGCGTCCAGCGGTAGCCCGAAAATCTCTTTCATCCGCTGCGACCAGTCGCCCACGTTGCCCAGGTCCGTGGAGTTCCAGACCCACAGGCCAATTCTTCCTGTCTCGATGGCCAGCCTCAGACGTTGCTCGCTATCGAGCAGCGTCTGGTTGACCTCCCTCAGATGCGAGGCCTGCTGCAGAAGCTCCGCGTTCAGTCGTTGCAGCTCTTCTGCGGCGGTTTCCCGCTCGCTGGCATCGGGCAACGGTGCCTGGAGTCGTTTTTCCTCGGTGACGTCGCGACAGCTCGCGATGAGCCAGTCGCGCCTCGGGCAACCGAGGCGTGAAAGCCGCACGGCCATGGTCCCGAGTTCGCCGGAGGTTCGTCGATACGAGCACTCGACCGAGGCCGGCCCCGATGGTTCGACGCGACCGAACCATTCGAGGATCTCGTCGCGCGACGCGCTCGTCACGAACTCCCATGCGTGCTTCCCGACGATATCGCTCTTTCCACGACCGAGCATCGTGCAAGCCGCGGGATTCACCTCGACGATCCGCCCGTTCGGCTCGACGAGCGCTATGGCTTCCGCGACGTTTGCGAACAGAAGCTCGAGGAGTTCTTCCCGGTCGGATGCGCGGGCGTGCGCGGACGGCGACGGCGGAGAGCCCGACCGCGTCGGGACCTCGGGGCTGTTCGAATCATCGTGCCTGGACCGCACGCCATCGCATGTTGGCACAAGCTGGCGTGAGAGGGAAGCTCGAATGCAGACGCGCACGCAGTTCCCGCGGCTGTGCCGCCCTCCTTCGAATGGGGGAGAACGAGATCCGCCATTCGAAGCAGACGAACCTCCGCTGCAAGATCAATGGCGTGCACCACGTGCACGTATTGAACCTCGCCGATTGCACGTAGGCCACCTCCGAATTTCGACCGACTGTCAACCCTTCGAAAGGAGGAGAGGTCGTTCGTTCGCCTGCAGGACGGAGACGTCGGCCGCAAAATCGATGGCGTCTTCCGCCAGAAGCAGGTAGTCTTGCGCCGCCCGCTCGATCGACAGGCTTTGGCTTGGCGGCTCGAACGATAACCCACATTCCAGGTGCAACGACGATGAACAAGTATCACAAGCTCTATACGCCGGAAGACAGCGCGGTCGTTTTCATCGATCATCAGCCGCAGATGACGTTCGGCGTCGCCAACATCGATCGAGCGACGCTCATCAACAACGTGACGCTGCTCGCGAAGTGCGCGAAGGAGTTCGGCGTCCCCGCCGTCCTCACCGCGGTGGAGACGGAGTCGTTCAGCGGGTACGTCTGGCCGCAGCTCCTCGACGTGTTCCCGGGGCAACCGGTCGTCGAGCGGACGTCCATGAACTCGTGGGACGACGCGGGCTTCCGCGCAGCCATCGAGGCGACGGGCAGGAAGAACATTCTCCTCACCGGCCTCTGGACCGAGGTTTGCGTGACCTGGCCGGCCATCGAAATGCTCGGCGCCGGATACAACGTCTACATCGTCGAGGACTGCTGCGGAGCGACCTCCCCGGCCGCCCATGAAGCGTCGCTGTCCCGGATGGTCCAGGCGGGCGCGGTCCGACTGACGACCATCCCCGCGCTCCTCGAATGGCAGCGCGACTGGGCGAAGCGAGAGCACTACAACCAGCTCATGGGCCTCATCAAGCAGCACGGCGGCGCCTACGGCGTGGGCGTCGAGTATGCCTACACGATGGTCCATCACGCGCCGCAATCGGCGGTGAAGCCGCAGATCGTGCCCAAGAAGCCCGGTCACTGACGGCAGAGCCATGGCCGAGACCCTTCACATCGCCATCGTCCGGCGCGTTCGAAAGACGCACATCGAGGCCTTCGAACGCGCCCTCACCGAATTCGCCAGCCGGTCCTTGGCCGAGCCGGGAGCGAGGGGGGTGCATTGCATCTACCCGCCGCCCGGCTCCGATTCGACCGAATACGGCATCCTGCGCAGCTTCGCCAGCGCCGCCGACCGCGACGCGTTTTACGAGACCGCCCTCTACAAGGAATGGCTCGCTCGGATCGCGCCGATGGTGGAAGGTGAACCGACGTACCGGCGATTGGAAGGCCTCGAAGCCTGGTTTCGCACCCCCGCGGAGGCCATGCCGCCGCGATGGAAGATGGCCTTGCTCACCTGGATCGCCGTATGGCCGGTCAGCATGATTGTCCCGGCGATCCTCCTGCCCTTGCTCGGCCCGAACTTCCCGCACGCCCTCGCCTCCGGCGTCATCGCCGGAGGCATCGTTGCGGTTCTCACGTGGGGTGCCATGCCCTTGCTCGTGAAGCTCGCGCATCCGTGGCTTCACCCCGGGAACAAATAGAAAAGGTGGTTATCACATGGCAACTTTGACCGTCAAAGACGGCACGCAGATCTATTACAAGGACTGGGGCAGCGGTCAGCCCGTCGTCTTCAGCCACGGCTGGCCGCTCAACGGGGATGCCTGGGAGGACCAGATGGTCTTCCTCGCCTCGCACGGCTTTCGGTGCATCGCCCACGATCGCCGCGGTCACGGCCGCTCCAGCCAGCCCTGGACCGGCAACGAAATGGACACCTATGCCGATGACCTGGCCGAGCTCATCGAGTCGCTCGACCTCCGAGGCGTGACGCTCGTCGGGCATTCGACCGGCGGCGGCGAGGTGACGCGTTACATCGGTCGCCACGGAACGGCGCGTGTCGCAAAGGCGGTCCTCGTCGGCGCCGTGCCGCCGCTCATGCTGAAGACCCCCGCGAATCCGGGCGGCCTGCCGATCGAGACGTTCGACGGCATTCGCGCGGGCGTCCACGCCGATCGCGCGCAGTTCTTCAAGGACCTGACGATCCCGTTCTACGGGGCGAACCGTGAAGGGGCGAAGGTCTCGCAAGGCCTCCGGGACACCTTCTGGCTCCAGGGCATGCAGGCCGGCTTCAAGAACGCCCTCGACTGCATCAAGGCGTTCTCCGAGACCGATTTCACCGAGGACCTGAAGAAGATCGACGTGCCGACGCTCATCATCCACGGCGACGACGATCAGATCGTCCCCATTGGCGCGAGCGCGCTCGCCGCCGCCAAGCTCGTGAAGAATGCGCGGCTCGAGATCTACAAGGGCGGCTCGCACGGGCTCGCGGCGACGGAGAAGGACCGCCTCAACGCCGATCTCCTCGCTTTCATCAAGAGCTGACGGCGCGCCTCGCGGAAGCTTTCTCACCGGCGCCGCGTCGCGGTAGGCTGCGCCCATGAATGTCGTGTCGTTCTGCGCCCTGCGCGCCTCCTTGTTTCCCTGGCAGCCGCGACGGGACGCACACGCGGTCACGGTGATCTGCAAGGCGACCTTCGAGCTCGCGCCCGGCGAATCACCGCTCGCCGTGAGGCGAGAGGCGGTCTGGGACACGAAGAGCCCCGCGAGCGACCTGGCCCCGTTCAAACGAAGGGCCGACGTGCTCGTGCTCGGGCACGCCCATCCGCCGAAGCCGCCCGCGGCGGGCGCGCCGGCCTCGCTCGTCGCGCAGATCGGCGTGGGGACCTTGCAGAAGGCGATCGAGGTCCGCGCGGATCGAGGCTGGGTCACGGAGGGCTTTGGTCCCGTCGCGCCGACGTCGCCTGCGCGTCTGTCGCTCCTCGGAAAGCACGCGGCGAGCTGGGATCCACGCACCTGGAACACGAAGCCACTGCCCGAGGACGTGGATGGCGCGTACTTCAACCTCGCGCCCGGCGATCAGCAGCTCGCGAACCTCGCGGGCGACGAGCCGATCGTGCTCGTGAACCTGCACCCGTCGTATCCGCGGCTCGAGACCAAGCTCGCCCGCGTCGTCCCGCGCGTGACCGTGGAACGCATGGGGGGGCCGGCGCAGGAGGTGCGGCTCCGCTGCGACACGTTGACCTTCGACACGGACCGACAGCTCGCGATGCTGGTGTGGCGCGGCGTGGTCTTGCTCGCGCACGCCGCGGAGGTCGGGCTCGTCGCGGTCTCGATGGAGGGCGCGGCGGCGCCCGCCAAGGGCGACGTGGAGGCGACACTCCCGGTCGTGACGTCGGGGAGGACCAACGCGCCGGAGGCGCCCGTGTTGCCATTCGCCCCGGGAGGGCCGGGGTTGCCGAGCATCGCGATCCGCGACGAAGCCCCGCGCCCTTCGCCTCCGTCGAGGGACGAGGACGAGGTCTCGGGCCCGAGGACGTTGACCCACTTCCCCTCCCTTTCGGCATCGAAGCCGGCAACGCCGTTCGAGCAGGCGAAACGCCCGGCGCAAGTGGACACGGCCCCGGAGGAGCCCGATACGAAGCCGCTCGACGTCCCGGCGAAGAAGGAGCACGCAGAGGCGCGGACGAACGTGCCGCCGATGCCTTTCGACGTGCCCCCGCCGGCGCTCGTGGGCATCGCGGCGAACGTCGAGGCGGCGCCGACGCGGGTCGTGGAAAAACCCGCGATGCTCGGCCCCCTCGCGGCCTTCGACAAACCGCCCGCGGAGGCCTCCGTCACGGCCACGGCGGGCAGCATCGAGCCCACGCCGACCACGGAGCCAGCGGGCGCCCGGAGAGCGGCGCACGAGGAGTCCGAGGCGCCGATCGAGCTCTCGATCGAGCAGACCGCGGCCATCGCCGCCGAGCTCGCCGAAGGGAAGCAGGATCGCGCGAAGGTGCTCGAGGCGCAGGGCTTACGCGAGCGCTCGTGGCGCAAGAACGAGCGACGCTGGGCCGAGGCGCTCGAGGCGGAGTCGGCGCGCGGGACGCACAAGCTGCGCGGGGCCTACGACGCGGCGTACGTGGCGAAGGTGGAGTCCTTCCGCGGCCCGATCACGCTGGAGGTGTACACGCGCCTGCTCGTCGCGCTCGAACGTGGCAAGGCGAACGAGGTGCTCGACGCTTTGCGGATCCAGCGCCCCGCGCTCATGCCGATCGTGCGGCTGTGGACCCGGAAGGTGGCGACGGACATGAAGCTCGGGGACGCGGCGAACGACGCGCTCCGGGCCGCGCGGCGGGCGTGAGGCGCGCGTCAGCGCTCCGGGATGCGGATCGGGCCGAGGCCGGGGACGCCGATCTCGTGGGTCCGCCCCGCCGCGGCGGCGAGCCTCTTGGCTTGCCGCGCGTGGTGTTCTTCCCAGGTGAGGGGCATGGGCGGATCGTCCGAGTTGAGCCGCACGCGCTCGCCGGTGATGGACACGTCGTCGTTCGCCTTGACGACCACGCCGCCGGGCGCGGCCTCGACGCTCACCTCGCGGGCGCGCTCGATGGAGGCCTTGCCGACCTCGCGGATCGCGTTGCCGCGCGCGCGCTCGTGCAGGCTCCCGCCGACGTCGAGCGTGGCGTCGCCGGACGTCTGGATCGCGAGGGTCTCGCTCTTCAGGGCGAGGTGCTTCTGGGCGGCGATCTCCAGGGAGACCGCGGAGAGCGAGAGGACGGGCCCCTCGTCGGTGAGGCGGAGCGAGAGGACGAGGTTTCCGTCGGCGCCGCGGACCTGGATGCGTTCTTCGCGGCCCGTCTCCTCGATTTCGATCGATCGTCCGGAGGCGAGCCCGATCGTGCGCGCCGGCGCGGCGAGCGTTTCGCCTCGAGCGGGCGCGAGGGCCGCGGCGGGCGCGTTTTTTTCGGCGTCGTCCTTCACGGGGCCATGATAACCGAGATCGGGGAACGGGTGACATGACCAGCGCGCAGGCGGTCGCGAACGCGAAGAGCACGGACGGCAAGTTGTGGCTCGTGTGCGTGGCGAAACGCGCCTACTCGTTCGCCGGGGGCAAGCTCCGGCTCGCGGACGAGCAGGTGCCGGTGCGCCGCGAGCCGGACCTCGAGGTGGGCGACGACGGCCGCATGCGCGGGCTCCAGGACGACATGGACCTCTTCCCGCCGAAGGTCGCGACCGACGTGATCGTGACGGGGCGGGCGTATGCGCCGAGCGAAAAGGCGCGCGAGGCGACGGTGCGCGTGGCGGTCGGGAAAAACGCGCGCGTGCTCCGGGTGCTCGGGGAGCGGCGGGCGGAGGTCTCGATCGAGGGGGCGGTGCGGTTCTCGGATCCGGCGCCTTTCGAGAGCGTGCCGCTCGCGTGGGATCTCGCGTATGGCGGGTACGACGCGTACGCGCACGACGAGCTTTGCCCGCCGAAGCGGCGGAACGGGCGGAGGATCGAGCCTTCGCCGCGGCAGGAGGGGGTCTTCGCGTATCCGCGGAACAAGGTGGGGCGGGCCTATTTCATCGACGTGGACCGGGATCGGGCGGACGGGGCGTTGCTCCCGCAGATCGAGGATCCGGGCGACCCGCTGACGCCGTCGCGGTTTTTCGTGCCACACTGGAAGAAGTGGCTGGATCAGCCGATGCCTGCGGGGCTCGGGTGGGTGCCGCATACGTGGTATCCGCGGATGATGCGGCTCATGGGTGGGTTTCTGGAGCACGATCCGGCGACGAAGCCGATCCGGGAGATGCAATTCGCGGACGGCGAGGATCTCGCGGGTCCGTTCCGGAAAAACGAGGTTCTTCCGCGCGGGCTCCAGGGGGCGGCGCCGGGGATGGCGGTGGAGCGGCTCCGGGGGGACGAGGTGGTGATTCTGCAGGGGCTCGTCGAAGGGAACGGGGAGACGAGGTTCGAACTGCCGGGGGAGCGGCCGCGGATCGAGGTGATGCCGCCGGGGAGCCCGAAGGTGTTCACGCCGGAGGCGGTGCTGCAGACGGTGCGGGTGGACGCGGAGGCGAGGCGGGTCGTGATGACGTGGGCGGGGGTGGTGCGATTGATGAGCCCGATCGCGGCGGACGTCCTGGAGAACACGGGGCTACGATTGAAGTGGAGCTCCGGGACCTGAGGCATCGCGCTCAATCGAAGTCGACACCGCCATCCTCGTCGAGGACACCGCGCCCCTCGATCTGATCGTACTCGTCTTCGCGGAGCCAGTGTACAGCGTCCTCGTAATTGTCGAACTCACGGATGACCTTGTTGTGCTCGGCCGGGTCGACGATTTCTATCTTTCCACTCAGGCGCTCGCGCACCAGCAGTACGTAATGGCGGTCGCTCGAAAAATCGACCCAAGCTTCGAGCCATTTGTATTTCGATCTCATTGCGCAACCCTCGTCCTCGGCACCATGTGGTATACCCACGAATCGCCTTCGAGTTTGCCCTTGATCTCTATGACGTAAAGAGGGACGTCGGGTCTCCCGTTCTGCGTCCTCACGCCGATCGGCGTGTCCGATGTGTACGTGAACCGATCGAAGCCGCGGACGTTTCCTTGCGACTCGCCGTGCTTCCAGACCAGGTCCTCCAGGGCCTCGAGGTCCGCGTCATCGTTGAATATGTGCGCTTCTTTGCCCTTTCCGAGGTCCTTCTGAACGATCCTCCCATCACGCGTGTGTCTGTTCATCGTATAATTCGCGTCGTGGACTGCGTTTTCGGGCTTCTGGCAGGCCAAGCCGAGCGGATCGACGTTGTTGATGGCGTCTCTGCCGAACGCGAAGAGGTCGAGCCCGCCCATGATGCCGAGCGGATCCGGGCTGCACCACCTTCCTGTCGACGCGTCGAAGTAACGGAACCTCGTACAACAAAGCCCCGTCTCCTCGTCCGCATACTGCCCCAGGAGCCGGAAGGGCGACTCCACGGCTCGACCGGTCCGCCCCGGCGCCGAGTACGTCTCCGTGACGCGCCCCCACGCCGAATGCGTCGCCGACCACGCGACCCGCCCCTCCTGGTCGATCAGCTCCTTCGGCACCCCCACCTGATCGACGACGTAGCTGAACACCTCGCCCCGCTCCGCCTGGAGCAGCGGCACGAACGTGCCCGGTTCATGGACGAAGCAGCGTTTGCCGCGTCGGCTATCGATGTCCTGCGCCAGGACATCCCCATCCCAGACGAAATCGACAGTGTATCGCCGGTCCCCGTATTCGTCCTGGATTTCCTTCCGCAACCGCCGGCCGAACGCATCGTACGTGAAAAGGACCTGCTCGCCCGACGGCAGGGCGACCTCGCGGAGCCGATCTCGCGTGTCCCAGCGATACGCCGTCCGCTGCCCCCCTTCTTCCTTCGATACTCGACGCCCCCGCCGATCGTACGAATATTTCGCGCGCTCCGTGCAGCGCAGCAAGTTCCCCTTGCCAATCTCCCACGGCTCGCCCTCGTCCGCCTGCGCCGGGGCCGTCTCCAGCTCGTCGAGCATCTTCTGGATCGCTCCAGCTGGATCGTACGCGAACACCTCGCGGCGGTCGCCCCGCTGCGCTTCCACGAGCTGCCCGACCGGATCGTATCGATACGCCGTCGCGCCCCACCGCGCATCCTCGACGAGCTTCGCCCGCCCGAGCGCGTCGTATTGCCAGAGCCGCTGCACCACCGCTTGCGGCACGCCGCCGCCTGGCATGCGCGCCTCGACGCGCTGCTCGATGATCCGATCCATCGAGTCGTACTCGCTCCGGATCGAAAACCTCCCCGAGGCGTCCCGGCGCGCCGTCTCCCGCCCGAGCACGTCGCGATCGAACGAGATCTCGTGACCATCGTGCGAGAGCCCGACGAGATCGCCGAGCCTATCGTATCGATACCGCGTCGCCGCGCCATCCGGCATGACGCGCGCCGTCCTGCGCCCCCGCGAATCGAGCTCGTACCGAAGCCGCCGCCCGTCCTGCACCTCGGCCACGACGCGCCCCAAGCGGTCCCGCTCGAACATCGTGACGACCCGCTGGCCGTCCTGCTCGAGGACAGCGCCGAGCAGCCTGCCCATGCGATCCCGCTCGAACGTGATCGGGCCATCCGTCGTATCCTCGCGCAGCACGTTGCCGAGCGGATCATGTGCGAACGCACGATGACTGCGATCCGGATAGTCGATTCGCCCGAGCCTGCCCGATTTCGAGTACCGGTACTTCAGCACCCGCCCGTCGAACGTGTTCTCCTCGACGACCCTCCCCGCCGCATCGTACACGAATTCGTACGTCTCGTTCCGCGGATTCTCGATGCAGCGGAGCTTCTCCTGCGCCGAATACTTGAATCGGAAGGCCCGCCCGTCCGGCTGCACGAGCTTCGTGAGCACGCCCGTCCCGCCGTACTCCATCTGCGTGACCTGCCCCGACGCGTCGACCACGCGGATCGGATTGCCCAGCGGATCGTACGCCGATTGCGTGCTCGTGCCATCCGGCCTCCGCACGGACAGGGGTTGCCCCAGGCGATCGTACTCCACCGCCGTGAAACGCCCGAGGGCGTCGGTTCGTCGCACGGGCCGGCCCACGAGGTCATGCTCGTACGTCGTCCGTGCGCCGCGCGCGTCGAGCTCGGCCACGATGTTGTGCTGGGCGTCGTACGCGACCTCGACGAGCATCCCCTCGTCCCCGCTCACGCAGATGACGCGCCCCTTTTCGTCGTACGCGAACGAGTACCGGACGCCCGAGGGATACTCGACCCTCTGCAGCGCGCCGAACGCGTCCCGCGAGAGCCGCGTCGTCAATTCTTCGGGGCCCACCTGCAACACAGCAAGATCGCCGTCGTACTCCCACCGGGTCACGTTCCCCGCAGGATCGATCTCCTCGACCTTGTTGCCCCGTTCGTCGTACCGATACCGCGTCGCCTCGCCAGCGCCGTTCGTCTTGCCAATCAGGTAATTGTTCGCGTCGTATTCCCAGGTTCCGATCAGGATTCCGTCTGTCGTCTCCTCCCGGACGACGAGCCCCGATTCATTCCAGTGAAGGACCCGCGGCTCCTCGTTCCCCTCGACCCGGGTGATGCGTTTTTCCAGGTCGTACGTGAGGACCAGCGTGTGCAGCCCCTCGTCCCCCCACGTCTTCTTGCACCGCCCCGTCTCCGGATCGTACGCGTAATGAAAACTCACGCCGTTCTTCAGCGTGGTCTTCACCATCCGGTGATCCTCGTCGTACGCGTACCGCTCCGTTTGCCCGAGCGCGTCCGTCACGCTCGCGAGCTCCCCCATCTTCGTGTAGGTGTAATCGACCCACTGCTCGAAGGAATCGCCGACCCAGACCTCGAGCCGCGCGATACGCCCGCCATGCGTCGTCTTCACGCGCACCTCGCGGCCGGCCGTATCGATCACCCGGCGGAGGCGGCCGCTGTTGTATTCGAGCTCGATGGAGTTGCCGTACGCGTCCCGGATCGATCGAAGGAGCGCCTTTTCGCCCGGCGCCTCGGGGGCGAAATGCCGCACGAGCCGCGTCTTGTGGCTCGTCACCTCGAACGCCCCGCCTTCGAGCGCCCGGAGTGTCAGCCGATCCATCCGGTGGAACGCGCTCTCCCCCACGCGGAGCGCGCGGAAATAAACGTCGCGGCCCTCCTCGCTGCGGAGCGAGAGCAGCCCGTCGTCCGTGCGCTCGATCCATTGCTCGAAATCGTGCGCCCACCCGCCGCGACCGAGCGAGGTCCGCGCGAGTGCGCGTTTCGACGAGTAGTGCCTCTTCCATTCGAATGGAATGGCCCCGGGCAAGACCAGATCGACCTTTCGATCGACGACGTCCCCGCTCGTCAGATCCACGGGATGCCCGCCTTCGCAACGCACCTCGTCGCAGAGATCGGAGGCTTGCCCGTCCGCGCCCTTCGCCGCGCTCTCCGCCGCCTCCCCGGCCACCTCGTCGCTTTGCTTGGCCGCGGATTCGAGCCCCTCGCCGAGCACATCGTCCGCGTTCTTCGCCGCCCCCTCCACCACCTCGTCCGCCTTCTTGAAGAACGGGGCGATGAGTTTGTCGCCGAACTTCTTGAGCGCCGCGCCGCCGACGTTCATGACGACCTCGAACGCGAGATCGATCACGAGGTCGACCGCGAGCGAGACCGCGCCCATGAGGAAATCCATCACGGTCGGCGTGGTCTGCACCGTGCCCGGGTCCTCCACGAGCGACGTTGGCCATTTGCCATACTCCCAGCAATCGGCGTTGAGCGACATCGCCCCGCCGATCACGCAACACGTCGCCTGCTCCCCGCAGATCTGGACGGCGCCCCGCGGTAGCCAGCATTTGTGCGAGCCGAAGAGAATGTGCAGCGGCGTCATCAGATCGAGCGGGCTCGGGAAGATGCCGATGTGCGGCCACAATTTCGAGGGCTCGTGCCCGTGCGTCACCGACGGCACGCCATTGAACATCACCGTCGGCTTCTGCTTGTCGCCCATCGAGAGCGGGTGCAGGAGGTTCAGCTTGAAGAACCACATCGGCACGAACGGCCAGTGGATCCCGTTGTGCCCATCGATCCCAACGAGCAGCCATCCCGCATCGGTGTGGAAGTTGTTCGCCATGGCCGCTCACCCCTTCGGGAAAAACTCGCTCGGCGAGAGCACCGCCCGCCGCTCCTCGAATTGCACGAGGCCGTACGTCACCTTCGCCCGGAACACGAATCGCGCTTCGCACGCCTCGGCGTCGATGTCGACGGCGTCGAGCCGCGGTACGATCGTCTCGCGCACATTCCCGACCGACATCGCGACCACGACCGGCGAGCGCGGCACCACGAACGAAAGAACGGAGCCTCCGGGCCGCATCCCCGCGAGCACGATCTCTGTCCCCGCGCCGATCGTGTCGAACGTCATTCGCGGCGCAGCGCGGCTGCCGAGCTTGCGGACGCCCGTCATGTCGAGCTCTTGCCCCTTCACCACGTGTTTCGCCCGCATGCCGCCCCAGAGCGGGTACGGCGCGAAGCAGACGGGCTCGGGGTGATCGTCCCAAGCGCGCACGAGCGCCGCGGGATCCTCGAGCTGCGGGAGCGGCTGATTCTCGGCGCGCGCCTCGTCCGTGTAAAACCCCTTGCCGTCGAAGTTCAGCGGATAGCCCGACTCGTGCTCCGGGACGAACGCCTCCTCCCCGTCCATCTCCACCACCGCCGCGGGCGCCTTCGTCACGCCGCCGTACGCATTTTCCCAGCTCATCGCCACCCGCTCGAAGGGAATCGGCGAGCTCGGCGCGAGCCCCCCGAGCGCACCCCGCTGCCAGACCCGCGTCCCGAACACATGAATGTGCATGTCCGACGAACCCACGCGCAGCGACGCCGTGGCCTCCCGCGCGCGGTCGCCTCGGCGCGGATACACGAAACCCGTCGCGCACACGGACGTGGCCTCTTTCGAGAACATGACGTCGTTCGGGACCTTCGACCGCGTGTCGAGCAGGAGCGGCCGTTGCCCGGGGACGAGCTCGAGCCCGCCCGGCGCGATCCGGTACGTGATCGCGCAGAGGAACAGCGCCGTGATCCGATCGTCCTCCTCGCCGTTCGGAACCATCGCCGCCGGCAGCGGAGTTTCATTGACGAATTTCATGCGCGCGCTCAGTTCAGCTTGATCAGCCCGGCCGTCACGTTCACCGCGCCGCCGCCGTCGATGTCGACTGGCGACCCCTTCACGGTCACCGTGCCGCCATTGATGCTGATCGCGCCGCCGGTGATCGTGATCGTCCCCGCCGTGATGACCAGGCTCGCCGTGTTGATCTGCGTGAACGCGGCTCCGTTCAGGGTGAGCATCGTGGTCTCGACCGTCGCCATCGCCGCGGCATTCACCGTGAGGACCGTCGATTTCAACGCCTGCGCGCCGTCCGCCTTGATCTCCTGCGCCGGCGCCTCGATCTTCTGGCTCGCCCCCGATTTGAGCCCCTGCGGCCCCGTCACCTCGATCGTCTGCTCGCCGCCGATTTGCGCTTTCTGGTTCCCGACGACCGTGATGTCCTGCGTCGCGCCGTAATTCTCCGTCTGCGCGCCCGTCACGTGGACGTCCTGCGTGCCCGACACCGTGAGTTTGTCGTTGCTCGAAATGGTCGACTCGCGGTTGCCCGTGACCGTCTCCGTGTGGTTGCCCGCCACGGTGATCGTCTGGTTCGCCCCGACGTCGACCGACCGGTTCGATCCGACGCTCACCGATTGGTTCGCGCCGACGTTCGTGTTCTGGTTCGCGCCGACCGTGACCGACTCGTTGCCCCCCACCACCTCGGCGTTGTTCCCGCCGGCCATCGTGGTCCGGTTCGAGCCCGTCATCTCGTTGCGATCCACGCCCGCCGTCGACGCGCTGTTGTTCCCCACCTTCTCGGTCCGATCATTGCCGGCGTCCGAGTTCCAGTTGAACGGCGTGTGCATCTTGATCTGCTCATTGCCCGCCGTATCGTCGAAGGTGAGCTCGTTGAAGGCGCCCGAGGACGGGCTCGACATCGTCTTCAGCGTGCTCACCGTGGGAGCTCCGCCCGGCGGCCGGTTTTTCCCGTTGTACACGCGCCCCACGATGATCGGCCGATCCGGATCTCCCTCCTCGAAATCGACGATCGCCTCCACCCCGACCCGCGGATGGAACACCGCGCCCTCGCCGACCCCCGCGAACACCTGATTCACGCGCACCCAGCACGACGTCGGCTCCTTCGCGTGCCGCGCCGAGTCCGTGTCCCAGTGGAACTTCAGGCGGACGCAGCCGATCTCGGCGCCCGGCGGCCCTCCGACGTGAATCTCCGCCCCCTTCGTGCTCGGCTCCGCCGTGACGAATGCCGTCTGCGATCCCTGAATCCGCGGCTTCGGCGTCACGCGCGCCGGGCGGAACCTCGACTCCGCCACGGAGCCATTCTTCCCGCGCCGCGCGCATTCGAACGTCACGGCATACGGCACGCCGGAGAGCGGCATCGCCGTCGCCACGCTCGGCGGCAGGACGCCCACCTGCTCGGCGCGGACCTCGATCTTCGTGACCAGGTATTCACCCTCGTAGCGTGATTGCGGGTGTTCGAGCGCGAAGATGCTCCCCGCCGCGATCGTGCGGCACGTGCTCTCCCCGACCGCGTAGCTCGCCTCCACCTCCAGCCGATCGAGCGTCGCCGCCGCGAGCGGCTTGCCCATGGCGGGTGTCTCCGTGTAACGCCCCGGGTATTCGTGATACACGAGATCCGCGCTCGCCGGCCGCGCCGGCTCGGCGACGGCCATGTCGAGCGTGGGTTGTTTCCAGTTGTAATCGAGGAGCGAGACCTTGCGCGGACGCAAGCGCGCTCCGAGCTTCATCGACTGCACCGCGCGGCCCACGATGCCGGGCCCGAGCGGCTCGAACGGGTCGAGGCGCGTGCGGCCCGCGTCGATGTCCGCGAGGACGAGCAGGCACACGCCGTCGCCGTTCTCGTAATGGAACGAGATGCCCTCTTCCTCCAGGAGCCGACACACGAAGGCGAAATCGCTCTCGTTGTACTGAACGCAATACCCGCGCGTGGCCACCTCGTCGATCCGCGAAGCGTCCGCGATGCGCCACGTGTACCGCTCCGTCGCCGGCGAGAAGCCGAGCTCGTCCCCGCCGTCGGGCGGCGCGTTCGCCCCGACCGCGAGCGAGAGCTCGGGATCGCCCTGCAGGACCGCGTCGATGATCTGCCGCGTGGTCTTCTCCAGGAAGATGCGGCAACGCATGCGGTGCATCGCGCGCGTGAGCGGGGGCGCGAGCACGAGGCGATAGAGCATGCCCCCCGGCACGGGCCCGAGCTCCTCGGCCTCGACGACGATGCCATGCACGACGCGAAACGAAGGCTGTGTCGTCGTGGCGATCCGCAGCGTCGCGCGGGCTTGGATGAGCTCGTCCGGATCGAGCTCGGGCGCGGGCTCGCGGGCGAGGGCCGTGATTTCGTAACGATACAGGCTCGAGAGAGCCTCGGTCCCGCGCACGGACACGACACGCAGGTGGCTCCACGGCCCCTGCGGCCCGGCCGCGTTTTCCCAGGCGAACGTGAGGTCGGTGCCGCCCGACGCGCCGACGCCCTCGCCCAGGCCCGCCGCGCCCGCGCGGCTCGCGAGATCCTCGAACGCCGCGCCGCCCTTCGCCTGGAATGCGCTCACGGCCTTGTCGGCCACGCGTGACGTGATCGCCTTCTCCTCGAAGATCGGCAGCTCCGGCTCGCGCAGGCCGCCGACCATCTGCGTGGGATCCCCTCCCGGGCGTTTGACGAACGACATCCTCTCTTCTCCCGCTCCCCCGGGTCCACACAAAGCTGCCCGGACGTGCGGGCGCATCCTAAACTCCTTAGGTGTACAAAGGAAGAGGTTGCTTGCGACGTGGAGGGGCCGCCAGCCCCGCCGAGGAGGACGAACATGAGCCCGCGCGCCCCGTACGACATCCAGAGCCAGGCGTTTTTCGACGACCCCTATCCCACGCTCCACCGCATCCGCGAGGAGGATCCGGTCCACTGGTTCGAGCCGCTCCGAATCTGGCTCGTCACGCGCTACGACCACGCCGACATGGTGGTCCGCGACGATCGCCGCTTCCTCAATCACCGCGCCCGCGAGCTCATCCGCGTGATGATGCCGACGCTCGAGGGCGAGGAGCTTTCCGCCATGGTGCAGATGTGGTCCGAGCTCGCCTGGTTCCGCGACCAGCCGGACCACGCGCGGCTCCGGCAATTCATGAACAAGGGCTTCACGCCCCAGGCCATCGAGGGCCTGCGCCCCGCAGTGCGGACGATCGCGCGCGAGGCGCTCGCGGCCGCGCGCGACAAGGGTGAAGAAGTCGATATCGTCGAGGATCTCGCCGATCCCATCGCCCTCAGCACCATCACCTCCCTCTTCGGCATCCCCCCGGGCGATCGAGCGACCTTCCGCGGCTGGATCACGACCCTGTTCAAGGGCGCGGGCGGCGCGGCCATGGCCGAGGACGTCACGAATCGAATCAAGGAGCACACGAGCGCCATGCTCGGCTACATTGCCGCCCTCGCGGAGCGCCGCCGCGCGGACCGGGGCGACGACGTGATCAGCCGCTTCTGGGCCGACGAGGGCGCCCCGAGCCCCGAGGACATCGTCCTGCAAAGCTACCAGGTGATCGTCGCCGGCTACCGGACCAGCATGAACCAGATCGCGAACACCGTCTGGACCCTGCTCCGGCACCCGGCCGAGCTCGAGCGCCTGCGCGACGACCCCCGCCGCATGAAGGGCGCCATCGAGGAGGCACTCCGCTACGAGCCCTCGGTGGTCGTGACAAACCGCCTCGCCGCCGAGGACGTGGAGATCGGCGGCAAGCGAATCAAGAAGGGCGAGCTCGTCTTCCCCATTCTCCCCGCCGCGAACCGCGATCCCCTCGTGTTCCCCGACCCCGACCGTTTCGACATCACGCGCACGGGCCCTCGGCACCTCTCCTTCAGCATGGGCCACCATTACTGCATCGGCGCCCCGCTCGTCCGCGTGGAGGTCGAGGAGGCGCTGGCGGCGCTGCTCGAGATCCCCCGCTGGGAGCCCGGCTCCGGCCCTTGCCTCCTCGGCGATTACAACCTCTCGGATCGCGGCCCGAAGACACTGCCCATGCGCCTCCTCGCCTCCTGATCGCGCGCCGATCAGGGTTCGCGAAACCCGACGACCGTGATCCGCCCCGTTTTGCTCGCGCTCACGATTTCCAGGCCGGCGTCCCCATCCATGTTCCCGATCGCCACGGCAACAGGCCGATCCCCCAGCGGGAGTTCCCAGCGCTTGGGCGGGCTACCGGGGGCACCCAGGAGAAAGACGGAGATCGTCTTGTCCTCTTCGTTGGCCGTGACCAGATCGGGAAAGCCGTCCCGATCGACGTCGCCGACGGCCAGAGAGACCGGGCCACGACCGGTCGCATGACGGGTGACTTCGCCGAACTTGCCGTCTCCTGCGCCGCGCAGCACGGCGACCTCGTTTTCGTATGGCTCGATCAGGGCCACGTCCAGGCGCCCGTCGCGATTGGCGTCGAGCAGCGCGAGGTCCTTCCAGTATCTCCAGGGGACTCGATGCCGGAGCGGGGCGGCGAACTTCCCGGTGCCGTCGTTGAGAAAAACGGCCACGCTCCACGCCAGGACGCCCTCGTCCGTGTATTCGTACATTTCGGCCACGATATCGACCGCGCCGTCTCCGTTCATGTCTCCCGTGGCGAGATCTCCGAGGGAATATTCGCCCCGGTACTCGGTGGGCGCAAACGTGCCATCCCCGCGACCGAACAGGATCACGAGCGGAGCGTCCCCCTCGACGGAGCCACTTCCCACGGCGATGTCCCGATGCCCATCTGCGTCGAAATCCCCCACTTCGATCCCGTTCACTTTTTCGTTGGGTGCGACGAGTCTCGGCGCCCCGAAGCCCTCGTCTCCCTGACCGAGCAGCACGTCGAGCGATCGCATTCCATCCGCGCCGAGGGTCATCACGACGACGTCGAGGCGCTCATCTTCGTTGAAATCGGCGAGCCGCAGGCCCGTGCCGCCGTTGTCGGAGATCCGGTACGACCGTGGCTGCGACACGGAGTTCGAGCCTCGGTTCAGCAGCACGCTGACCCCGTACAGCAGCGGGTCCCCATCGTGGGCGAGCACCACGTCGAGCTCGCCGTCTCCATCGATGTCTCCGAGCTGCATTCCCTGAACCGACAGGGGCCGTGGAGAAATCGTGTAGATGGGAACGAGGGCAAACGCGAGCGCGAACAGGGCGGTATACATGGTCGAATCCTTTCCGTTCACGAGCCCGCGACGAACGCGAGGATGTGGAAAACATACCGCATGCTCCCTGTCCCCCCCGTGCCCACGTCCGCGCCAGCGCGAGGGCCGTGCAAGGCGCGCGCCCGCGCCACGCGACGGACCGCGCCACGCCGCCCACGTACGCCTCGTCTGGGCACTGTCACTATCAGGGAGACACGGAGATCGACGCCCTCAGCTGAACCCTCGATCCTTCATTTCGGCACCGTCACCTGACAGCTATCCTGAGGTCCGAGCCACGCGATCATGTTGACCCAGAGCTGCTCGATCTCGGGCAGCGATTGCCATTCGCTGTCGTACTCGATCCACTCGTCGCCCCACACCACGGCGCGGCCCTTGCCCTGCTCGTGCGCGAACGCCACGGGCCCCGCTGCGATGCTCCCAATCGCCACGCTCGTGCCGCCGCTCCCGCCGAGGTCCTTGACCAGGTATCCGCCGAGGAACGTCACCGACGAGAGCCCCGCTGTCACCGGATGCGCCGCGAACATCGTCACCGGCTGAGAGTACAAACCGGGCTGGTACGCGAGCCCAAACGGGGCGAGCAGCGTGTTCACGTAGAAATCAGGGTCCGCGTCGGTATATCCCGTCATCGAGACGAACCCGCCCCGCATCTGCACCCACGCCGCGAGCGCATTCGCCTCCTCGGCCGTGTAAGGCCGAGCCAGTCGATCGAAGATGATGACGTCGTATTTATCGAGGAGCGCAGCATCGAAGACCTCTGCGGGCGTCTGGTGGGTTCGCTCGACGCTCGTGCCTCGCGCCGTGAGCCAGGCCTGGAAGTTCGAGGAGGGATTGCTCCCCGGGCTGCCGACGATGCCGAGCCGCAAGCAATCGCAGATCCCGTCCTTGCCGAGGTCCACGTCGTCCACGCGGCCATTGCAATCGTCGTCCTTGCCGTCACACACCGTCTCGACCGCGCTCGTCGGCGTGCACGACCCGCCCCCTCCTCCCGAGCCGCTCGGGAAGAGGACGCCTCCTTCGCCTCCCATGCCACCGCCGCCTGCGTTCATACCTCCGCTTCCGCTCGAGCTCGAGCCCCCCGCACCGCTCCCTTGTCCTCCGGGGCCGGTCGTCACCCCGTTTTCGCCCGCCGAGCAGTGGACGAGCCCTCCGACGAACAGCCCCATGCAAAAGATACGCTTGATCATACCGCGATGGTCGACGGCATCGACCAACATGTCAATCATGAGGCGCGCTCCGTGCGGCCGGGATCTCTTATCGAAGCAGCACGAGCTCGCATCCGGAGGGCAAATGGAGTAGACGACCAGACCATGGCAGATCACTTTGGTGCGATCGGGATCGGGGCGTCGGACCGTGCAGCCTTCGAACAGCTCATCGGTGCGATATTGCAGGAGAGCGCGGAGGAGCTCCGCTGCGAACAGTACAGGCACCTACGGTGGACCGATCCGAGTGGGGCGTCGATGTACGCCCATCTGGATGCGGACAGCGGAGGCATCCAGTGCATCACCCCCTTTTTCGCGCCCACGGAGGGCCTTGCTCGGTGGCGGGTGCAGACATCGGCACCCTGCGACGATGCCGGCTGCCCTCACTGCGGCGGCGTCGACTGCGACATCGTGGACGAGAGCGGCGAACTCATCACGCGCGCGGCCGTGCAGTGGGCGCTCTACCAGCCGTTCCGAGAATGGCTCGGTCGCGAGCGGTCCTTCGAGCTGGAGGTCGTGGTCTTCGCCCACAACATCGAGGTTTTCCCCGATGCGGACGCGTTCTCTTCGTCCCCCGCATCCATCATGGGCGAGAGCGACGAGGGCGAGCCGCTCCGGCTCTCCCCCAACGCCTTCATGCCCTGGGGCATGTTCGGCGAGGGTGGCGACATGAGCGAACGCGCCGTCGCGCGTCTCAACGGTCCTATCGTGGCAGCGCAACGCCGCGAGAACCGCCTGACCGGTCAGCCCTTCTGGCAGCTTCGCATCGAGTCCTTCCCTGGGCGCGTGGACGTGGTCGCGGCAGCGGCGTGGATCGAGGACGAGCCCAAGGTGGGCGGCCATCTGACGGTTGACGGCTGGCTCGTCGGGCAGCCCCACCGTCCCTCCCTCGGCTAGAGTCTTTCTGCGTGGGCGCGGGTGATCCTTCCTTCGCGCCTTTGGATCGTCGTCCCTCCAAGCCCTGAAAGTGGCACCCACTCTATGAATGCCAAATATCATTTCAACGCACGTCCCTTCACAGCCACATGTCTCCTCCTCTCGCTGCCCCTCGCGTTCGCCATCGCCTGCGGCGGCGAAAACGGCTCCGGGGATTCGAGCAACGGCAGCGCTGGAAATGGCTCCGGCGCAGGGGGAAGCTCGAGCAACTCGAGCACGGCCTCTTCGGGCTCCGGCGGAGGCACAACCGGAAACCCGATGCAAGGCAAGTGCAGCACTCCGACGCTGACGATCACCGAGGTCGAGCTCCCCATCGCCGTCGACCAGAACGAAGACGAGGTAAATCTCCGCCCTCTCGCGATTTCACCCAAACCCTCGGGCGGCTCCCGTCTCGCCTTCATGGGGTCCGACAACAAGGTCCACGTGGCCGAGCTCGACGTGAGCGACCACCTCGTCGGTGAGCTCGTCGATATCAACGCCCACGATTTCGGCGACCTCTACGCCGATGACAAAGGCGGCGTCCTCCTCCTCACGCGCGACGCCCAAGGCGGCGGGACGCTCAACTGCGGCGAACCGACGAACCTCTGCGGCACCCCGCCAAACCCCCCCGTGGCATGTCACGACATGTACATGGTGCGTTTCGACGGCCAAAGCGAGTCCTGGGCGACGAAGCTCACGAGCTCGAGCGCGGCCCTCCCCCCCTATTCGACCGGCAAGACCGGCCCCGAGGTCTACATGATCTGGTGGTACGCGCATCACGGCCGCATCGCCTCGGACGGCACGAACTTCGCCGGCTATTTCGGCGCCGCGATCGGCGTCTCGCAAGGCGGCTGCATCAACATCCACCAGGGCGATCGCATGAAGGTGGTCTCCCCGGCCGGAGAACCGATCTCGGGCGGGTTCGATTGGGGTTGCAGCCATAGCGGCTACGAGCGCATCACCTGGGATCCGGGCGCGAACAAGTACGTCACGATCTGCAAAACCGACAACAACAACCGCATCGCCCATGCCCCGGCCATCTCCACGATCAAGTCGATCGACCTCGCCTACTCGAATTTGAGCGACATCGCCCTGGATCACGACGGCGGTTATTGGGCCCTGACGAGCGACCGTCAAAATGGCCAGCCCGCCCTCGCCAACGGCCTCGCCGAGGTCCACCTCCTGCATTTCAACGACGGGACGGCCGACAAAGACATCGTGATCGCCGGGAAGGCCGGGGAGAACGCGCGCGCGCCCTACCTCGCGAACTACGGCGACAAATACCTCCTCGCCGGCTGGGAGACCTCGACCGCCACGGGTGATCTCACGCCCTTCGACGGAAATCGCAAGATGCTCGTCCAGGTCCTGAGCGCGACGACCGGCGAAGCCGTGAGCGCCGTGCTCGACGCCGGCGTGCCCGGCAATCGCTACCAAGCCTTCCGCGCTTACCCCGACGGCAGCGTCGCCTTCGCCGCAAAGGGCACGAAGAACAACGCCGTCCGTATCCTCCGCGCGATGCCCTGCGCCGCGGAATGATCACCCCTGCGCGCACCCCCTGACGGCCGCCGCGCCGGGGCGCCGCCCCGGACCCCGCGGGGGCTATCCGCCCCTCGACCCGGACCAGCGCAAGCGCTGGACTCGGGTTGGAAGAACCGCGCATCGCGCGGTTCTTCCACAGGGCCGGTGGCAAGACTTGGGATAGCGTTGCCGATCGAAATGGCAACGCGGCGGTCTCGGTTTGGCGGGGTCGCTTGCCTGTCTCGACTCGGCCTGTTCGATGAACTGCGCATCGCGCAGTTCATCGACCCTGGGTCCAGCGCTTGCGCTGGTCCGGGTCCCGGGGCGGATAGCCCCGGGTGGGGCCTGGGGCAACGCCCCAGCGCAGCGGCTTCGAGATGAGTCGCCCGCAGGGACGTGGTCAGTGCTCTGCGCAGGTGATCCATCGGGAACTTCTGTGCCTCTGGCCACTGCGAGGAAGGAATCGACGTGCTCCTCGGCACCGGGCGAGCGTGTTGGCCACGCCGCGGATGGCGCGGAGTTCGCCGCGAGGTGCGGACGGATGGCTGGTTGACCGCGCGGGGCACGTCCACGCAGTGGCCCGCGTACCTGACGTCCGACGAGGGGCCGAGTCACCTCGGGTGTGTTCTTCCTGAGCGCTCCGCGAGCACGCGAGGTCCGTGAAAAACTCGTGCCAACGGTGGCGTCGAATCTTCGTCGTGGCTCCCATTAATGCGCACGAGGCAACCAAAATTTGCTTGAAACTTGACACGAACCAGGTATTTTATACTGGCGCACAAAAGCCCCGACCGACCGGCAGGAGGAAGAGAGCGATGGTCACTCGATGTTGACCAGTCGATAGCCTCCGGCTCGTCCGTCACGCAGAAATTCATTCGTCCGAATTTGGGCGATTGCTTCATCGCTGAAAGGGGAGATATGTCTACCCACCTCCACGCGCGGGAGCTTCAGGGCTCCGGGCTCGATCACGCCCTCATCACGCCGGCGCAACCTCGCCGCAACAAAGCCTGGCTCGCCTTCGCGGCGGCCTTTTCGGGCGCGATGTTGCAAGTGAGCGCTGCCAGCGCCGCGTCCTACACCCTCTTTGAAAGCGGCCAAGTCCGGCCTCTCGCGCTCTCGCAAAACGGCCAGCGACTCTATGCCGTGAACACCCCTGACAACCGGCTCGAGGTGTTCCATGTCACGTCCTTGGGGCTGCTGCATATCGGGGCTGTAACGGTCGGACTCGAGCCGGTCGCTGTCGCGGTTCGAAACGACGACGAGGTGTGGGTGGTCAATCATCTCTCCGACAGCGTGAGCGTGGTGGACGTCTCTGCCCCCTTCGCGCCGCGCGTCGTCCGTACGCTGCTCGTCGGCGACGAGCCTCGCGACATCGTGTTCGGCGGCCCCAACCGCAGCCGGGCGTTCATTACCACGGCCCACCGCGGCCAGAATGCTCCTTTTGATCCTCAGCTCACGACGCCTGGCATCGGGCGCGCGGATGTTTGGGTATTCGACGCGACGCACCTGGGATCGAACTCGCTCGGGGGTGCCCCCCTCGACATCATCAACCTATTCACGGACACGCCACGGGCGCTCGCGGTGAGCCCGGACGGGCGACGTGTCTACGCGGCCGGCTTCCATACTGGCAATCGCACCACGAGCATTCACAGGAATCTCGTACTCAAATACAACAACGGCGTGATGCCGCCGCCGCACACCAATGCGGCCGGCGAACCCCAGCCGCCGACCGCGCTGATCGTGAAATACGACGGCCACCACTGGGTGGACGAGAGCGGGAAATCCTGGGATGCAGCCGTCAAGCTCTCCCTCCCCGACAAGGACGTCTTCGTCATCGACGCCATGGCCAACCCTCCCGCGCAGCTCGCAGGGGCCTCGGGCCATTATACAGGCGTGGGCACGGTCCTCTACGACATGATCGTGAACCCCGCGAACGGGAAGGTCTACGTCACGAACACCGAGGCGAACAATCTCCAGCGGTTCGAGGGACCTGGGACATTCACCGGCTCGACGGTCCGAGGTCACCTGCATGAATCCCGTATCTCCGTGCTGTCGAATGGCACGGTCGCGCCGCGCCACCTCAACAAACACATCGACTACGATTCCTGCTGCGCGCCGCTGCCCAACACCGTGAATGACAGGAGCCTGGCGACGCCCGTAGGGATGGCCATCACGAGCAATGGTTCGAAGCTCTACGTCGCGGCGCTCGGCTCCAGCAAGATCGGCGTCTTCGATACGGCCGCGCTCGAGAACGATACATTCACCCCGAGCGCCGCGAACCACATCGTCCTCGACGACGGCGACGAGCCCGTCGGCCCGACGGGCCTCGTCCTCAACGAGTCCCTGAAGCGGCTCTACGTGCTCACACGGTTCGACAACGCGATCGCGATCATCAACACGACGACGAGAACCGTCATCGACCGCGTCCCGCTCTACAACCCCGAGCCTCCGAGCGTCGTCGAGGGCCGGCAATTCCTGTACGACGCCCGCTTCAGCTCGGCCAACGGGGAGGCGTCCTGCGCGAGCTGCCACGTCTTCGGCGACATGGATAGCCTTGCCTGGAATCTCGGCAACCCGGATATCATGGACGGCGACCTGCCGGGGCCGATCGCCAGTCCGTTCCCGAAATTCATCACGACGTTCGATGGTTTCTCCGCGCTCAAGGGGCCGATGACGACGCAGAGCCTCCGCGGAATGGCGAACCATGGCCCGATGCATTGGCGAGGAGATCGCACCGGGGGCAACGCCGCCGAACCGAGCGCTCAGCCGAACGAAGGGACCTTCGATGAACGCGAGGCGTTCAGGCAATTCCAGGCCGGGTTTGTCGATTTGCTCGGCCGCAGCGGGCCGATTCCCGAGGACGACCTGGAGGCCTTCGCAGATTTCGCGCTCCAGATCATGTACCCCCCGAACCCGATCCGGAAGCTCGACAACTCGCTCACGCCGGACCAGCAAGCGGGGCGTGATCAGTTCTTCACGGTGGGTGGGGCCCTTTCCGGCACCTGCGAGACGTGCCACAGGCTCGATCCGACCGCAAACGCCGAGTTCGGCGAGCCCATTCCGGGATTCTTTGGCACCGGGGGCGGATACGTCGTCAACGAGCAGCCGCAAAGCCTGAAAGTCCCGCATCTCCGCAATCTGTACCAGAAGGTCGGTATGTTCGGCATGGACCAGGTGCCGAACATCTTCGCGAAGGACAACGACCACAAGGGTGATCAGGTGCGCGGATTCGGCTTCACGAACGACGGGTCCGAAGACACGATCTTCCGCTTCATGAATTCACGCGGATTCGATAATCAGACATCGTTCCCCAACAGCCCCCCCGTTTCTCCCAACGGCTTCGACGAGAGCCCTCCGGGGGCAGGCGACCCGGTGCGCAGGCAAGTCGAGCAATTTCTCTTGGCCTTCGACAGCAACCTGGCGCCGATCGTCGGCCAGCAGGTCACCGTGACGAACCACAACAGCGCCGCCGCGCGCGCACGCCTCGACCTCCTCGTATCACGCGCCGATGTCGGCGAATGTGATGTCGTCGGAAAGACACGCTTCGGGCTGCAAGAGGTCGGCTTCCTGTACGTGGGCGCGAATGAGTTCACATCGAGTTACCAGTCGTTCGGAGCGATTTCGAAGTCCGCGCTGTTGAACCTGGCTCAATTCTTTCAGCGCGAACTGACATTCACGTGCGTGCCTCCTGGAACCGGTGAGCGAATCGGTATCGACCGGGACGAGGACGGCATCCGGGACGGCGACGAATGACCCATCGGTTCGTGCCTCGCCAGACGGTCGCGCTGCACCAAGGGACGCGAAACGCTCCGGCAGCGAGTCCACGTCGAGCATCGACTCGCCCATCTCTCTCGTGAGCAGGGACTTCGCGCCCGCTGACCTGGACCCACGAAAGAATCTGTTCGCCCTGCGCGCCACAGCGCCGCGCTGAACCTGGAGGTCATCCAGCGTCGCGGGGATGTGCTGGGCGTGCACAAGGCCGCGTAATTTCATGCAAAAGCGAAGGGGAGTGGCGCACGGACGCTGTTCTTCCGGCGCACATCTACATTCTCTCGGGGTTTCCACCGTCACGAGAACCCTTGCAACGGCGCCACCACCTCGGGTAGGGTCTTCCCTTAAAGCTAAGCTCCTCGGAGGAGGCAACATGGTCGCGCAGTCTGCATTTCCCGCCTCAGCAGCCGATGCTTTCGACGGCTACACGTCGATGGTACCTGTCTATGAAGGCGCCGAGACGTTCGTGTATCGGGCGCGGAAACAGGACAGCGCGGCGCAGGTCATCCTGAAGCAGACGAAGAACGACTATCCGAGCGCGCGTGAGCTCGCCCGGCTGCGGCGCGAATTCATGATCCTGCGCGAGCTCGGGCTCGACAACACACCCAAAGCGCTCGCGCTGGAGGAGCACGGGCGCGGCCTGCGCCTCGTGATGGCGGACATCGGCTACCCCACGCTGCGCGAGATCCTCGAGGGCGGGAAGCTCGCGCTCGAGACCGTGCTCGTGCTCGCGATATCGATATGCGACGCGCTCGCGGCGATCCACGAGAGGCGCGTCATCCACAAGGACATGACGCCGAGGAACATCCTGGTGGACATGTCCACGCCGAGGGTTTTCCTCATCGATTTCGGCATATCGGCGCGCATATCTCGCGAGCTCAACGCGCCGACGAATGCGCGTTCGCTGGAGGGCACGCCTCTCTATGTTTCACCCGAACAAACGGGGCGCATGAACCGCGCCGTCGACGCGCGGTCGGACCTTTATTCGCTCGGCGTGATTCTGTACGAGATGCTCGTGGGTCATGTGCCTTTCCCGGACCGCGAGGTCGAGGGCGTTCTTCAGGCCCACCTGACACGAAGCCCGGTGCCGCCGCGCGAGATGTCTCCGTCCGTGCCCGCGCCGCTCTCGGATATCGTGATGAGGCTCCTCGCGAAGACGCCCGAGGAGAGATACCAGAGCGACGCGGGCCTCGCGTTCGACCTCGCCGAATGCCTTCGGCAGTGGACGGAGCGGGGCTCCGTCGAGCCATTCCCTCTGTACACGAAGGACAGGGCTCCCGAACTGCGGCGCGCGCAGCGCCTGTACGGCCGAGAACGCGATATCGAAGCGCTCCTTCAGGCGTTCGAACACGCCCGCCAGCGCGGCCCGGAGCTGGCGCTCGTCTCGGGCTATTCCGGCATTGGCAAGTCGGCGCTGGTCCGCGAGATTCACAAGACCATCACGCGGCACGGCGGCTATTTCATCTCGGGCAAGTTCGATCAGCTCTCCCGCGACGTACCGCTCGCGCCGGTCGTATCTGCATTTCGGGAATTGATGCGCGAGATCCTGACGGAGCCCCCCCAGGCGCTCGCACGGTGGAAAGAGGACCTCCTCTCCGCGCTCAAAGGCAATGGCGCGCTGCTCGCCGAGCTCGTGCCGGAGCTCTCGCTCGTCGTCGGCGACCTGCCGAAGGTGCCGGACCTGCCACCGGACCAGGCAAAAAACCGTTTCGAGCTGACGCTCCTCGACTTTTTGCACGTCTTCGCGAGCGCGGCGCACCCCGTCGTCCTCTTCCTCGACGACCTTCAATGGCTGGACCCGGCCTCGCGGCGGCTTTTGCATATTCTCCTGACGGACGCGTTCAGCCGGCACTTGCTGCTCATCGGCGCCTACAGAGACAACGAGGTCGAGCAGGGTCATCCGCTCGTCTCGCTCGTCGCGGAGCTCGGCAAGTCCGGCTTCCGCGCCACGGAGGTCCAGCTCGGGCCGCTCGATCGTGAGACGTTGCATTACCTCGTCGCCGACACGCTCACGAGCCGGCCCGAGGAGGTCGAGAGCCTGGCCGAGCTGGTTTACGAAAAGACGCACGGGAACCCGTTCTTCGCGCATCAATTCCTGGTCACGCTGAACGAGCGAAACCTCCTCCACTTCGACGCATCCACGGGCGCGTGGTCATGGGAGGTCGACACCATCCGCGCGGCGAACGTGACCGACAACGTCGTCGATCTGCTCATCGAAAGCATGCAGGAGCTCCCGGCAGCGACGCAGCACGTACTCGTGCTCGCGGCATGCATCGGCCATTCCTTCGAATATGGGCTACTGGCCATCGTCGCGAACAAGCCGCAGAATGATGTCCTCGCTGCGATCTGGGACGCGATGAAGGCCGGGCTCATCGTCTCTCTGGACGGTGATTACAGGTATCTCGAGGTCGGGCTCGGCGGGTCGGAGGTGAGCGACGCGGCGGCGCGCTTCGACGTCCGCTATCGATTCGTCCACGATCGCGTCCATCAAGCTGCATACCTTCTCCTCCCGCCGGAGCAGCGAGAGACGATCCATCTCGGCATCGGGCGCCTCCTCCAGCAGCACATCAAAGGAGCATCGATGGGCGAGCATCTCCTCAAGCTCGTCCACCACCTCAACATCGGCGCTCCCTGCATGAATGATCATGCCGAGCGGATCGACCTCGCCGCGCTCAACCTGCGAGCCGCCGAGAGAGCCAAGGCTTCCACGGCCTACCACGCGTCCGCCGAGTATGCACGCGCCGGCATCGACCTGCTCCGCGACGAGGATTGGCACGATCGTTACGATCTGTGCCTCGAATTGTACATGCTCGCGGGGCAATGCGCCTATCTGGGTGGCGACGCCGAGCGCGCCGAGGCCGTCTTCGCCGAGCTTTCGCGCCGGGTAAAAACCGACATCGAGCGGGCTGCGATCCAGAGGGAACGCATATTCAGCAAGATGTCCCACGGGCAATTCAGCGAAGGCATCAAGATCGGCCTCGATACGCTGGGGATGCTCGGGCACCCGCTGCCGATGGAAGAGCTCAAGTCGCCGCAGGTGATGATGGCGGAGCTCGCCCAGGTCACGACCAACCTGCGCGGACGCCGCATCGAGGACATGATCGACGCGCCGGAGGTGAAAGACCCGGTGATCGGCGCGGTCCTTGCGATCCTCGACTCCATCGCCGACGGCTCGCACCACCTCGGCGCGATCGCGTTCTCCATCATCAATCTCAGGGCGGTCAACATCGCCCTCGTACACGGTCATACCGAGCTCGTCGCGCTGCCGTACAGCTGCGTCGGCTACATGCTCGCGGCGATCCGCGGGCGCGTGGACGAGGGGATGGATTTCTGCAGATTGGCGGAGGCGATCAACGCGAAGTTCCCGAGCGCCTTGCAGACCGCGAGGCTGGGCTTCGCCGCGAGCAGCTGCGCGCACATGCGATATCCGATGCGCCAGGTAGGGGAGAGGTTCGCCGTCACGCGGCAACGCTGCCTGGAGACCGGCGAGCTTCACATGCTCGGCATCGCCTGCTTCCTCGGCACGATGGCAAATCTCTTTGCCGGAGATCAGATCGACGATCTTCTGGACCTCGCCGAGAAGAACCTGGCGATCGTCCGGCGCACGAAGGTCCCGCGCAACAACGCCGCCATGACCGCCGTTCGGCAGGCCATCGCATGCCTCGCAGGCAAGACGCGAGACGCGACGTCCTTCAGCGACGACAACTTCGACGAGGACAAGTTCGTCCGTGACCTGCAAAGCCAGCAACCCAGCAGCACGAATGTCCATTATGGCGTGTTGAAGACGTTCGTTCTCCTCGTACACGGAAAACACGCGGATGCGTGGGAGGCGTCGGAGATCGCCGAGCGCGCATTGACGTTCGGCGGCGGGACGATTCAACCGAAGATCCACTCCTTCTTCCGGGCGCTCCTGCTCCTCGTCCTGCCGCCGGCCGAGGAGCCCACGGAGGCGGCGAAGCGCAAGGAGCTCCTCACGAGATACAGGGCGGAGATCGCGGACCTCGCGGCGTGGTCCCCGAAGAGCTTCGGGCATTTGAAGGCGCTCGTCGACGCCGAAGAGGCACGAACGCAAGGCGACATCGCCGGCGCCATGCAGCGCTACGAGAGCGCAATCGCGCTTTGCCAGGAGAACAAGGCTCCCCACTTCGAGGCGATGGCGAACGAGCTCTTCGCCAAGTTCTTCGTGAGCATCGGCATCACCACGGGCGCCGGCGCCTACATGCGGAATGCATACCGTGCATACCTGCATTGGGGCGCCCCCCTCAAGGCCGCCTCGCTCGAGTCGGAGTCCTCGCACGTCTGGCCCTCGCTCCGCGAGGTCACGCGCACGAGGTCGAGCACGGCGACGACGAGCCCATCCGGCCTCACGGAGCTCGGCAGGACCCTGCTCAGCAAGACGGGCGCCGGCAGCCTCCGCGACGCCGCGCTCGTCGTCCGTGCCGCGCAGGAGATCGCAAGCGAGATCGATCTCGAAAAGGTGATCGATCGCCTCGCCAATCTCGTCCTCGGTAACGCGGGCGCCGATCGTGGGGCTTTGATCCTCGCGCGAGACGGGCAGTTTGCGATTGTCGCGAGGCTCGGGGAACAGAGCAGGACCATCGACGCCGGCGTGGGGGAGCCGCTGGACGGCGCCGCCGAGTGCGCCAGGAGCGTCATCCTTTACGTGTCACGGACACAGGAAGCCGTGCTCCTCGACGACAGGGAGAGCGTCGCGCGCTTCTCGGACGATCCGTACATCATCCGCGAGAATCCACGGTCGATCCTGTGCCTGCCGCTCCTGCACCAAGGCAGGCTGAGCGGCGTGCTATACCTGGAAAACCGCGCCATCGCCGGCGTGTTCAACGAGGCGCGCGTCGAGCTCCTCACCCTGCTCTCCTCGCAGGCCGCCATCGCCATCGAAATCGCCAGGCTCCTCGAGAGCTCGCGCGCCGCCAACGAGGAGGTCAAGCGCGCCAACGAGCGGCTCGAGCTCGAGGTCACGCGCAGGACGGAGGAGCTGCGGTATCTCAACCGTGACCTCACGGATGCCAACGCCCGCCTCGAAGCCGAACTCTCCCACCGCGGCATCGTCGAAGAGGAGCGCGAGGCGCTCCAGGCGCAGATCATCGCGGCGCAGCGCGATAGGCTCGCGGAGCTGTCGACGCCGCTGTTGCCGATTACCCGCGATATCGTCGTCATGCCCCTCATCGGCACCATGGATAGCGAGCGCGCCGCGCAAGTCCTCACGGTCGCGCTCGAAGGCGCCCAGCGCCAAGGCGCACGCGTGGTCATCCTCGACGTCACGGGGATGAAGGATGTCGATACCCACACCGCACGAATGCTCATCGACGTCGCAGGCGCGCTACGGCTCCTCGGCGCGGAGACCCTCATCACGGGCATCGCTCCGCGGATCGCACAGACCCTCATTTCGCTCGACGTCGATCTACGGTCCTTCGTGACAATGAGCACCCTCCAAGGCGGAATGGAATACGCCCTCCGGCGCGTCCGCGGCGCAACGGCCGCTGCCGCCGCGCCGAGGCTCCGAGGACGCTGACCACGTGTCAACGGGAGGCGCTTCGCTGGGGCGTTGCCCCAGGCCCCACCGGGGCTATCCGCCCCTGGACCCGGACCAGCGCAAGCGCTGGACCGTTTGTCGATGAACTGCGCGATGCGCAGTTCATCGAACAGGCCGAGGAACGACCCCTGCCAATCAAGACCGCCGCGCTGACCTTTCAACGGGCAACGCTGTCCCTGCTCTTCCACCCTCGGTCCAGGCCGTGCCTGGTCCGGGTCGAGGGGCGGACAGCCCCCGCGGGGTCCGGGGCAGCGCCCCGGCGAGGCGTCCCAAGGCGTCACTGCCCGCCGTTCATTTCGCCACGAGCACGAGCACGCTCCGGCCGCACATCCCGTACTTCGTGGATTCGCCGCCTACGAGCGTCTCGGCGCCTGGATTCGCGACTTGGTTGTCGCCCTCGGCCCAGTTGCAGGTGTCTGTCACGCGATGCCACGCCTTCCCGTTGCCCGGCCACGGCAGCGTGAAGTCGACGCTGCTCGACCAGCCGTTGTAGGCGATGTAAATCGCGCTCGCTGGGTCGCCGAATTCGGTGCCGTCGACGCGCCACGCGAGGGCGTGGTTGCTCCCGCTGTTGAAATAGGCGCTGTCGGGCACGGTCCCGTCAGACTTGAACCAGCGGAGCTGCTCCATGACGTTCCCGTTGCCGTCCGTGCCGCTGTAGTATTGATCGGGGCGCAGCGCGGGATGGGCCTTGCGGAACGCGATGAGACGCCGGGTGAACGTGCGGAAGTTTTCCTTGTCCGTCGACGTCGTCCAGTCGATCCAGTTCTTGTCCGAGTCCAGGTTGTAGACGTTGTTGTTGCAATATTGCGTGCGCAAGAGCTCGTCCCCACCGGTGAACATCGGCGTGCCGGCGCTCAACATGAGGAACGCGAGACCATTCCGGGCCGCCCTGCGCTGGTCTGCGGCGGCGCCGCCCTGGTCCCAGCTGTGGTTGTCGTCCTCGCCCCCGTCCGAGGGCCCGTACGGCCAGGCCTGCGAATTGCTCTTCTGGTTGCACGCATAAACATCCCGCAACGTGAAGCCGTCGTGGGCGACCATGAAGTTGATGGAGTTCCACGGCCTGCGCCCGTCGTCGCCGAAGAGATCCGACGAGCCGACGAAACGGCTGGCGAGCTGGCCCGGGGTGATCGTCGCCACGCCGAGCTGGTTCTGATCCTTGCGCAACGTGTCGCGGAAGATGCCATTCCATTCGGACCAGCCCGAAGGATAGTTGCCCACCTGGTACGAATTGCCGCCGATGGCCCAGGGCTCGGCGATGAGGTCCACGCCGGCGCCGCCGCCCGCGGGTCGGGGCTCGAGATCCCTCCAGATGCGATTGAGCGCGGTGTTCGCGTCGAACTTGTCGTAGTTGAAGCAGCCGTGCTGGCAGGTGTTGCCGAGGACCGAGGCGAGATCGAAGCGGAAGCCGTCGACGCCGAGGGTGTCCTTCCAGTGCGCGAGCGAATGGACGATGAGGTCCTGGGCGATCGGGTTGTACGTGTTGAAATTGCCTCCGACGCCGGTGTTGTCCCAGCTGTGTTGCAGGTCCGCGCTCAGGCTGTAGTAGGTGGGATTGTCGAGGCCCCGGAAGGACATCACGTTGTAGGTGGTCTTGTCGTTCGCGCTCCAGGCGCCGCCCTCGCCGGTGTGGTTGTAGACGGCGTCGATGAAGACCTTGATGCCCTGGTCGTGGAACGCCTTCACCATCTCCTTGAACTCGCGCGTGGGGCCGCCGGCCGTCTTGTCGTAGGCATAACGGCGATCAGGCGCGAAGTAATTCAGCGTCATGTAGCCCCAGTAATTGTCCCCCGCGGTGCTGGTCGGGGCGACGTCGTTCGCGTCGTTGTCCGTCTCCTGCACGGGGAGGAACTCGACCGCCGTGACGCCGAGCTGCGCGAGGGCGGCCGCCTTCAGGCCCGCGCCCTTGTACGTGCCGCGGTACGCGGCGGAGATGCTCGCGTCGTTCTTCGTCAAACCGCGGACGTGGACCTCGTAAATGACGTCGTCCTTGAGCGCCCGCGTGGGCTTCGCGCCATAGGAGGTGCTGTCCGGCGGCAAGACGATGCCCTTCATGGCCTTCGTGCCGCTGTCGAGGTTACGGTACGAGGCGCCGGAAGCGAATACGGTGCCGTCCGTGTTGCTCGGGTTGATCGGGTCGTGGCTGATCTCGAAGGCGTAGGGATCGAGGAGCAGCTTGTTCGGATTGAAGCGATTGCCCTGCGCGTCCACGTCCGCGAGGAAGCCCGTGCCGGAGCCCTTGGTCCAGCTGCTCGTGTACGGCCAGTTCGGCCCCCACGCGCGATAACCGTAATAAACGGGGCCGGTGATGCCGTAGGTATTCTTGAGCGTGGAGACGGCGACGGTCTTCGACCAGACGTTCGTCGCGGCGTCCTTGGTGAGCACGTATTTGACCTTCTCCTGCGCGCCTTGCGCCTGCGCGTAGAGGTAGACCTCGATACGTGTGGACCGGGAGGAGTAGACGCGGAACGTGATGTTGCTCTGCGTCGCGTCGTAACGCGCGCCCAGCGTGAAGGTCACCGCAAGCTGGGAGGGCGCGGGGCCGTCGGGGAGCGCGAGGAGCGGCGTGTCCTCGCCCTGCGTGTCGTCGGGCGCCGTCTCCGTGAGCGCGTCCTCCAGCGTGTCTTCCGGCTCTTCCAGCGCTGGGCCGCAGCCGGCAAAAAGCGCGATCAAGGCCGAAGCCGCAAAACGGCGCCCGAATCCGTTGCGCCGCCCGCCCTGCGAAGTGTCGTCGTTTCCGGTGAGCATGGATAGGACCTCCTTCGCGCGGCCCGAGAAGGGGGCCCGCGCCGATAGGGGCCCCGGCGTAAAGTCGCTCTCCGCTCGAGTCAAGAAACCTTGGATGCGATTCCTCGGTCGTCGTTCAATGTTATGGTCAAATTCTTCCATGACGGTCGAGGGAGGGCCGGCGCCCTGTGCCGGGAGGAGGGAGGAGGATACACAGCCAGGCGAGGACGAGGAGGGCAAGAGGGGGCCCGACAGGGCCCCCCATTCAAGGGATCAGGGCACGTTCGCGGCGCCGGGCGTCACGGTGGACGTGGCGGCCCAGTCGGTGGCGGCGTCATCGGTGTCCGCGCCGCTCGGGATGCGGCAAAGCGAGCGCTCGGCTCGGCCGCTGTCCGCGGTGGTGAAGGGGTTGCCCTCGACGAGGCTCACCTCTCCGACGTTCGGGATGTTCGCGGCTGCGATCCGGCCCTCGTACGAGAGCGCGTCGAGCGTGGCGCCGTCCTTGACGAGGGCCACGCCGTCCGGCCCGCCGTTCTGGATCTGGTTTTCGGGGCCCTGGAAGTTGAGCTTCAGCGCGCCCTCCGGGACCGAGACCGATGGGCTCCCCACCACCAGGAATTGCCCCGCCCCGAGCGTACCCGCCTGGCCGAGGTCGACCGTGGCGTAGACCTCGCCGTATTGCCCATCCACGAAGACCAGCGAATGGCCCGCGAGGTTCACGGGCGACGCGCTGCCATTGAAGATCTCCACGAACTCCGCCCGGTCGGCTCCCACGTTGTCGTAATCGATCTCGTTGATGACGAGGGCGGCGCCGTCGCCGTACGTGCCGGTCAGCGTCACGCCCGAGTAAGGGCTGAAGCCGCGGACCATCACCCAGTACGTGCCGGGCTTGACGTCGGTGATGGTGCAAGTCTCGTTGCTGTCCCCGCCGAACGGCCGGCACTCCCACTTCGAGCCACGCGGCGGCTCGCCGAAGAGGACGTAGAGGTCGGCGTCGCCTTCTCCGCCCTCGATGGTGAACGTGAGGCTCGTCGCTCCCTCGGGCACCTCCAGCGTGAAATATTGCTTGCTGTTCACGTCGCCGCCGATGCTCGCGACGGGCACCCCATTCTCGAGCGCGGTCGCGGTCGGGGGCGGTATCGGGACGCCCACGCCCACGGCCTCCCAGGCCTTCGAGACCGATTCGAACTCCGCGTCCGGGAACCCGAGGATTCGCGCCGCTTGCTCCGTCGCGGTCTTGGCCTGGTCGAACGTGGTGGTCGGCGTCATGATCGCCATGTTGGCCAGGTAAAAGACGCGCGCCGCCTTCTCGACGCCGATGCCCCGCACCTCGACCGAGGTCTTGCCTCGCGGGTGCGTGCCGCCCTGGGCGAGGAGATAAAAGGCCAGGTTGGCGATGCCCGAGCTGAAATGGACGTCGACGCCGTCCTCGTAATCCGGGAAGTAATCGAGCGATATCCCGTCGTGCGCCGGATCGGCCATGTAGCGGAGCGCATCGCCCTCGACCGCGGGCGTCCACACGTCCTCGCCAATCTTCCAGGTATTCGCGTCGACGACGCGTCCCGCCCGGAACCACTCGCACACGTTGCCGAAGATGTCGCTCATGGCCTCGTTCAGCCCCCCCGACTCGCCGGCGTATTCCAAGCCCGACGTGCGCTCGGTGATTGCGTGGGTGAGCTCGTGGGCGGTGATGTCCATCGATTCGGCGAGGTTCGATGCCGTCACGCCGTCGCCGTCGCCGTACACCATCTGGGTACCGGTCCAGAAGGCGTTGACGAAGTTTTCGCCGAAATGGACCGAGCTCACCAGCGTGGCCCCCAGGCCGTCCAGGGAGTCGCGGCCGAAGAGGGTCGCGTAACAATCGTACGTGGTGCCGATGTGCTCGTAGTTGGTGTTGACGGTGTGATCCTCGACCGGTTCTTGCCCCTCGACGCGGGAGAGCGCGCCGGGCAGCTCCATGCCGTGCGCGAGATCGTGGATCTCGCGGCTCTTCGCCGAATGGATGTGCGGGATGCGGCGGACCACCTTGCCGCTCGCGGCGTCCACGAGCACCGTGTCGCGGATGGGCGTGCCGTCTTCGCGCATGCCCGTCACCTCGACCTGGTAGACCAGCGAGAGGACGTCGTGCGTCCGCACATAAGCGAGCTTCGCCTCGCCGGCCGCCAGGGCCTCGGGGAGCGACGGGACGGCGCCCCGGGCCGCGGTGATCGCCGCGCTCGCGTCGATCCGCGGCTCGCGCGGCGCCGGCAGGTCGTCGCGGGCCTGGCCATTGGCCGACGTGAGGATGCCCTTGTTCACGTGCAGGACCAGCTCGCCGCCGATGACGGGCAGGCCATGCTTCATTTGCTGGAAACGCAGATGCTCGTTGCCGAACGAATCGTGATGGACCTTCTTCAGGACGAGATCCGCGGCGTTCGCGCGGAACGCAGGGGCCACGGCAACGAGGGCCGATCGCACGTCGATTTTCCCGTCGTCCTCCCGGACCTCCACGGCCCCGAGGTTCCCCTGGAGAGACGTCGGCACGCCGGCTTTGTCCACGTCGATGACGCGGGCGGAGGGGAGCGCGTCGAGGTGCGTCTGGATATCGAGGCCGGATCGCACGTCGAGACCGGATCGCCCTTCGAGCTTCGTGGCCGTGTCCCCGTTGCCCTGGCAAGCAGCAGCGAGGACAGTGGCAGAAGTCAAACCAAGCACACGCACAATTCCACTCTTCATCATCTCGAGTTCCTGGGATGCGATGCTGTTGTGCGCCGCGCGCTACGTTGGCCCGACCGTCGGACCCACGTTCGTTCTGCGCGCGTCGTTCGGCGGAGCATCGAGCAGGGGTCGTGCCAGCGGTCTGGCAGGGTGAACGAAAGGGACCCAGGGGGCGCTTTTTCTCCGCGCGGAGGCTTTTTCGCAGGAGCACCGGCTTCGTCTCGCCATACCCAGGCGCGTGAGGATCGACCGCAATGCCATGGGCGTTCGCTCACCCGAGCAACCCCTTGCTCGAACAGGGCTCTACCGAGCAAGGGGTTGCTCGGGTGAGCATGGACCTGTCCTTTGAGGGATGTGCTCCGCGAAAAACGAGTATCGCTCGAAAGAGTGAGACGTACCATTGGCCAGGCTACATCCATCCTCGGGCGAGGAGCCTTCGCGAGCCGCGAGCGCACACGAAAGCACGAACGTTACCCCAGAGACGAAAGCGCCCACTCGCGTTTGCCCGGCGGGTTGCGCCACGCGAGCGAGCCCGGCCAAGAACCGAGCGAGCGACGACGCGCCCGTCGCGGCGCCTTGCCGGTCAAAGGCACCCCACCCAGGTTTGGAGCTGGCTGTGGGACACCCACCCAGCCGGGGCGCCTCTTTCGCGTTGTCCGACGGACCCAAAGATCATGGATATCCCGCATGTCGACGTCCCGCGGCCGGGTGACATCGTGGCCGGCAAGTACCGGGTCGAGGGTACGCTCGGGCAGGGCGGAATGGGCGTCGTGCTCGCTGCCGAGCACCTGGCGCTCAGGCAGCCGGTCGCGCTGAAGTTGTTGCACCCCCACCACGGGGGCGCGGCCGAGGCCAAGGAGCGCTTCCTGCGCGAAGCCCGTGCGACCGCTGCGCTGCAGAGCCAGCACGTGGTGCGCATCCTCGACGCCGGCATGCTGGAGACGGGCGTGCCATATCTGGCGATGGAGCGGCTGCGGGGGCTCGACCTCCAGGAGGTGCTCCACGTGCGCGGGCCCTTCTCGAGCATCGCGGCCGTCGACCGCGTGCTGGAGGCGTGCGAGGGAATCGCCGAAGCGCACGCGCGCGGGATCATCCACCGCGATCTGAAGCCGGCCAATCTGTTCCTGGCCACGGGGCCCGACGGGGTGGAGATCGTCAAGGTGCTCGATTTCGGTTTGTCGAAATGGCTCACGCCCGAAGGCCCGGCGGAGGGCAGCTTGACGGATTCGAACGCGATCGTCGGATCGGTCCCGTACCTCGCGCCCGAGCTCTTGCGAGGCCTGAAGTGGGCCGATACGCGCGCCGACATCTGGGCCCTCGGCGTGATCCTTTACGAATTCCTCACGGGGCAACGCCCGTTCGAGGCCTGCAGCACGCCGCAGTGCCTGCTCAAGATCCTCGAGTATCCGCCGGTCCCGATCGACGCCTGGGGGGTCGTCGTGCCGGCGGGCATCGATCGCGTGATCCTGCATTGCCTCGAGAAGGACCCCGGGGACCGCCCGCAGACGGTCGCCGCGTTCGCCCAGTCGATCGAGCCCTTCGGCACCTCCGCGGCGCGCGCGTCTCTCGATCGCATTCGTCGCTATCAGGCGAATGAGGGCCCAAGCCGCCCCCGGAGCAGTCTCGCCGCCGAGCCACCTCCTTCGGAGCGCGTGGCGTCCCTCCACCGGGAGGAGACGCCGAAGCCCTGGGTGTCATCGGACGAGCCTCCCGCGCGTGCACGCCCAGGGAGCGGCCGGCTCGGCGCCAAGACGACCCCCCTCCGCGAATCGAGCGCCCAGACACCCACCCGAGCGCTCGCCTGGGCCCTGGCCCTCGCCCTCGGGATGGTCGTGGCCGTCGTGCTCGCGTTCGAGCTCTCGCGCATGGCGCCGCGCGTGGACGTCGCGTCGGCCGAGATCATACCGGAGCGGCTGACGAGCTTCTCGCCTCTGCCGGTCGAGTCGGCGATACCGCCCGATCCGACGTCCGCGGCGCAGATTCGGCTGGGTCGGGTCCTTTTTCACGATCCGCGTCTGTCCAAGAACCAGGACATTTCGTGCGCCTCTTGCCACCCCCTCGAGGCCTGGGGCGTGGACCGCAGAAAGCTGTCGCGAGGGAGCGACAATCGCGAGCCTCCCCGAAACACGCTGAGCGTCTACAACGTCGACGGCTATTTCTCCCTGCTATGGGACGGTCGGCAGGACAACCTCGTGGATCAGGCCAAGGAGGTGCTGCGATCCCCGCGGGCCATGGCGGCCACGCCCGAGCGCGTCGAGGCGACGCTCCGCTCCTCGAAAGGTTATACGCAGGCGTTCGCGCAAGCGTTCCCCGGTCCGACGCAGCCCGTGACGTTCGACAATGTCGCGCGCGCGCTCGCGGCATTCCAGGCCACGCTGTACACGCGAAGCCGCTGGGATCGGTTCCTCGAGGGAGACAAGGCCGCGCTGAGCGACGAGGAGAAGGCAGGCTTCAACCGGTTCGTCGAGATCGGCTGCATCACGTGCCATTTCGGCCCCAACGTGGGCGCGACGATGTACCAGAAGGCCGGGCTCGTGAAGCCATGGCCAGACACGAAGGATCGAGGCCGCTACGAGATCACGCGGCGGGACGTCGACTGGATGGTCTTCCGGGTGCCCAGCCTGCGCAACGTCGCCCAGACAGGGCCATACTTCCATGATGGCTCGGTCTCCTCCCTGGAAGAGGCGGTAAAGATGATGGGGAGGCATCAGCTCGGGCAGGAGCTGTCCAGCAGAGACGCGCGCCTGATCACGCGGTGGCTAGAGAGCCTGACGGGCGAGATCCCCCGCGACGCCATCGAGCTCGACGAGGCGTCACGCATGTTGTTGAAGTGAAACGTCCCGTGACTTCTCGGGGACGCCGCGCCGGGGCGCCGCCCCGGACCCCGCGGGGGCTGTTCGCCCCTCGACCCGAACCAGGGCAAGCCCTGGACTCGGGGTGGAAGAACCGCGCGATGCGCGGTTCTTCCAACGGGCCCGTGGCAAGACCAGGGACAGCTTTGCCAGTCACGGCGGTCTCGGTTGGCAGGCCCGTCACCGGTCTTGCCTCGGCCTGTTCGATGAACTGCGCATCGCGCAGCTCATCGACCCTGGGTCCAGCGCTTGCGCTGGTCCGGGTCCAGGGGCGGATAGCCCCGGTGGGGCCTGGGGCAACGCCCCAGCACAGCGCCCCCAGACGAGACCCATGCTCAGGGCTGGCTCAAAGACCGAGCTCGGTCAGCCCGGGCCAGTCGGCGGGCCTCGGGCCGTCCGATTCCCACAGGAATTTGCGCTCGCTCGCGACGATGGGCACGTCGTTGATGCTGGCTTCGCGCCGGCGCATCAGGCCTTCGTCGTTGAACTCCCATAGTTCGTTGCCGTAGGAGCGGAACCACTGACCGTCGGCACCGTGCCATTCGTACTGGAAGCGCACGGCGATGCGGTTGCCGTCGAATGCCCAGAGCTCCTTGATCAGCTTGTAATCGAGCTCCTTGGCCCACTTGCGCGTCAAGAACTCGACGATTGCCGCGCGCCCCTGGAAGAACTCCGCGCGGTTTCGCCAGATGCTGTCCTCGGTGTAGGCGAGCGCCACGCGCTGGGGATCGCGGCTGTTCCAGGCGTCCTCGGCCAGGCGGGCCTTGCGGAGGGCGGTCTCGCGGGTGAACGGAGGAAGCGGGGGCCGGGCGGACATGACAGGGCTCCTTGGTCGGTACCGATAGGTACAGCGTCCAGACAACACGCGTCAACGGGCGGAGCGGCTGCGATGACGAGCGGTTACATCGCGCTCGCGCCGAGGCGGCCGAGACGCACGGGCGCGCCGAGTCGGTAGCCGTCTCCGTCGCGGAGGAGCAGCGCCGGCTCTTTCGGGTTTTCTTCCAGCACCTGCCGCATCCGGTGGACCGCGACCTGCAGCCGTTTGTCGTCGCGGTGCGGATGGTAGCTCGGCAGCCCCCATGCGCCGAGCACCAGGTCCTCCTTCGTCGCGCGCCCACTGCCGCGCACGAGCACTTCCAGGATGCGCACGTGCAGGTCCGCCGACGAGAGGTCCACCCGTTTGCCGGAGGGCAGCAAGAGGGCGCGCTGCTCGAGATCGAGCACCACCACCGCTTCCTCGCGTTGCGCCGCCGCGTGGGCCGAGCGCTCCACGATTCTCCGGTCCACGGCGTCGAGCGTGACCTCGCGCCCGAGCAGCCCTCGCGCCCGCCGGCGAACGACGGGCGACGCCGGGTCTTCCGCCATCGAAAGGAGAATGGCCGGGTCCCTCCGGTCCGAGACGAGCCAGGTCGCGAGGCGCGCCTCCGCGGCGAGGCGCGCCGAGCCGAGTCGCTCCGCCGCCTGCACGAGCGCGCGCGCGATGGGCTCGACGAGCGTGCGCGCGCTCGTGCCCCGGGCCGCGCGGAGCAGGCGCACGTCGAGAAGGAGCGCGAGCAGGTTCGCCTCTTCGATGGCAAAGCCTTCGCGTCGGGCGAGCTCCAGCGCGGCCTCGACGATACCATCGGCGTGATCGAGCTCATCCCGGGCGATCGCGGCCTCCGCCTCCGCGCGCCCTGCGACGAGCCCGATGTCGGTCGGCAAGTCCGGCGGCGCCGTGAAGGAGGCCGTCGCCGCGCCGCGACGTGCCGCGACGATCACCTGCCACGCCTCGTGCAGCACCCGCGCCGTTCCTTCCGGGACAGCCATGCCGGTCGGCAGATCCGCGAGTGTCGCAGGCGGCGCCCACGTGACGTCGACCGCCGCCTTGGCGCAGAAGGACCAGACGACGAGCTCCGGCAACTTGAACAACGGGGCGTCGAAGGCGAGCTCGCGCGCGAGCTCCTCCAGGCCTTCCCCGGGTCCCGCGAAGAGGCGCAACCGGAGCGTATTGTAACGGTGGACGAAGCGCAGGTAGACGGATTCGTCGACGAAGGGCTCGACGCGATCGAGGAGCCGCCGCCCGAGATCGAAGCGTCCACGCTCGACCGCCAGCGCGAGGTGCGCGAAGAGCTCGGTCGGGCGGCAGTCGGCGGGCGGCTCGCCGGCGCCGAGCACGCGCTCGAGTTCCCGGAAGCGCGAGGACGCGAGCAGCGCCGAGGCGAGCGTGGCGCGCAACCGGCGGCGCTCCTCGACCCGGAGGCCCTCGAGCTCGGCCGGCATGGACGCGAGCATGTCCGTCGCGCGGGCGAAGTCCCCGCGCAACATGAGCGCGGTGGCGAGCCGCAGGTCGCGATCGATCCGCTGGGACGGGGTGCGCACCTCGAGCCGCTCGAGCAGGGCGACCGACGCGTCGACCTCCGCCGTGTGGCGGAGGATGTCGGCGAGAAGCAACGCCGCGTCCGTCTGGACGTCGACGGGCCCGTGCTCCGCGAGCGCGCGGGCCGTGTCGCGCGCCTGCGCCACGGCTCCGCCATGCACGAGCAGCCTGCACCAGAGCAGGCGCACGCGGGGATCGGCGGGCGCGGGCAGGGCCGCGGCCCATGCGAGCGACGCACCCCCGTGGATCCAGTCGGCGCAGCCGAGCCGATGCCCGAGCAAGGCTCGGCTTTCGAGGCGAGCGAGCAGCTCGAAGAGCCCCTCGGCAAAACCAGCCGCGCAGAGCGCGAACAGGTGCTGGTCGAGCAGCGACGCGCAGAGCGCCGCTTCGCCCTCCTCGATCGCGAGCCGCACGGCCTCGAACGCCGCGGCGAGGCCCTCGGTGTGGAGGACCAGCGAAAGCGCGGTGCGCCGCGCCTCGGCGGCGTCGAGCGGCTCGGCGTCCACCAGGGAGCGCAGGCGATCATCGAGGCGAACCCCGCCCGCCGTGAGCCGGATCAGCCCGCGCTCGTCGAGCTCGCGCGCCACGTGCGCGGGTAGCGCGACGGCGACGCGGAGGACCCGCAACGCCTGCACCACGCGCTTCGCCTCGTCGCCGAGATCGACGAGCAGCGAGCCGCCCGGATCGGCGCCCTGCGAGAGGACCAGGCGGCGGGCGCGGAAGGGAGAGCCCATGGCCTCGCGCGCGAGCGCCGCCGCCTCGGAGGCACCGCGCAAGGGCGCGCAGCGACGCACGAGGCGCGCGAGATCCTCTTCGGGGAGCGGCTCGATGCGGAGCGCCTTGTCCGCGAGCTCCTCGTGGCGGGGGCGCGTGCGTGTCATCACGACGAACCGGCTTTTGCGCGCATAACGGCTGATCGAGAGGAGCAGCCGCTCCGTGAGGTCGTGATCGACCGCGTGGAGGTCGTCGACGAGGACCACGGCGCCCGCTCGCTCGGCGAGCTCGATGGTCAGCATGACGAGGTCGGCGCGCGAGCGGCCCTGCGCCAGCCATTCGACCGCCTCTCCGGCGAGCCCGGCGAGGCACCACCCGAAGCTCATCAGGAAGGCCGTGTCCTCGGGCGTGTCGAGCGCCGAGTGGTAGGCGGCGCGTGGGATTCGAAGGTCCGCGACGACGCGCAGAGCGAGCCCCGTCTTGCCGAGGCCGAGCGGGCCCCAGAGGATGGAGAGGGGGCTTTGCGCGAGCCGCCCGCAGAGCCACGCGCGCTCGTCCGTTCGGCCCTCGAAGATCTCCGGTGGATTCGGCAAGTGGTACATTGCGGTGGGGGATGGGCGAGGATGGGAGGGCTCATCGAGGAGGATGCGGGCGCCCCCGAGCTCCAGGAGGCCGGCGGCGTAGAGCGGCGATTGCGACGGCGATCGCCGCGAGGCCGAACGTGTCCATATCGTCGTCGGTGCTCGCGAGATCACACGCGCACGCCGAGCGCTTCGGGACGCGCGGCGGCTCGACGGGCTCCTCGCCGCTGGTCGCGGGCTGATTTGCCGGGGCTGTGCGGGGATTCGGATCGGTGACGAGCAGCTCGCCGAGCGCAATGCGCCGATCCTGGTGGTCCTGCGCGCTCGTCATCCGCGCCATCAGTTCGACCTTGTACACGCCGGGATCGAGGGGCGGATCGAAGGCGAGCAAGATCCCCAATGAGCCGTCCCCCGCGTAGCCCCACCCTCCCATATCCATCGGCATCCGCCTCTCGCCGGTCGAGCTCTTCAGCGTGATCTCGCCGCGGTCGACCCGCCAAGGACTTCCGTCGTACGAGACCCAGCGGAGGTGGAGCGCCCGCCCGCGAAGCGAGCCGCTCATCACGGGGCTCGGGGCGCGCGTCGTATCGAGTTGTCCGAGGATCCCGAGAGCAATCGCGCTCCTGACCATGGCATACCGAACGGCGTCGTCGCCCTCGAGCGGCCACCGCGCGACGATCGCGGCGCCGGAGATCTTCGCGTCCGGTTCACGCGTATTGACCGCGCCGGCGGCCGCGGCGCGGACGCGGGCGTCGGGATCGTCGAGGAGGCTCGCAATGCGGCGGGACATCGACTCCATGAAGGAGCGCGGCCCCCAGAAGTATTGCGAGAGCTCGATCGCAGCGACACGGGCGCGGGGCGAGGCGGCGCGGTTCGTGGCGATGTCGAGGATCCGCGCCTTGTCGACCTTCTGACGCAGCTCCAAGAGGTTGACGCCCTGGGCGCGCCCGAGCGCGTCGCAGAAGGACTCTGCATCGTTCGTCGTCGCGATGGCTTGGAGCGATCGCGTCGCGACGAGGTCCTCCCAGCCCGAGAAGGGATTCACGACGAGGCCATCGAAATCCCGTGTGTCCTCGGGCCCGACTTCGGCGGCGAGCGCCGCCACGTTCGGAGAAGGGTCGCGAAGCAGGGCCCGCACGTGGTCGGCACGCGTGATCGCGCGTTCGAGCGCGCGCTCGAGCTCGGCGAGGGTCAGGGGCTCGCTCCCTCCGCGTGGATCCCCGGCGACGTCGAACGGATCGGGGCCCTGCGGGACCGGGACATAAGGCCCCGGGTTCCACCCTTGTTCGAACCGATACGCGCGGCCGTCGATGAAGATGCGCAGCCCGGATGGCACGAGGTAGTGCTCCAGCATGCCCGGAGCCCGCTCAGCCTTTTCGTCGAACCGCTTGAGGAAGAGGATGACGTCGGCCGAGGGAGCCCCGGGGAGCCGCAGGATGACCGGGTTGAGCTCGTAGCCCCCGTAGTCGACTTGGACCGCGTCGTTGGGCGCGAGCGTGCCGCGATACGCTTTCTTCACGACGTGGTCGATGCCCGTCGAATAGGGCGCGCTCTTTCGCTCGCCGGTGCGCGTCGCGAGGACGATGTGATCGCTCTCGAGCGCGAGCGACACCAGATCGTGGTGCTTCATCATGGCCGCCTCGGCGCGGCCGGCCCTTCCAAGCAGCAGCGCGAGCGCGACGATCATCAAGATGGCCCCCCAGCGGCGGGCCCTGTGACGGTTCGCCAAAGGTGCCTCCAGCGGCTCAGTCGAAAATGGCAGGGCCGGGCGTGAGGATGCGGCGGGGGTCGAAGCGGTGTTTCAAGTGGACGAAGGCCGACCACAGGGCGCCGAAATGATCTTGCCAATCGGCGGACGTAAAGGGGATGCCGCTCGCTGCATAACGTTTGCCGCCGAGATCGTGGAGGGTCTCGTAGATAGCGCGGTTCTTGGCGAGGAGATTGGCGACCACGGGAGGGGGCGCGAAGCGGAGGAGCGAGAAGAGGTACACCGTGGGTTCGTCGGGGAGGGCGACGAAGGGAGCGGTGACGGCAGCGCGTTTGAACGGGTAGATGAGGATGGGCCCGCCGCCCATGTCGTCGGAGGTCGTCTGGTCGAGGACGGATTGAATGAAGGAGGCCGCCTCGGAGCCGGGGACGAACATGTCGATCCAGGGATGGGGAAGCTGCCAGGCGCCCACGGACTTCAGGAGCGCAACGAGGGGGGCAATGCGGTTGGTGAAATCGAAGTGGGTGAGGTCTTCGACCGTGAGGGTGGAAGGCGCAAAGATGAGGTCGCCGGTGAGCGCGGCATCGTCCGGGGGCTGTCCGGGCGCGTAGTATTTGGCGGCCTCGATCTGATACACCCATCCACCCCCTTCGGCGGGTTGCGCGAACCCTTCGAGGTAGTCGAAGCGGCCGTCGTCCATGAGTTTTTCCTGGTCGGCCATCATGTCGACGAGGGCGGGATACAAGGCGGTATAACGGCGGACCATGCCGGGGACGTCGATGAGGCGGACGCGGGCGCGGACGATGATGCCGAACTGGCCCATGCCCCCGAGGGCAGCCCGGAAGAGAGCGGGATGGTGGGTGGGAGAGCAGGCAACGAGTCGTCCCTGGGCCGTGATGATCTCGAGCTCGAGGACGTTATCCACGAGCATGCCGTGGCGGAAGGCTTGGCCGCCGATGCCGCCCACGGAGAGGGTGCCGCCGATGCTGAGGTCGATGTGATCGGTGAGGGCCGGAGGGCTCTTGCCGAGCGGTGTCGTGGCGGCGAGGAGGTCGATCCAGCGGACGCCGGCATCGACGAGGGCGCTGCATTCGTCGATCTCGTGAATGGTGGCGAGGGAGGCCATGTTGATCACGATGCCCGCCTCGACCTGGGATTGGCCGAAGACGCTATGGGTATTGCCGATCATGCTCATCCCGCCGACCGGGATCCGGTGGGCGTGGGCGAAGCGGAGGATCGCGCGGATGTCGGCGATCGAGCCGGGGAGGAGGACGGCAACGGGGGTCTGGTGGACAATGTGGCCAAAGTCGTCCGCCGCTGCGGCGAGATCGCCGGGAGCGAAAAGGAGCTGTCCGTCGAGGGATGGGAGGAAGACGGAGTCGGAGGCGGCGTCGGGCTGGGATAACCAGGCGCGGGCCGAGGGGCTGAAGGCGAGGATGGCGGAGGCGGCGGTGAGACCGGCGAGGAAGGTTCTGCGGTTCTGGGGCTGCGTCATGGTCGATCGCTCCTGAACGAAGGGAGAGGCGGACGGGACCAGTATAGAGGAAGCGCGCCGCTGTGACAGCCGAGCTCGTCGTCATCCCGGCGGGAAGTGGCCAGCTCGCATGACGGCGGTCAATGGCCGCTTCGGCGGTGCGTGGGCGCTCGCGTACCCCCGGCGCCTCCGACGAACGAAGGCAGCCCAGCGTCAGCGATAGACGGCAGGTGCGTTTTCGTACTGCACGAGCAGGGTGGTCATCTGCTGCTCGTACGTGAACGCGACGCGGCAGTAGACGATGCGGCCGCGGAACCGGGCGAGCGTGTCGAGATCGCTGCGCACCTCCAGCGACGGAGGATGGTCACGAACGATCAAGGAGCTTATCTCTCGATAAAACATGGCGTCCGAATAAATCACGCCGGTGTCGACCACTTGCAGCCAGGTGCCCTTGTAGTCGTTCGAGAAAATGCCGCCCTTTTGCTGCGCGATCCATACGTCGACCAGGGTGCCGTTCGCGAGGGGGACGGCCCCACACATGTCGATACGTACGATGTTGTTCGACGCGCTCATTTGTCGACCTGTGAGCCGCCCATGATCCAGTCGGCGAGCAGCTTGCGCTCGTCTTCGGTCACCTCGTAGCACGCTTCCCGCGCGGCGGTCAAACAGTCCGGTGCGCGGGGCGCCCCCTCCCCTTTTGCATGCCGATCCCGGGTCCTCGCCGCGCCCTCCCCGGACCCGGGAAGGGTCTCCTCACGGCGCGCCTCCAATGATGGTCGCCGCCGGAGCCTCGTCGTCTGCGCCTCCGGAAGCGGCACGAGTGTCGCTCCCGGGCCCGCGGGAGAGGAATACGCCCACGCTGATCAGGCATAACACCACCACGATGACCGCGATTATCTCGAGGACCTTCTTCATTCTCCTCCACTGCGATCGCACGGCGGCACCGCAGCCTCCTCACCGGGACGGGGGATTGAATCTCGACGAATGCGCGCGCACCGAGCCATTCCACGCGGAGCGTTCCGCATGCTCGGCTCGAATGCGCAGCCCATCGTCGAGCGGGGGCGTAGATTGCCTGCCCAGAGCCCCCACGTCCAGCAGAAATCCCGGCGTTTCGGACATATCCTGTCCGATCCACCACGGCGGCTCGACCAGCCCCCGGAGGCCGACGCGGGTGAGAGGAGCCTACTCACGAGAGCAGGCGAAAGATACGTTCGCTCTGTCAGAAGCGGATTCCCGGCCCAAGGACGCCCAGCGTCAGGGCCGTGATCGCGGCTCCCGCCGTCAACCACGCCGGGGTTGGAGCCAGCTCGAGGGGTTGTCCGACCTCCCCCCGCGGGGCCTTCACCCACGCGGGGAGCCATGCCAAAAAAATGTGCCTCCCAGGGTCGCGAGCGCGGAGGAAAGCACGAATTGCATCCCCTCGGCATTCGTGAGCGCCGCGATGCTGAACAACACCCCGCCGACCGCGCCGTAGGGAACCCAGCAAAGGACGCGCGCCGCCGTCACCCGCTCGGAGAGCTCGGCGCCCAGGTGAGGCTCGAGCCGGCGTAGGAGCACGCGCAGCGCTGCGGCGGAAAGGACGGCTCCGGTGAGCGTCAGCGAGATCCTCCAGAGAAGCGGGCGCGAGAGGCCTTCGATGAAATCGGCCCAGTCGCCATGATTCCCGAAGGGGGACGTCATCAGATAACCCGCGCCCATGAAAAGGTTCGTGGCGGCGAGCAGCCAGTGTGCGTACCAGCGGTTGCTGGGCCGCCCGGGCGCGCGTGGCATGGTGGCCAAAAAGAAGGTGCCCAGGAGCAGGTTGGCGACGGTGCCGCCGGCCTTGATGGCGCGCACCGCCCATTCACTCGAGCCCTGCTTGTCGCAATCGAACCAGGCGCTCGACATCCGCAGCGCCTTCCCGCCCACGATCAAGCAAACTCCCCCGTGACCCACGCCCTCGTGACCCGCCGTGGCAACGAAATACGCCACCACGCCGATCGCAAGCGTCGTCATCACGGTCGATCGCGTCGGGGTCTTCATGAAGGGAATCCTCTTCCGGCCGAGGTCCTGGCCGCCTCGGCGGAGCCTACAACGAGCGCGCGCCGCGTGACAACGGCGCGGCTCCCCGGCGGCTCTCTGCCCCGACTGCCCGGCGCTTCACCAAGGCCGGCGCCGACGCGCCGCCCGCTCGATCCTCCCAACCTTTCCCCGCCCTGCCCGTCCAACCCCCCGGCCGTATGCTCCGACTCCTTCGCCGCCGCCCCGCCCCGGACGCCCACGTCATCCGTCCTCCAGGCCCTCGCCTTCTTCGCCGTATCGCCCTCCGCTTCTTTCAGTGCCCTCCACGTGCGTGGCGCACGCTGCCGGGCGTGCGCGCGCCCGTCATCCTCGCCTTCATCTTGCCGCTCGCCTGTTACGCGTTCGGCTTGTTCCCCGCTTTCTCGGCCTCCGGCGAGTGCTGCGGCCCTTTGCGTCTGCCCTGCCTCCCGGCTGCATTCCATGGCGAGGACCTCGTGGACGCTCCCCTGGTCGTCGTCGATCGACACCACGTCACCGTCGACGGCGTCGTCGTGGCCGAAACGCCCGAGCTCGTCGAGGCGCGCGAGCCTCTCCACCTCGACGAGCTCCGCGTGCTGCTCGTGACCAAGAAGGAGCTCTGGAGGCAGGTCCGTCCCGACGCACCATTCCCTGGGGAGATCCTCATCGCTGCCGCCCACGATCTCCCCGCCTCCGCCGTCAAGAGCGTCGTGGCCAGCGCCGCCGCGGCGGGGTATCCGCGGACGAGCTTCATGGTCCAGAAGCTCTATCCCCCGGTGCGCTGAGGTCGAGCCGCCTCGGGCCGCCTGCGATTACCTGAGGCGCGATACGGACTTCATCGCGCGATCGATGCCGGTCTTGAGGCTACCCGTCGTCACCAGGCCTCCGAACTCTGCGCCCAGGCCCACGAGGGTTTGCGCGACCTCCGCGCGAATTCCGCTGAGAATGACCTCTGCGCCGAGCAGCCGCGCGGCTTGCGCGGCGCGGAGCAAGGCGCTCGCGACCTGGGTATCCACCACGGCGACGCCCGTGATATCGAGGATGGCCACGGCCGCGCCCGTGCGGCTCACGCCATCGAGCAGCGTCGTGAGGACCTGCTCGGCTCGCTCGGGATCGAGCGCCCCGACGAGCGGCATCGTGAGAATCCGATCGGTGATCGGGATGAGGGGCGTAGACAGATCCGCGAGCCTCTGGCGTTGCGCATCGATGATCTCTTTTTGCGACATCGTCTCGCGCAAGAGCTCCTCGGCTTGCTGGCGGTCGTTGATGTCGATCAGCGTTCCGATGAAACCCTCGATCGCGCCATCCGCGCTCCTCATCGGCACGGCCCTCCCGCTGACCCAGCGCAGGGATCCATCGGGCAAGCGGAACCTGAAGTCGATGGTGTGCTTTTGCTCCCCCGTTTTCACGATCTCGAGCCACCTCTCGACGACGTGGCTCACGTCGTCCGGGTGGACGGCACGGATCCATCCTTCGCCCGAGGCCTCACGCGCCGGCACGCCGGTGACGGTCGACCAGGTGTCGTTGACGAACGTGATGCGCCCCTCGGCGTCGGTCTCGAAGACCGCAAGGGGCAGGCGCATCGTGATCGAGCGGGAGCGCTCTTCGCTCCTGCGCAATGCGCGCTCCATCTGTCGCTGCTCGTTGACGTCGACGCAGCAACCGACCCACTTCCCAATGCTACCGTCTTCGAGCACGTGCGGAACGCCTATCGACCAGAATTGGTGATAGACGCCGTCTCGGCTCCGAAGGCGAAACTCGACGTTGAATATGCCGCAAGTGCCAACGGCGTTCAGCCAGGCCGTCGCTGCGCGGGCGCGATCCTCTGGATGCAGGGCGTCGACCCAGCCGACGCCCTGCAGCTCGTCGACGGTTTGCCCCGTGAACGCGCACCATTCCACCGACGCGAGGCCGCTCGTTCCGTCGGCGTTCGTCGACCACGAAATCTTCGCCACGGCCGCGACCAGCGCCTGGGATTGCTCCGCGCTCATGCGAAACTCGTGCCGCTCCCGCTCGAGCTCGGCGACCCTCGCCTCGAGAGACGCGATCCGCTCGCGCAGCGCGCTCATCTCGTCGGCGTTGCTGTCCGTCGTTTCGAGATCCATGTGGCGACCCTACCACGAGCAGGCGTCGTTGGAATCACCGTCGGCACCAACGCTGGAGCGGATGTGAGGGCCCGGTGCCTGCCCTCACGAACCGCCAGAAATATGACGACCTCCCCTGCGCCGCACCAAACCGGCGAGGCCGAGCAAGCTCAGGGCCCAGACGAGCCCGCTCGGAGAGGAGCCCGCGTCACCCGAAAGGCGGCACCCGCAGCTGCCCTCCTCGACGGTATCCTCCGGATCGCCGCCTTGCGCTGGCAGCACGCAGTTGGATTCGCACCCGTCACCATCCGTGGTATTGGCGTCGTCGCAAGCTTCCTCGGCCGCGGTGTCGAGGATTCCGTTGCCGCACGACTCATCCGAAATGCACGTGGCGCTGCATCCGTCGCCGCTCGCGTTGTTGCCATCGTCGCAGAATTCGCCGGCGTCGAGGATACCGTCGCCGCACGAAAGCAACGCGCAATGGGCCTGGCAGCCGTCGCCGCTCGTGGTGTTCCCGTCGTCGCACGCTTCACCGACCGCGGCGTCGACGATGCCATTTCCGCACGACTCGTCGGAGGCGCATGTGGCATTGCAGCCGTCGAGATCGACGCGGGTGTAAAGGCCGCCATACCGCTGGCCGAGGACCGCTGCCGTTCACCTCGGCTCGGTCGGCCCGGCGACGACCCTTTGACGCAGAAGACCGCTTCCGCGTGGGGCTTCCCAAGACGAACATTCCTTCGGTACACTGACGCTCATGCAGAGCAAGGCGAGCACCGTCGAAGCGTATCTCGAGAGCCTTCCCAGCGATCGTCGTGCGGCACTTCAGGCCGTGCGCGAGGTCATCCTGAAGAACCTCGATGGGGAGTACGAAGAGGGCGTGCAGTACGGGATGATTGGATACTACGTGCCCCACCGTGTGTTTCCGCCGGGATACCATTGTGACCCGCGGCAGCCGTTGCCCTTCGCGGCCCTCGCGTCCCAGAAGAACTACATGTCCGTCTACCTCATGGGCGTCTACGGCGATACGGCCGCGCTGAAGTGGTTCGAGGACGCCTGGGCGAAGACGGGAAAGAAGCTCGACATGGGCAAGTCCTGCGTGCGATTCAAAAAAATCGAGGACCTCGCGCTCGACGTGATCGGCGGGGTGATCAAACGAATGCCGGCGAAGAAGTACGTCGAGCAGTATCAAGCGACGCTCGGCGCCATGGGCAAGGGCCGGCCTGCGAAGGCGGAGGCGGCGACGGAAAAACCGGCGGCCAAGAAGGCCGCGGCGAAGGCGCCTGCCGCGAAGAAGGCTCCCGCGAAGAAGGCTCCCGCGAAAGCTCCTGCGGCGAAGAAGGCTCCCGCGAAGAAGGCGGGCGCGAGGGTCTCGGCTGGTTGAACGTCGAAGCTAGGTCCTACTCGGCAGCTCGCCCGAGCGCGGCGCAGAGCTCGCGGAGCTGGAATGCCTCGGCCATCGCCCGCATCTCCGCCGCCCACGCCGAGAACCGCGCGTCCTCCCCTTCGAGGGCGGCAAGCGCCTGCAAGAGCTCCGGAATTCGCCCCCGCTCGGCAAGATCGAGCAGGCCCGCGATCACCTCCCGAGGCGGCTCGATGCGCGGCGCGGGCGTAAGGTCTTTCTCGGCCTCGTCCTCGACGCGCAACGCGTGGATCCACGTGATATCGAGGCGCCGCGCGAGCACATCGAAGAGCGCCGGGAGGCGCACGGGTTTGGGGAGGAATTCGTCGCACCCGGCGTCCTTGGCGCGCTTTTGTTGCGCCTCGTCCACGCTCGCGGACGAGGCCACGAGGGGCAAACCGGCGAGCGCGGGGAGACCGCGCAGGCGCCGCGCGACCTCGTCGCCGGGCAGGTCCGGCAATGCCAGGTCGAGGATCACGAGATCGGGCCGCCGCGCCTCGATCTGGGCGAGGGCCTGCGTGCCGTCCTCGGCCAGCAGGACCTCGAACCCGAGCGGACCGAGCGCGTCCCGCAGAAAGGCGCGATTGCCCTCGTTGTCGTCGACGACGCAAAGAACCCGCCGCGCTCCCTCGTAGCCCGTGATCACCTCGGCGGGGCGCGCCTCGCCGGCCGACTCTCTTTCCGCGGCGACGGGCAACGGCAACGCCACCGTGAACGTGCTGCCCTCGCCGAACGTGCTCTCGACGTCGAGCCGGCCGCCCATTTGCTCCACGATCTTGCGGCTGATCGAGAGCCCGAGCCCGGCGCCCTCGGCGCGCGCTCCCCGATCGCCGGCCTGCTCGAAGGGCTCGAAGATCCGCGCGACGTCCGCCGGCGCGATCCCCGGCCCCGTGTCCTCCACATGAAAAGCGAGCTCACCGCCGCTCGTATCGACCTTCAGAGTGACGCTCCCGGCGCGGGTGAACTTGATGGCATTGCCGAGCAGGTTGAGCAGGACCTGCGTCAATCGTTTCTCGTCGACCAGGACCCAGACGGGCAGAGCCCCGGCGGGCACGTACTGAAAACCGAGCCCCTTCTGCTCCGCGCGGACCCGGCAGAGATCGGCGACGCTTTGCAAGAGCGCCGGGAGGTGGACCTCGGCCGGGGCGAGCTCCATCTTTCCCGCCTCGATCCGGGCGAGATCGAGCACATCGTCGATGAGCCCGAGCAGGTGCTCGCCCGACCGCCGCACGACGCCGAGCCCCGCCGCGAGCTCCTCCCGCGAGAGCCGCGGCGCCCGGGCGAGGAGCTGCGCATACCCGAGGATGCCATTGAGCGGCGTGCGCAGCTCGTGGCTCATGCTGGCGAGGAAGCTCGATTTCGCGCGGTTCGCCGCGTCCGCGGCTTCTTTTGCCGCTTTCAGCTCGGCCGTCCGCTCCTCCACCTGCGTTTCGAGCTCCTCGTTGCGCCTCGCGAGCGCCCGGAGCCTCACCCGAACGCCTCCGTACACGAGCGCCGAGGCCGTCAGCACATACCCGAGGTAAGCCCACCACGTCCGCCACGGCGCGGGTTTGACCTGGAACGCGATCGATACGGGCCCCGCCAGGTTGCCGGCATAGTCGCGGCCCCACGCCTGAAAGGTGTACGCCCCCGCGGAGAGGTTCGTGTATCGCGCTTTCGCGTCCACGGTCCAATCGCTCGGCGAAGGGTCGAAACCCAGGAGTTGCATGCGATATCGCGTGTCCGGCGCGCGAAAAAAGGAGAGGAGCGAGACGTCGAAGGCGACCGTGTTCTGATCCCAGGCGAGCGCCGTGTTCGGCGCGAGCGCCCCGCCCGCCGCGCGGACCGCGGAGAGGACGAGGGGCTTCGACGTGACGTCCTCGATTTCGCGCGCCGGATCGAAGACGGCCGCGCCGCCCACCGTGCTGGCCCAGATACGACCGCGGCCATCGACGAACGAGCCGTTCTGCTGGCACTCGTTGCTCGGCAGCCCGTCGTCGGTCGTGAAGGTGTACAGGGAAAACTCCGCCGGATCGTCGGGCGTGGGCGCGCGGGGCGTGAGGCGCGCGACGCCGCGCACCGTGAAGAGATACGGGCGCCCCCGGCTGTCGGCGCGCACCTGCATGACATCGTCGCTCGGCAGCGCCGGCCGGCTCTTCGTGTCGAGCCGCTCGAGCCAAACCTCGGCGTCGAGGTCATACCGCGCGACGCCGGCGCCCAGGGTGCCTATCCAGAGCACGCGCGCCCCGCGCGTATCGCGCAGCTCGGCCAGGGTCGTCACATAATCGGAGCCGAGCGGCGTGTTCGCCGTGGTGTAACTCCTCCACGCTCCCTCGTCGAGGCGCGAGAGGCCATTGGACGTGGCAAACCACGTGCTCGTCCCGCCTCCCGGACGTGTGGTCTCCAGAATGGCGTGTACCTGGTTGTCGAGGAGCGGGGAGCTCTCCTGCCGAAATACCTGCCACGTCCCGTTTTCGTCGAGGCGCCCAACGCCGACCGCCGCCACCCAGAGGCCGCGCCCGTCGATCGACTCCTTTAGGTCAAACACGGCGCTCTGCAGGATCGGCGCGTGGCTCGCGCCGTACGTCGTCAGCCGACCGGCCTCCCAGCGGTGGAGCCTGCCGCCGCCGTCCGCGAACCAGACCACCCCGGGCTCCCGTCGAGAGGGCAGGAGGGCCGTGATCGTCGTTCCGAACTTGTCCGACATCTCAGGCGGAAGGACGGGAGACATCCCCTGCTCCGAGAGGCGGAACAGCTTGTTGTCCGCGCCCATCCAGGTCTCGCTCCTGCCCTCCGCGTACCGCACCTCGCCGAGCCCCATGATCGTGCCGGAGAGCGATGAATTGCGCGGCGTGAAGGCCACCCACCCGTCGTGCCGGAGCTGCCCGAGCCCGCCTGCGCCGATCCAGAGCGTGCGGCCGGTCGCCGCAACCGCGAGGACGATGTTGTCGGGCAGATTGGAGTTCGTCGTGGTGAGCGCCGCCCACTGCCCCTTCGAGAAGCGGGCGAGACCGCCGCCGTAGGTGCCAGCCCAGATCGTACGTTCTCCTCCCGAACCATCCACCGTCTCGGCGAGCGCGCGGATCGGAAAACGAGGTTCGGGCGAGAATTCCGGCCCGACACGCTCCCACCGGCCGTCCGTACATCGGAGGACGCCGAAACGCGCGGCCGCCCAGAGCTCGTGCCTGCCTTTCCCATCGGTGGTCTGCAACATCGAAAAGACGCCTTTCACGTCTTCGACGGCGCCATCCGCCTCGAAGGGCGCGCAGCGTCCCTCCTCGCAATGAAAGATTCCCTCGACGCCGACCCAGAGCGTCGGCTCGCCGGACGGCAATGTCCCTTCGAGGAGCGAGTAGACGTCCGGCCGCTCGAAGCCCGGCCCGAGCTCGACGAGGTGGAAACGCCCGCCGTCGAACCGATACAGCCCATCGGTGCTGCCCACCCAGACCGCGGGCCCACGGCGTGATCCGAGCATGGAACGGATCGGACGCCCGCTCGGGAGGCCCTCGGCGGCCCCGAACCGCTGAAACGCCCCGTCGGCGAACCGGAAGACAGCGCCGTCGACCATGCCGAACCAGACGGAGCCGTCCTGCGCCGCAGCAATCGCCTGGACCCAGCTCGGCGAGCCGCCCGTCGGGATGCTCAAGGGCGTGATGCGCTGGCCATCGTAGTAGGCCACGCCGCTCTGCGTACCGATCCACATGCGGCCGCCGCGGTCGAAAGTGATGGCGTTGACGACGCTATGGGGGAGGCCCTGGTCGATACCGAAGACGCGGATCGTGGGCGTGCCAAGCGCGGCCGCGTCGGCCGCGGAGGACGTACGAGCTGCTGTCGCGACGAGCGCGAGCGCGAAGACGGCAACGAGGCGACGGGTCACGTGGGTGGATGGTAGCCCCTGCGAGGTCGGTTGTCCTCGGGCCGCTTGCACCGGCTCCATAGGACTTTGGTCCCATGGCGGGCTCTTTCCGGTTCGGGCAAGACTCAGGTGGTGTCCCGGATTCGATCCACGAGACGAACCAGATCGGCCAGCGACTCCGCGCCGAGCTTCTCCATGACCCGGCCCCGATGAACCTTGATCGTCTTCTCCGCCGCGCCGAGCTCCGCCGCGATTTGCTTGTTCAACAAGCCCTGCGCGACGAGCAAAGCCACCTCGTGCTCCCGCGGGGTGAGCGCCGCGAAGCGCGCTCGCACGGCCTCCTTCTCGGCCCGCGCCGCCCGCGCCTCGGCGTCCCGCGCGAGCGCCCGCTCCACCGCCGCGAGCAGATCCGTGTCATCGCAGGGTTTGGAGAGGAAATCGAGCGCGCCCCCCTTCATGGCGCGCACCGAGCTCGGCACGTCGCCGTGTCCGGTCAGGAAGATCAAGGGGAGCGGGAAGCCTCGCCGCGCGAGCTCCTCCTGCAGGTCGAGGCCGCCGATCTCGGGCATACGCAGGTCCACGATCACGCACCCCGGCCGATCCGCGGGCGCGCGCTCCAGGAACGCGCGGGCAGAGGCGTGCGCCTCGACCGCATACCCCGCCGAGCGCAGGAGCCGCTCCAGGCCGCGCAGCACCGAGGGGTCGTCGTCCACCACGAATACGGTGCGCTCCATTGGGGTCATCGCCGCCTGGTCGCAAGAACATGAACCAACATGCCTGGCATTCCTCCCCCAGATCCCCGACCATGTCAACGATGCGAGCGTCCCTCGTTTTGCTCGTCGACGACGACCCCCAGAGCCTCAAGCTCCTCTCCGACGCGCTCGCGGGTCAGCCCTTCGCCCTCGCCGTGGCGCTCGACGGGGAGATGGCCCTGCGGCAGATCCGGCGCGAGGAGCCCGACCTCGTCCTGCTCGACGCGGTGATGCCCGGTATGGACGGCTTCGAGGTCTGTCGCCGCTTGCAGGCGGACCCGGCCACGCGCGACATTCCGATCATCTTCATGACCTCGCTCGCGGACACAGCGAGCCGGGTGCGTGGGCTCGAGCTCGGCGCCGTCGATTACGTGACCAAACCCTTCGTGCGCGCGGAGCTCGCGGCCCGGGTGCGCGCGCAGATCGCCGTGCGCGCCGGGGCGCGGGCGCTCGCGGAGAAAAACGCGGAGCTCGAACGGGTGGCCGCCGAGCTCGCGCGCGCCAGGGACACGCTCGAAGCCGAGGTGGTGCGCCGGACCGACGAGCTCATGGCCACGAACCAGCGCCTGACGCACATGAACCGCGTGGCCGCGATGAGCGAGCTCGCGGCCTCGATCGCGCACGAGCTGAACCAGCCGCTCGCGGCGATCTTGAGCAATGCGCAAGCGGCGCGGCGCCTGCTCCAGAAGGCGCCGCCGGACGTCACCGAAGCGCTCGCGGCGCTCGGCGACATCGTGGACGACGACCGGCGCGCCGCGACGATCATCCAGCGTATGCGCGCGATGCTGAAGAAGGGCGCGCCGCGCACGGACGGGCAGGACCTGAACGAGCTCGCGCGCGAGGTGGCGCGGCTCGTGGGCAATGACGTGCTGCTCCGAGGCGCGACGCTGCGGCTCGACCTCGCGCCTGGCCTACCCAGCGTGCGCGGCGACGGCATTCAGCTCCAGCAGGTGGTCCTGAATCTGGTGGTCAATGCGCTCGACGCCGTCGCGGACCGCCCGCCCGGCAGACGCCTCGTCGTCGTACGGACGCGCGGCGACGGCAAGGATCGGGTGGTGCTGTCGGTGGAGGATTCGGGCAAGGGGATTGCCCCGGCGGACATGGAGCGGGTGTTCGAGGCCTTTTATACGACAAAGGCGGAAGGGCTCGGCGTGGGGCTCGCAATCAGCCGCTCCATCGTGGAGGCGCACGGGGGGAGGTTGTCGGTGGAGAACAATCCGGGCGAGGGAGTGACATTTCGGTGTCAGTTGCCGGCTTCGGAGGAGAATGGTGCGTAAGGGGGGCGCCCCGGCGGATCAAAAGCTCGCTCGGTTCCCAGGCGCATCGTGAGCCCTCTGGCGCGTTTTCCCTTGTCGTCCAGTCGCTCGACCTGCGATTCGATACTCCATGCAAGCAATGACGAGACACCGCTCGACAATGCTGAGCGTGCTGATATCGGGCTTTGGTGGGGCAGGATTGACGGGTGCGTGCGGGTCGCCTCTCGATCCGGGGCCTGGCGAGTCGTGGGACTCCACCCGACATCCCGACCGAAACGTCGACCGAATGTGCAGAGCCGATGCCCAAGCCGTGCATGCTTGACCGCATCCCGCTCGTGGGAAACCCGGAGACGGAACATCTCCGCAACAAAGTCCCGCCGGAAAAAGAGGTGGTGCAGATCAACAAGGTTACGCCGTACACGCCGTGACGCGGTAGGCCCCACGGAGTTCACGCCCGCCGAGCTCGAGACGCTCCTTCTCCCCACGCCCAAGCCGGAGCGCGTACTGGGCGCCCAGCGCAGGCTTCAGAAGGTCGGCATCACCTGGCCCGGCTCGCCCGAGATCCCCGAGGAGCCGACATAACGGGCCAACCCCTTTTTGCGGCGACCCGTCTCCCCAAATGAAGGCTCGAGCTCGCACCGATTGACCTACCTCGTCGCAAAGCGGAAGCGGTCGCGGTAGCGCGAACGGCAAACGGAGGCTGTCGCGGTCGCGGAAACGGGGCTGTAACGACGGCGCGTCAGTGTCACGCGCGCGTGACACCTTCCGTGCAGGTGTCCTGTCTCGATGCCCAGGATTCCGCGGCGCGAATCGGGTGGTACGAAGCTTGCTAACGTGCAGGCCATCGTCTCGAGAAGGCAAGGTCTCGACCCCATCAGCCTTGGAAATCGAATCGTCATGCGCTTGCTTCATGGACCCCGATGGTTTTCCCTGGCGGCGACCTTTTGCCTCGGTCTCTTGGCCGCCTCCTCCGCCTCCGCCGCCGGAGACGCGGTCCTCACCGGGACCGTCCGCGACCAGGCGACACGAAAGCCCCTCGCCGACGTCGTCGTCACCGTGACCTCCCCCGCGATGCAGGGCGAGCAGATCGTCGTGACCGACGCGTCCGGCACCTATCGCGTTTCTCAGCTCCCCCCGGGCGAATACATGATCCGGGTCGAAGTGGATGGGCACAAGCCCTCCTCGCGCGGCGGGATCACGCTCCGGACGGGCACCACGTTCCGCGCCAACATCCTGCTCACGGAGTTCTTGCCGAACGACGAGGAGATCCTGCTCATCGGCCCCATCCCGTCGGTCGACATCGGATCGATGACGACAGGTTTGATCGTCGATTCGGATGTCTCGCATCGCCTCGCGGTGGCGCCGCCGGGAGGTCGAGCCTCGGCCGTGCGATCGTTCGAGAGCCTCGGGGCGCTCGCGCCCGGCGCCCAGCCGACGAGCCTCGGCTTTTCCATCCACGGCTCGTCGGCGCCCGAGAACCGGTTCCAGATCGACGGCGTCTCCGTGGGCAGCGCTTCGGACGGCATCAACGACACGCCGCTCTCGCTCGAGTTCGTCCAGGAGGTCCACGTCGCCACGGCCGGATACATGCCCGAGTTCGGCCGTACCACCGGCGGCGTCTTCGACGTCGTCACGAAGGCGAGTGTCGACGGGTTTCACCGATCGTGGGTGGATCGCAACGAGTTTCGCGGGTCGATCTTCGGCAGCTACACGCCGGGCGCGCTCGAGGGAGGACGAAACCCCGTGCGCGCGGAGGGCACGGTGGTCGCCGTCGATCAGAAGCTCGGCGCGATGCGTGATTTCGGGTTCGAGCTCCGCGGACCCATCAAGGAAGATCGCCTGTGGTTTTACGCGGGATTGAACGTGGCCTTCCAGGACCTCGACATCGTGCGTTCGCTGAGCCGTCTGCGGTACGAGACGAACCCCGATGGATCCGTGAAGCTCGACGCGAGCGGCCATCCCATCAGCCTCCGCGATGAAGACGGATTTCAGCTCACCGCGCCCATCGAGGGCGGGACGCGTCGCTACATCGCTTCGAAAGAGACGCTGCAATACATCGGCAAGCTCACGTGGTTCATCAACGCGCCGCAATACGATCCGTTGCATACGTTGACGCTCTCGGTGTTCGGTTCGCCCACGTGGTCCGGGGGGGACGGGCGGATCTCGCTCAATGGGATCACGGGCACGCCCACGCCGATCGACACGAGCTCGCTGGCAGGGCAATACGCGGCCTTCGGGCGGCGGGAAGAGCAGATGAGCAACACCGTCTCCCTCAAGCTCTCGTCGGCGTTCCTGCACAAGATGCTCCTCCTCGACGCGACGATCGCATATCATCACGCCTCCTCGAGCCGCCTGCCGGTCGACGGGGCGGGGATCGGCAGCGGGAAGGGGCTCGACGCCGTCCCCGGGATCGCCTGGACGCGTGGGGCGCCGCATAGCATCGCCGATTTCGAGGATCTTCCGGCAGGGAGCGGCTGCGAGCCGAAGGGGTCGACGAACGTCATCCATTGCCCCGTGCGCGCCTACCTGACGGGTGGACCCGGGAACGTGAACGAGTCCATCACGAACCGCTTCCAGGGGAACGTTGTCGTCACGTACCTGTTCTCGGCGCTGGGGCACCACGTCATCAAGGCGGGGCTCGACGTCGAGGTGTCGAACAGCCTGTTCGCCCGGGCGAATACGGGGAACGTGTGGTTTTCGGAGACGTGGGATGGCTCGGGGTGGCAAGTCTGGCGCATGGGCAACCAGACGAACCCGGACGACGTCTACGTCCCGAAATTGCAGTCCTCCACGACGCACTCCACCCTCGTCGGCGGGTATGTCCAGGATAGCTTCAACATCCTCGACCGGGTCACGTTGAACGCAGGCTTGCGGTACGACGCGCAGGTGATCTCGAGCAACGAGGGGATGGGCATGGTGCTCCCGAACCAGTGGTCTCCACGCGTCGGAGTCATCTACGACCCGACCCGTTTTGAACGGTCGAAGATCTTCGCGAGCTACGCGCGTTATTACGAGAACGTGCCCCTCGGCCTGGCCGACGCCTTGTTCGTCCGGCGGCCCCTCACCGTGTCCGAAGTGTCGAGCTCGGTGTGCGACCCGAGCGACCCTGCGAAGGTCGCGGCCTGCCTGGACCCGAAGAACAACCTCACGATCGGGCAGCCCTACGCACCGAACCGGCGATGGGGTTCTCATGGCGGCGATCGCGCGCTGGTGGATCCGGAGATCGAGGCGCAGTCGATGGACGAGATCTCGGCAGGCGGCGAATACGAGATCTTCCGCGACGCGCGCGTGGGCGTCAACTACGTGCACCGTTCGATCCACCGCGTCATCGAGACCATGAGCCGGGACGAAGGCATGTCGTTCTTCGTGGGGAACCCCGGCCATGGCGCGGGCTCCGACTTCCCCGAAGCCCGGCGCGACTACGATGCGGTGACGGTGTTCTTTCAGAAATCGTTCACCCAGCGGTGGCTCGCGCTCGCCAGCTACACGGCGTCGTATCTCCGCGGGAACTACCCCGGGCTCGCCTCGGGGGCCTATCCGTCGCCCCACATGCTCTCCGACTTCGACCTCCTGTCGCTCCAGCCGAACCGCGACGGCCCGCTCCCCGGGGATCGGCGTCATTCGGTCAAGGTCTTCGGCGCCAAGGAGTTCGTCCTCTCGAAGAACGTCGGCATCAACATAGGAGTGGGCTACACGGGCACGTCGGGCGCCCCGCTCGACGTCCTCGGCGCTCACCCCTCCTACGGCAGAGGTGCCGCCTTCATCCTGCCCCGCGGCGCGGGGGGCCACTTGCCCTGGGTCCACAGCGTCGATTCGAACCTCGCCGTCGGCTACAAGGTGAGCAAGGACAGCACGCTCTCCGTGAGCGTGGACGTGTTCAACCTGTTCAACTTCCAGGCCGAGACCAGCCGCGATCAGTCGTTCACGTACGCGAACGTCCGGCCCATCGACGGCGGCACGGCGGCGGACCTGCCGAACAAGGGAGAGGCGGCGTGCGCCACCGGCGCGGGTTGCCGCTACAAGCTCGTGAATTTCGAGGACGGCTCGCCCTTCGATCCCGCCGACCGAAACCCCAGCTACGGCAGCCCCACGTCGTACCAGAGCCCGAGGACGATCCGCATGGGCATGCGGTTGACCTTCTGATGGCGGAACGAGGAGACGAGCCATGAATCGCCACGACGCCCGCCAACTTTCATGATAGGGACAGGAGGAACATGCTGAGCGCGGTCCTGGTCCTCCTCGGCGTAGGCGTTGCCCTTACCGTGATGCATCTCCGCGACCAACGGCGATCGGGAGCGAACATGGCAAAGCATTCACGCCGCTTCGACCTCGAAAGCCTCGTCCCTCTCCTGCCAGATGAGCTCCGACAGCAGCCGTTCACCGGCGTACGAGAGCACTGGCGGGACGGTCGAATCTTCGTGGGCCTCTTGCTTCCGTTGCCTCCGGGCGCCAAAATTCCGTGCGGCAACCCGGCAAACGTGGGCCTCGAATTCGACGCCGAGACGGGAGACCTCATCGCCGTCCACCCCGAGGGTGTCGCGCTCGGCATCAAGTAGACGACATCGCTCGTTGGGCTCGGGCGTGCGCCCGAGCGCGCGTCCACGCACCTCGCGAGCACGTCCACGGACACGACGACCGCGACGACGCGCTTGGCGACCACGTCCACGGACCCCGCAAGCACGTCTTCGGACCTCGCAAGCACGTCTTCGGACGCCGCGAGCACGTCCACGGACGCCACGAGCGCGACAACGCAGTCGGCGAGCACGTCCACGTACCTGCACGAGCGCGACGACGCAGTCGGCGAGCACGTCCACGGACCCCGCAAGCACGCCTTCGGACCCCACGAGCGCGACGACGCAGTCGCCGAGCACGTCCACGGACCCCACCGAGCGCCACGACGCAGTCGCCGAGCACGTCCACGGACCCCACCGAGCGCCACGACGCAGTCGCCGAGCACGTCCACGGACTCCACGAGCGCCACGACGCAGTCGCCGAGCACGTCCACGGACCCCTCGAGCACGCCTTCGGACTCCGCGCGCGCGTCCACGCTCTACCCACACGCCAAAAGTGTGCTCCAGGCGGATGATGAATACCCGCCCTTCGTCGAACGCGCACACGGGACCCGCTCCCCTTTTCCCAGGAGGATCACATGTCGGAGAACGCAATCGGCAAGTATACGGGCAATGGCGTCATCGATGTTTCGTCGTTCAAGCAGAAGCTCGTCGACGTCAAGCAAGGCGATCTGCCCAAGCTCAAGCGCTCGAAGCCGGGCTGCGCGGGCGTGCTCGCCGACCTCGCCGCCGCGATGCCCGACCACAGCCAGGAGGCGCGTATCCATCCGGACGTCTACGCCGACATCGTGGAGACCACGCAGCTCATCCAGGCCATCCGCGCCCAGCGCCCCGAGGCCGACAAGCTCGCCGAGGTTCTTCGCGAGAGTGAAGCCTTCTACGAGGACAAGCTCGAAGGGCTCCTGAGCAGGGTCGCCAAGATGGTCGTCGACACCGCGAAGGACGAGAACAAGCCCAGCCTGCTCGCGACGTTCGAATCGACGATCCGGTATCGCGCGCTCTACGCAGACAGGAGCGTCGCCACCCGGCGCAAGAACCAGGAAAGCGCAGCCGCGTCCGCCGCGGAGCCCACGAACGAAGCATAGAGGGTTCTCATCTGGCAGGCGCGTCGCTGGGGCGTTGCCCCAGGCCCCACCCGGGGCTATCCGCCCCGGGACCCGGACCAGCGCAAGCGCTGGACCTTTGGTCGATGAACTGCGCGATGCGCAGTTCATCGAACAGGCCGAGGCAACCGGCGGGCGCCCCTGCCCATCAAGACGCCGCGCTACCCTTTCGACCGGCGACGCGGTCCAACCGGTCCGTTGGAAGAACTGCGCATCGCGCAGTTCTTCCACCCCGGGTCCAGCGCTTGCGCTGGTCCGGGTCGAGGGGCGGATAGCCCCCGCGGGGCCCGGGGCAGCGCCCCGGCGCGGCGGCCCCAGCCCAAGACCGCCCCGCGGGACGCCCTACCGCGCGCTTACAAGAGCTCCTCGCATTCGATCCCGGTGATCGACAGCCCCCAATCGTCGCCGATGTCCCAGCGGCGGAGCTCGGCGTCGATGATGCGGAGCGCCTCGTCGGCGTGGCGGAAGTCGCTGATGCGGCTCGACATGTTCCACTGGTCGAGCGGCGCGTTCGAGTCGGCGCACGCCCCGAGCCCCAGGGTATGGGCGTTCATCTTCCCGAGCGTCTTCCTCATCGCCCCGAGCGCCGACATGCCGATCGCCATGTAGTGCACCTTCGGGCACGCGACGGGGTCGGCGCCGGGGGCGTCGCATTCATTCGGATCGCGCTTGCTGTAATCGATCCGGCGCTTTCCGTGGCCGTGCACGCGGATGTAATACTCCGGGGCGTCCGGATACGAGCCCCTACAGGTCTTCGGCGGCTCGAACGAGACCCCTTCGGCGCTCGAGACGAGCGTGATCTGCGAGGGCTGCCCTTTCACCATTGCGCCCGGGCAGTTCTCCGCGGCCAAGGGCGGCGGGGGAGGTCCGCAGCCGACGAAAGCGGCGCAAGCCACGAGGACGAGGACGTGAAACCGCATTGTCACGAGCGCTTCGCGCCCGAGGGCTCGTTGTCTGGGCATGCCATGTCTTCTCCGGCGGACGTTTTGACGAACCGTGCACGCGCCGTCCAGGCAGCCATCGTGCCAGCCCGAGCCGCCGGCTCCGACACCACCGCCGACACCTGGCTGTCGACAGGGCGTCCACTCCCCCGCTTCGGTTGTGGACGCCCCGTCGACAGCGCTCGTGCGAGAGTGATGGCTCGGCCGCCGCGCCGGGGCTCTGCCCCGGACCCCGCGGGGGCTGTCCGCCCCTCGACCCGGACCAGGGCAAGCCCTGGACTCGGGGTGGAAGAACTGCGCGATGCGCAGTTCTTCCCACGGGCCGGTGCAAGACCACAGGCAGCGTTGCCGGTCACGGCGGTCTTGATGGGCAGGGTCGTCGCCGGTCTTGCCTCGGGCCTGTTCGATGAACTGCGCATCGCGCAGTTCATCGACCACGGGTCCAGCGCTTGCGCTGGTCCGGGTCCAGGGGTGGACAACCCCTGGTGGGGCCTGGGGCAAAGCCCCAGCGCAGCGCCTGCCGAGCATCACGCAGCCGCCGTTGCCAGCCGATCGCCGTCGCCGTGGTACGACAGCGCCTTCCCTCGGAAGCCGCCGTCGTGCACGCCGAAACGCGCGCCGAATGTCGAGCGCAGGATCGACCCCACGGCGTCCGCTGCCGAGATGCCACCCACGAGCAATAGACATGCGGCTTTCCGCGCCCCGTCGATCTCGGAGAGCCCTTGCTCGCCCATGGCCCGCGCGGAGAAGCCCAGACGCACCGAAAGCACTCCGAGCGGCGACAGCGGGCCGAGACGGCTCAGCCATTGCCATTCCGCGGGCAAGAATGCGCGGCCGAGATACGGGGTGATCTCCACGGTATCGGCTCCACGCAAGAAGCGCAGACGCAAGAGCTCGGCGGCGCTGTCGGGGAACCGGTGCGTCGTGTGCGCGGCCGGCTCGAAACGAATACGTACCCCGTCTCCGGCGAGCCGCAGGCCGAGCGCCTGGCAATGGCCTCGGTAAATGCCCTCCGCGGGCTGGTACCGCCGGGCCGCGAAGACGTCGCGCCGGAAGGCGACGTTGTTTGCATAGAAGTTTCGCGTCGTGCCCTCGCCGAGGGGGCTCGGGAAGTACATGAAATCGATCGCGGTCGCGGCGATGCCGAACAGATCGTCCCGGTACGTGGTCCGGCCGGCCACGACCTCGGTGCCCGCATCCGCGGCGAAGGGCGCGAGCAGGCGCTCGAGCCAGGCGGGGTCGGGCCAGCAATCGGCGTCGCCGAAGACCACGACGTCCGCGGTGGTGGCGTCGAAGCCGCGATTCTTGGCGTCGTAATATCCCACCTCCGGGCCGATTTCGAGGAACCGCACCTCCCGCCCCGTCGCCTCCCCGAGGCGCGCTTGCTCCCGCGAAGAGAGGCCGTCGTGGGTGATCACGATCTCGTCGAGCTCGCGGAGCGGGAACGTCTGCGCCCCGAGGTGGCGGAGCAGGCGCTCGAGGCTCTGCACGATGCGCTCCTTTTCGGTGGTGCCTCGCAGGTTGTTGGTCTCGAGGACGAGGGCTGTGGTGGGGCGATTCGTGGTCTTCATGAAGGAACCTCGTTGTGGTGTTGGGTGGAGACAGCGCGCATCCGCCGCAGAGGGGCGGATGCGGCGATATCGAGGAGACAGCGGGCCCAGCTCTCGTGGATCCTGCCCACGAGGGCGGACGCCGAGGGGCGCGCGAGGGCCGCGCCCGCCGAGGGGCCGAGGGCGCGGAGGGAGCCGCGCAGGCGGGCCTCGAGGCGGCCGGGGGCGTCGATCTCGACGCCGACGAACGCGCCCGCGGGGCACGACGCGAAGACAGCCGTATTTTGCCGTTGCTCCGGCTGGTCCGTGAGGAGCGCGAGGAGCGGGACCCCGAAGAGCCGCGCCATCCCCACCGCGCCCATGCCCGGCGCCGAGACGAGCAGATCCGCCGCGGCCGCGACGCTGCCGAAATCGGGATCGTAAGGCCGAAAGGCAGGGCGCGCGGCATACCCCTCGCCCACCGCGTGCATCACGTATCCCTCCGCGGCGAGGGATTCTTCGATGGCCGAGGCCACGGCCGGATCCGCGAAATGGGGATTGAGGTACACGGCCGCGAGGCGCGCGCCCGGGGCGAGGCCGAGCGAGGCCCGCACGTCGGCCGCGGACCTCCGCGGCGACGCGACGATGGGCAGGAGGCGGTGGCTCCGCCGCGCAGGGTCCCGATCCCCGGCGAGCGGCGCGGCGAGGGTATGCTCGATCCGCGCGTGGGCCCGATCTCGCAAGGCCCGCACGAGCGCGCCGAATCCCTTGTGGGCGAGCGCCGGGCCGCGGCCCTCGAAATGGCCCTCGATGGCGCGCCAGATGTTCTCGCCATACACGTGGACCACGGGGCACGGGAGCGCGTGGCCCTCGCCGGCCGGGCGCGAGCCGGTGAGGAGCAAGAGCGGGTGGAAATCGTTCACCACGTACGCCGCGCCCCGGGCAAACTCGGAGAGGCGGCCGAGATCCGCGGCGCCGCGGCTCGGGGTGAAGAGATATCGCAGGATACATGCCTCGGTCCGGGCCCGGGCCATGTTCTGGTGGGCGTCGTAGACCAAGCTGTAATGGGCGGACAAAAGCTCGGAGGGCGTGCCAAGGGCCTGGAGGAAGGTCCGACCGTCCTCCGAGGTGGTGATCACGTCCACGCGAACGCCGCGCCGGGCGAGCAGGCCCCGCACCAGGTGAGCGCGCATCAAATGGCCGCGGGCGTCCGCGGCGGCGAGCCATACGATCCGCAAGGCAACCTCCCTTCGACACGAGGAGGTTGCACCCGCCGTATGGACGGCGCGCTAGCGCGGAGGTGAAACGTCGTCGGAATGGATGTGGACGCCGTGTGAAACGATCGGGAGGCGGAGGGTGAAGAGCGCGCCTCGCCCCGGCTTCGATGCGGCCACGAGGGTGCCGCCGTGGGCCTCGACGATGGCCTTGGCGAGGGCGAGGCCGAGGCCCGTGCCCTGCCCCTTTCCCGCGGGCCGGTCCGTGAAGAATCGGTCGAAGATACGCGGCAGGTTTTCCGGTGGGATGCCGGGACCGGTGTCCTCGACCTCGATCACGCATTGCCCCGCGTCCACGCGCACGCGCGCCCGCACGGCGCCGCCCTCGCCGGCGAAATCGGCGGCGTTGTCGAGCAGGTTGCGGACCGCCGCCTCGATGCGGGCCGGGACGACCTCGACCGGCGCAGGCGCGACGTCGAGCTCGAAGGTGATGCCCGCGTGGCGCTCGTCCTTCTGGAGGGCCGAGGCGATGACGGCGACGAGCTCCGCGGCGTCGAGCGCCGTCCGCTCCTCGCTGGGCAAGCCAGCCTCGGCGCGCGCGAGCTCGAGGAACTGGCTCACGAGCGCGTCGAGCCGCTTGCTCGAATCGAAGAGGACCTGGCGCAGGCGCTCGATCCGCTCCGGGTTCGGCGGGCCCTCGCCAGGCAGGGCCTCGGCGGCGGCGCGCACGGCGGCGACCGGGCTCTTCAGCTCGTGGACGAGGTCGGCCATGAAGGCGTGGTTCTTCTGGCTGCGCTCGGCGATCGCGGCGAGCAGGGTGTTGAAGGCGCCCGCGAGGTCGCCGATCTCGTCCTTTTCGCGCACGGGGATCGGCGGGCCGGAGAGGGGGCGCGGGGCACGCTCGAGGACCTCGGCGCGGAGCTCCTCGATGGGCCGGACGATGCGGCGGCCGAGCCACCAAGCGAGCGCGAGGCCGCCGACGAGCACGAAGAAGCTCAACTTGAGGAGCGGGTACCGCACGTCGGAGATGGCGCGAATGACGCGCGGCGAGCTCTTCTGCGCGAGCACGACGCGCGCGGACGTCGTCGAGGAGACACGCAGGGCCGCATGGCACACGAGGAGCTTGCCCCCGAGCGCGCGCTCGCAGCCCTCGGCGTGCCCCTCGGCGAGCGCGCGCTGGACCTCGGGACGCTCGGCGAGGCGCGGCGCGAGCTCCTCGTAGGTGCGGAGCGTGGGCGCGCCCTCGGGGCCGAAGAAAAGATCGCCGATCCGGTCGCGCAGCGAGGTGGCCGGATCGTGATCGTGATCCGCGAGGACGACCCCCGCGGCGTCGATCACGCGGAGCCGCACCCGCTCGCCCGCCGCGGCTTCTTCGATCGACGTCGCGAGCGTGGAGGATACGTCGGGGGTCGTGGTGACGAGCGATCGAGCCGCCTCGGCTGCGCGAAGGACGCGGGCGCGCACGCGATCCTCTTCGCCTGCGTCGTCGTACCGGGCGCCGAAGACGATCCCCACGGGCGCGAGGACGACCGCGAGGACCACGGCGAACGTGCGACGCCGGAGCGAGTGTCTCCTAGGCGCCACGGTCCTTGTACCGGTACCCGGCGCCGACCACGGTCTCGATGCCGTCGAAGGCCGGCTCCACGGCCTCGAACTTGCGGCGCAGGCGCCGCACGTAGGTGTCGACGAGGCGCGCGTCGACGACGCTCTCGTCGCCGCGCGCGAGCTCGAGCAGCCGCTCGCGCGAGAAGACCACGCCCGGGCGGGCGACGAGCGCTTCGAGGAGGCGGAACTCGGTGAGGGTGACGGCGATCGGCGTGTCGCGGTAGCGCGCCTCGATCCGCTCTGGATCGAGGCGCAGCGGCCCCGCAGCGATCACGCCCCGGGCCGTCTCGGCGCTACCGAGCGTCTGCTTCCGGCGCAGGAGCGCGTGGACCCGCAGGAGGAGCACGCGGGTGCTGAAGGGCTTGGCCACGTAGTCATCGGCGCCGAGCTCGAGCCCGAGCGCCTCGTCGATCTCGGAGTCCCGCGAGGTGAGCAGGATGAGCGGCACGAGGTTGCCCGCCTCGCGCAGGCGCCGGCACAAGCTGAAGCCGTCGAGGCGGGGCATGTTGACGTCGCTGATCACGAGATCCGGGCGATCCTGCGTGACACGAGCGAGCCCCTCGATCCCGTCCTTCGCGACGATCGCCTCGTGCCCCGCGTCCTCGAACGCGAGGGAGAGCACGGAGGCAAGCGCAGCGTCATCCTCGATGAGGAGCAGTTTTCCCATGCGTGCGAGGACCGGAGGATCGGACACGCCCGGAGCGACGTCAATGCACCTCTGCTTTCGCTCCCCTTCCCCACCCCATCGGCTCCAGCGGCTTGCTCGGCGGCTCAGAGGCCGAGGTGCGGATGTCCGACAGGAATCTTGAATCGAATCTGCTTGCCGAAACGTCGAGCGAGCCTGCTCCGCCACGGACCATCGATTTCCAGTTCACCCAGAGGTGGCGGCTCATAGTTCGGGGCGCCTACGCGGGCCACCCTCACGATCGAGGCACGCCGATCCCCGGTGGACCCGATACGGATCTCCTCGATACCCGAGAGCCTTTCGGCATTGCTGTAGAGCAACGCGGCGCCCCGGTTCGTGAGCGTATCGGTGAAATCGAGTCGTCGGAGCTGAGGAAGGAGCGGCGACGCCAGGATCACTTCGAGCAGCTCGTCGCCCTTCGACTCACAGGCCCAGACCTCGCGAAGCTTCGGCATGGCGCGGGCGGAGCTCAACATCTGCGCGGACCAACGTAGGCTGTCCGCATGACTCCCACGTGGTCGTAGGACCAGGATCTCCAGGTCGGGCCACGAGGCATCCACGTCGGAAGGCCTCCAGTCCACCTGCTGATCACGCACGTCCAGCATTCGAATGCCATGGAAGGGGCCCGCTCCGAAATGCGACGTGCCGTTGTACGTTCCGAGGCGTCCGGGTCTCGCGAAGATCGAGCGGAGAGGGTCGATGGAGACGCTCGACGCGCCACTGACGAAGAGGGACTCGAGGGTCTGCGGGCGACGTTCAGCTACGCGTTCGACCAGCCAGGGAGCCGCACCTCCGCTCGTGATGCCGAGCGAGAGCCTTCTGAGCAACCTCGTGTAGGGATGGACGAGGACGGCTTCCACCTGCTCGCGGCTGGTGGCATCGCCTTCATGAATCTGCAAGGTCAGCTCGCGAAGGAAGCCTCGCGCCCAGACGAACGGCCAGCCGTGCATACACGATGACAAGAACGGGGCCAGCGCGTAGAGTTCCCTGTTCTGCCGCTCCAGGATGGCATGTCGTTCGTCGCGGTTCGGTTTCCGCCCCTGTCGCTCCGAGGCGCAATCGAAAAGGATCAACTCCGCGCGAGGGTCACCGTTTTCGGCGAGCCAGCGGCCGTACGCCTCGTATAGCCCGAGGTCGTCCGGTGAAGCGACCAGGAGGGCTTCCAGCTCCGGATGTTCCCGATGGACCAAGTGCGCCCCTCTCGCAGAGCGCCGAACTGTTCGGCGCTCTAGTGATGCGTCGCGCCCGACGCGATGTACGACCGCTCCGTTCCGACCGCGCAGGTCGCGAACGCCTTGCAGTCGGCCGCCGCCTCGCAGGCGTCGCCCTGCTTGAGCAGCCGCTCCAGCTGGTCGGCTGGCGTGCGGGTCGCCATCGCGTTGCACATCGCGTCGATCTTCGCGGGCTCCATGTCGCTCTCCCACTGGACGCGTGATTCCTTCAGGACCACGTCGCGCCCCTCGGTCTTGACGCGCTCGCCGATGCCCTTCGGCATGTCGAGCTCGATGCGGAGGTCGAGCACGGCGGACAGGTAGTCGTCGTTGCACGTGGCCTGCCGCGCGTAGTAGCGATGGCACATCGGCCCGAGATCGGCGATGGTGCGCGCGTCGGACGTTGCAGGTGGCGGAGAGGAGGACCCGCCACACGCGGCGAGCAGGAGCACGAGGACGAAGCTGCGGCCAGACGACATGCCGCGATGATACGTCACGGCGGCGCGCGGAGGGTAGTGTCCGCCATGGGGAACGCCTACTTCTTCACGAGCGTCGAGCAGATGGCGAGCGCTTGCTTCGCTTTCTCGAGCGTCGGCGGCGCCTCCGGCGGACGCGACGAGCATTGCACCACCGTTTCGCCCTTCTGGTACAGGCGTAGCACCGGGAACGTCTTGCCGTCTTTCCCGTCGTCCTTGGAGATGAAGCCGTCGGCCGTCTCGACGTGGAAGCCCTTCGACCCGAAATTTTCCTTCTCATCGGCCAGCGTGCCCTCGGTGGGGTGCACGTCGATGACGTAGCCGTCGAGCTTGATGCTGATCTTGCCGAATTTTTCCGGTGGGGCAGTCACGCCAGGAGGCAGGCCGATCGCCAACCCCTCGAAACCATCGCCCCCCTGCAGCTCGACGAGAGGCAGCTCGTCTTTCTTCGAGCAACCGGAGGCGGCAATCGCGGCGATGAAGAGCAATCCGAGGCCGAATGTTCGCTTCATGGGGGCGCGATTGTAGAGCCGAACCTCCGCCGTCGACGCGTTACGGTGTTCGCGTTTCTCCTTCCCGGTGAGGAGGCCCGTTCGCGCGCTCGCGGGAGCTCGTCGCCACGGTGCCCGAGGCTACCGTTCGCATCTCGAAGCGGAGGAGGACGGCCAGGCACATGCGCTTCAGGCGTCGTCGTCGATTGGGTGTCCCTCCGTCGATTCTGGCCTCGGCCGCTTCATCCGCTACAACTGGACGGATAAGGAGACTTCATGAAGCGCCCTCTCGCGAATCCCCCGTTCGACCCCCAGATCGCGCCGCTCCTGCCGGCCCTGGAGGGATATGTGCCGGTCGGCATGACGCCCGACCGCCTGGCGCATTTCCGGGCATTGAAGATGCCGACCATCGAGGAAATCATCGGCGACCTGCCCGTCCAGTGCGTCGACCACACGATCACCGGCTACGACGGCGCGGAGATCGTCGTCTCGGTGATCTCCCGCAAGGACCACCAAAAGCCCGGCCCCGGGATCTACAACATCCACGGGGGCGGCATGGTCATGTGCAATCGGTTCGCGGCGGTCCACCCGCTGGTGGACTGGGCCATGAAGCACGACGCGGTGGGCGTCACCGTCGAATACCGCCTTTCGCCCGAGCACCCGGCCCCGATCCCCGTCGAGGATTGTTATGCCGGCCTCGCATGGATGGCGGAACATGCCGAGGAGCTCGGGTTCGACCCCGAGTGCCTGGTCATCTTCGGCGGCAGCGGCGGCGGCGGGCTCGCGGCGGGCACGACGCTCCTTGCGCGCGACCGGAAGGGACCGAAACTGGCCGGACAATTGCTTCAGTGTCCGATGATCGACGACCGCAACGAGACGGTCTCCTCCCACCAGTACCAGGGCACCGGCATCTGGGATCGCACGAGCAACCTGACGGCCTGGACGGCCGTGCTCGGCGACAGGCGTGGCACCGAAAACGTTTCTCCCTACTCCGCGCCGGCGCGCGCCATCGACTTGCGTGGCCTGCCGCCGACGTTCATCGACGTCGGCGCCGCCGAGGTGTTCCGTGACGAGGACGTGGCTTACGCCAGCGCCATCTGGGCCGCCGGCGGCGATTGCGAGCTGCACGTATGGGGCGGCGCTTTCCACGGGTTCTACGACATCGCCCCCGAGTCGGAGATCTCCAAGGCCTGCCTCGCCGCGCGCGAGGCCTGGCTCGCCAGGCTGCTTTCCCGCTGGCGCGCGAAGCAAGTGCCCGCCGGCGAAGACCGTCGCTGATCCCCTCCCCGCTCGCGCCCTCTGCCGGCGGACCCAGGCCGGCCCCCGTCGGGCGGACGATCGCTTTTTGATATCCCCACGATAAGAGCTCCAATCCCCCTGAATACGCGACGAGGAGGTCCCCTCCTACGGTGCTCCGCGGGCCCCTGTTCGTGTTCTGACATTCGCGGTTGACAGGCGCAGTGGGCCCTATCTACGTTCAATCCCCGACGGGAGGTCCAATGCGGGGTTCTCTTACACTTGGTGTGCTCCTTGTGCTTCTGGGCTGTAACAGCGGCGGCGGCAACGGCGGTGAAGGAGGTGGGGCCGCCAGCACGTCCGTCGGTGGAGGGACGGCATCGAGCGGCAGCGGGGGGCAAGGCGGCACAGGGGGCATGGGAATGGGCGGAGCCGGCGCCGGGGGCAGCGGCGGCATGGCCGGCACCGGGGGTGACGCGACCGGCGGACAGGGCGGCGTCGGCGGAGGCGGAGGCTCGGGTGGCATCGGCGGCTCGGGCGGAGGCGGCACCGGAGGCTCGGGTGGCGGCGGCGGCGGAGGCTCGGGCGGCACTGGCGGCTCGGGCGGCGGCGGCGGAGGCTCGGGCGGAGGCGGCACCGGCGGCTCGGGCGGCGGCGGCGGAGGCTCG
>NZ_JASBQE010000036.1 GCF_029960785.1 Polyangium sp. 15x6
GCCGGCTCGCCGCCGCTTCGCTTGGCAATGAGCTTGTCCCGGAGCTCGTGGAGCTCTTTGAGCTTGCGGTTGAGCTCCACGCTGGTTTCCCCCGGGGGCCGCAAGGGTTCCTTGCACGCTTGGAGCTTGCGCTCGATCTCGGCGATCCACGGCTCGACCGCGGCGAGCCCCGCCTCGGGCTCGTTGTTATCGAGGCAGGTCTCCACGTACATCGTTGGATACATCCAGCTCTTGTCTTGGCCGATGCGGACAAACTCGTCCCAGGCGTCTCGGCAGGCCTGGAAGGGCGCGCGAAGCTCACAAGCGGCCCTGAGGATCTCCTCGGCGGTCCTTGCCTTGATGGCGCGAACAGAAACCTCGAACGCCTCGCCTTCGCCCGCGCGTGCCACGAACTCCGCCTCGACCCGGCGGTAGGCGGCCGCGATATCGGCGAAGCTCCGATTTTTCGAGTCCCTGAAGCTCTTGTAAGCGGCGCGGTGCGCTTTCCAGAACTCCTCGTAAAGCTCGTCGGCCTGCTCTTCTTCCGGCGTCATCGGGGGGGCCGCCTCGTCCTCGCGGCGGGTCTCCAGCCACGGGACGACCTCGCCGCGTTTCTGGGCAAGGAGCGCGTTCCGGAGGTTCCCCAGGCGCTCCAGCTCGTTTTCGTAAAGGCGCGCAGGGTACTCCACCCCGCTCCCCTTCGTTTCCTCGAGCAGACTCTCGAGCTTCGCGAGGAGCGGCTCGAGCACCGCGAGCCCCTCGTCGGGCCGCTCGTCGTATGCGCAGCAATCGGCGTAAAACCAGGACATCGAGCACTCGAGGTCGATGCCCGAGAAGCCGAGGCGGACCAGATCGTTCCACGCCTCGCGGCAGACCTCGAAGGGGGGACGCTTGTTATAGGCTAGGTTCAAAATGGTTTCAGCAATGCGCCGTCTCGTTTCGCGTACATCAAATTCGTCATCGCCTGCGCGCTCCACGAATTCGGTCTCGAGCTTACGGAAGTCGAGGGCGGCCTCGGCGAAGGTGCGGGTTCGCTGTAGCGACTTGATAAGGAGCTTGCTGTGCGCCTGCACGAACACACGCTCCTCCGGGGTCATGGTTCTGTTGGGCTTTACTTGTTCCATTTGTCATGCCCTTTGTATTTACAGGACTCCATTCCCCAGCTCATGGGGACGGTATCGGGCCAATTTTTCTTGGCCTCGCACGTTACTCGACACGCATTGCAGAGGGATGACTTCCAATGGGCCCCAAGTCTGTCGGCGATGCTGGCGTCATCCATGCACGCCTCATAATGGTCCAGACACGTCGGCTCGTCCTCCTCCTTCTTCGGCTTCCTCCTCTTCGCAAGCGCCTCCGCCGCCCCCGCCGCGACCGTCGCCGTGACCGTCACGCCGACGGCGATCGCGAAGGCTTCGATGATGACCTCGGTGAAGACGACCGTGACGACCACGACGACGGTCACGACCTCCCCGATCTGCGCCCGATCCGGCATCGCCTGCCCGTTCGCCGACGCGGACGTACGCAACATGCCCATCTGGAAGACATCCTTGGGCAGCCTCATCTCTCGCAGGGCGATCCGCATGCAACCCCCAACGTCCGGATTGGGCTGGCCCGTCGTCTCCACCTCCACGACACGACCTTCCTGGTCGACCTTCACCGAGGCGTCGAGCGTGTAGTATCCGGGCTCGATGGTGCCGCTGAGCTCATCCACACACGCCCTGAGGCGCTCTGCGGTGGCTTCAGGGATGCGCGGCCGGTCATCGGGCGCCGGAGGGCGGTAGATCTTCGCTGACGAGCAGCCAATCGGGAGGAGCGAGAGCGTCAGGCAACCGAGAAGGCCCAGGGAGAGGAGCGGTCGCCAACGCGGACGTCTCATTGCCTGGATCGGAGCAGGAACACCGAACGCCTGTCAACGCAGCGCGTGTCTCGCCGCTTTCGACATGGAGGCCTGCTTCGCCACGCGGGCAACCGGGACGCGGCGCGGCGTGGGTTTGTCGACGCGGCGCAGCTCCGCGGTAATGGCGAGGCTTGGAAGGCAGTGGCGAACCTCTGCGCGGTCGACGGGCTCGACGACGTGGCTCGGGTCGCCGAGGAGCTTGGCTCCACCCAGAAATGAGCAGTAGGGTCGGGCTCTCTGGGTTTCCCGCGGACGGACGAAAATCGACACGTGCCGGTCGATTTCTTCGATCCAAATTCCTCGGCCGATCATGAAGGGGGGGACATGGCGCGTACAACGATTCCCTCTCCGCTCACGACCGAACTGGTCGCGCTTCGTCCCGAGGTGGCACGCATTCTGCAACGTCGCTCGGACGCCCTCGCCACCGACAGGATGCAGGAGCTCATGCTGCGGGGGCTCGCGGCGCTGTTCGGCTACACGCCGCACCCCGACGGGGTTCGGCCATGGCTATTCGGCATCGCCAAGAACCTCCGCAGCGAGGAGAAGCGTCGGGCGCGGCGCGAGCGCGAGCATTTCTGCCCGGACCTCGGCGACGCCGAGCGCACGGCGACGCCGGACGTGTCGCCGGAGGAAGGGGCTTTTCGTTCCGAGGCTCGCCGCGCGCTTCTATCGGCCTTGAAGACGCTTTCGCCAGAGCAGTTCATCGTGATCGTGCTCGTCGACCTCGCAGAGTGCACGTGCTCGGAGGCGGCCGAGCTGCTCGACATCCCGCTTGGCACCGTGAAATCACGACTCGCCGCGGCGCGCACGAACATGCTGCGCGCTCTCGGACCGAAGGAGCAGTACCTCGGCGCCCTGCCGATCGCCCTGTTCCACCGCCGCGCCCTCGCGCGCAGGGTGTTCGACTACGTATACCCGTACGGGCACTTGCTCCTCGCGTCGCTGTTCTTCGCCCTGTACCGGCCGGTGCGGCCCGAGGCTCCGGCTGTCGCGACCGGCGCTGCCCACGTCATCGGGGCGTCGGCGGCCGATCTGGTGAGGGCGACCGAGGTCTCGGGCCCGCCGACAAACCTCGCGCCGGTACCTGCGCCGCCGACTCCGCCCGCGCCGAGCGCGGCGTCGCCTGATCCGTTCGTCGCGAAACCATCGGGGCGAGGACATCGGCCGTTCCGCGGAAAGGGTTGGGCCTGGTAGACGCCGCCGCCAAACCCCAGTATCGATCGTGGAGATGCTCCGCCTCGGCCTCGTACCGGTTCTCCTCTGTGGACTCGCATCGCCCGCATGGGCAGACGCGCCGATCGACAAGGAGGAGGACGAAGAGAGCGCGGAGGACATGCGCTTCCGCGCGTTCGCGTCGCTGGGGGATCGCGAGCGGGCCGCGGGCCATCCCCGCGCGGCGGCGAGGGCCTACATGGCTGCGCTCGAGGTCCGCTCCGATCCGCTCATTGGCGGGCGGCTCGGCGTCCTGTTCGTGCAGCTTGGCCGGCCCGAGCTTGCTCCCGAGCTTTTGCTCGACGCGATCCATCGCGCGACCACGTCGCCGAAGGAGCGTGAAGGGTTCTTCCAGGCGCACGAAGCGGCGCGCGCACAAGGATCTTGGATAGAGCTCATCGTGTCGCACGCGGGCGCGGCGGTGACGCTCGACGGCGAGCCTGCGGACACGGGGGGGCACACCGCGTCCTGGTTCTTCGTGCGCGCGGGCGAGCACGAGGTGCGCGCGAAGCTCGACGGGTACGAGGAGGCCGTCGAGAAGTTCACGGCGGTCAAGGGCGAAAACCGGCCGGTTCGGATCACGCTCAAACCGCAATCGGCGCCGCCCCCGGCCGTGCCGGCGGTGTATGAGCCGGAGAAGGATCCGCCGAAGATCGTGGCCCCCACGGTGGTGGTCGGCGAGACGAAGCTCTCGAAGCAGGAGGACCCGTACGCGTACGACGACAGTCCGGCGACGAACCGAGGCGACGGAGAGAAGAAAGGGGTGCGGGGCTCGATTGGCGCGGGGCCGGTCGTGGTGTTTGGTGTGGCGTCGTGGATGCCCGCGGTGGGATTGGCCGTGGGGGCGAGCTTGTGGCCGAGCGAGTACGTATCCCTGGGGATTGAGGGGCGCGCCGCGTGGCTGACGACGGCGGTCGGCGGGGAACCGATCAGCGCGATGACCGCTGGCGGAATCGCGAGCGTGTGCGGACACTACAGATGGTTCTTCGGCTGCGCGCTCGGGCACCTCGGCGTGATCAACGTTGACTTCTCGTCGCAGAGCTACAAGCCAGCAAGCTTCGTGAATTTCAAGCCGGGAGCGGGCGGACGCCTCGGCGCCCGCGTCCGTGTAACACCGTCTTTCTCGCTAAATTCGTCCGCCGATGTCCTCGGATTGTCGAGTGGCCTGAAAATCGTCGCGGGCGAAACGGTCTTGGCGGAGCAGCCTCCCGTCATGATCACGGCTCAATTTGTAGGCGTTTGGGAGTTTTGACCATGCGAATTGCCTCGCTTTTACCTCTCGTGTCCATCCTCGGCCTGGCTGTCGTTGAAGCCTGCTCGGCGCCACCTTCTTACAATCGTGGCGAGTGCGACCCGGAGGCGCTGGAACCCTCTCCCGCATGTCGCTCCGACGCCGGCGCCGACGCCGACGCCGACGCCGGCGGCGGGTCCGACGAGCCGGACGCGGCTCAGGCCACGTGCAGCGACGGCCTGGGGCGCTGCGTCCCCGAGCCGAGCAGCGAGTCCGCTGGGGACTGGCCGCGCACGACGATGCTGCTCTGGTACGGGCCGCGTGAGCTTGCGCCCGCGAACTGCGACGAGGCGCGCAAGCTGGGCGGCTACGGCGACGACGTGGAGTTCTTCGAGAAGTACCGACGCTTCGCGTACCTCGACGCGCCGCCTGCGGCATGCGAGTGCTCGTGTCCGGCCTCGGAAGGTTCGTGCACCAAGCTCCCCGAGACGATCGAGGTCCGTGCTGGCACGTGCGCGGAGAACGGAGCCCCCGCGCTCCCTTTCGGAGGTCCCGCCGGCTGGGACGGCTCGTGCACGAGCGCGAACGCCCTGCCGGCGGGGGCTGATTGTGGTGGCGAGCCGTGCGCGCAATCCGTTTACGCTTCTCCGCTGCCTGGCCCAACGAGCGAGGCTTGCCCGTCGATCACGAAGCCGGCCGCGTTTACCAAGACCACGGACTGGCGCTGGATAGGCCTCGCCTGCGAGGCGAAGGAGCGCGAGGGGAGATGCGAGACGTCCACGCACCGTTGCATGTACGACCTGCCTTACCCGTTTCTCCAGTGCGTCGCGCTCCGGGGGATACACGCCAAGTGCCCCGGCAACTACGACCGATATGACCCCATCTACCTCTACGGCGAGGTGCCCATCGATACGCGCGGCTGCACGACGTGCGAGTGCGGGGGAAGCCCGGTCGGGAGCGGGTGCATCGGAAACCTACGGTTTTACAGCGATGGCGCATGCACCGTTGGGGCGAATACGGTGGACGTGGCATCCTTCGACGAGCAGTGCACGAACGTCTTCCCGCCGGGCCGAGCACTCGGAAGCAAAGCCATCACGGACCTTGCGTACATCCCCGGCCTCTGCCTCGCGACGGGCGGAGAGCCCACTGGCGCAGCCTCGGAAGACTTCGCCGACGCCGTGACGTTCTGCTGCCTCCCGCCGTTCGAGTTCGCCGAGTAGTCAAAGCTCCCACCTATTTTTCACGTTCGTCGATCCGAATCGCCTCCTCGATCATGTAGCGCAGGTGAGGGGCGAGACTCGGACCTCCGGCGAACGCGCGCCTGGCTAAACCGAGGGCTCGACGCTCGTCCCTTCTGCCCGAGCCGAACACGGTCCTCCTGGCCTCGTATAACGAAAAGGCGCCGTGTTCGGCCTCGGGCGGGTTCTCCACGAAACGACCCGCAGGGGAGGGCGATGGGGGCGCGCGCGTCTGGGCAAGCACCTCTCGCCTCCATCGTCCTCTCCTGCGGGTCGTTTGTCCCTGCTCTTGCTACGATGTGCGCTTTCGAAAAAGCGAGAGCGCGCCCATTGACCGGAGTGCCGACAAGGCGGTTTTTCTCGGCCCGTCTCCCGGAAACCGGGTGGGTGACTCGAGTTCGTGGATCCGGTGTAGACGCGCTCTCTGACGCTTACGTTTGTCCAAGGACGGGTGTCCTGTCAAGCCAAACTTTTCACCGACCGGCAGAAGAGGGCGATGGGGGCGCGCGCGTTTGGGCAAGCACCTCTCGCCTCCATCGTCCTCTTCTGCCGGTCGTTCGTCACCGTTCCGAGGCGGCTGCGCCGCGCGGCGTTTCCCCATACGCGCACGCTTCACGCGACGCAGCCGCCTCGGGTCGGTGACTTTCCTGGAGGTAACGATGCGCGCCGCACCGCACATGGCTATGGATGACGATGACGTCGCGACGACCGTGATGACCCGCTTTGCGCTTCCGCCGCAGAGCGGGACACGCCCCAGCCTCGCGCATTCCGAGCCGCCGCGCGACAGCGTCGTGGACACGCCGTCGGCGTGGAGCCGTGCCCATGCCGCGCTCGGGGCCGCGCTCCGCAGCGTGCGCGAGCGCTTCCGCAAGGCCCGCCTCGCTGACCGCCTACCCCCGCTCCCACCACCGCGGTCCATGACGGCGACCCGCGTCTCGGTAGGCGCCGTGGCGCATGACGAACGCGGCGAGCAGCTCCTCCTCGACATCATGCGCGCGGCGCGGCCCTACCAGGACGCCGCGGTGTACGTTGCGAACTACGCGGCGGTACTCCGGAAGCTCGGGGACGACGCGTATGCCGAGGGGCTCCTGCACTTCGCGCTCTCGCGCATGCGGCCGGATGCCGAGGGGTTCGTCTCCATCGCACGTTTGCGAGACCGCCTTCCCGAATTGTCGTATTCGGGGACGCTCGTGTCGGCGCTGACTCGGTTGGAGGCCGCTGGGATTGTGGCGCTCACGGGAACGACGGAGGGGGGCACGACGCGCGTGCTCCTTCGGGTTCCCTTGTGATCAAGCTGCGGTCGCGATGCTGCGGTAAGGTCGGGCCATCCTTGCCGTTCGAGACCGTCGCCCGCCCTCACTTCCAGGCAGGCGGCGTCATCCCGAGCTTGTTGTAGAAAAACTTCGCCGCCGTCCGCGAGAGCTGATCCTTCGGCTCGTACACGTCCGGCCCGCGCGGCAAGAGCCCCGCCGACAGCGACCCGAGCCGCTTGCCCATGAGCCGCTCGACGTCGTCGCAGAACGCCTCCATCGTCGAATACCGGTCCTCGGGTTTCTTGCGCAGCGCCTTCAGGATCACGCCCTCCGTGGCCCGATCGATCCCCGGCTGCGCCTCCGAGGGCTCGCGCGGCGGCATGATGAGCTGCCTCGCCAGGAGGACCGCATAATCGTCCGCGCGGAACGGCAGCTCCCCGGTCAGCATGCGATACATCATCACCCCGAGCGCATACACGTCCGACCGCGGATCCGACTTGTCCCCCACCACCTGCTCGGGCGGCATGTATTCGGGCGTCCCCACGGCCACCCCGGCCTGCGTGACCGCCTTGGCGGCCTCGAGCTTGGACAAACCAAAATCCAGCACCTTCGTGTTGTAAGGCTCGCCCGGCTCGCCGACCAGAAACACATTGTCCGGCTTCACGTCCCGATGCACGATCCCCGCGCGGTGCGCCACCCCGAGCGCCGAGGCCGTCTGCGAGAGCACCGGGAGCGCGAGGTGGAGCGGCATCGTCGTCTCGCGACGCAGCCAGTCCCCGAGCGTCTCGCCGAAGAGATATTCCATCACGAGGAAAGGCACGCCGTCCGGCCGCTCCCCCGTATCGAGCACCTTCACGATATTGGGATGCGCGAGCGCGTTCGCCGCCTTCGCCTCGCGATCGAAGCGAGCGCGCGCGCCGGGCGCGCGGAGGTGCAGCGAGTCGAGCATCTTGATGGCGACCGGCTCGCTCGTGTTCCGATCGAGCGCCAGATAGATCCGGGCCATGCCCCCCCGACCGATGAGCCCCCGCACCTCGTAGCGCCCGCCGAGCACCACGCCCGTCTCGGGCGTGGGTTTGGCGCGGAGCGACGAGACGTCCGGCGTCGCGACGAGCTTCGTGCCGTCGTACGGACAGAAGCGGTGCTCTTCATCCTCGAAACGCCTGAGACAACGCGAGCAATACATCGGTCCCCGTCCCATTCAATCGATCACGGCATCGCGCCGCCGCAGATCCAGTCCGAGATCGTCTGGATCTTGTCCTCCGAGAGCGCGATCGCCGGGGGCATCTTGTTTCCGGAGCACTTGTCGACGTTCATGATCTTGTCGATGAGGTAGCTCTCCGAAGGAGCGCCCGGCTTGACGCGCATCCGCGTCCCGCCCGCGCATTGCTCGGCCGGCACGTCCACGAGATCGGCGTGCGCGTTCGCGTTCGTCAGATCGAGCCCCTGCTTCGGCGACCCGCCCGAATGGCAGCCGCCGATCGCGCAACTCGCCGACAGGATCGCCTGCACGTCCGCGAACGCGACGCTCGCCGATCCGCAGGTGCAAACGCCGCCCGCGCACGTCTGGCCCGGCGCGCATTGGTTCTCGCAGGCGCCGCAGTTCATCGGGTCCGTCATGGTATCGCCGCAGCCGCCGCCGCCCGCGCCGCCTTGTCCGCCCGCGCCGCCTTGTCCGCCCGCGCCGCCGCTCCCCGAGTTCGAGCTCGAGCTCGCCGGTGATCCACCCGCGCCACCTTCGCCGCCCGCGCCGCCCGCGCCGTCCGAGCCGTCCGAGCAGCCGGTGCCCGCGAAGCCGAGCACGGCCGCGCAAGGCACGGCGAAAAGCCAAACCCTCATCCAACGATTCGACATCGACCGACCTCCAACCAAGTCATCACGAAAAAGCGGCCCCTCGGATCAGCCGAGGTGCCGGTGCAAGAAAGCAATGGTGCGGCTCCAGGCGAGCGCGGCCGCCTCCGGGACGTACACGTCCTTGCGCGACTCGTGCGCGAACGCGTGCCCGGCTTCGTACACGTGGAGCTCCATGGCTTGTCCACGCGAATGCATCTGTTCCATGACCGCCCGCGCGCTATCCGCCCGGGCCCAATCGTCATTGCTCGCGAAATGCGCGAGGACGGGGGCCTTCACCTTCGAGAGATCGAACTTGTCCGCGGGCGGGAGTCCGTAAAACGGCACGACGGCCTCGAACTCCGGCACGACGGTGGCCGAGGCGAACGAGAGCGCGCCGCCGAGGCAGAAGCCGACCACGCCGACGTGCCCGCTGCTGCGCGGATGCTTCTTCAGGAAGGCGGCCGCGCTGCCGATCTCGTCGAGCGCGCGGGGCCAATCGAGGCCTTCCATGAGCTTCTGGGCCTCGGCGGGATCGACGGTCCAGCGCCCGTGATAGAGATCGGGGATCGCCACGAGGAACCCTTCGCGCGCGAGGCGCGCGGCGACGTGACGGATCTGCCCGTTGAGCCCCCACCACTCCTGGATCAGCACCACCGCGGGCGCCCGCTCCACACCCTCCGGCGCCACGAGCTCCCCCGGTGCCTCCGCCCCACTTTTCGTCGGAAATTTGATCGGTTCGTACATGGTGCTCGCCTCCGTACATCCCTCGCGCAGGTGCGCGGGCGGGCGGAGCATAGCCTAGTTCGTCGCGGTGCGGTGGGCCGTCGAGGTGGGGGTTCGGTACGACCACCAAACACCCTCTCGTTCGTTTCAGCGAAGCCAGGCTTCGATCTCCGCGATCTGCTCTTCGGCGCCTGCGCCCATGGAGCGGAAGAGCTCGAGAGCGCGGCGCGCGTGCGGGATGGCCTGGGCCTTCGCGCGGCCCGCGCAGACCCACGCCTTCGCGTGCAGGAACTCGATCGCCGCCGCGTCCCCGGGCTCGCACGCGGACTTCGCGCAGATGCCGAGCGCACGCTCCGTCTCGCCGAGGCCCGCGGCGCACGCGCCCTCCGCGACGTACACCTGACCGACGCCGGCGAGCGCGCGCGCGCGGTCCGGCGCGTCGGCCCCGAGCGCCCGCTCGATGGCCGCCGCCGACTCGATGTAGCGAGCGCGCGCCTCCGAATATCGCTCGAGCCGGAAGAGCGCCTCCGCGAGGTTCGAGGCCGCGCGGCCAATGCGTGGATGGTTCGCGCCGAGCGTGCGCTTGTACCCGGCCAGCGCCGCCTCGAACACCGGGACCGCCTCGGTGAAACGGCCCGCGCGGCCGAGGGCCGCGCCCCAGGAGTTCTGCGCCTGGAAGGCGTCGGGGTGATCGGCGCCGAGCGCCGCGACGAAGAGGTCGTACGACTCCTTCAGCAGCGGCAGCGCGTCGTCGAAGCGACCCTGATGCAAGATCGTGCTCGCCAGATTGGAGAGCACGCGGGCGCGGCTCGGGTGCGACGCGCCGAGCCGCTTGCGGACGCGCTCTTCCACGCGGCGAAAGTGCTCCTCGGAAAGCCGCAGGTTGCCGCGGCGCGTCTCGATGACCGCGCGCACCGTGGTGATGCGATCGAGGAGCGGATCGTCCGCGCCGACGAGCGCGTCCGCCTGGAGCGCCCAGCGCTCGCCGTCATCGGGACGCGCGCGCAAATAGCCCACGAAGTAGGCGAGCTCGGCGAACGCCTCGCTGGCGAGAGCGCGGCTGCCCACCCGGTGCGCGGCGAGCGCCGCGTCGAACATCTCGCGCTCGGCATCGTCGAGGCGGCCGAGCGGCTCGAGCGTGCGCGCGTGCTCGACGAGCAGCGCGGCCCGCGCGGCGGCGGCGTTCGGGGGAGCCTCGCGCGCGAGCGCGTCCTTGGTCACACGCTCGGCCTCGGTGAACTTTCCGAGCTCCCGGAGCGTCCTGCCGCGCTGCACGTCGGCGCGGATCACCACGCACGCCTCGCATGGCTCCGCGTCGGCGGGTCCGACGTCGATCGCCACGCAGGCGTCGAGCGGCGCCATCTTCTCGACGACGGACGTCGCGCGGTTGACCGGGTCGACGCCGCCGAGCGAGAGCACCTCGACGGCGGCGTCGAGCTCTGCCAGCCGTTCGTCCAGGCAGCCGACCCGCGCGCGGAAAAGCGGATCGGGCTGCGGAGCTTCGACCAGCGCCTCGCACGCCTCGGCGCGCTCGGACCGCCAGGCGGACGCGCGCGCCGAGACCGCGCCGTCGACGGCGCCGAAGGCCTGCGCGGCATACGAGAGCCCCGTGCGATCGAAGGCCTCACGCACCGCGGCGCGGCGCGTATCGTCCCACGCGGCCCGGTGCCGCTCCTCGGCGAGCACGCACGTCGGGTGACGGCGGACGGCCTCTTTCGGCCGCGTGACGAGGACGACGCCGAGGGCCAGCAGGGCCGCGCCGATCAGCATCGGGACGCCGAAGCGACGACGCTCCTCCGTCGCGCGCTCGAGCGCGTCGACGAGCGCGCCGACCGAGGGATGACGCTCGCGTGGATCGGGATGCAGCCCGCGCTGCAGCAGGCGGCGCACGGCTTGCGGCACCGGCGACGACGCCGGTGCGCGTGGCGCTTCCTCCCGCGCGGCGCGCGCGAGCTCGGCGACCGTGCGACCGACGAAGGGACGCTCGCCATGAAGCGCTTCCCATAACGACACGCAGAACGCGTACTGGTCGGAGGCCTCGCTGGCCGGCGCGCCCTCGAGCTGATCCGGCGCCATGTAGGCCGGGGTTCCGAGCAGCGCGCCCGTCTCCGTGATCGCCATGCCCGTCGGCATGGCCGCCGCGTCGCGGGGACGTGTCTCGGCGGCCAGACCGAAGTCGGTGACCTGCGCGCGACCATCGGCGCGCACGAGCACATTGTCGGGCTTCAGGTCCCGGTGCACGACCCCGGCTGCGTGCGCGGCGGCGAGGCCGCGCCCGACCTGCATCCAGAGCTGCACGATCTCGCGCCACGCGCGCGGCTCTCGCGTGGCCCATGCGCGGGCCGACCCACCGGCGACGAACTCGAGCGCGACGAAGAACTGCGTTTCCCACGTCCCCACGTCGAACACGGTCACGACGTTCGGGTGCGACAGGCGCGCCAGCGTCTGCGCCTCGCGCGCGAGCCGCGCGCGCCTCTGCTCCTCCTCCGCGCGAGGCCGCGACGAGAAGCGCAAGAGCTTCAGCGCCACCTTGCGGTCGAGCTCGGGATCGTACGCGGCGAACACCTGCCCCATGGCGCCGACGCCGACGCGCTCCACGACGAGGTACCGACCGATCGCCGTGCCGCGTTTCACGAGCGCCGGGGGCGGCGGCGGCGCGGCGGCCCCGCTCGCGCGCAGCGTCGCGGCCACCACGCGCCGGCAGCGGGGGCAGGTGTCGAGATGCTCTTCGGCCTTGGCCAAGGCGGCCCCGTCGAGCTGCCCGACGGACAGCTCGAACAAGAGGTTCTCGTCGAGGCAGGCCATCAACGCGCCTCGCGCCTTAGTTCACGACGCACTGCCCGAGCGCGTCGTTGCACGTGAATCCGCTCGAGCAATCGGCGTTGTACGTGCACGGCAGCCCGCCGCACTTGGCGTCCGCCTGCACGCAATGCTTCGTGGCGTCGTTGCAGGTCGCGTCGCCCGGGCAATCGGCGTTGTACATGCACGCGGCTCCGTAACAGTCCGGGGTGGCGACGGCAATCCGGCAATACGAGCCGAACCCGTACTCGTCGCGGCACACCGTACCGACGATCTCCGGCTCGCCGAAGCCGTTGCAGGTCCAGTCCGCGGCCTGCGTCTTGCCGAGGCAATCGGTCTCCGCGACCCATTTGTCCTGGCATAGATCGCTCTGCGTCTTGCTCATGATGTCGACGCACTGGGCCGCCGACGTGAACCAGGCCGGGCAGCCGGCGAGCATCGTCTTCTCGCAGTAGACCTGGAGCCGGTCCATTTCGGTGAGGCCGCTCGGCCCGGACGACGTGGACGACGACGAGCTCGAGGAAGACGACGGACCAGGGCCGCTCCCGCCCTCGCCCCCGCTCCCGCCCTCGCCCCCGCTCCCGCCCTCGCCGTTGTCGGAGCCGGAGCTCCCGGTGCCGGAGCTGCAGGCGAGGAGGAAAGCGAGAGGGAGCGACCACACGAGTTGTTTCACGACGAGACTCCTTGGTGACGTGGATGAACACCGCGGCCAGTGCACATGCACCCCGCACCAAGGGACAGGTCGGCTCCCGTCGAGGTCGCACGAAATCGTCAGGTCGCATCGGGCGGAGCATCGGCGCCGTGCGATTCGCGCAAAAAGCGCGACAAGCTGAGGTCGAAGCGGCTGAGCACCCCGCCGAGCAGGCTCTCGAGGTCGTCGGGACGCAGGTGCAGGCGGCTCGCGAGGGCCTGCCGGGTCCGGGTGGCCAGAAGCTCGCGCGCGGCGCCGAGCCAGCGGGCCACGGTCGCGCGATGGGCGCCGTACATCGGCGCGATGTCGTCGATCGACAGCCCATCGAGCAAGCTGAGACGCAAGAGCGCCCGGTCGCGCGACGAGAGCGTGGCGAGCGCCTCGCGAAAGGCCGCGCGGAAGTGCTGCTGCTGGTCCAGCCGGCAGAGCCCCGCCTCCACGTCGGCCGCCTCGGGCAGCGCGGCCAGCGCGTCGTCGTCGTCCTCGACCGGCTTCGCGGCGGCCTCGTCGCTCGCCAGGAGGTGGACCGCGACCGTGCGCACGAACCCGCCGAGGGGCCCGCGCCCGGCGTACAGCGCGAGCTTGGGTGAACCGTGGAGCTCGGTGAGCAGGCGCGTGCGTGTCCGTTGCAGCACCTCGTCGACGCGCGCTTCGTCGGCGCGCATGGACAGGGCGCGCCGCGCCGACGGAAGCACCTCCCGCTCGAACGCATCGAGCGCCGCGTGCACGCCGCGCAAGCAAGCGGCGGCCAGATACAGGCCGCCCGCGTCGATGGCCTCGAGCTGCGCGGCGAGCGGCTCGCCCTCGCGGAGCCGGCGCGCGAGGTGACCGAACCACACCTCGTCCTCGACCTCGACCGAGGGCCACGCCTCTCGGCCGCGCGCCGCCGCCCGTTCGAGCGCGGCCTCGGACAGCGCGTCGAGCTCACCGCGCAGCGACTCGGGCAGGCCCGCCTCGAACGCGTCTCGTGCAATCTTCTTTCTCCCGATCACGGCGCCATCGTTCGTGGCCAAGGCCGACTCGTCAAGGCTCGGCCGCAGGGAAAACCTCGTCGGCCGCGCGCGAGAATGCCGAAAGCGCGCTCGGCCCGAACAGCACCATCTTCACGACGGGCGGCGCTCCGTGGGCGCGCAGATCATCACGCACCGCCGTGAGCGTCACGCGGGCGGCCGCGTCGAGCGGATAGCCGTAAATACCCGTGCTGATCGCGGGGAATGCGATGGACGACAGACCATGCTCGCGGCAAAGGCGCAGCGCCTCGGTGTAACAGCTCGCGAGGAGCCCGGGCGCGCGTGCTCCCTCGCGCTCGTAGACCGGGCCGACGCAGTGAATCACGTGCCTCGCGCGCAGGCGGAAGCCGGGCGTGATCACGGCCCCGCCGGTCCGCAAAACGCCTCCGGGCAGGGATTTCTTCACCTCGCGACATGCCGCGACGAGCTCCGGGCCCGCGGCCCGATGAATGGCGCCGTCCACGCCGCCGCCGCCGAGGAGCCCTGCATTCGCGGCATTGGCAATGGCGTCGACGTCCTCGGTCGTGATGTCACCTTCCACCAGGGAGACTCTGCAAGGACCCACGGCGAACTCGCGCGGCATATGTCGCTCCTCGTTTCGGGGCGCGTACGATACGGCAGGAGGGTTCTCCTTGCATCCCGGGGCAGGGCCCTCCGAGGAGGCGGCCCGGAACACAGGCGAAAGGCGGCCGCTCGTCCGGCCGCTACGTTCCTCTCCTGTGCTAGGGTGCGCGCGATGTCGAGCGCCCCGTCGCCTTTGACCCCGAAACCCACGCGTTTCCTCGACGCCGTTCGTCGCGGCGTGCTCGTCATCGACGGGGGCATGGGCACCCAGATCTACGAGCGCGGCGTCCTCTTCAACGTCAACTACGAAGAGCTCGTCGTCTCGCGCCCCGAGCTCGTCCTCCGCATCCACGAAGACTACGTGCGCGCCGGCGCCCAGGTCCTCGAGACCAACACCTTCGGCGCCAACCGCGTCCGGCTCGCCCGCCATGGCTACGCCGACCGCGTCCGCGAGCTCAACGTCGCCGCCGTTCAGCTCGCCCGCAAAGCCGTGGGCGACCGCGGCTACGTCGCCGGCGCGATCGGGCCGAGCGGCCTCGTGCTCGCCGCCTTCGGCGAGGATGACCGCGCCCGCGTGCGTGACGCCTTCCGCGAGCAGGCCGAAGCCCTCGCCGAGGGCGGCGCCGACCTCCTCCTCCTCGAGACGATGCGCCAGCCCGAGGAGCTCCTCCTCGCCATCGACGGCGTCCGCAAAGGCGTCGGCGACGCCTTGCCCATCGTCGCCAATGTCTCCGTCGACGCCGACCTCACCCTCTCCGACGGCACGCCCGTCGCCGACCTCGGCGCGCGCCTGCGCGACCTCGGCTGCAACGTCATCGGCGTCAATTGCTCCGACGGCCCGCAGGTCGTCCTCGCCGCGATCGAAAAACTCCTGCCGCTCGGCATTCCGCTCTCGGCCATCCCCAACGCCGGCATTCCCCGTCGCGTCGACGACCGCTTCATCTACGTCTCCACCCCCGAATACTTCGGCGTCTTCGCGCGGAGGCTCTGCAAGCTCGGCGTCCGGCTCATCGGCGGCTGTTGTGGCACGACGCCCGAGCACATCCGCCGCATGGCCGCCGCCGCGCGTATGGAGGCGAGCGCCGCCGCGGGCGCGTGTGAGGACCCGGGCCCCCTATGGGTCGGGGTCGCCGATAGCAGCATTCCCCCCGAGCCGCCCGTCCTGGTGATCGGCCAGCGGCCCGTCGCCACGGCGGAAAAGAGCAAACTCGCGTCCAAGATTGGCCAGAAGTTCGTCGTCTCCGTCGAGGTGAACCCGCCCGTCGGCGTCGACCCCACCTCGGCCATCCAGGCCGCGAAGATGCTTGTCACGGGGGGCGTCGACATCATCAACATTGCGGACGGCGCGCGCGCGCAGGCGCGCATGTCGAACCTCGCGCTCGCCGTGCGTATGCAGGAGGAGCTCGGCGTCGAGACGCTCCTGCACGTCTGCGGCCGGGATCGGAACCTGCTCGGGCAGGTCGCGCACCTCCTCGGCGCCCACGCGCTCGGCATCCGGAACCTCGTCGTCATCACCGGCGATCCCCCGAAGATGGGCGATTTTCCCGACGCCACGGCCGTCTACGACCTCGACTCGATCGGCATCCTCCGCCTCGCCTCACGCCTCAATGCCGGCATCGATCCCGGCGGCAAACCGCTCGGCGGCGTGACCTCGTTCTTCTGCGCGACCGGCGCCGAGCCCGCGGCTTTGAATTACGAGCGCGAAATGGAGCGCCTCAAGCTGAAGAAACGCGCCGGGGCCGAATTGATCATGACGCAGCCGGTCTACGACCCGGCCGTGCTCGATCGATTCCTGAAAGACGCCGAGCCCCTGGGCCTGCCCGTCCTCGTCGGCATTCTGCCGCTCGCGAGCCACAAGAATGCCGAGTTCCTGCACAACGAGGTCCCCGGCATGCAGATCCCGAGGGACGTGCGCGACCGCATGCAACGCGCCGGCAGCGGCCCCGCCGCGCGCAAGGAGGGCGTCGCCATTGCCCGGGAGATGCTCGCGGCGGTGCGGAATCGCGTCGCGGGCGCCTACATCATGCCGCCGCTCGGCCGGTACGAGCTCGCGCTCGAGGTGATGGACGGGATCGTGTGACGCCTCGACGCGCCGGGCTTTGCCTCGCCATGGCCTGGCTTGCCCTCGCGGGGTGTCGAGGCGCGTCTTGCGGGGCCCCTCGTGAAGAGGTGACGATCACACCCGCGCCGGATCCGCCGAAACGTATCGAGACCGTCGTGCTCACCCTGGAGGGCGCGTGGGTGACGGACCTCGTCGTGCTGGGCGAGAATGACCTCCTCGTCGGAGGGCGGTTCTTTCGCCAGGCGCGCATCGGCGATCGCACCGTGCGCGCCGATCCCACCGAGGATCCCCCGCAGGTCCACGTTTTTCTCGCGCACGTGGTCGATGGCCAGGTCCAATGGGCGCGCGTCTTCCCCGCGATGGACCTCGCGCTCGCACGGTCTTCCGACGGAATCCCCTGGGCGGTGCTCGCGTACGAGCGTCCGATCGAGCTCGGCCCTCATCGGTACGTGCCGCGGGGCAAGGCGACCGACGTTGATGATTGGAAGACGCCGCTGGATCTGCTCCTTTGGCGTATCGATCCGGCGGGCGAACCGGTCGCCGCCATGGCGCTCGCCTCCCAGAGGGTGGACCCGTGGCCTCTCGCGGGACTCTCCATTTCGCCCGAGGGCTCCCCCGTCGTCCTCGCCATGTTCGGTGTCCCCGCGCCTCCGATTCACACGGGCCATCACCCCGCCGTCGTCGCCTCCTTCGAAAAGGAAAGCGCGAGGCACCTCCGGTCGATCGAGCTCCCCGAGGTCTTTCGTCCCGAAAGGCTTTCGATCGATGGCTCGGGCAACCTCGTGGTCGCAGGCAGAGCGGGTGAATCGTACTCCGAACGCAAGAGGGTGCTCTTGCGCATCTCCCCCGAGGGCAGACGCCTCGCGCAGACCGAGCTCGGCGACGATGACGTATTGGCCCTCGCGTGTCACCCCGATGGCCGTGCGGTCGCCATCGTGGGCCCGTCGCATTACGTGGTCATGTCCAAGCATTCGAGCGCAGGTGAGACGCGGCTCCTGGAGGTCGCGATCGACGGACGCATCACGGCCTCCCAGTCCCTCGGTTCCGCGGTCGACGTCATCGATCTATCCGTGCTGCCCAGTGGGGATGTCGTCCTCTTCGGCACGAGCATCGAGAACGCCGAAGATTGGCGAGACTGGATCGAAATACGCGGTTCGAACGGCGAACGCCGCTGGTCGCGAATCAGCACGGAAGCGTCGGAGGCGCACGCGTTCGCGATGGAGTCGGGGGGCACGATCTGGATCGCCGCGCGCGAGGCCGGTCAGCACATCCCCTTCGAACAACGGAAGGTGACCGTGCGACGCATCGGCACGGAGTGACGATTCTAGAAGTCATCTCATAAACCCCCCAAGAGTCTCCTGAGGAACAGGACGACGCATCCGAGGTGAACGAAGCCGAGGAAGTTTTCGGCGTGGCGCTCGTAGCGTACCAAGATGCGGCGGAAGCTCTGGAGCCAGGCGAAGAGGCGCTCTACCTTCCAGCGGCGCTTGTATCGGCGTAGGGGGCGGAGGTCCTGCGTGAGGCGCTTGCGATTCGAGCGATTGGGCGCGATTAGCTCGATCCCCCGCTCCTCCGCGAGCCGCGCGTCGAGCGCGTCGCTGTCGTAGGCCTTGTCGCCGATGAGACGCTTGGGGAACTGGGCGAGGAAGCAGTTATCGAGGGTTCGCTCGACGAGCGTGACTTCATGCGGCGAAGCACTTTCGATGCAGACGGCGAGAGGAAGACCAGAGCCGTCTGCAATGGCCATGATCTTGGTCCCCTTGCCACGCTTCGTTTTTCCAACGCATCGCCCCCCTTTTTGGCGCTCACGAACGTGCCGTCGATGAACGCTTCGCTCAAGTCGATCTGCCCTCGGTCACGTAAGTCCCCGGCCAAGGCGTAGAGGATCCGTTCGAGCGTCCCGTCCTTCGACCACTGCTGGAATCGCCGATGGCATGTTTGGTAGGGCGGATATCTCTCGGGCAAGTCGGCCCATCGAGCGCCGGTGCGCATGATCCATAGGATGCCGTTGAGTATCTCGCGCGCATCCCTCCACGGCCTGCCACGGCGATCGGCGCGTACGCGCGGAGCAGGAATAAGCGGCTCGAGTAGCGCCCACTGAGGGTCTGTCAGGTCCACACCTGCATATGTCGCCAGCAATCGAAATGTACCGACGGCTGGAACGATGCTCGTTAGATTGATCCTACAAAGTAGGATGTTGGAGCAGATGGACCCACTCGACGGTTTATGAGATGACTTCTACTTGCGCGGGGAGAGCCGTGAATCTTCACGAGGAAGCCGCCCCCGCGCAATCGCGGCGTCACGGTCCGGAGCGAATCAAACCTGCCAAGGCATTCTGCTCATCGAGTAAAAATCCGCAATAACGACGTTGTCGAGGCGACGACGTTCGGATACAGCTCCATTCCGGGCTCAACCCACAGGAGGAATGTATGTCGAGTACTCGGTGGCGTTTCATGGCATCGGTTTCGGACAAGTCGATTTACGTGGCGGCTTCGTCGGATGGGAGTGACTGGGGCGGCTCCGCGCTCATTTTCGAGCACTGGGAGACGCCGCTTCCGCCCGCCCTGACCGCGTTCCAGGGCCGCCTCTTCATGGCCCTCATCGGCCTCACCGGTCCTATTTACATGACCTCGTCCGGGAACGGTGCTTCGTGGACTGATCCCACGTCGTTGTTCGACAGCTGGCAGACCAAGCAAGCTCCCGCGTTGGCGGTCCACGGGGACCAGCTGTATCTGGGCCTCGTCGGCCTCGCGGGCGGGATCTACATCGCCACTTCCTCCGACGGGACCCGCTTCAGCGAGCCCCGGCGCCTCTTCGGAGACTGGGAGACGTCCCGCGGGCTGACCCTCGCGTCCTTCAACGGCAAGCTGTACATGGCCTTCCTCGGAAAGAGCGGGCAGGTGTACCTTTCCTCGTCGACGGACGGTCTCAACTGGGATCCGCCTGCGATGCCTTTCGGTACGTGGGTGAGCCCCGCCAGGATCGGCCTCGCGGCTTTCAAAGAGAAACTGTACATGGGTCTCGTCGGGGAGAGCAGGCACATGTACCTGGCCTCGTCCGAGGACGGCGAGCACTGGAGCGCTCCCGAGCCCTTCATGAGCTCCTGGCAGACCTACGAGGCCCTGAACCTCGCCGCGGTCGGCGACGTGCTGCAAGTCACGCTCGTCGGCATCGAGCTGGGTGTCTACGTCGTGACCAGCCAGGATGGCTCGAAATTCAGCTCGCCCCAGGCGCTCTTCGGGGATTGGAAGGTCGGTCAACCGGTCAGCGTCACCGACATCTCCCTCCCCGATCCGACGGCTGATCAAATCAAGAAGACACAGTCCAACCTGTCGAACATGGTGCGGTTCAACAGGGACCTGGAGACCCCCGGCGCGCTCAAAATCACGAACGCGTTCACGCTGGTCTCGATCAAGGACAACAGCGATCCCGGGCTCAACCTCGTGGTGGAGCTCTTCATCCGCACGTTCGAGGCGGTCGCCGGTGAGCTCGGTCCGGTGGGCGCCATCGGCGGAGCCGTGATCGGTGGTCTCGTGCGTTACTGGCTCGCCGACCCCCCGCAGGACTTGCGAGCGCAGTTCGCGGATTACATCACGCGATTCGACAAGACCACGAGGGCCGTGAGCTTGCAGCTCGCGACCTATCACGACGACGTGAAGAAGTACTGGCACGCTCCGTTCTACTTCGACGGCGGGCTTCATTCGCTGAGCGACCTGGCGACCATCGACTTCCCGCAACCGGCTACGCGGGACTACCAGCTCCTGCAGGACGCGGCGGTCCTGGAGCTCGATCGGAGCGTCTGGCGCCAGGTGCTCGTGGCGAATGACGTGGTCACGCAGTGGATCACGAACTCGCCGATCATCATCGGTGAAGATCCGGATCATCCGCCCGTCGAGTGGGCACAGGAGGTCATCAAGCGCAACCCGGCGTACAACATCACCTGGACATGGTCGGACGGCGATTGCTGCGGCTCGTACAAGGGGTGGGTGATTACCGAATACAACGTGGGAAGAGGGGCTGGGCCGTTCGATGATGGCTCGCTCAGCGCGGCCGCGTGCCATTACCTGTTCAAGGACAGCACGCCGGGGACCATCATCAACAGCGATGCCATTTACGAACGCAACACGGTGTTTTTCAAGCTCGGCCTCGAGCAGAAGGCAGCCCCCGTCGGAGCGGCTCCTCGCGGGGAGGTCAAGCTCTCCGTGGCCTATCTGCGCGCGGCAAAGAAGGGGCAGACCCTCGCCCGGCTGATCGAGGCCGAGGGGCGGCAAGCGGTGGAGCGGCGGATCATCGAAAAGGCGCAGTCCGATTCCATCTTCGCCGCGGAGCTCCGGATACGGCCGCGCCAGGCGCTGGAGGAGTTCCTCGGCGTGAAGATCCCCGAGACCATCCAGCTCTCGATCCTGGTCGAGAGCGGCCCCGTCTTCGGGCTCGTGATCCCGCGGCAGCTCCCGCAAAAAGCCAAAGCCTGAGAGGGTGTTCCACAGGCATCCGGACCTCACCCACCCCAACCCTCCCTCTCCACGCGGTGGAAAGGGAGGGAGTTTCCGGCTCGGTTCCGTGCCTTTCGCCCCCTCTCCGCCGCGCGGAGAGGGGGTTGGGGGGTGAGGCTCCGGAACCGACGTCGCCTCGCGCGCTCAGGCTGGCTCGAGATGCAAGAAACCAACGCGGGCGCGTCCGAGCCCCACGTGGAGGCTGGCCCACGCGTCAGTACCGCGACGGAATCCAGCGCCCACGTGCGATGGGAAGGTGCCACCCGGGGTCTTTCTCGGTTCCCCGGTATACCATGAATCGTTCACACTCGTATTCGCCGGCGATGTTCCTGCAAAACACGGCCACCTGCTTCCGGCGGTCCCCGGTCAGATCGACGACGGTGAACGGCTTCCACATGGATTCGCTGCCGTCCTGCTTTGGCGCGACATTCTCCGCGATCCAATTCTTTTCGAGTCGGACAGCGTTCGTTGCGTCCGACGCGCGAACTGCAACGAGCCCGAACGGGATGGGCCATTTCAGCGCGCAGCCTTCCAGGTCCCATATGGTGTCGGAGAACTCGTTGCTGACCGTCGCGCGACACGCCACACCTTGTTTGTCGACGATCAGCATAGCCTCGCCGAGCGAGAGGGCTCGGGCGCTGAAGGCTGTGCTCGATCCGATCCGGAGCGTCCCTGGCGAAACCGGCGAAACGAGGAACAGTTCGACGCCCTCCATCTCCACGCCGTGCTTCTCGGAGACACGATACAACTGGTACTTGCCACACCCTTCCGCGCCATAGAACTCGAAGTCGCCGTCCTTGTGAAGCCCTCGGACGTACACTTGCTGCGCGGAGCAGCGCAGGTCCGTCGCCGCGACCATCCGTATCCGGGACTCGACATCGTCGCCGGCACGGGACGCATCGGGCTCTGGGGCCACGGCCGGCTCTGGGGTCCTCGGGACCCTCGTGCATTCGGTATCCTTGCCCGACAGGGTTTTCCCTTTCATCTCGCCGAAGGGGAGGGGCGGTTCTCTCGGGTGGCTACAACCAAGGGCGAACGCCATGGTCAGGGCGGGGAGCACCAGCGACTTCATTGGGACCCTGTTCGTTGCGGTAGGGTGACGATGGGAGCGTGGGTGGGACGCGCGCGTCCCGTCGTCCTTGGGCGATGCTCGCGCATCCCGAGCGAGGCTGCCATGCAACATCGTCGCTCGATTCCGCGGGCAAGGTCCGGGACCTCGTCGGCCTGATCCGACGACCTCGTGGAGAAGGTCGGCGAAGTCGTCGAGACGGTCGGCGAAGTCGTCGAGACGGTCGGCGACCTCGTCGGTTGGTCCAACGACCTCGTCGAGACGGTCGGCGACGTCGTCGAGAAGGTCGGCGAAGTCGTCGACCTGGTACGACGACCTCGTGGAGAAGGTCGGCGACCTCGTCGAGACGGTCGGCGACCTCGTCGGTTGGTCCAACGACCTCGTCGAGACGGTCGGCGAAGTCGTCGACCTGGTACGACGACTTCATCCAGAAGGTCGACGACGTCGTCGAGAAGGTCGGCGAAGTCGTCGTCCTGGTACGACGATCTCGTCGAGCTGGTCCGACGACCTCGTCCACGAGCGCGACGGGAAAGCCCCGCCTATCGGCGGCTCGAATGTGCGGGACGACGGGCCCTCGTGGCATGGCCCCTGCGGAGGGCCGCACCCCGGGAGGAACCTGATGATCCGACGTACCCACGCAGCACACGCCGCCGCGACCCTTCTTGCTCTAGCTTCCTTCCCTGCTTGCGGCGGCAAGGACGACGGCGCAGGCGGCCCGCCATCGTCGAACCCTCCGGGCCCCTCGGAGAGCGGCGCCGTGTCCGTCCACGCGAACGACCTCTGGATCGGAGAAAACGCCTCCGTCGAGGCCCCCCGAGACCTCCGCGCGATCCCCATCGAGGCCCTCGTCCCCATGGGCGGCGGGCAGTGGCGGACGTTCGAAGGCGTGGGCAAGGCGGATGGCTCGGTCGTCATCCCCGGCGTCCCCGAGGGCCCCTATGTCCTCCACGTGGGCCCGTTCGAATACATTTACACCTCGGCCAGGGTCGTCGACCTCGGCGCCGCAATCGCCGGGCGCAAGGATGCACAGCGCGCGACGGTCGCGACCAAGCTCACCCTGGACATCACGAACCTCGATCCTTGGAAGGCCGGTGATGACATTCAATTGTTCGTCCCCAACAGCGCTGCAGGGCAGAGGCTGTTCGGCTCGGCCTCCGATAACTGGCCTGCGATAGGCGACACCAAGCTCGACAGGCTCACCGTGAACTGGTCGGCCTTCGCCTGGGGCAGCCTCATCGAAGCGGGCAAGGGGGATGTCCTCACGGTCTCCCAGCTCTCGCAGCAGACGGGCGCTTCCAGCGTGCCTTACAGCATCGTCACGCGATTCGCGAGCTTCGACGACATCACGCAGACCGACGGGAGTACCGTCTCGAAGAGCGGTGCGTTCACCAGCGTCCCGTCGAACCTGAGCGTCTCGCTCGATGTCCAGACGACGAAATTCACGAGCCACGTCGCAGCGGTGAACCCGAAGGCCGTCGACCTGGGCACCTTCGTCGAGATCCGCACGCGGCCCGGCAACACGCACGCCCCCGCCGGCTCTTCCGCGTCGCTTCTTCTCCTCAACCTCGCCCCCGGATCCGCCGACGTGAACCTGGGCGCGATCCCCTATGGAAACCCGTATCCCGCGGCCTGGGGGAGCTCCGTGTACGTCTCCCACGTCGTCGACGTGGCCTATACCGCGCCCGGCGTGGCGACCCCGTGGAGCGACTTCGGTATCATCATGTTCAGCCGTGATGTCGCGAGCGTCAGCGGGAAGCCCATCGAGCCGCCTTTGAGCCCGGTCCAGGACCTCGAGGTCAACGGGAAAAGCGCGTTCAGCGACCAGACGGGCGTCACCCGGACACCACGCTTGAGCTGGAAGGCGCCAGCCGTCGGGACGCCGACGTACTACTCGATCGCGGTCTTGAAGACCGCCGGGAACCCGTTCGGGACGATTGTCGCGATGCTGCACACGAAGGACACGAAGATCGATCTGCCGCCGCGCATCCTCGATGACGCGAGCGCCTTCTATGTCCGTGTCCAGGCCCATGCGGCGGCTGTCGACATCACGACCCACCCGTACGCCTACCCCGCAGAATTCGCGCGGGCAGACGTCTTGTCGAACATCCTCGTACCCTGACGCCGCACGCAGGAGCACTCGGGCCGGGCGGCGCCGCCGCCTCCCGTTCCCTGCTACCCTCCACCGCTTGAACCCCGCTCCGCCCTCCGGCGACCCCTCCGTCCTCCTCGCCGCGCGCCTCTGCAAGGTCGTCCCCGCCCTCGCCGACCTCGCCATGCGCAGCGCCCTCGTCCTGCGCACCCTCGAGGACGCCGGCCCCTCCGCCGCTGCCCGCGCCCTCGACGACATCACCTCCCGCGCTGAACAGACCGACCCCGCCGCCCGCGAAGTCATCGCCGCCCTCCTCCCCGTCCTCGGCGAACCCGCCCACGCCGCCTTCGTCGGCGCCCTCCGCGCCGTCGCCAAGGACGCCTCCCTCCTCGCCCTCTCCCGCCTCCTCCGCCGCAGGGCCAAACACGCCGAACCCCGCCCCACCTCGCCCATCGAACACCGCGGCATCGCCCTCGAACCCGGCGGCCGGCCCCTCTCGCTCGGCGAGCGCCGTGCCCTCGCGCGCCGGCCTTCCCGCGCGATCCTCGACAAACTCCTCGCCGACCCGCATCCCCGCGTCATCGAGAACCTCCTCGCCAATCCGCGCCTCACCGAGGACGACGTCGTCCGGATCGCCGCCAAGCGCCCTCAAAAGCCCGAAATCGCCTCCGAGCTCGCTCGCTCCGCGCGCTGGATGGCCCGCGCCCGCGTGCGCATGGCGTTCGTCTTGAACCCCGGCACGCCCCCCGAGCTCTCCGTCCCCGTCCTCTCGCAGCTCCTCCGCCACGAGCTCGTCGAGGTCGCCGACGCCACCCAGGTCCCGGCTGTCCTGCGCTCCGCCGCCCTCGAGCTCCTCGCCCGCCGCCCGCCGCTGCCGCCCGATCCGAACGGCGGCGCCTCGATGCAATGACCTGGTAAGCCGCGTGCCCGTTGGTTTACCCTCCCCGAATGGAGGTCGTTTCCCTCTCCCCGCTGCCGGTCGCCTCGATGATCTGGCAGTCCGGGCCCGGCGCCTGGACCCTCACCTTCGTCGCCAAGGCGACGTGCCAGATCCAGCCCGGAAAATCGCCCCTCGCCGCGGCCCAGGAGCCCGTGCACGAGGAGGACTCCCACTGGGACGACGACGACGCCCGTAGCCTCTTCGCCCCGAGCGACCTCGCCCCCCTCAAGCCGCGCGTCGACATCACCCTCGTCGGCTCCGCGTTCGCGCCGCAAGCACAGCCCGTTCGCTCCCTCTTCGCGCGCCTCATCGTCGGCGACCTCGACAAATCGATCGAGGTCCACCAGGACCGCACATTCACCGCCGACGGCGCCCTCGTCGAGGGCCCGCGTTTTTCCCGCATGTCCCTCGCGTACGAGCGCGCCGCCGGCGGGCCCGACTCCACGAACCCCGTCGGCGTCCGGACCGACGTCCGCGACTCCTTCGGCCGCACGAAACTGCCGAACCTCCAGCCCCCCGGCCTCCTCGTCAGCTCCTCCAGCATTGCCATTGCGCCCGTCGGCTTCGGCCCGGTCGCGCCGAGCTGGCCGCTCCGATATGGAAAGCTCGGTCGTCATGCCGCGACCTTCACTCCGCATTCGCTCATCGCGGCCCCATTGCCCGACGACCTCGATCGTTCGTTCTTCAATGTCGCGCCCGGCGACCAGCAGATCGGCGAACTCGCCGAGGACGCGCGAATCGTCCTCGAAAACATGCACCCGCAGATCCCCCGCCTCGTGACGAACCTGCCGGGCCTCCGCCCGCGCGCCGTGCTCGAAGGCCGGGGCGGCTCGCACGCCCTCTCCTTGCTTTGCGATACGCTGTGGATCGACACCGATCGCCAGCTCGCGACGCTCACCTTCCGCGGACGTATTCAGCTCGAACGCCTCGAAGAGCCGGGCCGGATCGTGATCACGCTCGAGGAGGCCACGACCGTCGTCGCCGCCGTGCCCGCCGTCCCCGGGAGGCCGGTCAATCCGGATCCCGCCATTCCCCCGCCGCCCAAGCCGCGCGCCACGACGATGACGATGATCACGCCCGACGACGAGGGCATCGACACCGTCATTCCCACGGATCCGTCGCGCACGAAAGGCGCGCTCCCGTTCGTCAGGGCCGCGACCGGGCACAACATCGTCGACGAACGCACGACGCAATCGGGCGGTCTCCCGTTCGCCACCCCGAACGCGCCGCCGGCGCAGGCCCGGGCGATCTGGGACGAGCGGACCACGCCGTCGGGCGGGCTGCCCTTCGCCAAGTCAAACCAATCCGCGAATCCCTGGCCCAAGACGACGCCCGTGCCCGCCGCGCCCGTCGCGCCGCAGCCGCCGCAGCCGACGCAGCCGCCGCAGGTGCCTCCGGCGCGCAGCTCGTCGCCGTCCTGGAAAGCGGCTGCCATGCCCGGTCAGCCTCCCGCGGCGCCGCCGCCGCCGCCCGTGGCTTCACCGTCGCCCGCGATGGCTCCGCCGCCGCCGCCCGTGCAGCCGCCGCCGCCCGTCGCGCGGTCCTCACAGCCGGGCGGCGCCCCTCGTCCTGCCGCCGACGATAGCGTGTGGGGCGCGGGCATCAGCCGCGGCGACGCCCCGGCCGGGCAATCGATTGGCCAGGTCGTCGTCGCAGCGGCCAGCGCCGCCGCGCAGGTCGCCCCGCAGGACGCGACCGCCGGCGTCCTCGGCGCCTCCAATGCCGCCGCGGGCCCCTCGAATGCGGGCCTCGCCGCGGGCAGACGCGACGACCTCCGCATTTCCCCCACCGCCTTCGGCGCGGGCGTCCGCCCCTCGGGCCGGCTCGACACGCGCGACGTCCTCCATTTGATCTGGTACAACCCCGAGAGCGTCGCGCGCATTTGCCGCGTCCCCGTCTGGCGCGCCATCCTCGACGAAATGGAGGACGAACCCGCCGACGAGACGCTGAACGATCCGGCCCCCACGAAGGATCCGATCGAGATCGAGGACACGCGCGACATCTTCGAGATCCTCTCCCGCGGCACCTCGCAGGACGTCGACCAGCTCGAAGCCGAGCTCGGCGCGGCCGTTCGACCGGGCAACAAGTTCGTCCCGTCCTTGCTCCTGCTCGCCGGCGAGCTCTCGTTCGTCTTCGACGAGCGCAAGACCCTCGAAGCCGCCGTGGCCGTGGCGACGCCGATCGCGGGCGCCGACGAGGGGCTGAAGACCGCGCTACGCGAGGCCCGCGAATTCCTCGCGACGCCCGATCAGCTCTGCCCCGCGCCAATCACCGAGGGATACACGGCGCGTATTCGCGAGGCGTACCAGCGCGGGCGCCGCGCCCTCGGCCCCGACGCGCTCGAGCTGCAAATGGAGCGCGCGCTCATCGAGGGCCGCCATTACCAGAAGCGCCAGGTCCTCGGCATGAACGCGATCCGCGCGCACCTCTACACGAGCACCGGCACCGGCGCGCGCCCCGCGCCCGTCTACCTGCCCGAGGACATCGCGAAAAAGCTCCCGCTCTTTCAAAAGTTCCGGGCGCGTCTGCTCGTCGAGCTCTATTTCCAGGAAGACCAGTACGAGCCGCACCCGGCCGCGCTCAAGGCGCTCGCCATCGGCCGGGTGCAATCGTCGCTCGATCGGCGCTGACGCGGGCAGGTCTCCTCAGTCGTCGTCTCTCTCGAAGATGAGCGTGCCCTGCCCATTGCCGTACACGATTCTCAGTTCATCTCCCACGAGCTCGAAGGTGTTGGCCAGCGCCAGCGCTCGGAGGTACCGGCCCTCCTGTTCCATCACGCCCTCGCACCACATTCTCGTGCTCCCCGCGGAGGACATCGAGAGCGTGTTCCCCTCGACCGTGTAGGAGGCGAAGTAGTAGTTGCAGGGGGCTCTGCCGGTCGCTTTCCCGTCCGCCTGGAACTCCAGCGTGACGTCGGTCCTCCCGGAAGGCTCCCACACCATCCTTCCCTCGATCATGGATTCGAGTTCCCATCGCGTATTCGTCAGGATGTTCGCCTCGTTCGCCGCCGCAGGGGCGACCATCGACAGGACGGGCAGCATCGCGAACAGGGATCGCAGAACGTAACCCATGGTGTACCTCCCGGGCGCGCCTGTGGACCGTCGACGCGAACCGTGCCTCGAAGCCGGAGCAATGCGTGCGCCCCGAGCGTGCCTGCGCGGATGTGCAATCCCTGCCCTTCGCGCGAACGGGCGAGCCGGCCGAGGAGCGCGCCGAGCGGCACGCCCGATGCTGTGGTCGCGCTGCAAAGCGACAGAGCGGCCAGGAGAGCGTGTGATGAAGTCATGGATCTCGGCGTGGCTGACCCTCGTGGGAATGGGCGGAAGCCTCCTCTCCATCGGAGGGGCCTTCGCCGCGGAGGAGCCGTCCTATTGTGCAGAGGCGCGGAGGCTCGAGGCGCAGGACGAAGCGGTCCGCTTGCAATGCGCCATGATCCCGCATCTTCGCGTGTGCACCACGACGGTGGCCGGGAAGGTGTATTCGGGTAGGGCGTACTTGTGCGAGAGTCCCCTGACACCGATCTATCAGGCTCTCTGCCGGGAGGGGGTCCCCAACCACGGCCCCCTGGAATTCACGTGCACCACAGGCGAGTTCGGAGACTGATGACGCAAACGGGTCCCCGGCTGCGGCTCACTCCTCGAAGCGCACGTGCAGGTGATTGTGGTGCCCTTCCCAGTACCGCACGCCGGTCATCTTCGAATCGTTGAACAGGATGAGCTTCAGGTTCGGCTCCGCGTGCAGCGCCTCCACGACGAGCTTCGTCCGCGCGTGGCTGTAATTCGGATCCGTGATCGTCACCGGCGCCCGGCGCCCGTCGGCGCGCACCGGCCGGATGTCCACGTCCGTGCCGCGCCGGTGCGAGCCGTGCGGCGCCATCTTGCCGCCCTGCTGGAAGCTGATGTCCCCGATTGCGATCTCGAACCCGTGCGGCCGCAGCACCGCGGCGACGTTCTTGATCGATTGAATCGTCGCGGGCGTCCCCCAGACCCGGTCCTGCGGCTCGTACAGATAAAAGTTGCCGTTCTCCCCCGAGAGCTGCACGAACGCCACGTTCGTCGCCTGGGGCTGATCGCCGAGCAGCATGCGCCAGGTTCGCCCGTGCGGATCGACGCGCCCGTCGGGCGATCCGAGCCGCACGACCGAGCGCTGGAACGAGAGGATCGCGCGCAGCGTCGCCTCGTCCATGATCCCGGTCTCGGGCACGGCGCCGATCGCCGATGCGATATGCGCGTTCTTGTTGAGCTGCTTCTGGACGAGGACGACGTCGTCGTGCGCGTTGCGCCCACCCTGGCCGACCGAACCCGTGAGACGATACATGCTCGTTTCTCCGCTCTTCTAAGAATCAGCCATCTCCGGCGGGAATTGCGCGATCTTGCAGATCTCCCGGAACGCATTCCGGCGAACCGCCATGTCCTCCGAGCCGAGCGGCAAATAAAGCGGCCGTAGCTTCCAGGCGAGCGGGTCGTCCGTGGCCCCGGAGTGATAGATCAGGATCGAGCCCGCGCTCTTTCGCACGTTCGGATCCGCGTGATGCAAAGCCGCCCAGGCGAGCGCGTCCGCGATCTCCGGCTTGTTCATCCCGCGCGCCGCGGAGACCGCCGGGACGCCGCCGTCGAGATCACCCGAGCGAATGATCTCGGCGATCAGGGGCTCGGCCGGGCCTACCTCGAGGTCGCGGAGCGCGAGCGCGATGGCCACCTTCATGTGGCCCTTCACGTTCGGATAAGCCCGCTGCATGGGGACGACGGCGCCGCGGCATTGCACCTCGGCGAGCGTCCGAGGAGCGCGCGTATCGTTGTCCTCGAGGCGCCTCATCAAGAGCTCCTCCGCCTCGCGCCGCTCGTCTTTGTCGAGCGCGCGCAGAGCGTCCATGTCGACGTCCTCCCGCCATTGCGGGGAAACGCCCTCGACGCTCTCGACGAAGCGCTGGAACATGGGTGAATGCGTCACGCCGCGACCTCCTCGTCCTCGTCGTCGTCGGGTTCGGGCGCCGGCGGCGGGGGCGGTTTCAGCCCGAGCGCCTCTTGCATCGTGATGGGCACGAGCTCGTACGCCTTTCCGCCCGCGTCCTTGTATTTCCCGGTCGGGCTCGACTGCATCTGGAGCACCGTGATCGATGTCACGTTCGGGTTGTTCGAGAGCATTTCGATTTCATGGCGCACGATCCTGCCCTCCGGAATGGGCACGATGCCGAGCACGATGTGCACATCGCCCGAGGCTTGTGTCGCCAGCTTCTTCGAGACGAGCGTCCACGCCTCGTCCTTTGCTTCCCACGCGTCCCTCGACCCGAGGTGGCCGAGCTCGATCCCGCCCGGCGTCTGCTCCAGCGTCGTCGACGGGATCCCGTCGACCGTGCGCTGGTTGGCGAAGTCCTGCGCGACCGTGCCCGCGATCGGCGGCCCCATGCCCGACCAGAGCACGAGCCCGTTCACGGGCGTCTCCACGTCCGCGTTGAGCGCAATCGCATTGAGCTCCGCGATCCGCTTGAGCGTCGCGTATTTCACATCGGCGGGCTTGACCGCGAGGTCCGCGACGAGCTGATCCCAGAGCGCCTTCATCGTGGCGAATGCCGGCGAATCTGGCTGCACGTGGACGTCGCCGATGATCGGCACGGCCTCCTCGGCCTTCGCGACCTCCTTCGGCCGCGAGCCGTGCCCGTGCCCCGGGCTTCCGCCGACGTTGATGTCGACCTTCGTCCCCGAGATGACGATGCCGCTCCCGTCGATCCGGATGAACCCGCCGGGCCCTTTCAGCGTGATGTCGGGCGCCTGGCCGACCGCGTTCTCGCCGGCCTTGTAATGGATCTCCTTGCCCGCCTCCCGGGCATAATCGCCGCCCACCTTCTCGTGTTTTTCCTGGTACACGAAGAGCGAGTGGTCCTTGCCCGTCCGGTCCTTGCGGTTCTCTTTCGTGTAGAGGTGGAGATCCCACTCCGTGCGCTCGCGCTTCTCGCCCTTGACGACCGCGTCGACGTCCTTCTTGACGAGCAGGCGCCTGCGCAAGAAATTGACCTCGATCTCGTCTTTACGCACGAGCTGCCGGCGATTGCCTTTGATGTGCGTGTGGTGCTGGCGCCCCGTCATCTCGTCCCGCTCTTTTTCGGTGTGCTGGATGCGGTTGCCGCCGACGGTCTCGAACTCCCAGGCCTGCACCAGTTTGTCGCGTACGTGGCCGACGGTATCGATCTCGTCGTTCTTGACGAGCTTGCGGAGGTTCTTCTCCGCTTGCATGTAAAAGAGCTCCTCGCTCTTCTGGTCCTCGAACTTGATCTCGTTGTACCCATTCAGAGCCGGCATCGACTGGCTCTTCCACGTGCTGACGGTCTTGTGCTCCGGCAGCTTGTAAGGGACCGGCTTCTCCGCATTGTAGACGCGGCCCGCGAGCACGGGGCGGTCGGGATCCCCGTCGAGGAACGTCACGAGAAGCTCGTGCCCGACGCGCGGCAGGTTCAACCAGCCATACCCCGTGCCGCCCCAGCCCTCGACGACGCGGATCCAGCACGAGCTGTCGTCGTCGAGGTTGCCCTCGCGATCCCAGGGGAACTGCACGCGCACGCGCCCGAACTCGTCGACGTGGACCGCCTGGTCCAGGTCGATCGCATTTCGCGGCGCCACGACCCGCACCGATTGCACGCCGAGCACCTCGGGGCGCGGCGTGACCAGCGGCGGCCGGTAAGGCACGTCCGCGAACGTCGCGTGCCCGAACACCTGCCATTCGCCCTCCGCCGACCCTTCGAGGATCGTATCCGTCGTGAGAAACGGCCGCGCGAGATCCGGGTGCGGGTGGTGATCGACCTTGAACACCACGCCCGGCGTGAGGTCGTTCAGATTGCTCTCGAATGCGATCCCCCCGCGGTCGGCCCGCGCCGCCTCGAGCGCGCGCGTCGCCCGCTTCTCGCCGGTCGGCTGATCGTGCCTGGCGACGCCCTTGTCGTCCGCGAACGGCGTATCGCCCCCGCGCCCCGCCTCGACGAACATGCCGCCGGGGATGTAATGGTACTGCTCGAAGCGCGCCTCGTCGCCGGCCTTCGGCGCCTCCGTGAAGAGCGCATAATCGGGCCTCCGGAAGTCGTAATCGCGCAGGACGAGCGCGCCTGGCCTCACGTCGCGCACGAGCGAGACCTTCGAGACGAACTCCCGCTCGGCCTCCATCGTCGGGTTGTGCTCGTACGGCACGGGCGGCCCGGGGCGAGGCGGGTTCTTGTGGAGCTCTGCGCTGAACGTGAGCAGCGAGCCATTGTCATCTACGTCCGGGAACGTATACGCGATGCCCGCCTCCTCGAGCAGGCGGCTCACGAACGTGAAATCGCTCTCGCCGTACTGCACCCGGAACTCGTGCTTCGGGTATTGCCCGCGATCGATCTTCCACGCGCGCCGGACGTTCCACTCGGTGAGGATCTTGTCGACGATGTCGGGGATCGAGAGGTGCTGGAAGATGCGGTGATTGCGGCGCTGATCGAGCAGCCAGAGGTGCGGGACGATCCGGAAGTGATACGTCGAGAGCACCTTGTTTTGCCGGTGCTCCGCGTGCGTCTGCTCCATGTAGCTCACGTACCCGCTCCACACGCGCAGGCCGCCGCCCGTGAGGTTCAGGTAGCCGGAGCGCACCTTGAAGATCGCCGGCTGCCCGACGATCGCGCCGATGTCGACGGCCGGGTTCTCGCTGCGCACCCAGAGCGAGACCGTGAACGGCGTCGACACCGCCTCGTGGATCGAGAAGCGGCGGACGACGAGCGAGGTCTCTCCGCAATCGAAGCTCAATTCGAAGAAAGGCATGACAACCTCGCGTCAGTACGTCGACCGCGGTGGGCGGTGCTCGTTCCGGACCGGGACCTCGGGCGTATACCGCGGCTGCGCGCCCGCCGGCTTGACCTTCCTTTGCAGCCGCTGCCGCCCGCGGCGATCCGTGGCCTCGCCGAGGATCGTGGAGCCCGGCGACTCCGTCGCGGAGTCGTGGATGTAGTGCCGGAGCAAGAGCTGGTAGGCCGGGTTCGTGTCGCGCGGCGTGAAGGCGAGCAGGCGCGCGGGCCACTGCGGCCGGCGGGGAACCGGCGGGGGGACGTACGCCCCGTGCGCGCCGGGCCCCGCGTGGGAGAGGCCCACGAGGACGGGGCTCATGCCGCGGTACGGGTCGTCCGCGTGCGGGTCTGGCCCGTAAAACCGTGCCATGTATTCGTCCGTCTCGTACCAGTGGACGTACTGGCTCTTCGGCGCGCCGGGTTGCTCGAGGTGGAGCGCCCAGTCCTTGTCTTGCCGGAACCCGCAATACTCCTCGTACAAGCGCAGGATGATGCCGTCGAAGGGGAGATCGACCGACCCGATCGGGACCTTCGCCTTCACCATGGCCTTGTGCATGTCGCGCAGCGTGATGAACTGGAGGTGCCACTTCTTGTTCGTGCGCGGCTGGTACGAGCCGCCGACGTCGCTATGGCAACCGGGGTACCAGACCTCGAGCATCCATCGCTTGTAATCGCGCGGCTCCTGATATCGCGCATCGGCCCGCGGGCGCGCCGGCCGGTGCGGCTCCAGCGGCGGAAACGCCCGGCCCGGCTCCGTGTTCGGATCCATGAAAATGGACGTGAGCGGGAAGAGCGTGCGGAACTCGTCCTCGGCGACGAGGTGGACGCAATGCTCCACGTAGGTGTGATCGACATCCGGCAGGAACGTCCCGGTGCCCGGGCCCCACATCTCCACGGTGTCGAAGATCGCCATGAACTTCGGGTAGATCGTCGCCGGATCGATCGGCTGGTAGAACTCCCGGATGCCCAGGTCCTGGTGCTCGGTCTCGATCGACGGGATCGCGTCCGGGTTTCGCCGGAAGAAACCGGGCGAGGTCGTCTTCGTCAGGTTCGCGACGCGCTGCGCCCGCACCTGGTTCACGAAATCACGGGCGAGGGCCGCGCCGCGGCTGAAGCCGCAGACGTCGAAGTACTTCTCCTTGGCGCGCCATTTGTTGTTGTTGCTGAAGAACTCGGCCAGCATGCGCAGGCCCCACTCGATACGGGCCTTGCCGCCGGCGCCCACCGTCATGCCCGAGAGGTTCCGGTGCACCAGGGGCGTCGAGGGTTTGGCCGCCGGATCGTCCATGTTCGGCTGGGCCCGCGTGAACCAGCCGGTGTAGTCCGTGCCGACGCCGTGGTGATAGGCCTTGTCGAGGACGATCCCCTGCTTTCGATACGCCCGGAAGAGCCGCGCGACGTTCGTCGGACCATTGGGCCCTCCATCCTCGCCGTACGTATCGTTCGCGTGGGCCTCGTCGACCCAGAGGTTGTTGCCGGTGCCGTCGAAGAAGATGCCGATCCGGATGCGGGCCTTCGGGCATTCCGCCTCCCCGGTCGGGGGCTCCAGCGGCAAGCCCTGGCCATTCTCCATGGCCTCCAGCGCCTTGAGGAACGAGTCGACCCTGCCGCCGCCTTGTCCATTCTCGCTCATGGCTCACTCCTCGCCGCCGGATCGGACATCGCTCGATCCACGCTCCACCAGTATTCCTTCGCGTCGCACATCGCCCCGGCCTCGGCCCAGGCATGCGGCGAGATCTCCTTCACGAGCCCCTCGAGCCGCTCCTGCTCGGGTCGGTCCGTAGAGGCGAGCAGCGCCGCGATGTTCTTCTGCTCGTGAAACCTCGGATCGATGCGCATCATGTTCGCGGTGAAGATCGCGAGGCTCCGCTCGTAGGTAAAACCCCGCTCGCGCCCCTTCTCGACGCAATGGGAGACCCGCCGCCAGAGGACCTCGGGCGGCAGGTGCCCCACGTCGGCCCAGTAATGGAGCTTCATGTGCCGCACGACGCGATCCACGAACGCCGAATACCCCGCGTCTCGCCGCTGAGCTTTCGTGACGAGCAGCATCAGGAGACCTCCGCCGCGAAGCGCGCGACGTGCGCGAACGGATCCTCGACGAGAAAGGCGCGAATCTCTCCGAGGAGCTCCGCCCTCTGCTTCGTCGTGCACGTCGGCAAGAACTCGCGCAGGACGACCGGATCGTAGAATCGAAAATAGAACTTTTTTCGTGTATCCGCGTCCGCGACCATCAGAAACCGCCGGAGGTGCCGCCGCAGCTCCTTGAAGCTGCGCGGATAGTCGATGAAGATCCCCCAGCGATTCCCCCAACCCTCCTCGATGATCCGCGGGAGCAGCGAGGAGGAAGGATCGAGCTCGACGAGGTACGGCGCCACGTCCTCCAGCGCCTCGCCGTCGATCCCTTCGTACAGCGACTTGTACCGATCCACCGATTCCCGCACGACCGTGAGGATCCGGTCCGTCCGCGCCGCGTCGAGCACCACGTAAAGCGGGCCCTCCACCTTCCGCAGCCGGTCGAGCGCCTCCACGCGCCGCGCTTCCAGCTTTCGTTTGTCCCGTAGAATCCGCTCGCGGTGCTCTTCGAGCCACTGCGCCGCCATGGGGTCGAGGTCGTCCGGCTCCGATTCGAGCATGCGCTCGAGCTCGTCCTCCTCGGGCGGCGTCGCGGCCTCGAAGTACACCATGAAATCGGTCTCGCCCGCGCGGATCCAGCCCCCGTTCACGAGCTCCTCGGCCGCCGTGATCTTCTGCCCCCCGACGAGCGTCCCCGAAGCGCTCGCGAGGTCCCGCACCTCGAAGCGCGTCCCGTCGTAGGCGACCTCGAAATGCACGCCCGACATGTGTTTGTCGGGGACGACCCATTGCGCCTTCGGCTTCCTCCCGACGCGCAGCCGCTCGCCGGGCGCGAGCACCTTCTTCGTGCCGCCCTCCGGACCCCAGCGCAGCTCCAGGATCGCGCGCTGCATCGCTCAGCCCGTCCCGTCGTCGCCGCGATTCTTCCGCGCCGCCTCGCGCTCCTGCTTCGCCCGCTCGCACTCCTCGCAGAACGGCTCGTCCGTTCGGAGCGCGTCCGCCTGCGGCGACGAGCCGATGTTCACCGTCGGGCAGCCGAGCACGATCTTCCCGCCGTGCTCCGTCGGATCGCCGCGCCGCGCCGCGTCCTTCTTCCCGATCTTCACCGTCGGCTCGCCTTGCGACACCGCGTCGGGCGGACCGATGCAAATGAGTTTGTCCCCGACCCGCGCCGCCGGCATGTAGCCGATGAGCACCGTCGGCTCGCCCGTGATCACCGGCCCGCCGACGTGCGGCTTCGGCCCCGGATCCACCTTGGGGCAGACGTGCATGTCCGTGATGCGTGCAGCAGGAGGCATGACCCCTCGTCCCCTTTCTATTGCCCGATCCCCTCGACCCGCAGATCGATCGGCTTCGGCCTCTCCGGCTCGTCCACCACCGCGAGCTTCGCCTCGTCCGGCACGATCGGCTTCGCGCCCGACCCCGAACCGGCGCTGCCGCCGCTGTTGATCCGCACGAGGTTGCCCTTGATCGTCACGCCCTTCGAATCGATGCGAATGAACCCGCCGGGCCCCTTCAGCGTGAGATCCTTCGCCGCCTCGATCACGATCGACGAGCCCGCCTTGAGGTGGATCTCCTTCGACACTTCGAGCGCCGCGTTCTTCGCGATCTTCTCGTAGTGGTTCTTGTCGACCGTGACCGAGAGCGTCCCGTCGACGCGCTCGTTGCGATTGCCGACCACGTACAGGCTCGAATCCTTCTCGACCCGCTCGCGGCGCATCTGTCGCACCACGATGTCCTGATCCTTCTGGACGAGCAGCTGCATGTTGCCGTCCGTGATCTCGTGCTCGTCGCCGTTCACGAGCTTCAGGCTCCCGCCGCCGACGAACAGCGTCCGATCCTTGTCGGTGATCTCGATGCGGTTCACGCTCGTCACCTCGACGCGCGTACCGCTCGTCGACTCGATCTCGTTGCGCACGACGTACTTCTGCCGGTCGTGCCCGATCGTGATGATCTCGTCGTTCTTGACGTACTTGCGCAGGTTCTTCTCGGCCTGCATCCACACGAGCTCGCGCGTCTTGAGATCCTCGAACATGATCTCGTTGAAGCCGTTTCCGCCGAGCGACGAGTTGCTCTTCCACGTGCTCCTCGTCTTGTACTTGGGCAGCTCGTACGGCACGACCTGCGTCGCGTTGAACACGCGCCCCGTGATGATCGGCATGTCCGGATCGCCGTCGAGGAAGCCCACGAGCACCTCCTGGCCGATGCGCGGAATCACGATCATGCCGTACCCCGTGCCCGCCCAGCCCTGGCTCACGCGGATCCAGCACGAGCTATTGTCGTCGAACGTGCCCTCGCGATCCCACGGGAACTGCACCCGCACGCGGCCGAACTCGTCGACGTGGATCTCCTGCCCCGGCGGACCGACCACCGTCGCGCTCTGCACGTTGTTGAGCTTCGGCTTCGGCGTCCGCATCGGCGGCCGGTACACGACATCCGTGTAGACGCTGCGCGCCGAGATGCTCCACTCGTCCTGCGGGCTGCCCTCGATCCGCAGATCGATCACGAGCAGATCCGAGCCCTCGCCGATCTCGGGGTGCGGGTGATGTCCGATGTTGAAGATCATGCCCGGCGCGAGATCGGGGCAATTCGTGTCGATCGCGACCTGCCGCCGGCCCATGCGCCGCCCGAGCATCGCCCGCTCCGCGCGGCCCTTGCCGTATTTCTCCTCGTGCCGCGCCACGCCCTTGTCGTCGGCGACCGGCGTGTTCCCGTCGGCCTTGCCCGTCTCGGAGAGGAACGAGCCCGGCTGGTAGACGTATTGCTCGTATTTGTCCTCGGGCGCGGCCGCGCGCGGCGACTGCTGGGCGAGCTCGTACGAGGGCCTGCGGAAGTCGTAGTCGCGCTGCGTGTGCAGGCCCGGCCGCACCTCGTGCGACAGCCGCACGTTCGTCACGAACTCCTTCTCCGACTCCTGGTTCGGCTCCTCGATGTACGGGATGGGCAAACCCCCGCGCTTCGGGCCCTTCTCCAGCTTGTCGTGGAACGTGATGTTCGTGCCCGCCTCGTCGGGGAACGTGAACGCGATGCCCGCCTCCTCCACGAGGCGGCTCATGAACGCGTAGTCGCTCTCGCCGTACTGCACCTTGTATTCGAGCTTCGGGTACGTGCCGCGATCGATCTTCCAGACGGGCGTGATCGCCCACTCGCCGAGGAGTTTGTCGACGATGTCCGGGATCGAGAGGTGCTGGTAGATGCGGTGACCACGGCGCTGCGTGAGCAGCCAGGCCTTCGGCGCGATCCGCAAGAAGTACGTCGACTCGGCCTTCTGCCCCGGCAGCGGCGCGACGCCGTGGACCTGCTCGACGTGTGTCACCACGCCCTTCCACGTCCGCGATCCGAGCCCGGCGACGAACCGCACGCCGTGCACGATCCGAAGCGACGCGTCCTTGCCGATGATGCCCTCGAGATCGACGTCCGGCTCTTCGCAGCGGGCCCACACGGCGATCGTGGAGAGGGACGAGACGCTCTCCTCCACCGTGAAGCGTCGAACGGACAGATCCGCGCCTGAAGCTACCTTGAGCTCGAGGATGGGCATGTTTGTAATCCTACCACGCGTGCCAGACCGGAAAACAAGGGCTATTTCCCTCGTTTTCGCGTCTACGCGCCGCGCGCCCTGGCGGATTTTTTTGACGGAATCACTTTGCCGCGCTGCGTGAGATCAGGGCACGGGCCCCCCGAAGAGGCCGAGGAATCGAAAGGCCCACACGACCACGAGCGCGACCGCGCTGCCGCCGGAGACATCCCTGCCAAACCTTTTCCACGCGGCGTCGTCGAGGAAACGCGCGGCGAAGACCGTGGCGATCACCACGAGCGCGAGCGGCAGCGCGAGCGGATGGAACGCGGTCGCGGCCGCGAGATCGAGGCGCAGGAGCGCGAGCGCCGCGCGCGTGAGGCCACACGCGGGGCAGGGGAGCCCGAGCGTGAGGCGGAGGATGCAGGTGGTTTGCGGGAGGAGGGCGAGGAGGGAGGCTATCGAGAGCGCCGGCAAGGCGAAGCGGAGCCGCTTTGCGGCGCTCTCGCGCATGGGCTCGGACGCGTCAGGTGACGCGCTCCGCCTCCCACTTGAGGATGTTGCAGATGCCCCAGGGGTAATAGATGTTGCACGTGATCGACGACAGGATGATCGTGAGCAGGTACGTCCCGAAGAACCCGCCCGGATCCTTGCGGAACTGGTAGGCCCGGCCGTCGAGCTTCGTGTTCTCCCACATGAACGCGAAGATGTTGTTCGCGAACCAGGGGCCATAGATCCCGAGCGTGCAATACACGAGGATCATGCCGAGGATGTACGTGCCGAGCAGCGACGCCGGATCGCCGTGGAACGTGAGCCGCCCCGGCTGCCCGCCCACGAGGACCTTGCTGTCGACGAACTCCTTCATTCGCACGATCGCCCACGGCGTGTAGATGCCGCAGGTGACGCTGGAGAGGAGCGTATTGATGACCATCACCTTCGCGAGCTCCTGCGGCGTGCCCGTGTACTGGCACGGCTGGCCGTCGAGCAGGAGCGCCTCGTAATAGAAGGCGTAGAACTTGTTCGCGAACATCACGGAGGCCGCGAGGATCCCCGCGAACAGGATGAGCCCGCCGACGAGCGAGAACAGCAACATGATGACGCCACCGGTGCGCGCCGCGCTCTCGATGGCCATTCCGATGCCGTAGAAGATGCCGAAGATGAAGTAAGCGACGATCATCGGCACCACCGCGAAGAGCAGGTACGTGCCGAAGAGCTTGCCGCCGTCGCCATTGAACACGACGCGTTGCCCGATGCCGGGCACGCCCGCGCCCATCATCCCCATCGGCGGGCCGGGCGGCGGACCATAACCACCCTGCGGAGGCGCATACGCCCCCATGCCCGGGGCGCCGGCCGGAGGTTGTCCCCAGCCGCCGCCTCCACCACCCGGAGGCGGCGCGCCGCCCGGAGGCGGCCCCCAGCCTCCACCTCCGCCAGACGGGGGCATTCCACCACCAGGCGGATAACCACCGCCGGGAGGGTATCCACCGCCGGGAGGGTAACCACCGCCGGGCGGGTATCCCCCGCCGCCACCGTAACCGCCTGGGTTCATCCGTGCACCGTCCCTGGTTGCGAGTCAGGGCGGAGCGTACAGCCCTCCGGGAGAGGGTGTAAAGATGGCTTCGCGCCTTCTGGCGCTAGATCTTCGTGGTCGAACTGTCTTTCGCGTCCGTACCCGCCGTCTCCTTCTCCAGCGACAGCTCGGAGACGCCGTCCTGGAAGCGGATACGCGCGAGCATCAGCTTCTCCTGCAGCGCGACGAGATCGATCGTGGCCTTCGAGATCCGATCGCTCACCTCTTGCATCTTCTTTTCGAGGCTCTGCATGAGCGGCCCGCCGCTCTTCACGACCTTCAGCGTCACGATCTGCGCGTGCAGCTCGTCGAGGCGCTGCCGGTATTCGCCCATCTGCTCGCGCGACGTCGTGATGCGCTGCTCGAGGTTTGCCATCTCCTTCTGCAGCTCGAGCAGCTTCGTCACCGACTCCTTCAGCGGGCCCGACGCCGCGGCGCTCGACAGGTGCACGCGCACCATCTCCATCCCCACCGTGCTGCGGATGTCGGTGCTCTTGAAGAGCGGCGTCGCCTCCTCGATGTCCACCTCGACCTTCGCGCCCGCCGGGATCTCGATCTTGAAGAGGTACGACTCGCCGATCCGCTCCTGCGACGGCGGCGCCTTCGCCAGCTTGAATCCGGGCGAGACCGTATGCCGCACGTACACCGTCGCCGTGTCTTGCAGGCGGTTCGTCATGACGAGCGTCTTCTTCTTCGTGTGGCGGACCTCGGTGGAGAACACGCCGCGCTGCACGCTGAGGATGCGGGCGATCTCGTCGCGCGTATCGTCCTTGCGCTCCACCACGATCTGCCGATCGAGCGCGAACGGCACGAACGCGAACGAGCGCGCCGGGATCGGATCGCTCATGCCCTCGCCGATGAACCGACCCTCGCCGAACACGGTCACGGGCCCGCTCTCCAGCACCGACTCGGTGGGGTTCTTGAGGCGCACCGCGCGGAACGGAAACGTCGTGTTCCCACGCGCGCTCTCCGGATCGTAGAAATACACGAAGCCGCCCTCGGTCTCCGTGCTCAGGATCGACACCATCGCGCTCGTCAGGCGCGGCACCGTCATCGCCGTGGGCGACTCGAAGTGCGACGTCCCGATCGGCTCGGAGCTCGAAGACGTCGCCGCGTTCGGATCGAGGGTCGCCGTGTTCTGCATCAACCCTTGCTGCTGGGCCTCTTCCGGCGCCTCGACGACACGGACGCCGCCCGCGCGGCCCGCTTGCATGCCGTTACCCACGGCGACGACCTGCGAAGGATCGAGCCCGGCGCGGATGAGCTGCTCGCGCGCCCGGTTCGCCCTTTCGAGCGACGCGCCGTACTTGTCGCCGTCGCGCCCGTCGGCATACCCCTCGACGACCACCTGCCGCCGCGAATTCTTGTACTGCGCCGCCAGCCGATCGAGCCCGGAGGTGTCCCTCGGTTTGTTGTCGACCATCGGCGGCTCGCGCGCCGGCTCCCTCTTCGCGGGCGCGCTGTTGGTCGCGCGCCTGCCCCCGCCTCCGCCAAAGCCCCCGAGCCCGCTCGTCGGGCCGGCGTTGCTCTTCTTGTCGGCCGACTGCGTTCGCGCCTCCATGCGCTCTTCATCACGCGCGGTGGTCGCGTCCGCGAGCCGCGCGTCGTCGAGCTCCGCGACCACGCGTTTGCCCGGGGAAAGGCCTCCGCCCGGAAGCACCGGCTGCCCCGCGTACGTCGAGCCGCCCATGGGCGGCGCTTGCGCGAAGAGATCGTTGGTCTGCAAAGTTTCTCGCTGGACCATGCGGACCGAGCGCAGATCGAAGCGGAAGGAGAGCGCCGAGCTCGAGCCGACGCCGAGCTTCACCTTGTTCCAGTCCTCGCCCGAGGTGTTGTCCACGATGGCCCACGCCTCGACCTTCATCTTGCCGTCCTTGCCGACGGAGACGCGGTAGCTCGGCTTCCACGACGGGGCCTCGGTCACGTACGAGAGCAGGAGCTTGTGCGGCTTCGGCCCCTGGAGCTGGATCTCCATGTTGACGAGGGGCGAACCGCCGTACTGCTGGTTCTGCTGGTAGTTCTGCTGGTTGTTCTCCTGGCCGACGAACGCCGAGCCGGAGGTCGGGTACGCGACGGGCGCGGGTTTTCCCGTGGTCGCGTCGATCACGGTGAGCGACTTCAAGAAATCGTCGATCTTGTCCCCCGGCACGCTGAGCCGGAGCGAGTCACCGTCGATCTCGGCGTAGCGCTCGAAGTAGGCGATGCCGTTGCGGTAGACGACCACGCGGCCGAGCGTGGTGTCGCTCTTGACGAAGGTGGTCGTCTTGGCGCATCCGGCGAGCCAGAGGAGCGCGATCGGAGCCAGAATCTTTCTCATCGGGAAGACCTCTACGTGCGAGCCAGCAGAAGGCGCGGTGCGCCGAAGGCCCTTCGACGAACGACCCGCCCCAACGATCTGAGGATGGTAAACCGAGTCCCTCGGCTTCGAGACAGAAAGAACGGCGACGGGGCCATCTCCTTACACAGGGGGGACATCTGCAACAGCATCCGCGTTGCTCCTTCTCCTTGGTCCCCATTGCGACCCGACCGAGGTCGGGGTAGGGAACAGGCATGGCGCGCTCGACCGACCCTCCCAACATCGACGAGCTGCGGTCGCTCGTCCGAAACAAGGGCCTGCGCGCGACGGCTCCCCGCCTGGCGGTGCTCCGCCGTCTGCTCGCGCAGAAGACGCCGGTGAGCCACGGCGACCTGTGCGCCGAGCTCGCGCCCGAGGGCTGGGACCGCGCGACGATCTACCGCAACCTGATCGACCTGACGGAGGTCGGCCTCGTGCGACGCACCGACGTGGGCGACCACGTCTGGCGTTTCGAGCTGGTGCGCGAAGGGGGCGAGCACGACAGCGGAACGCACCCGCACTTCGTCTGCAACAGCTGCGGCGAGGTGGCATGCCTGCCCGACGAGATCGTCGAGGTGAAGCCAGCGCGCGGCATCCCGCGGGCCCTCCGCAAGAAGGGGCTCGAAATCCAGTTCCGCGGGACGTGTGACAGGTGCGCGTGAGCGGACACGAGGGACGCTCGTAACGCTCCCGGAACCGCCTATCGCCGCCCGCTTCGCGCCGCCCCTGCCCCTCACGAAATCGATCGCAACGAGCCGACGCGCCGGCCCTTCGAACGCCCGTGCCGTTCGCTCACCGCCCCCGCGCGGTTGCTTCCTGCACGTCGAGTAAAGACAGCTACATCACACGCCGACCTTCCTACGGGTTTGCGTCTCGCTCCTACGGGTTTGCGTCTCGCTCCTACGGGTTTGCGTTTTGCTCCTCGACCGCGAGCGGTTTTCTCCCACGGACGAGCGTTTTGCTCGCGCGCGGCCGCGTTTTGCTCGTGCGCGCCCCGCCGCGCTCCCTGCACGTCCGCCCCGGCCTCGGGGGCGTCTCCGCGCCGATCGTGTACAGCCGTACGGTTCTGCTCCCCGGCTCACGGGTCTTCTGGTACCGTCCATACCGAACCAGCGTACGCCGCTCGGTCGGGAGGATGGTTTGATGGGTGCGATCGACTACAAGCGTTTCTACCGGATTCTCACGCGATGCCAGGAGCTCGGCACGGACGCGAGTGCGCGGCCGGCGGTGGCGCGGGTCTATGCGGATGTCTTGAAGGGGTTGGTGGAGGCGTTTCTCACCGCGCACAAGTCCGTCATCGCGGGGGAGAGCGCGGCGGGCAAGGAGGGAGCGGAGGCGAATGCCGCGCTCGTGTCGATCGACCAACCTTATCGCGAGGCGCGCGCCATCGCATTGGCCTACGTGCCCACGTTGGCGGTGCCCGATACCCTCAAGCGGCAGCCGACCGACACGGACAAGGTGACCGCGCTCGAAGACCTGCTCGACGCGGTCGACGATCACCTGGGGACGCCGTGGGCCGACGACATCGTGAACGGCGCTTTCGGCCAGCGCGCGCCCCTGGTGATCAAAGAAATCCGCGAATCGGTCGAGGCGAACACGGCGCTCGCCAATGCAAAACACGCGCGCGCGACGGCGTACGGGCCGGCCTACGAGAAGTACATGTCGTTCAAGCGTGTGGTGCGCGAGGTGCACGGGCCGTCGTCGAAGGAATACAAGCGAATCCACCTGCGCGCGGCGAGTGGGGTGGACGAGGGTGGAGACGACGGCCCGAAGGAGTGAGGGGACGGGCGGGGCGGGGCGTTCCAAGCGGAACGGCGCCCGCCCCGTGTTCCCGTGGGATCGTTGACCGATCCGCGGACATGTGGTTGCCTGCGCACAGGCAACCATGAAGCGGCTGCAAGTTCAGGGCTTCGGCCCCATCCAGCAAGGCGATGTCGAGTTCGGGGACCTCACGGTCCTCGTGGGGCCGCAGGCTACCGGCAAGAGCCTGTTCGTGCAGCTGTTCAAGGCGATCGTGGATGCGGGGGCGATCGAGCGCGATTTGATGCAGTACGGGTTCGATTGGTATTCGGACGAAACCCCCGTCCATGATTATTGTTCGCTATATTTTGGTAGCGGGTTGGGGTACGTTATCCAGAGTAGGACGGTAATTCTGCGCGACGGGAACTCTGTAAGAGTTAGTGATATTGTCAATCCGAATCCTTCTGTTCATACTGGCGATACGGTGTTCTTAATTCCAGCGCAGCGAGTTCTCGTGCTCCAGGATGGTTGGCCCAAGCCGTTTATGGCGTATGCCGGGGGCGATCCATACGCCATCCGAAAGTTCAGCGAATCACTCCGTCTGCTCATGGAGCGGGAACGCGGTAGTGAACGTGCCATTTTTCCGCGTCCGAAGCATCTCTGGGCGGAGCTGGGCTCGGTGGTCGATGCATCCATATACGTTGGTTCGACGCTAGAACTTGAAAGGGAGGGAATGCGTAAGCGTGTTGTCCTGAAGCCATCCGGCATGAAGTCAGCATTACCGTATACCGCGTGGTCTGCAGGTCAGAGAGAGTTTACTCCGCTTCTCTTTGGGCTGTACTCGGTCATTCCTCCGACGTGGCCGGGTAGGGAACGAGTGGCGGATATCGAGACCGTCATCATCGAAGAACCTGAGATGGGCCTCCACCCCCAGGCTATCGTCAGTTTCGGGCTACTCGTGCTGGAACTTTTGGGAAGGGGCTACCGGGTCATCCTCTCGACGCACTCCCCCGTCATCCTGGACCTCGTGTGGGCCCTGCGCGAGCTCTCCAGCGTGAAACCCAAGGTCGGCGTTGAGGCGCTCTGCCGCGTGTTCAACATTGATAGCCCGACGAAGCCCCTGAAGGCCACCCTGACCTCCGCCTTGCAAAAGCAATATCGCACCTACTATTTCCACCGCACCGACAGCGGCGTGATCACGGAAGACATCTCCACCCTGGACCCCGGTTCCGAGGACCCGAGCGTCGCCGGCTGGGGCGGGCTCAGCGGCTTCTCGGGGCGCATCGCGCAGATCGTCGGCGAGGCCGTGTCGCGATGACGGCGGGCAAGAAGAAAGCCCGGCCGCCGAAAGAGACGTTCCGCGACGCCGTGAACCCGTGCAAGCCTCTGCAACATCGCGAGGGGCTCCAGGCCATCAAGAGGGGCGAAGGCAAGGGGCAGATCTCCGGACAGGACGCCAGCAAGATCCTCGGCAGCGTGGACATCGACGGCGACTGCCGGGCCACGCATCCGGAATCCAACCGCTGGGACTACGTCGTCGGCTACGAGCGCTCGGGCCAAACCATCGCCCACTTCATCGAGGTACACTCCGCCGAGACGAGCGAGGTCTCGGTCATCGAGAAGAAGCTCGATTGGCTCGAAACCTTCCTCCAGCACGACGCGGCGCGAAACCTCGCAGCACTCCCCCGCGAGCTCCACTGGATCGCCTCCGGCCGCATCAACATCCCCCAGCACACCCCCCAGTACAAAAAGCTCCAGACCACCCTCCGCAAGCGCGGCCTCCTCTTCGCCGGCAAGACCCTCCTCCTCACCTGAGACCTGAGCCCGTCCCCTGACCTGATCGAGGCGCGCGGGAGGCGTGTCACGCCCGGGGGTGGTAGGTCCTGTTGTCTGAGGGGTCGCTCTGCGACCCCGAGTTCGGGGGAACCACCCCGCGCGTGACACGCCTCCCGCGCGCCGATCGTCCCGTCCGAAGCTCACCGTCCCCGGCTCCCCGAGCCCCGACAAAAAACCCGCTCGCGTTCCGGGGCGCATCGTGAGCCCCTCTGGTTCGCTTGCCTTGCCGCCTGCCGGTCGGCGTGCGATTCGGTCGGCCATGAAAGCAATGAGGAGGCGCCGCACCGCAATGGTGGGCGTTGTGGTATTGGGCTTCGGGGGGGTCGTGCTGATGGGTGCGTGCGGGGGGGCTCCTGATCCGGGGCCGCTCGATTCGTGCGCGACTCCAGCCGATACCCCGACCGAGACGTCGAGCGAATGCGCGGAGCCGATGGAGGACGCGTGCATGCGTTACCGCATCCCGCTCCTGGGAAACCCGAGCATGGACGTGGCGTTGCGGGGCGAGTACATCGCCGCGTTCGGCAGCGCTTGCTACATGTCCGAGGGCCCCACCCCCACGTTCAACTGCTTCTACAAAGAGGAGGACATGACGCCGAAGGGCAAAGCGTGCACGGATGCCCAGAGGATCGCCGAGGTCTATGGAGCTGCGCCGTACAGCAAGGACTACACGTGCCAGCCGGACGGCAAAGGCAACTACACCCTGCAAGTCGGTCCGGATCCCGCGATCAACATCACCATCACCTACGAGGACGCGCCGCTCCAGTCGTCGCTCATCGAGATCAAGACCGTGCCGACGGAGGTGAATGGTCCGTATCGAAACTTGGTCGAGGTGACGCCGATCAAGCCGGACAAAGGCTTCTACTGCTCGAGCGGCCAGGTCGGCGCCGACGGCACGACCATGAGCCAGAGGGAGTGGGTCCTGGAGGTCAACCGCAAGGCGCACGGCGGCGAGATTCACTCCGATCTCGCGGGCTTCACGTGGCCTTGCGAGGATGAGAACTGCAAGCCGACGACGTGCACCGAGAAGCTCGTCCTCAAGGATCCGGATGATGAAGAGACGCCTCGATACGATCCCGATCGCGCGGAGGTGCACCACGTGGTGCCCAGGAAGGACCTGCGCGGTTGCCGGTGGGGCACGAACGCGTACAAGAACGCGGCCGTCATCTCGGCGAGGCTCAACCAACATCTCAAGAACAAGGTCCCGCCGGAGAAAGAGGTGACGCAGATCAACAAGGTCCCGGCGTACACGCCGTGACGCGGCCGGCGGACGCTGGCGGCGAGCCCGTTGACGCCGAGACAAACGGGGTCTAGGCGGAGCCGATGATCGAACGGGTCACCCGTCACTTCGGCCGCCTCGTCTTCGACCGAGACGCCATCGTCCGCGCTGCGCTGCGCGCGTACGTCGAAGGCTACCTCAGGCGGATCGCGCGCTTTGGGTATCCAGCCTCCGACGGCATGGAGTGGACGGGCGACCTCCAGCGAGGCGCGATCTTCAACGTCGACCTGGAAGGAAACTACGAGGTCGTGGCGTGGACCGAGGCGGGCGTCGTCGGCCTCGCGTGCGAGGACGGGCGCGGGCCGATCCAGCAGCTCGGCCTCTCGGTCGATGCGGTGACCGGCGGCCCGGACGACGTGCGCGGGGCCGTGCCGGGTCTCCCTGCCGAGCTCGAATCGACGTTCGTGCTCGCTGTCGGCATGCTCATCGTGGGGCCGGAGCATAAGGAGAGATGGGCCGGCGTGGGCTTCTGGCTTCACGGCGATCGCGCGGGAGGCACGCTCTTCGACGATCCGGCGCCCGACGGCGCCCACCGGCTGGCCGCGTGGGGCTTGCTCCACAAGGGGCGGCTCTTGCCGCTTGCGTGTGAGTCGTATTGGCCGCGCCCCGGGAAGATCGTGACGCTCCACGACCGCCCGCAAGACGCCCCCGCTCACGCGGTGATTGACGCGGTGGTCGATCGGAGGCTGAAAGGCCCCACGGAGCTCACGCCCGCAGAGCTCGAAACGCTCCTTCGCCCCACGCCCGACCCGAAACACGTGCGTGGCGCGCAGCGCAGGCTTCAAAAGGTCGGCATCACCTGGCCCGGCTCGCCCGACATCACATGAAGACCGGCCCCTGGGATAAAGAACCGCACGCGCGGGGGTGGTGGGTCCTGTTGTCTGAGGGGTCGCCCTGCGACCCCGAGTTCGGGGGAACCACCCCCGCGCGTGACACGCCTCCCGCGCGCCGATCGTCCAGTCCGAAGCTCACCGTCCCCGGCTCCCCTGAGCCCCGACAAAAAACCCGCTCGCCGGAAACTCCCACCTTGACGCGACACGCGTTACCCTTCCCGCGTGTCCGAAGAAGCCCCGCTCCCTCTGACCACACGGCTCTGGTTCGCCTTCGCCTGCCTGGTTCGTGTCCTCTTCGACGGCCAGTTCGCGGCCCGCGCCTTCAAGGCGACCGCCCCAGCCCTCCCGCCCCCCGAACCCGAGCCCGCCAAGCTGCCTGAAAAGGCCAAGAAACCCGAGCCGAAAAAGCCCACGGAGCCAGACCTCTCCCCGGCCCTCTCCCTCCTCGCCCTCCTCCAGCGAGAAGGCAGGCTCGTCGACTTCTTGGAGCAGGACATCGCCACCTTCCCCGACGCCGAGATCGGCGCCGCCGTCCGCGTCGTCCACGAGGGATGCCGCAAGGCGCTGCACGACCACGTGACCGTCGTCCCTGTGCGCAGCGAAGAGGAGGGGCAAAAGGTGACGCTGGAAGCGGGCTTCTCTCCGGCCGAGGTCAAGCTCACGGGCAACGTGCAGGGCAAACCTCCTTATCGAGGGACCATCCAGCATCGGGGCTGGAGGGTCGCGAAGATTCACCTGCCCACGCCCACGGAAGGGCACGACCCGAAGATCCTCGCGCCCGCGGAGGTGGAGCTGTGACCGCTCGTTTCGTCGTCGGTATCGATCTCGGCACCACCCATTCGGCCCTCGCGTTCGCCGAGAGCGCGGCAGAAAAACCGCGCCCCGAGGTATTGCCCGTCCTCCAGCTCGTCGCCCGCGGCACGCTGGAGGAGCGGACGCTCTTGCCATCGTTTTATTACGCCGCCCACGAGAGCGAGGGCGCGCAGGGGTTGCCCTGGGACGCGGAGCGCGCGTTCGTGGTGGGTGAATATGCCCGCACGCGTGGCATCGACGCGCCGATCCGGCTCGTGTCGAGCGCGAAGAGCTGGCTCTCGCATTCGGGCGTGGACCGGCGATCGGCGCTCTTGCCGCTCGGCGCGCCCGAGGACGTCGAGAAAATATCGCCCGTCGAGGCTTCCTGGCGATATCTGGAGCACCTCGCCGAGGCGTGGACCCATCGACAAGGAAAGGAGCCATCGCTCTCGGAGCAGGAGATCGTCCTCACGGTGCCGGCCTCGTTCGACGCGTCCGCGCGGGACCTGACCGTGGAGGCCGCGGGCCTCGCCGGGTTCGAGGATCTCACGTTGCTCGAAGAGCCGCAGGCCGCGCTCTATGCCTGGATCGACGCCGCCGGCGAGGACTGGCGCAAATACATTCACCCGGGCGACGTGATCCTCGTCGTCGACGTCGGCGGCGGCACGACCGACTTCTCGGCCATCGCCGCCACCGAGGTGAATGGCTCGCTCGCGCTCGAGCGCGTGGCCGTGGGGGATCACATCCTGCTCGGCGGCGACAACATGGACCTCGCGCTCGCGCACGTCGCGCGGCAGAAGTTCGTCGCCGAGGGCAAGGAGCTCGATCGGTGGCAAATGATCGCGCTCACGCACGCGGCGCGCGTGGCCAAGGAGCGGCTCCTCTCGGACGCCTCGATCGAGAGCATGCCGGTCGTCGTCCCGAGCCGCGGGTCGAAGCTCCTCGGCTCGTCCTTGCGGACCGAGCTTTTGCAATCCGAGGTCGGAAAGATCCTCGTCGACGGGTTCTTCCCGGTCGTCGGGGCAAACGCCCGCCCCGCGCAGCGCGCCCGCGGCGGCCTCACGCAGCTCGGCTTGCCGTATGCGCAGGACCCGGGCGTCACGCGCCACCTCGCGGCGTTCCTCGGCCGCCACGCGCGCGCGCTCGATCGGATCGAAGGGTTTCCGAAGCGCGAGGGCCGCACGCTCCTGCACCCGACGGTCCTGCTCTTCAATGGCGGCGTGATGAAGGGCAAGGTCCTCGCCGATCGCATCGTCTCGACCCTGAATGAATGGCTCCAGGCCGATGGCGGAAAGCCCGTGCGCGTCTTGCCCGCGGCCGACCTCGACCTCGCGGTCGCGCGCGGCGCGGCCACGTACGGGCTCGTGCGCAAGGGCCGGGGTCTGCGCATTCGCGGCGGCACGGCGCGCGCGTATTACGTGGGCATCGAGAGCGCGGTGCCGGCCGTGCCTGGCCTCGAACCGCCGATCACCGCGCTTTGTGTCGCGCCGTTCGGCATGGAGGAGGGCACGGAGGCGGCCTTGCCGCCGCAGGAGCTCGGCGTCGTGGTCGGCGAGCCCGTGCGATTCCGGTTCTTCGGCTCGTCGGTTCGCCGGGACGACCCGGCCGGCGTCGAGCTCGAATCGTGGGGCGAGGGCGAGCTCGACGAGCTCGCGCCCATGGAAGTGACTTTGCCGGCCGACGGGCGGCGCGAGGGCGACGTCGTGCCCGTGCGGCTGCGATCGAGCATCACGGAGGTCGGGACGTTGCTCGTCGAGGCCGTGCCGATCGAGCCGCAAAAGCCGGGCGAGAAGTGGAAGGTGGAGCTCGGCGTACGCGCGCACGGCGGCGAGGTCGCCGTGGAAGGCTAAGGGGCTTTTCATGAGCGCGCGGCGCATCGTCGGGATCGATCTCGGCACGACGCATACCGTGGTCGCGTGGGCCGACCCGGAGGCGAACCGGCCGCCCCAGGTCTTTCCGATCCCCCAGCTCGTGAGCGCCGGCGAAATCGAGCCCCAGCCGCTCTTCCCGTCGTTCCTTTATGCGCCCATTCCGGGCGAGGCCCTGCCCGATCCGTTCGGGGACGCGCCCTGGACGCTCGGCGTGCACGCGCGGCGCCGCGGGGGCGAGGTCGCAGGAAGGCTCGTCGCCTCGTCGAAGAGCTGGCTCGCGCACGCGGCCGTCGATCGCACCGCGCCCATTTTGCCCTGGGGCGCGGGCGAGGACGCCGAGGACCTGCCGCGGATCTCGCCGGTCGACGCCGCGGCGCGATTGCTCTTGCACGTGAGGCGCGCGTGGAACGAGGCGTTCCTCACGTGTCCGCTCGAAACGCAGGACGTCGTTTTGACCGTGCCCGCGTCGTTCGACGAGGACGCGCGGGAGCTCACGGTCGAGGCCGCGCGGCGCGCCGGGTTCGAGGTGCGGCTGCTCGAGGAGCCGCAGGCGGCGTTTTACGATTACATGGCCCGGGCCGGCGAGGGCGAGCTCGCGGCGCTTTGCCAGCGGAGCGGCGGCGAGGCGCTCGTCCTCGTTTGCGACGTCGGCGGCGGGACGACGGACCTGTCGTTGATCCGGGTCCGTCCCGGTGATCAGCGCGGATCCACGGAGGTCGAGCGTGTCGCCGTGGGAAAACATCTTCTCCTCGGCGGCGACAACATGGATCTCGCGCTCGCGCACCTCTGCGAGAGCCGCCTGATCGAACCTCCCGATCGATTGCCGCCCGCGCGCTTCGGTCAGCTCGTGCTCGCTTGCCGCGCCGCCAAGGAGCGGCTCCTCGGCGACGAGCCGCCGACCGACATCGCGGTCACGGTGCTCGGAAAAGGCGCGCGCCTCATTGGCTCCGCGCTCTCCACGCGCCTCTCCCGCGAGGAGGCCGAGCGCGTCGTGCTCGACGGCTTCTTGCCGCCCGCCTCCCTCGCCGATCGTCCGCGACGCGGCGGCAGCGCGCTCGTCGCATTCGGCCTCCCCTACGAGCGCGACGTCGCCATTACCCGTCACGTCGCCCATTTCTTCGCCCGTCACGCCCCCGGCGCGCCCGCGCCGCACGCCTTGCTCCTGAATGGCGGCGTCTTTCGCGCCAAACGGATCGTCGATCGGCTCGCGGACTCGATCGGCGCGTGGAGCGCCATTCGCCCGGAAATCCTGCCGCATCCGGATCCCGATCTCGCCGTTGCGCGCGGCGCCGTCGTGTATGGCTTGTCCCTCCTCGGCCGTGGCGTACGGATTGGAGGCGGCTCGGCGCGCGGGTATTACCTCGGCTTGTCGGCGGGGTCGTCCGGGCAGCGGCAGGCCGTCTGCGTCGTCCCGCGCGGCGCGCGTGAGGGCATCCGCTACGAGGTGCCCGGACGAACGTTTTCGCTCACGGTCGGCCGCCCGGTTCGATTCCCGATGTACACCTCCGACGAGGCGCTCGACCTGCCGGGCGCGGTCGTCACGCCGGACATCGAGCGGTTTTCTGCCTTGCCGCCCGTCTCCTCGGCCTTCGAGCCGGGCGCGCGTCCCGGCGAGGTGACCGTCTCGCTCGCGGGCGAGCTCAGCGCGATCGGCACGCTGGATCTCGCGTGCGTCGAGGTGGGCGCCGAGGCCGGCCGCCGCTTCCGATTGACCTGGGACCTGCGCGAGACGAGCCCCGACACCGCGGTCGAGACCGAGGGTGGTGTTTCCTCGGGCAAGACGATGCGGCCGGGCGTGGCGGCCGGGGGCAAACGGCTGGAGGACGCGCGCGAGGCGATTGCGCGGATCTATGGCAAGGGGCGGGCGGACGTCACGCCGCGCGAGGTGAAGGATCTCGTGCGCGAGCTCGAACGGATCCTCGGCGAGCGGCCGACGTGGACGGCCGAGACGAACCGCTCGCTCTTCGACGTGCTCTGGCCGGGGCACAAGGGCCGGCGGCGCTCGGCCGATCACGAGCGGGTCTTCTGGCAACTCGCGGGGTACACGCTGCGGCCGGGCTTCGGCCACGCGCTCGACGAGGAGCGCGCCGCGAATCTGTTTTCGTTGTTCCACGAGCGTGTCGTGTTCGCGCAGGAGGCGCGCACCTGGCAGCATTTCTGGATCGCCTGGCGGCGCATCGCGGGCGGGCTCGAAGAGGCGGCGCAGGTGGCGATCCGGGACCTCGTCGATCCTTTCCTCGCGCCCTCGGAAAAACGATTGAAGAAGCCCAAGGGCATTCGCGCGGAGCCCGACGCGGACGTCGTGGACCTCGCCTCGTCGCTGGAGCGCGTGCCGCCGGCGCGGCGGACCGAGCTCGGCGGCTTTTTGCTCGAACGGACCTGGACCGACCGTGACCCGCGGATCTGGGCGGCGATCGGGCGCATCGGCGCGCGCGTGCCCGCGTATGCGAGCGCGCACCACGTCATCGCGCCGAACGTGGCCGAGCGCTGGCTCGATCACCTCTTGCGCGAGAAATGGGCGGAGATGCCCACGGCGCCGCGAGCGGCGATGGAAATGGCGCGGCTGACGGGCGACCGAGCGCGCGACGTGTCGGAGCGGGTGCGGCGCGATGTCGAGCGGAGGCTCGTTTCGTCGGGCGCGCGCGAGGAATGGGTGCGGGCCGTGCGGGAGGTCGTCGCGGTGGAAGAGGCGGACCGGGCGGCGTTTTACGGCGAGGGCTTGCCCGTGGGGATCCGCCTCGTTTCTTGACGCTCAGTCCTCGTCCTTCAACAAGAAATCGTTGTTGATCACCTTGAACGAGAGCCGGCCGCCGAGCGTGGCCGAGCGCGATTCGACGAGAGGACGGATCACGATGCCCTCCTTGCGGCTCTTCGTCCCCGCATAAAGGCCGCGCGCCGCTTCGAGCCAGCGATCGAGCGTGTGCTCGAAATGTTTTGCCTCCTCGCCGCGGACCTCGCGCTCGATGGGCACGGTGCGCAGGCCGTACTCCTTGCAGAACGCGATGAAGTCCGCGAAATCGAGGTAACGGCCCGCACGCGCGTCGTACACGCCGAACATGAAGACGTCGACCTCGGAGAGCCCGAGCCGGTTCTTTTGAATGCCCGGGCCGCAGAGCTCGCCTTGCACCGCGATGCCCGGGGGCAAACGGTGCGCGAGCTCGTACCGCTCCGCCATCCGCCAGACCGCATTCGGTCCAGGCGCGAGGGCCCAGTTGCGCGAGCACGCGAAAAACTCGCCCTCGGGCGCGCGGAAGAACGTCGCCGACGAGCCGTCGAGCTTCGTCGAGACGTAAAACGCCTGGCCGCGGATCTCGTCGAGCACCCCGAGCGCCGATTGCAGGCGAATCTCGTCCGTCTTCGGCACGAGCGCCGGGAATCCGCCCGCGACTTCACGCGCGTCCGGCAAGACGGCCTCGTATTTGGTGACGCCGAGCCGGTCTCGCACGTCCGTGCCGACCTCGGGGATCTCGCCGTCGAGGATGGTGGTCGGCAAAGCGAGGCCTTGCGAGAGCACGCCGCGGAGCTTGACGGTCCGCACGCGAAACCCGCGTGACCGCATGAACTCCGCCCACGGCGCGCTCGAAGGGAGCACGCTGTCGATTTCGAAGAACACGCAGCGGTCGCCGGGACGAAATTCCCCTTTCTTGACGACCACGGTCCAGCCCATCACCCGGGCCTGTTCGATTTGATCCGCGCCCTCGATGGGCGCGAGGCTCTCCACCACCTGAATCGAAACGAGTTTGCGTTCCACGACGTCCTCCGGACGCCACGCGCACGTATCCAGCCAAGCTCGAAACCGAGCCTGCGGACCGCCGCGAACGGCGCGATGAGGCGGACGAAAAGGAGGCCGAAGGAGCCCGAGCGGCCCGCCAGGGTCCACGACTAGCGGATTTCCCATGGCGCGTCAAGCGGGAACATGATTGCCTTTCTCCCGGGATCCATGCGCTCGTCTCATCAGTACCGCTCCGCCGGCGCCGAGCCACGTATCGTCCGCGTCCTCGATTTCGACAGGCTCCCGGACATCGTGCGGGAACGGCTCGTCCGCGGGCTCGCGGAGGGTGGCATGCCCGCGCCGCTCTTACGCGTCGAGGGGGACGCGGCGGGCACGATTCCGGGCTCGCGGCGCTTCTGGCTCGGCGCGGGGATCACCTCCGGGTTCGTTTGGCTCCTGCTGTGGTTCGTGCAGTTCGGTGACTTCGACGGTAACTTCGCCGTGCAGCCGCGCGTGTTCGTGCTTCTCCACGCACTCGTCGTATCGCTGCTCGCGCTCGCCGTGATCGTGCACGTGTACTTCCGGCGATCGAAGGACGAGGGCGCGCCGTTCCCGTCGGGCCGGTATCTCTTTTCGCTCGATCTCGTGGAGGTCCGCGGGCGCATTCTCACGGTGACCTCGCTCGCGACGCTCCGGCGCGTCGAGGGGCGCACGGGTGGGAGGCGCGGCGAGGTGATCCTCGTCTTCGGTGATGGCGAAGCGGCGCCGCTGCGCGTCCTCGGGGATGCGACGGAGCTCGCGGGCGAGGCCCAGGCGGCGATCGACGAGGCCACGCGCCTGGTTTTACCGGACGACCAGCCCGCGATCGAGCGGATCGATCCCTTTTTCGAATTGCGAGTCGCCGACGACTGGGCGAGCGCGGCGCACGCCGCGGAGGAAAAGAACAGCCGTGTCCCCGCATTTCGATGGCTCGTCCTCGCGTCGGCCTCCGTGGGCGCGCTGCTCGGCCCTGCATCGTGGTTTGCGCGCAATCGCCTGAGCGACGCGTCCATGTTCAGCCAGATCCGCGAAGCGGGCGAGCGTGGCTCGGACGATGAGTTCGCGAGGAAGCACATGCAATACATCCACATGGGCCTGCGCCATCGCAGCGAGCTCGACGACATCGCGTTCGAGCGGGCGAAAAGGCGCGTGGAGTCCCTCGCGGCGTACCTGTCGATGTACCACGACGGCAAACACGCGGCCGAGGCGGACGAGCTGCTCTTCGGTATGGTGAAGAAGGCGGATTACCTCCCGACGTATGGGATCTACCTCGCCGACGAGCGGGGTCGGCGGCACCTGGACGAGGTCGACGACGCGATGTTCGCGGCGGCGAAGCGGAACGATAGCCCCTTCGCATACCGGCAATACCTCGAAGCCCACGGCAAGAAGAACGAGGCGAAGGTTCGCTCGGAGCTCTTGCCCAAGGCCGAAATCGTGGACGCCCGGCAAAAGCAGGACGTGACGGAGCTCCGCGCGATCGAGCGCCGGTACGGAAGCAGGTGGGCCGAGGAGGTGAGCGAGTCGATTCACCACGTGTATGCCGACCGGCTCGACCTGCTCCGGCTGCGAAAGGGCTCGGGCGGCGATGACGCGCGCGCGATCTTCCGTCCGCTGCTCACGGCGCTCGAAATGAAGGGGGATCCCAAGGTCGTGCTGGATGTGGATTTCATCCTGCCGAACGCATTTCTGGACGCGGAGATGGGCCTGATGCACAAGCACGGGACCCGATACCACCCGGTGGGCCAGGTCTTCTGGAAGTCCGAGAAGGACGTCGAAGAGCGGATCTTCCATTCGATCGTCACGCGCGCGAGGGGCACCTTCGGCGGGGCCGTTCAATTCCAGAGCTCGACGGAGAAGGCGGCGCCGGACGTTCCTCGGCTCGTGGTCTCGATGTCCCTCGTCTCGGGCAGCGAGCCGTTCGTATCCACGGAAGACGGTCACGTCTTCAACGATGTCCGGATCCGACTGGAGATGCACGCCGCGATCCCCGGGGAGGGCTCGACGCCGTCGTTCGTCACGACGACCGGTCGCTCCACGGAGTTTCTCCCGAACGATTACGATTCGTCGTCGAAGCGATTGCAGCTCGTCCTCGGCACCCCGGAAAAGCTGCTCGAAGACGTGTATCCGACGCTGCTTCGCAAGGCCTCGGAGGAGCTCGGCGAGCTCCTCGCCCCTGTCCTTTGAGGAAACCTTCAACCATGTCCGCGTCGACCCTGCCCGAACGGCTCCGCGCCCACCTCGCCGCAATCCGGCTCGATCGAAAGTCCCCCGACGCGTACACCGTCTCCATGGAGAACCTCGCCGAGCAGCTCGGCGTGAGCCACGGTGAAATGGCGGCGGCGCTCTTCACGCTCCTGCCGACAGGAGCCGTCGACGCGCTCTTGAATGGTTCGCGGTGGATCTGGAGGGATCTCGTGCGGGCCGCGCCCGGACTCGGCGAGCTCCTGGCCGTGCTCGCACACCTGAAGGTGGCGGAGGACCGGCTCGGAAAAACGGCTATCTGGGGCTTTTTCCGGCGCGGGACAGACGCGTTGAAGAAGGCCGCCTACGATGGTTGGAACGAGGAGCTCGAAGCGGCGCTGCGCAGGTTCTTGCCTTCGCTGCGAGCGTCGCTCGATGCCGAGGTCGTTCGGGGCGTGGAATCGCTCGAAGAGCCGCTGCGCTTCGGGATGCGGTTTTCCCTCGTCCGTCACGGGCTCCTGCCAGCGCCCAAATGGACGAAGAGCGAGGTGAAGCAAATCGCGGAGGGGCTCGTCGAGGGCGGGGGGTGGGCGCCGGAGCAGCTCGAAGGGATCGAGCGCGTTTTGCCGGAAAGACCGCTCGCCGAGGCGCTCGTCGCCGCGGCCCTCGCGGACATCGCCAAGATCACGCCCGCCCAGCTCCGGCTGTTCGCGCCGGCGTGCAGCCCGGAGAAATTGTTCTCGATCGCGTCCGCGTCGTTTCATCTCACGGAAAAGCCCGAGGTGCTCGACGTCCTCCTCGAGCTTCTGCCGCCCGCGTTCGTCGAGGGTCTCGAGCGTGTCGCGGGGAAGGTGCCGACCCGCGGCGAATACCTCTCGGTGGAGCGAAAAAAAGAGCGCGCGGCTTTCGCCCTGGCCCTGCTCTCGCGCCGCGCGAGCCGGGAGGGCCGATCGCTCGAACCGCGGTTCCCGGCGGCGGCCGAGGTGGCCGTGCAATCGATGATGTTCGGGGAAGTCGTGCTCGGGGCCATGACGCCGGAGGATCGCGAGGCATTTTTCCAGCGCACGCCCTCCGTGTACCGCCCGTATGCGGAGAAATATCCCTCGGTGGCGTCGGCGCGCTGGGCCGTCGAGCGTATTCTCGACCATGTGGACCAGAGCGCGCTCCTGCGTGCGACGGGTATCTTCGGGGCGCGCGAGGCGGCGGCGCGGCTCGGAGAGGCGACGACGGAGATAGCGAAGGCCCGGCTCGCCAGCGCGCTCGGAATTCAGCCTTCGCCCGAGGAGGCGCGCGCGCTCGTCGAGGTGTGGTTGAAGGACAAGAGCCCCGCGTGGGAACAGGCGCTCGTGCTTCAGCAGGGCGCGGATGTCGCGGAGGCGTTGCGGGCGCGCGTAGGCAAGAAAAAGGTGTCGGTCCGGACGCTCGTCGAGCGTATTGGTCCGGATCTCGTCATGAGCCGCGAGATACGCACGCTCGCCGCCGAGCTTTCGGAGGGCGCGCGGACCGAATCCACGCTGCACGCTGTCGCCGCGGCCTCGCTTCGCCCGGATGTCGTCGCGCTCGACGAGCCTTTCCAGGCCGCGGAAGAGGATGTCGCGCGGGTCCGGGACGCGCTCGAAGCCGTGTCAGCATATCGGATTCCCGATACGCCGGACCGCAGCGCGCAGGTACCGACGCTGGTCGATTCCGACGCTCCCCTCGTGCTCCGCCTCCTGCCCGAGTTCCGAAACAAACCACGCGGGCCCGAGGTCGCCCTCGTGGCACTGGCGCGATTCCCCCGCGATCCGGCATTGGCATTCGTGGTGGCCCTGCTCGCGCCCTGGTCCACGGACGGGATCGAGGACATGGCGGAGATCCTCGGGGAGCGCTTGGTTTCCCCGTTTCTCGAAATCGTGCGCTGGGAGGACGCAACCCAGCGGAGCACCCCCGAGCGGCGCGCGGCGATTTTGCGGGCGCTCGGCGGTTTTCCGGACGAACGATCGCTCCCGGTCGTGCTTCCGCATCTCGCCCGGGAGGACAAGGACGTCGCGCAGGCCGCGCGCGAGGCGCTCGCTTCGTTCCTTCGCAAGGGCGTGGGGCGTGAGCGGATCACGAAGGAGCTCGCGGTTTCCCTGAGAAAGCAGCCGCTCGCCGTGCTGCCGCTCTTCGCGAGCGTCCCGGTGCCGGAGGCCCTGAAGGCGCTCGAAGCGCTGGATCGAAAGCTCCTCCGCACCGCCGCGGCCGCGCGCGCATACGAGGCCGCGCTCGTGCTCGCGCGAGGCGCCTCGATGGGAGAGGTTGTCTTGCCAGACCCGCCGCTCGCGATGCTCGACGGCCCGCCGCTCGCGACGCTCGACGCGCCGGCGAACCGTCTCCAGGCCCTGGGTGGGCGCGTCGCGGCGTCCACGGGGACGGACGTGCACGTTTGGTCGGTATCGACCGGCGAGATCGAGCGGACGGTGGCGCTCGCGCCGCATCAGGAGGCCGTGCTCGTCCTCGGCGGGGAAGCGCTCGTGCTCGCGGAAGAAGGGCCCCTCGATATCGTCGATCTCGCCACCGGGCGGCGCCGCGAGGGCGTCATCGAGAGTTACGAGCATTTCGCCGTCGTCCCGGACGAGGGAGGCGAGCACCTGGCCATGCCGCGGCAATCGGGCCAGGACACGGGCATCGTGTTCGCGGACGTGCGCAAGAAAAAGATCACGCAGGACGTGGATCTCGACGGGATGCCGGAGGCCTGCTTTCCGTTTCCGGGAGGCGGGTTCCTCATCTCCGATGCAGGGTCCGTCGCCGTGTGGGATGCAGCGAAGGGAAAACCTCGGGCCGTCGTCTGGGCGGCGTCCCAGGACGACGAATGCGATGACGAAGACCCGCGGATCGGCGTCCCGTTCGCGCGGGGGACACGCGTCGCGCTGGTGAGGGCAGCGTCGGTCTCCATTCATGGATCGGAGGACGGGAAGAAATGGAAGCTGCTCCGGGAGCACGAGGGGCTCCCCGAAGGCGCGATGGTCGTCGTGGGGCGGGAGAGCGAGGTGTTCGCGGTGACGTCGCCCGAGAGCACCGCCGTCGCGCTTTACGACGGCGCGGGTTTGCCCGTCGGGAACATTCGTTTGCCCGAAGGTTTTTCGGTGGACCGGTTCGTCGGGACGTGCTTGCTCGCGACGAAGGCGAGGGCCCTGGCGCTCCTCGATATCGGAAAAAAAACGTGGCGCGCCGGCGTGGGTTTGCCCGCGGACCTGTCGGCGTTCACGGTCGAGCCGGGCGGCGTGGTGCTCGCCGCGCTCGTGGATGGTCGAATCGTTCGCTGGAAGCCGTCCTGATCAGGCCGCGCGCTGCTGCTCCTCCTCGTGCCGGAGCTCGATCCGGCCATGCCGCGCCGGGAATCCCGGGGCGCCCGTCACGGCCGAGCGCACGCGGCTGACGATCGCCGAAAAGAGGCCCGCCGAGGGGTCCCAGTATTCCGCACGCTCGACCTCGACCCGCAAGAGGGCGATGTTCGGCTCGTCGAGCCCGCGCGGGAACCAGAGGCGCAGCGTCGGGTTCCAGAGTTTTTGCATTTTTTCCCGATCGCGGACGACCCGAGCCATGCCCGCGATGGAGACGTACCGATCGTCGTTCGGATCGGAGTATGCGATGTTCACGTGGTGATCGGCGTTGATCTCGCGCACCTTCTCGGTCTCGCAGGACGTGAAGAACCAGAGCGCGCCGTCCTCGTCGAGGGCCTCGCACGTGGCCATCGGGCGGCTGTGCAAGGTGCCGTCCCCGTGGGTCGTGGTCATCATCGCCACGCGGATGCCCTTCACGAGCCGCCTCAGCTTTCGCATCGCCGCTCCCTGACCATTGCCGTCTTTCGCCATGTGCGTCCCCCTCCTCTCCCGCGAGACGCATAAGGCCAGGACGGGCGCCGCGCGAGCCCCTCGCTCGCCGAGGGCAGAAGCCGTGCGCGGCCGCGCGCCTTCCGCTGCCCATGCCCGGCCGGTTCATGTTATACGCGGCGCATGGAATGGAGCCGAGACGATGTGCTCGCGGTCGTGAAGAGCTCACCCGACCGCGTCGCCGCGCATGACAAAGCAGGCTGGGTGGGGCTCTTCGCGCACGGCGCGGTCGTCGAGGACCCGGTGGGCGGGCCGCCCGCGCGGAAGGGCGCCGATCCACGCGACGGCGACGACGAGCTCGGGCGCTTTTACGACGTGTACATCGCGCCGAACGACGTGCGCTTCGAGGTGCTCGCGGACGTGGTGCAAGGGCTGACGGTGGTGCGGGACGTGAACATCACGACGCGCACGCCGAACGACGCGCGCGTGGCGCTGCCGGCGTATCTGATTTACGAGCTCGGAGAGTTCGACGGGGCGTTGCGGGTCAACCGCATGCGAGCGTTCTGGGAGCTCCGGGGCGTGACCGCGGCGGCGCTGAAGGGCGGGCCGAAGAGCCTGATCGCGATGACGGGGCTCACGGCGCGCATGTTGCGGATTCAGGGTTTTTCCAACGTGTCGACGTACCTCGAAGGCCTCTGGCGGGGTATTTTCGAGCGCGGGCACGAGACGGTCGAGGAGCTCGCCCGCGCGATCCGGGAGCGGGATCTCGCCGGACTGCGGGGACTCTTTACGGATGACGAGCCGCGGATCGAGATCGATCCGGGCAAGCGGTATACGCCGCGCGGCGTGTTCGATGCGCTCGGACCGGGAGCATCGCTCGAGGTCGAAGCTCCGATTTCCGCGGGGTTTTTCACGGGATTCCGTTGCACGCTGACGGCCCACGGCGCGCGCCGGAGCGGCATGGGGCTGCTCGAATTCGATCCGCACACGCGGTCCTGCACCTCGGCGCGGCTTTTCCTGGGATGAGCGAGGACAAACGTTTCCGGAAGACGCCTCGGCAGGAGCGCTCGCGCTCGACGGTCGAGGCCATCCTGGAGGCGAGCGCGCGAGTCATCGGCGCGGAAGGGCCGGCGAACGCGACAACGCAGCAGATCGCGCACCTCGCCGGCGTGAGTATCGGTTCGCTCTATCAATACTTTCCGGGCAAGGAGGCGCTGTTCGGCGCGCTCATCGAGCGCGCGATCGACGACGACCTCGAAGCCATTCGAAAGGCCGTGGACGCGTCGAGCGCCCTTTCGTTCGTGGAGGGCGCGCGGCTCGTGCTCTCGCGTGTGCTCGACCTGCCCATGAAGCGGCCGCGGCTTTATGCGTGGATGATCCGGTATTTGCCCGAGCTCGGGCTCTTGCCGGCGTCGCAGCGGGCCGTGCGCGAGAGCGCGCGGGAGACGCGGCGGTTTCTGGAGATTCACAAGGGGGCTCTGCCCCCGGCGGACCTCGACGCGATGGCGCTGATCGTCGTGGGCGCCGTGCGAGGCGCGCTGGAAGCCGTGGCCCGCGAGCGCCCCGAGCTGCTCGAAAATGAGAGTTTTCTCGACTACATGGCCGACCTGGCCCTCGGGCTCCTCGACCGGACCGCGGCGCGCGCGGCCGGCGCGAAATCTTGAGGGGCCGTCGGGGGTCGAGGTTCAAGGTTTCGAAATCATTCAGTTTCGGATGCGAGTGGAAATCGGGAGCGGGCGCCCCCATAGTCTCCTCGTGGCCGGCGCTCGCTGGCCGGGAGATCACGATGACCACGACCACGGTAGGCGCGCTTCACGATGTCGCAGAGGCCCCGCTGTTCCCGCGTGATCGCCCGCTCCCTCCCACGCTGACCGTGCGCCAGGCGCGGGACGCGTACCTCGCGGAGAACGGCTTCACGACGGACGAATATACGGCCGAGACGTTCTCGTTGATGATCTTCGGCGGGCGGGCCAAGGTGACGCTGCCGAACCCGCCGCCGCGGCGCTGGGCGATCGCAATGCACGATTTGCATCACGTGGCGACGGGGTATGGCGCCAACCTGATCGGCGAGGGCGAGATTGCGCTCTGGGAGCTCATGGGCGGCTGCGAGACGTGGATCGTGTATCTGCTGAACGCCTCGGCCGCGACGCTGGGATTCGTGCTGTCGCCGCGCCGCATGCTGCAAGCGTACAGGGACGCCAAACAGGCGAAGGCGCTCTACCGGCAGGGGATGAAGGTCGAGGAGATGCTCGACATGCCGCTCGGGGATCTGCGTGAGCGGCTCGGGATCCCGCGCGAGGGCCTGGCGAAGGGCGAGCGCGCGGTCGTGGCGAAGCGGCGCGCCTGAGAGGTTTTCGAGAAAAACCTATCCGCGGAAGGTGCTCGAACGGTTGAGGAGGTCCCCGCACGCCGCGTCGTATTCGGCGCGCATGCGGCGGACGAGCGTCTCCACGCTGGGCGCGTCCGTGATGCTGCCGACGCCCTGTCCCGCGCTCCAGATGTCGCGCCACGCCTTCGCGGCGGTGTTGCCGCCGGAGCCGAAGTTCATGGTGGATTTGTCGGCCGAGGGGAGGTTGTCCGGGTCGAATCCGGCCGCCGCGATGGCGGGCTTGAGGTAATTGCCGTGAACGCCCGTGAAGAGGGACGAATAGACGATGTCCTTCGCCGTCGTGTCGACGAGCATTTGCTTGTAGGCGGGCATCGCGTTCGCCTCCTCGGTGGCGATGAAGCGCGTGCCGACATAGGCGAGGTCGGCGCCGATCGATTGCGCGCTGAGGACGTCGCGGCCCGTGGAGATCGCGCCGGCGAGGCAAACCGTGCCCTGATAGAACTTGCGGACCTCGGCGACGAGCGCGAACGGCGAGAGCGTGCCAGCGTGGCCGCCCGCGCCCGCGCAGACGAGGATGAGGCCGTCGACGCCCTCCTCGATCGCTTTCTCGGCGTGCCGCACGTTGATGACGTCGTGGAGCACGATGCCGCCGTACGAATGCACGGCCTTCACCACCTCGGCCGGCGGGCGCAGGCTCGTGATGATGATGGGCACCTGATGCCGGACGCAGACCTCCATGTCGTGCTCGAGCCGATCATTCGAGCGGTGCGCGATCTGATTGACCGCGAACGGCGCCACGCGCGCGCCGGGGTTTTGCGCGCGGTATTCATCGAGCTCGGTCTTGATCCGCGTGATCCAGACCTCTAGCTGCTCCTTCGGGCGCGCGTTGAGCGCCGGGAAGGACCCGACCACGCCCGCCTTGCACTGGGCAATGACGAGCTCGGGGCCCGAGACGATGAACATGGGCGCGCCGATCACGGGGAGCGTGAGGCGGCCTTCGAGGCTCTTGGGAATCGGCATGGTCGGGGTCCTCCGGGGAAGCGTCCAAACGTCGTAGGCCCTAGAGGCGCCTCACGTCAAGAGGGCTGCGATCATGGCCTCTATACCAAGTGCTCGGGTTTCGCCAAATTTGTGCCCGAACACGAGCGACGTGGTAAGCGCGACTCGATGGACGCCGGGGGGCGTCCCGCCGGAGGAATCATGTCGCGTCTCAAGGTCATCACCCTCCTCAGCACCACGCTCGCCGCGCTCTCGATCGGTTGTGGTTCGGATCCCGTGGCCGCGCCGAGCACGGCCGCCGCGGCGGCCGCGCCGAACCCCGCAGCCGCGAAAGCGCCCGAGGTCGCGAACACGCTCGCCGCGCCCGTGAGGAAGGACAAGACCACCCCGACCGCCGGCTCGGTGCACATCGAGGATCGCATCGTGAAGGCGTGCGGTGACATTCCGCGCGCGCGCTTCGCGTTCGACTCGTCCGACATCGAGCCGGAGGCGACGAAGGCGCTCGAAGCGCTCGCCCGCTGCTTCACGACGGGTCCGCTCGCCGGCAAGGGAATGAAGCTCGTCGGACACGCCGATTCACGCGGAGAGACCGAATACAACTTCGGCCTGGGCCAGAAGCGCGCCGGCAACGTGGCGGACTTCCTGGGGAAGAAGGGGCTCGAGAAGTCGCGCGTGGAAACGTCGTCGCGCGGGGAAATCGAGGCAACCGGGGTGGACGAGGAAGGCTGGGCCCACGATCGCAAGGTCGACGTGTATCTCGCCGACTGAGGACGAAAAGCCATGATCGATACGCCGATCGACTCTGCCGCGGCGCCGATCCGTCTGGATCCGGTGTCGCTCGTCTTGCATTCGTCCGGGCCCGTGTTCGTCGTGGTCTGGCTGCTCGTGGCCGCGGCGGTGATGGTCTGGGTCATCGCCCTCTTGAAGGCGCTCCAGCTCGGCCGACTGAGCCGGGCGGAGCGGCGCTTCGAGCAAGAGGCGAAGCATGCGCTTTCGGCCGACGCGCTGTTCGCCGCGGCGAGCCGGTATGCGGACGCCCCGGGCGCCGTGGTCGTGCTCGAGCTCGGAAAACGCGCGGGGAGCCCGAAATTGCTCGATTCCGTGGCCAAGCGCGCGCTCGTCGATCAGGAGCAGCGAGCCGGGTCGCTCATGGCCTCGCTGTCCACGATTGCCGCGGCCGCGCCGTTCGTCGGGCTGTTTGGCACGGTGTACGGGATCATGGACGCGTTCTTGCGGATCGGGCAGGCGAAGAGCGCGAGCCTGCCGGTCGTGGCGCCTGCGATCGGCGAGGCGCTGATCGCGACGGCGATCGGGCTCGCGGCGGCCATTCCGGCGGTCGTGGCCTACAACGCGCTGAACAAGCGGATCGACGCGCTTTTGTCGGCGATCGAGGCGGCGAGCGAGGGCTGGGTGGCGCTCGTCTCCGAGGTGCCGGCGACGCGGCCGTTGCCGAGCACGCAGGGCTCCTGAGGAAAAGGACGCGCCATGGGCATGTCGACCGGCGGATCGAGGCGGGGCAGGGGAAAAGGGTTCGGCGATATCAACGTCACGCCGCTCGTCGACGTGATGCTGGTCCTGCTCGTGGTGTTCATGGTGACGGCGCCGCTGCTCGCGTCGGGCCTGCGGGTCGAATTGCCGCAGGTCGAGGCGACGGAGGCGCCCGTCAAGGACACGAAGCTCGTCGTGACGGTGACCAAGGAGGAAAAAATCCTCTTCGGGGAAGATGACGTGACGACGAGCGTCGAGGATGTGCTCGCGACGAACCCGCGGGTGCAAAAAGAGAAAGAGCTGTACATCCGCGCGGACAAGGACGCGCGGTATGCGGCGGTCGCGCGCGTGGTCGCGGCGGCGCGCTCGGCGGGCGTGCTGGGGCTCAATTTGCTGGTCGAGCCGGAGCCCGACGAGGCGCGGGAGGCGGTCCGGTGAGCGCGGACGCGGCGCCGTCCACGAAAAGCGATTTTCGAGTCCACGAGATCGCGCTGGCCGTGATCTGCGCGGTCGGGCTCCAGGGCGGGGCGTTATTGCTCCTGCGCGCGGCGAATCTCGATCGGCCGGCCATGGCGCCGGAGATCGACAAGGGGCCGAGCGTGCCCGTGAAGGTGGTGCCCGTGCTCGATCTCGACGCGGCGCCGGCCTTGAAGCTCGGCGGAAAGCGGGATCCAGCGAAGCTGCCGGATCGATGGCTGAAGCCACGGGCGAAGCGCCGCGTCGAGGAAAAAGCGTTCGTCTCGACGAAGGCGGAGAAGACCGAGGAGGCCATTCCGCCGAAAGAGATCGAGGTGGCCGAGGCGAAGACGCCGGTGCCGCCGCCCGAGGCCGAAGTCGCGAAGGTGGTCGAGACGCCGATCGAGGAGCCCGCGAAAGCCGAGCCCCCGCCGAACGTGGACGAAAAAGGCCACGAGGACGGCGTGAAGGGCGGGACCGAGATGGATCCCTTGAAGGCGCGCGCGGTGGACATCTACCGGGAGAAGATCCGGAGCTGGTTCAGCCGCAGGTTCCGCGTCTCGGGGTCGGGTTTGTCGCCCGAGGAGATCACGAAGTTCCGCGTGGCCGCGACGGTGACGCTTTCGGGCGGTCGATCGGTCGCGAGCTTCGCGATCGTATCGAGCGGCCAGGCCGCGTTCGATGCGGCGGCGCGCGCCGCGCTGGAGGGCGCCAAGGGCGAAGAATTGCCGCCGCCGCCCGAGAATTACCCGGACATCGTCCAGAGCCAGATTTCGCTCACCTTCACCTGCACGCCGGAGCGATGCGATTGAAGAAGACCCTGCTCGCCCTCGCCGCCGTCTCGTCCGTCTCGGTCGCCGCGTTCGCGGAGGAGCCCGCGGACACGCCGCCGTCGCCGGAGGATCTGCTCGGCAATATCGTTGTCGTCGCCGGGGCGACGCGGCCTCTGCCGCGGATCGCGGTCCTGCCCTCGTCGAGCTGGGACGAGGAGGACGTGATCATGCGGAGCGTGGCGCGGCGTGATCTCGAGCTCTCGGGCGAATTCGAGGTGCTCACGGACGACGACGCGCCGGAGGAGGCGTGGGGCGCGGAGACGCTCGATGTCTCGATCTGGGCGAAAAAGAAGGTCGAGGCGCTCGTGGAGGCGCGCGCGCGGCCCGTGCCGGGGCAGGACAAGGTGGAACTGCGGGCCCGGGTGTATTTCGTGCGCAACGGGGCGGCGGCTGTTCTCGACAAACGGTTTTTGATTCCGGCGTCGGATCTGCGGGAGGAGGCGCACCGGATCTCGGATCTCGTGATCGGAGCGCTGACGGGGCAAAATGGCGGGTTCGCCAGCCGGATGACGTTCGTCGCGGGCGTGGGCAAGCTCCGGCGCGTGTTCACGGTGGATGCGGATGGGCACGATCCGAAGCCGGTTTCACCGACGGAGGAGATCGCGGTCGCGCCGGCGTTCGGGAAAGGCGATGAGCTCTACTGGGCGGCCAGCGCGCAAAACGGAGAATACCGGATCCGGACGGCGAACGGGCGGGCGGTGGATCTGTCCGTCAAGGGCTCGGTGTACGGTCTCGCGTTCTCGCGCGACAAATCGCGCGTCGCCGTCTCGATCGCGGACGGGGGTACGATCAAGATGTTCGCGGGCCCGGATTTCGCGAGCCTTTCGCCCGCGAGCGAGGTGGGCATGGCCCTCCGGCCGACGTTCACGCCGAGCGGAAAGCTCGCGTATTCCGGCGAGGGGCGGTTCGGGCAACGAATCTATGTGGAGGACAAACCGATTTCGCCGGATGGCCTCTTCGCGTCGGCGCCGACGTTCTGCAATCACCCGGATGGGGTGCGGGCGGTGTTCGCGGTGGGGGTCGGCAAAGATACGGACCTCGTGTCGACGGACGAACGCGGGCGCGGAATGGTGCGGCTGACGCAGGGGCAAGGGCGCAATGGATATCCTGCGTGCAGCCCCGACGGGCGACTCGTGGCGTTTTTCTCGACGCGGACGTCGGGCGAGGGGCCAGGGCTCTACGTGATGCGGCTCGACGGCGGGCGGCCGAAGCGGATCTCGACACTCGTCGGAGATTCGTTACGATGGGATCCGCTCCCGCCCGGGCGCGGCGTCGAGCTGAAGAACGAGCCGAAGAACTGACGAGCAAGGTCGTGATGGAGATCCCGATCCCGCCGGAAGGGACGGCGGAGCGCTGGGCATACGATTACGTGACGAGCGAGGAGCTCGAGCACAAGCTCGCCCCGCCGCCCGTGCCCGCGGGGTGGGAAGAGGATGCGCCCGCGCGGCGGATCGAGCGGCCTGGGAGGCCGAGCACGCTCGAGATCGCGAAACGCGCGCACAAGTCGCCGGGGCCGGATGCGATCCGGGATCCGGCGCGGCGGGCGCAGCTCGTGCACACGTTCCTGCATCACGAATTGCAGGCCGCCGAGCTGATGGCCTGGGCGCTGCTCGCGTTTCCGGAGGCGCCGAGGGCGTTCAAGAAGGGGCTCTTGCAGATCGCCGGGGACGAGATCCGTCACATGGCGATGTACGCGCGGTACATGGAGGGGCTCGGTCACGCATTCGGAGAGTTTCCGGTGCGGGATTGGTTCTGGGAGCGGGTGCCGCGCTCGAAGTCGCCGGCGCATTTCGCGGCCGTGATGGGCATGGGGCTCGAAGGGGGGAACCTCGACCATACGGCGCGGTTCGCAGGGCGATTTCGCGCGATCGGGGACGAGGAAGGGGCGCGCATCCAGGAGGTCGTCTGCGCCGAGGAGGTGCCGCACGTGCGCTTCGGGGTGCACTGGTTTCGGCGTTTTACCGAGGGGCTCGATTTCGAGGCGTGGCGCGCGCATCTGCCGGAGCCGCTTTCGCCGATGGTGATGCGAGGATCGCCGCTCAATCGAGAGGATCGGATCCGGGCAGGTTTTCCCGAGGAATTCCTGCAGGAGCTCGACAAATGGGCGCCTCGTTGACGCTTGGGGGCTCCGCTCGGACGAGCCGAGCTACGCCCCCAAACCCCCGAACCGCGTGGCTCCTGAACCTCGGCGCTGAAGTCGAGCTGGAAGATGCGCGACGGACGCTCGGGGCGGAGGCGCGGGCGCGGCTGCCGGAGCTCGCGGGGCGGCTCGGGGCATTGGTGCGTCCGACCGATATATTGTTATTTGGTGCACCGGACGAGGCGAGGCGCGCTGAAGGGGCGGTGGGAAAGGCGTGGCTCCCGACGCCGCGCGCGCTCGAGGCGCTCGCGCACGCGGGCGCGCGCGTGCCCGCAGCGCCCGCCTACGAGGTGCTGCGCCGGGCGAACGATCGGCGATTCTCGCTCGCACTCGGGGCGACGCTGCCGGGACAGCGGACCGTGACGACGCTGGACGAGGTGCGCGAGGCGCTCGCGGCGCCGTCGCCGGGGGGAAACTGGCTTTTGCGTAGGCCGCACGGATTCGCGGGGCGCGGGCGGCGCCGGGCGCGGGAAGACGAGGTGCTCGGCGCGGCGCGGAGCTGGATTGAGGCGTCCTTGCGTTCGTTCGGCGCGCTCGTGGTCGAGCCGTGGGTCGATCGCGTGGCCGATTTCGGGTGGCACGGGTTCGTGTCGCGCGAGGGGCTCATTTTACTCGGCGATCCGACGTGGCAGGAGACGGCGCCGGACGGGACGTGGCTCGCGACGCGGCCCGCGAAGCCCTTCGATCTCGGCCGAGAGGAGACGGAGCTCTTCGCGCGGGCCGCCGAGCAAGCGGGCGCCGCGCTCGCGTCCGCGGGTTATTTCGGGCCGTTCGGGGTGGACGCGTTCCGCTGGCGGGACGAGACGGGGAATTTGCAGTTCAATCCGCGCTGCGAGATCAACGCGCGGTATTCGATGGGGTGGGGGATCGGAATGGGGGAGCGCCGTCCGGATCTGGATCCGGAGCCATAGGCTCACATCGGCCGCGCGAGCTTGCGCAGGGCCGCGTCCATGCCGCCGAGCAGCGAGGCCGGGTTGCTCTCGTCGTAGAAATGCTGGAACTTGGGGCGCGGCGCGTGGACGTCGGCCATGAGCGCTCCGTCCGGGGCGAGGAAGAACGTGCGCGGGACGTACGAGCCGTCGGGGGCGTAGCGGTCGCCGATCGCGGCCTCGTCATCCGGGTTCACGCGAATCATCACGAAATCCTTCGCGCGCGTGACGATGCGCGGATCCTGAAAGACGTTCGCGTAATTGCGGCAATGGGGGCACCAGGCGGTGTAGAAGACGAGACAAACCGGCTTGTTCTCGGCCTTCGCGCGGGCCATGCCGGCCTCGTAGCCCTGCCACGCGATCTGCGCGTCGTTCCAGTTCTCGCCATTCGCCGATTTTCCAGGCGGAGGCGCGGGGGCAGGCGCCGTCGTGACGGCGGGCGGCGTGGTCGTGACGGCGGAAGCGGGCTCGGGGCTCACCGCGGCCGTGGGATCTTCCGCCTTGAAGGAGCCGTAGAGCAGGGCGCCGAGCATCGCGACGGCGCCGAACGCCGCGGCGAGGCTGCCCCACGATCCCTTCGCGGGTGCCCCCTTGCCCTTTTTACGACCCCGCCCCCCGCGTTTCCCTTGATCCTTCGTCACCTGGGAGGTGTAGCCCCGAAAGGCTCGCGGGTCCACACACATCGCGGGCGCCGCGAGGGCGAGCGCGCCGTTTCGCTCGCCCCCGCAGCGGGTTCACGCGCAGCGAGGGTGGGCCCGGTTCACGGCGCGAGGCCGAGGAGGAAGACGTTGTCGGCCGCGCCGCCCGCGAGGGTGCCGCCGCCGAAATCGACGTTTCCGACGAACGAGCCGGTGAACCAGGGGGCGCCCGCGGCGTCGACGGCGAGAGCCTCGCCGCGGTCGTTTTGCGGGCTGCCGAAGCCGCGGAGCCAGACCTGGGTGCCCGTGGGGCTCAGCTTGGCGACGAAGATGTCGGCCATGCCGATCGAGGGAATCGTATTGCCGCCGAGCCCGACGACGCTGAAGAATTCGCCCGTGAGGAGGATGTTGCCGAAGGCGTCGGTCGTGATGTCCTTGCCGCGCTGCGCGCTCACGGCGCCGAAGCTCTTGCTCCAGGCGTGATTGCCGTTCGGATCGAGCTTCAAGACGAACCCGTCGTCGCCGCCGACGCTGGTGGTCGCGCCGCCGCCGAAATCGATCGTGCCCGCATACTGGCCCGTGACGGCGATGTTGCCGCTCGGATCCGCGGCGACCGCGAGGGCGCGTTGATCCGAGGCGTCGCCGAAGCGCTTGCTGAAGAGGTGATTGCCCGTGGGGCCGAATTTCGCGATGAAGACGTCCTCGCCGCCCGTGGCCACGAACGGGCCGCCGCCGAAATCAGCGACGTTCTCCATGCCGCCGACGATGATGACGTTGCCGGCGGCGTCGGCCGCGACGTCGAACCCTTGCTGATTCTGCGCGGAGCCGAATCCCTTGGCCCAGAGCGCGCTCCCCGCGTTGTCCATCTTCGCCACGTAGACGTCGAGGTTGCCGGCGCCCGTGAGCATCGTCATGCCCCAGGAGAACGTGCCGGAGAACGCGCCGGTGACGAGGACGTTACCCGCGCCATCGACGGCGACGCCCGACGAGGTTTGCGTGAAGTTGGCGCCGAATCCCTTGGCGAAGACCTCGGTCCCCGCGGCGTCGAGTTTCGCCACGAAGAAATCGTCGCCGCCTCCGCTCGTGAGGGTGGTGGCGCCGATCGTGATGGTCGTGGAGAAGTTGCCGGTGACGAACGTATTGCCCTGGGCATCGACGGCGAGGCCCGTGGCGCTCTGATCGCCGGTGCCGCCGTAGGCCTTGGACCAGACGTGGTTGCCCTGCGGAGTGAATTTCGCGACGAACACGTCGACGCCGCCCGCGCTCGTGAGCGCGCCGCCGCCGAAATCGATCGTGCCGGTGAAATTGCCCGCGACGAGGACGTTGCCCATGGAATCGATGGCGATCGCGAGGCCCTGCTGGGCCGAGACGTCGCCATAGGATTTGCTGACCACGTGCGCCCCGGTGCAAGCGGGCGCCATGCCATTGCAATCATCGTCGACCGGGGTGGCGCAGTTCTCCGGCGAGGGGAGGACCTGGCCGACGCAGGGGCCGTACGATTTGCCGTCGGCCGCGCAGGTCTCGAGGCCGGCCACGCATTGGCCGACGCCCTGCGTGTTCATGGGGCCCGTGTAGCAGGTCTGCGTGGCGCCGGGCATGCAGATGCAGCCGACGCTGTCGTCCGGCGTGCCGTCGCAATCCTGGTCGATGCCGTCGCAGATCTCCATCGTGGGGACGACCTCGCCGACGCAGGGGCCCCATTGCCCGCCCGCGCAGGTCTGGGTGCCGCCCACGCAGATGCCTACGTTTTGGGTGCCCGGCGGGCCCATGTAACAGGCCTGCGTGGCGCCGTCGATGCAATCGCAGCCCTCGTCCGGGACGCCATTGCAATCGTTGTCCATTCCGTCGCAAACCTCGGCCTGCGGAGCGCAGCAGGCGCTCGGCTCGCCGGTACACTGGTAGCCAGCCTCGGTCACGCAGGCCGCGTCACAGCCGTCGCCGGGCATCGTGTTGCCGTCGTCGCAGAGCTCGGCGCCCTTCACCAGGCCATCGCCGCAGAGGGTCGTGCACACGGAGGGCGCGCCGGTGCATTCGAAGCCGCTTTCGATGGCGCACGTGGTGTCGCAGCCGTCACCCGCCATCGTATTGCCGTCATCGCAGGCCTCTTCCTGGACCACGCCGTCGCCGCAGACGTCCGACATGCCGCCCGCGCCGCCGAAGCCGCCGGATCCGCCCGCGCCGCCGGAGCCGCCGGAGCCGCCCGTTCCACCGGAGCCGCCCGTGCCGCCCGTGCCGCCGGCCCCGCCCATTCCACCGCTGCCGCTCGAGCTCGAGGTGCCGAACGAGAGCGGATCTGCGTCGCTGCAGCCGGCCGCGCCCAGGAGCGCCGCAGCCGAAAGGAGAAGGACCAGGCTCGTTCGTGTCGTTCCGATCATGAAGGTCTCCCGAAGATTGTTGTCGTCCGATCCGGAGGCGCCCGCGAGAGCGTCGGAGGGCGGATGGATCCACGATGCGGGACACGGGCGAAAGGCGAGCGGTAAAAGCGACGGCGCAGATCGAGAGGATCCGCGCGTCGGTTTTGTGCCTTCAAACTGTGAGATGGATCGGCTAGGCGCTGCACACGTCCCCGGACAGACCCGAGGTGTCGATCGGTTGGCGCATGGGCGCGGCCACGAGCCCGTCCGGTCGATGCGAGGATCGACAAGGAGGACGCGCGCGCCCTTTCAAACCCCTACCTGGTCGTGTATCGTCTCCCACGCCGCCATGGCCGACGACGCGAACCAAGATCGTGAAGCTGCATTCAATCGAGGCCTCGAGGCGTACCGCGCCGGTTGCCATTTCGATGCCTACGACATCTGGACGCAGGTCTACCAGGACGAGCAAAACGAGACGAATCGCCGGTTTTTGCAGGCGATCATTCAAGTGACGAACGCGATGCACAAGGTTCGTCACAACGCCGAGCTGCGCGGATCGGTGCACCTGCTCGAACGCGCGCTGCTCAAGCTCGACGCGCTGCCCGACGTCCACGGCGGCATCGATCTCGCCACGTTCCGCGATGCGACGCGCATCTGTCTGGCCGAGATCAAGCGCCTCTTGTCCGTCGCGCAGAAGAACCTGGAAGACTCGTTCATTCCGCCGCTGAAGAGCGTGGGCTCGGGCCCCGTGCTGGAGCCGCGCGTTTCTCCGCCTTCGAAGGATCCGGAGACGCTCTTCCAGAACGGCCTCGACGCATACGCCGCAGAGCGGTTCTACGACGCGCACGAGATCTGGGAGGACTACCGGCGCACGCGGCCGGAATCGGATCCGTCGCGCGAGTTCGTCAAGGGGCTGATCCTCGTGGCGACGGCGATGCACAAACTGCATCGCGCCAAGAGCCCGAGCGGCGCAGCGCAACTCCTGGAGCTCGCCCTCGACAAACTGCGCGACGCGCCCGAAGGGACGTCGGGCCTCGACGTGAAGGCCGTCGTCGACGAGGTGTCGCGCGTGCACGCCGACATCGAGGCGCTCGAAGCGACGGGCGCCGAGGGGCCGATCGAGGCCCGCTACATCCCCGCGATCCGCCGCAGCGCGTGAGGTCGAATCGAGCCCGCGAGGCCGCCGCCGCTCAGCGGTAGCGGCCCCGGCTCGTGCTGCCGCCCCCGCCGCCGCGCGAGCTCGACTTCTTCGCGCCGCCCGACGGCTGCGCGCCGCTCGCCTTGGCCTTCGCGCGAGGCTTGGCCTTGGTCGCCGGAGGCGGGACCTCCGCGCCCGAATCTTCGAGCTCCCCCTTGAGCGCGCGGAGCTGATCACGCAGGCGCGCCGCCTTCTCGAACTCGAGGTTCTCCGCGGCGGCGAACATCTCGAGGCGCAGCGCCTCGATGCGCTCGGCGAGATCGGCGCCCGTCGGCGCGGCTTCCTTGCCAGAAGGCGCAGCGCCGCGTCCGCCGCCCTTGGGGACGGCGTAGTAGTCGCGCGCGCCGGAGGTCGGCGAGAGGTCGAGGATCGCCTTCGTGACCGTCGCGGGCGTGATGTTGTGCGCGACGTTGTACGCGGTCTGCAGCTCGCGGCGGCGGTTCGTCTCCTGGATCGCGTACCGCATCGCGTCCGTCTCGCGATCCCCGTACATGATGACCTGGCCGCGGACGTTGCGCGCGGCGCGGCCGATCGTCTGGATGAGCGAGCGCGGGCTGCGGAGGAAGCCTTCCTTGTCGGCGTCGAGGATCGCCACGAGCGAGACCTCGGGCAGATCGAGGCCCTCGCGCAGGAGGTTGATGCCGACGAGGACGTCGAACTCGCCGCGCCTGAGATCGCGGAGGATCTCCACGCGTTCGAGCGTGTCGATGTCCGAGTGCAGGTAGCGGACACGGACGCCGAGCTCCGTGTAGTACTCGGTCAGATCCTCGGCCATGCGCTTGGTCAAGGTGGTGACGAGGACACGCTCGTTCTGCGAGACGCGCTCGCGGATGCGCTCGAGCAGATCGTCGACCTGACCGGCGACGGGGCGGACGACGATCTGGGGATCGGTGAGGCCCGTCGGGCGGATGATCTGCTCGACGACGACGCCGCCGGTCTTCTCGATCTCGTAGTCGCCGGGCGTGGCGCTGACGAGCAGGACGCGGTCGTAGTGCGACTCGAACTCCTCGAACTTGAGGGGCCGGTTGTCGAGCGCGCTCGGCAAGCGGAAGCCGTACTCGACGAGGGTCTCCTTGCGCGCGCGGTCGCCGCGGTACATCGCCGCGACCTGCGGGATCGTCTGGTGCGACTCGTCGATGATGAGGAGAAAATCCTTGGGGAAGTAGTCGATGAGCGTGGGCGGCGGCTCGCCGGGCTTGCGGCCCGAGAGGTGGCGCGAGTAGTTCTCGATGCCGTTGCAGAAGCCCATCTGCTCGAGCATCTCGAGGTCGTACATCGTGCGCTGCTCGATGCGCTGCTTCTCCAAGAAGCGGCCGGCCTTGTCGTAGAAGTCGAGCCGGTCGCGCAGCTCCTCGCGGATCGAGGCGATGGCGTTGCGGAGCTGCTGCTGCTCGGTGACGTAGTGCGAGCCGGGGTAGATCGCGATGCGGTCGAGCGTGCCGAGCACCTTGCCGCGGACGGGATCGACCTCCTTGATGGCCTCGATCTCGTCACCGAAGAACTCGACGCGGATCGCGATGTTCTCCTCGTACGCCGGGAAGATCTCCACGACGTCGCCGCGCACGCGGAAGGTGCCGCGGTGGAAGTCGATGTCGTTTCTGTCGTACTGGATGTCGACGAGGCGGCGGAGGAGCTCGTCGCGGCGCAGCTCCTCACCGCGCTCCATCTTGATGAGCAGGCCGTGGTAGCTCTCGGCCGAGCCGATGCCGTAGATGCAGCTCACGGAGGCGACGATGAGCACGTCCGGCCGGGACAGGAGCGCGTGCGTGGCGGCGTGGCGCATCCGGTCGATGGCGTCGTTGATGATCGCGTCCTTCTCGATGAAGGTGTCGCTCGCAGGGACGTACGCCTCGGGCTGGTAGTAGTCGTAGTAGCTGACGAAGTAGTGGACGGCGTTGTTCGGGAAGAGCTCGCGCATCTCGCCGTAGAGCTGGGCCGCCAGCGTCTTGTTGGGCGCGAGGACGAGCGTCGGGCGCTGGAGGTGCTCGATGACCTTGGCCGCCGTGAACGTCTTGCCGCTGCCCGTGACGCCGAGCAGGCACTGGAAGGTCTCGGATCGGCCGAAGGCCCCGCTGATTTCCTCGATCGCACGAGGTTGGTCGCCACGCGGGGTGAAGTCTGAGACGAGCTCGAAACGCCTTGACACGAGGGCGGGCAACCTAGTCGCCAAGTGGAGCCTGCGCAACCCAGCGCGCCCATGCGTGCGTTCGGTGCACGCGAACCTTCTCCCTACGGTTTTCGCGTGCTACCCGAAGAACTTCGCCCGAGGTTTTCCCATGGCAGAAGCCCCCGCAGTTCTCGATGGCCACCCGTACGCCGCTTTTCTCGACCGGGTGGAGAAGCCCGCGCGCTATACGGGCGGCGAGGTTGGCTCGGTCGTCAAAGACTGGGGAAGCGTGGAGGCGACGGTCTGCCTCGCGTTCCCCGACGTCTACGACATCGGGATGAGTCACCTCGGATTCAAGATTCTCTACAAGCTCCTGAACGACGATCCACGCACGCTCGCCGAGCGCTGCTACGCGCCGTGGAAGGACGTCGAGGCAGAGCTTCGAGAACGGAACATTCCGCTCGTTTCCTTGGAAAGCAAACGAAAGTTGCGGGACTTCGACGTGGTCGGCTTCTCGCTCCAGTTCGAGCTGACCTACACGAACATCCTGCTCATGCTCGACCTCGGCGGCGTGCCGCTGCGCTCGTCCGATCGCGGGGAAGACGATCCGCTGGTCATCGCCGGCGGGCCGGTGGCGACGCACCCGGAGCCGGTGAGCGCGTTCATCGACGCAGTGGTGATCGGCGACGGCGAGGAGAAGGCGACCGAGGTGGCGCTGACGTGGACGCGGCTGAAGAAGGCCGGCGTGCCGCGGCGCGAGCGGCTCGCAACGCTCGCGAAGCTCGGCGCGGTCTACGTGCCCTCGCTCTACCGAACGGAGGTCGATCCGGAGACGGGTTTCCAGCTCGTGAAGGCGCCGATCGAGAAGGGGTTGCCCTTGCCGATCGAGCGCGCGCTCGTCGACCTCGACAAGTACCCATTCCCCGCGGTGAGCCCGACGGGCGGGCCGGAGGCGATCTTCGATCGTGTGTCGATCGAGATCGCGCGCGGCTGCACGGAAGGGTGCCGCTTCTGCCAGGCGGGCATGATCTACAGGCCCGTGCGCGAGCGTGACCCCGAGCAGGTGGTGAACACGGTGCTCGAAGCGGTGCGCGCGTCGGGCAACGACGAGGTGTCGCTGACGGCGCTCAGCACGGCGGACGTCTCGTGCATCTCGCCGCTCATCAAGAAGGTCGCGGACAAACTCGCGAAGGAGCGCGTGAGCATGAGCGTCTCGTCGCTGCGCGCCTACGGCCTCGAGCCCGATCTGCTCGACGAGCTCAAGCGCGTGCGCGCGACGGGCCTGACGTTCGCGCCGGAGGCGGGCACGCAGCGGATGCGCGACGTGGTGAACAAGAACGTCACCGAGGAGCAGCTGCTCGAGACGGCCGAGCGCATCTTCTCGCGCGGCTGGGACCGGATGAAGCTCTACTCGATGATCGGCCTGCCGACCGAGGAGGACGCGGACGTCGCCGGCATCGTGGAGATGGGCGCGCGCACGGCCGGCGTGGGTCGCAAGATCGGCAAGAAGAACGTGGAGGTGACGGTGAGCGTGTCGACGCACGTGCCGAAGCCCCACACGCCGTTCCAGTGGGCTGCGATGAACACGCTCGGCGAGGTCGCGCGCAAGCAGGACCTCCTGCGGCAGACGGTGCGGAACTACCGCAACGTGAAGCTCAAGACGCACGGCGCCGAGGCGAGCGTGCTCGAAGGAATTTTTGCGCGCGGAGACCGAAGTCTGTGCGACGTGCTGGAGCGTGCGTACCGGAACGGCGCGCGCTTCGACTCGTGGGACGATCGGCTGCGGCTCGACGTGTGGGAGGAGGCGTTCGCGCACTTCGGGACGGATCGATCGCGCTTCCTGAACACGATCCCCGTGACCGCGCGCCTGCCCTGGGACCACATCGACGTCGGCCTCGAAGAAGGATTTTTGGCGCGCGAATACAGGAAGGCGCTGCAGAATCGGTTGAGCCCGCCGTGCGGGAAGGTCGCGGGGACGTTCGTGCACCACACGAACGTGGAGGACGCGGTCGCCGATCAACGCAGGCTCGTCTGTTACGACTGCGGCGTCGCCTGCGACATGACGCAGATGCGGAGCGAGCGAGTCGACTTCCTCCGCAGGCTCGGCGCGAACAAGCGGCTGCCGCTGATCACGGATGCGCCGATGGCGGCGCCGGCCGTCGAGGCGCCCGTGGACGGCGAGGCCGACGAGGCGATCGAGCAAGCGCCCGCGCCGGTGAAGAAGGCGCCGCCGATGAAGGGGCGCGGCGGCTTCTTGTATCGCATCCGGTTCGAGAAGACGGGCGCGATGGCGCTGCTCGGGCACCTCGACGTGGTGCGCGAGCTGCCGCGCGTGTTCCGGCGCGTCGGCGAGCGGATGGTCTACACGAAGGGCTTCCATCCGAAGCCCGACATGGTCTTCTCGCCGGCGCTCTCGCTCGGCGTGGCGAGCCTCGACGAGTACGCGGACGTGCGGCTCGAACGCGCGCTCGAACCCGCGGAGGTCGCGTCGCTCGTCGAGCGGATGAACACGGCGAGCCCCTCGGGACTTCGATTCCGCGGAGCCGCGCTGCTCGGGCCCGAGGACGCGGCGATCTCGCGCGTGATCCGCGGCGCGCGGTACGTGCTCGCGTTCGCGCGCTCGGCGCTCGTGGTGCCGCCGGGGCAAACCGCCGAGGAGATGCTCGCTTCCGCGTGCCGCGCGGCGATGGCCGCGCCGTCGCTGCCTATCCGGCGTGAGATCGAGGGGATCGGCAAGGTGGTCGACGTGCGCAAGTACCTGCTCTCGGCCGAGGTGGGCGGCGCGGAGGCGCGCGCGGCGCTCGAGCGTGCAGGGCTCCTGGGCGACCTCGTGACGCTCGACGTCTTCGTGGAGATCACGGGCTCGGGCGCGGCGAAGTCGTCGGAGATCGCTGCCGTGATCTCGGGCGAAGGCGGCGTCGCTCCGGCGCATCGCGCGATCCGGCTGGAGCTCTTCGGCGGCTCCGCGAACGCGCGCTTCTCGCCGCTCGATCTCGCCGCGGTGAAGAGCGCGCTCGGGCGGGAACGTGCGGCCGCCTCTGCCGCTCCCGCGCCCGTGCTCGCGTCGGCCGACGCCGAGTGACAGCGCGGTCGCTTTTGGATAGGAACGCCGAGCGTTCGTGCTCGTCCTCCCGCTCCTCTGCGCGGTCGCCCTCGCCGCCGGCCTGATCGATGCGATCGCCGGCGGCGGCGGTCTGCTCACGGTGCCCGCGTTGCTCGTGGCGATCGCCGATCCGCGCCTCGCGCTCGGCACGAACAAGGGGCAGGCCGTCTTCGGCTCGGGCGCGTCGCTGCTCTCGTTCGTGCGCGCGGGCCGCGTCGACAAGAAGCGCTTCTGGCCGACCTTCCTCGCTGCCGGCCTCGGCTCCGCGGCGGGCGCGCGCGCGCTGCTCGCGGCGCGCCCCGAGGTGCTGCGCCCGATCGTGCTCGTGCTCCTGATCGGCGTCGCGATCTTCTTCGCATCACGCGGAAGGCGACGGCCGAAGGAGCCACCGAAGCCCGATGCCCCGCCGCCCGCGCCGAAGCCGTGGGCGATCGCCGAGCGTCGTCCGCTCGCGACGGCCGTGGTCATCGCGCTCGTGATCGGCGCGTACGACGGCTTCTTCGGGCCGGGCACGGGGACGTTCTTGATCCTGCTCTACACCACGGTGTTCGGCGACGACCTCACGCGCGCGACGGCCAACGCGAAGGTCGCGAACTTCGCCTCGAACCTCGCCGCGATGGTGAGCTTCGCGCTCGCCGGACGGATCGACTTCCACCTCGCGTTGCCGATGGCCGTGGCGCAAGCGGTGGGCGGCGTCCTCGGCGCGCGCGCGGCCGTGAAGGGCGGCGAGCAGCTCATTCGATCGGTCGTCCTGCTCGTCTCGCTCGCGCTCGCGGCGCGGCTCGCCTACCAGATCCTCGCAGGCGCCTGAATTTCTCCGCTCGGGGCGTTCGCGCGGCGGGGGAGCCCTGCGCACGGCAGGACCCACCGATGCGACAGCGTTGTCAGAGCAGGCGCCTTCGCACGCCCTCGGAGGACGCTGGAATCCCGGCCGGGCGGGCGCGGCCCGGCTCTTGCTCGATGTCCTCGTCGCAGCGCGCGAGCGCTCTTTCCTTTGCTTCGCTTGGATCGGTTCCCCGGCGTCGGCGTGCGATGGCAGCGAGTCGACGAGGACCACGCCGTCGCCGGGGGACCTTGCTTCACGCGCCTTCGCGCTAGACTCGCGCGCCGTGACGACGTCATCCGATCCGGACGATCGAGACGCGCGCGCGGCGGCGCTCGCGATCGCTGGCGCCCTCGGCGCAGGCGTGGCGCACGAGCTCCGGAACACGCTCGCCGCGATCGAATCGGCGCTCTACCTCGCCAAGCGCCACGCAGAGGATCGCACGCGCCTCGGGGAGCACCTCGCCCGCGCGGAGAACGAGGTGCGCAAGGGGCAAGAGGTGATCGACCGCGTGCTCGGTCTCGCGCGCGGCGAACCGCTCGACGTGGAGACTGCGTCCGTCGCGGAGATCGTGGCGTCCGCGGAGCGAGAGCTCTTCGACCTGAACGCGACGCTCGAGGTGCGCGTGACGCCGCCGGATCTCGAGGTCGCGTGTGATCGGATCCTGATCGAGCGGGTGATCGTGAACCTGCTCCTGAACGCGCGTGACGCGTTCGAAGGCCGCGCGTCGGGGAGGATCGTCGTGCGAGCATGCGCGGCCGACGAGGCCGTCGTGCTGGAGGTCGAGGACGACGGGCCGGGCGTCGATCCGGCGCTCGCGCCTTGCATCTTCGAACCCGCCGTGACCAGCAAGCCGACGGGCACGGGGCTCGGCCTTGCCTTGTGCCGCACCATCGCGCGTGCGCACGGCGGCACGATCGAGGCGCTCGCCGCGCCCTCGGGAGGCGCGCTCTTCCGGCTCACGTTGCCCGCGAAGGCGGACTCCTAGCGCCGCGTTTTCCCGCCGCGGACGAGCTGCGCCACGGCCTCGCCGAGCCCTTCGAGCGTGAGCTGGTACATCGGGAACACGTCCCTGACGATCTGCACCGTGCCGTGCGACCAGCCGCTCGGCGGATCCGGGTTCAGCCAGACGGACCGTTCGAAGTGCTCGCGCAGCATCGCGAGCCACGCGACGCCCGGCGTGCCCGCGTCGTCGCCCCAGCCCGCCGCGCCGAGCAGCTCGTAGGGCGCCATCGACGCGTCGCCGACCATCACCAGCTTGTAGTGCTTGCCGCACTCGTGGATGAGGTCCCGCACGTTCACGGGGTCCTGAAACCCCTCGGTCTTGTAGACCTTCCCGTAGACGCAGTTGTGGAAGTAATACGTGCGTAGCTCCTTCCAGTGCGTCGCGCGTTTGGCCGCGCTGAAGAGCTGCGACACGGCGTGCGCGTACGGATCCATCGAGCCGCCGACGTCCATCAGCAGGAGGACGCGCGTGTTCGGCCGGCGCGGCGGCCGCGTCACGACCTCGAGCTCGCCCGCGTTCCGCGCCGTCGCGTCGATCGTCCCCTCGACGTCGAGCTCCTCGTGGGCGCCCTCGCGCTCGAAGCCGCGGAGCTTGCGCAACGCGACCTCGATCGTGCGCACGTCGAGCGTGATGTCGCTGCGGTACGAGCGGTACTTGCGCGCGTCCGCCGTATGGATCGCGCTTTTCCCCCCCGAGCCCCCGCCCACGCTGATCCCCGACGGATGGAAGCCCGCGCGACCGAACGGCGAGGTCCCGCCCGTCCCGATCCACCTGTTCCCCCCGTCGTGGCGCTCCTTCTGCTCGCGCAGCCGCTCCTCGAATTGACGCAGCACTTCTTCGAGGTCGAGCGCCTCGATCATCGCCTTCTCTTCCTCGCTGAGCTGTCGGAGCTGCTTCGGATCCTGGAGCCACGCCTGGAGCTCCTCGGCGATCTTCTTCGCCTCCACGTGCACGCCGCGAAAGTGCTTGGCGAAGGCGAGGTCGAAGTCGTCGAGGTGGGCCTCGGAGTGCACGCACAGGGCCCGCGCCACGTGGTAAAAACCTTCCAGCGACGAGTCGTGCAGACCAGCGGCGAGGGCGCGGCCGAGCGCCACGGCCTCTTGCGTGCCGACCGGCACCTGCCTGCCCCTGAGCTCGTACAGGAAATCGAGGAACATCCTGGGCAGAGCTTAGCCTCTTCCGCGTCCTCCGCCCCCCGTTCCGGACGCCGCTCTCGCCTGGCATGCGCTCGCGGCTCCCCTCCGCGCGTGCACTTGTGTATGGTTCTCAGAATGGCGAACAAGGAGGAACTGGTCCAGACGGTCAAGGTCATCGTGAAGCACTGGCGGGACGGCCAGCTCGACGAGGCATACGCGGGCTACCGCGACCTCTTCTCGAGGCCTGACTTCGCGGAGCATCGGCCGGAGGATCAGAGGAGCGCGTTCAAGCTCATGATCATGGCGAAGGGCGCGCCGAACCCCGAGCGGCCCACGGACGCGATGGTCGAGGCGCATCGAGCCGCTGTGGAACCCCTCACGAACCTCGTGACGACGCACGGCGATCCGGCAGATCACGAGATGCTCGGCATGTGTCACGTCGTGCTCGGCAACATCGAGAGCGCGAGCGCGGTCTTCCGGGCCGGGCTCAATATCGAGCGTCAAAGAAATCCGCAGTCGGATCTCTGCGGTTCGCTGATGAAGCGGATCAGCCTGATCTAGTTCGTCGCCGCGCAGGGCCACCTTTTCGCGTGGGGTCCTGCTACGATGGCGCGAGAAGCATGCACGTCATCTGCGTGGCCAGCCAAAAGGGAGGCGTCGGTAAGACCACGATCTCTCTCAATCTGGGTCTCGCCCTCGCCCGGGCCGGCAACCGCACGCTGCTCATGGAGCTCGACGCGCAAGGCAGCCTCTGCCTGTCGCTCGGGCTCCCCGACCGCGCGCGGCCAGGCATCGCGGAGGTGCTCACGGGCGCCGAGCACATCGGCAACGTCCTGCTCCGGACGCGTGATCCGCAGCTCCACGTCCTCAGCGTGGGTCGTGTCGATCCCACGACCGTCGCAGGTTTCGAAGAGGCCCTCACGCGCACCGGCATGCTCACCGGCATGCTCAGCAAGCTCGAGAGCGAGTTCGACATCGTGCTCCTCGACTGCCCCGCGGGCCTCGGCAAGGTGACGAGCCGCGCGCTCGAGGCCGCGACGCACGTGCTCTCCCCGCTCCAGGCCGAGCCGCTCGCGCTCCGCTCGGTCGGCCAGCTCCTCGCGCTCGTCGACCGCATCCGCGCCGAGAAGAACCCACGCCTCACCCTGATCGGCATCGTGCTGTCGATGTTCGATCGGCAAACGCCGGCCTCGCTCGAGGTCGCCGAGACGCTGTGGACGCGTTTCCCGGGCGGCATCATCCTCGACAGCGTGATCCCCCGCGACGAGGTGTTCCTCGAAGCATCGCTGCGCGGCTCGCCGCTCTTGCTCATGCAAAAGCGACCGCCGCCCCTCGCGCGCGTCTTCGATCAGCTCGCGAACGACGTGCTCGATCGCCTCGACGCCCAGGGCGGCGCCGCCACGGAGGAGGACGATGGCCCGATCCCGCTCCTCGTTTGACCTCACGAACGCGATCGCGGCCGCGACCTCGCTCTCGGGGGAAGAGAAGGGCAAGAAGAAGGCGCCGGCCGTCGAGCCGCTGCCGCCCGACCTCGTCTCCTTCGATCCCGGAGCGACCGCGCCGGCGACCGAGGCCTCGCCGCCGCCCCTCCCAGAGGCGTCGCCGCGCGGCGGGCACGGCTCGGCCTCCGCCGCACACGACGCGGAAGCGAACTCGGGCGATTCGCCGCGGAACCTGCCGAAGCTGCCGGACCTCTCGGGCATCACGAGCCCCGTGCAGCGCTGCGAGAAGATCGTGCAGTGGATCGGCGAAGTCACGGGCGCGATCGACGTGTTCCTCGCCGACGCCGCAGGTTTGCCGCTCGCGGGCGCCGTGAGTGACACCGAGGCGAAGCTCGCGGGCTCGGGCCTCGTCGCCTCGTCGATCGCCTCGCTCGCGTCCGCCGTGCCTGGCAACCTCGGCGCGACGTTCGAGATGCACATCGGCGAGGGGCCGTGCTTCCAGCTCGTCGGCTTCCAGGTCGGCGCGATGCTCTTCTTCGTCGGCCTGAACCGCACGCGCCCGCTCACGCCCACGCAGGCGCATGGCATTCGTCTGGCTTGCCGGCACGCCCTCGGCGACACGCTGCGCACCGGAGGACCATGACGGCGAGGCCTGCTCGGCCGAAAGGAGCTCCTCCCGTCGGCGCGTCCCTCGTCGAGCAGCTCGCCCGGAGCGCCGACGGCGTCGAGGCGATCGTCGCGTTCCACATCGCCGACGGGAAGATTCACGCAGCCTGGATCCGCCCGGGATCCGGCTACACGGCGGGCGCCGTCACGCAGAGCCTGCGCGAGGTCTACAAGACGAGCCAGGTCCACGCGCGAAGGCTCGATTTCCTCTCGCCCACGCCGACGCTCGATCAGGGCTCGGCCGACCTCTCCGATCCGCTGATCACGCTGGAGATGCCGGGCCGCGTGATCGTGATCCGGCGCGTGCACGGCCACGTCGTGGCGGTCTCCTTCGACGGCACGGTGCCGCTCGGCTTCGTCCGCTACCACGCGGCGCGGATCGCCATGACGCTCCGGCCGGAGCTGCCGCAGGAGTCGATCACGCCGCCCTCGGGTGTACCTGCGGTCTCGGCGCCGCCGCCGACGGTGAACGTCGTCTCGAAGCCCGCGCCGGACGAAGCCGATCACGAGGAGCCGGCGCGCACGCTTGCGTTCCCGGCGGGCGGCGCGGTCGTCGTGCGTTCGTCGCGCCCGCCGCCGCGGGGCACGAAGGCGGAGATCGATCGAGCGACGAAGCTCCTCGCGTACCTCGACGCCCACGCGCCCGATCCGCACGTCGTGCGGCTCCGCGTATCGCTGCGCGCGGGGATCAAGCCCCTCGCGCTCGACCACCCCGAGTCGCTCGGCGCCGACGCGATGGTCCTGCTCGAGACGGCGGCGGAGGACATCCTCGGCATCGACCGCGCCGAGCTCCGGAGCAAGATATGAAATCGCTCGGCGAGCTCGTCCGCGACCTGCAGCCGCACTCGCTCCTCACGCTGAACGACCAGCTCGTCTACGTCCAGAGCCACCACCACGGGATCTTCCTCGACCAGACGGTCTCCGACGCGCTCGGCGGCGAGGGCTGGGCCGTGCGCAAGCAATCGGCCTTCGAGAGCTCGCATGCGCTGCTCGAAGCGGTCTTCAAGGCGCAGAGCGTCGAGGGCGCGAAGGATCGGCTCGAAGCGGCGTCCGCGCTCTTCTCGTCGATGGGCCACGGCAAGCTCGTCTTCGACGTCACGGCCGAGGGCGGCATGGTGCGCGGCGAGGCGCTCTTCTACGGGTCGAGCTTCGCCGAGAAGTACGGCAAGGTCATCCGGCACAAGCAGCCGGTCGACTCGTTCGCGGCGGGCTTCTCGGCGGCGGCGGCGAGCCTCGCGTTCCCCTCGGACTGGGGGCATTTCGAGGCCGAGGAGGTCTCGTGCGTGGGTCGGGGCGACGGTGGCTGCGCCTTCACGCTGTCGCGCCGCCCGGAGCGGCCCCGGCTCGGCGTGGCGGTCACGCGGCAGGTCGTCGCGAGCCTCCCGCTCAAGGCGCCGCCGCTCGACGCGCCCGCCTCGCAGTATCCGCACGCGATTCCCTCGGCGATGCGGGTCATCCGGAACCTCGCGGCGACCGAGGAGGGCGTCGTGCGGGCGTTCGGCGTGCGCCTCGCGATCGTGCCAGTCGGGTACGTCAATCAGATCACGTTCGACACCATGCACCTTCTGGAGAGCCGCACGCCGGAGCTCGTGCCCGTGTTTGCGGCGCTCGTGCGCGAGGCAGCGCAGGCGGGGGCCTTTCATCTGCTCGGCGGGGTGCTCTCGTCGCCGGACTGGGCGATCTCCTCGAAGGCGACGGGGCCGGTCGAGCACCGGCTGGAAAAGTTCTTGTCGATCGCCCGCGTGCTCGGCTGGGGCCGGTGGTATTCGGTCGAGTTTTTCCCGGGCCAATCGCTGGTCGTGCGCAGCCCGACCACGCAGGAGAGCATCTATTACGGGACGCGTTATGGTGCGTCCGTGCGAAACCGCCTCTTCTTCCAGCAGGGCGCGGTCCTTTCCGTGATGCAGCTCCTCCACCGGGTGGATTTCGCGGCGCCGAACCCGATCAGCGCGGCGTCGTACGCGGCGCTCTTCGGCGGAGGGGGCGTGCGCTTCCACGTGGAGGAGACGCGCTCGCCGCTGCGGGGCGATGATATGTGCGAGATCGTGGTCGAGGTGCTCTCCGAGCGCTGAGCGGCCCCGCGATTACCTGGTTCGCGCGCCGCCGGCCTGGCGCAGGTGGCGCAGCGCTTTTTCGATGAGGACCCGTATTCGACGTCCGCGCTTCGAATCGTTGAGGCGTTGCCCCATCGACAAAAAGAACTCCCCTTCGGCGCCGATCTCGTCTTGCAGCACCGGGACGAACTCGCTCGTGGCCGTGGAAGGTATGTCCGGCAAGAGCCCGATGCCCCTGCCCGCGACCACCATCTGGAGCGCGGCGTGCATACTGTTGGACACGAACCACGGACTCACCCGCAAGCCCCTGCCGGCCCGGAACGGCCAGAAAAAAGGAGAGACGCCGCCGGGAATGCGTAACGCGATGCAGGAATGCGCGGCGAGGTCCGCGGCGCGCGTGGGCGTGCCTCGCGCGGCGAGATAGGCCGGCGCCGCGTAGCATCGCCACGAAAATCGCAGGAAGGAGCGACAGTAGAGGGTGCCGTCGGTGGGCGGCACCAGGCCGACCACCAGATCGAAATCGTCTCGAATGGGGTGCATGTCCCGGTCCGTGTAGATGATTTCCAGCCCGAGACCGGCGAGCGCCTCGTCGTCGGGCTTCAGAAGGGGCTCGAGCAGATCCATGCCCACGCCGGGCGGCACTGCGGTGCGCAGGCGGAAGTGCGTGCTCGCCTGGAGCGTGGCTTCGACTTGCCGCGCGGCGTCCACGAGCGGAGCACCTTGCTCGATGAGGAGCCTTCCCGCCTCGGTGAGACGAAGATGCCGCTGACTTCGCTCGACGAGCCGCACGCCGAGCGCCTCCTCCAGCAGGGCCACGCGACGGGTGAGCGTCGTGCGCGGAAGCCCGAGCGTCCGGCTTGCGTGCGCGAGGGATCCGTCCCGCGCAATGGCCATGATCATGACGACGGCGTCGAGATCGAGCATCGCCCGCGAACATACACGAGCGGCGGACGCGTGTGACCGAGATTGGTCATCTCTTGCCCGGATCCCGTCATTGCCGCACGGAGGCGGCCGATTCATCAATGGGCGCATGCTCCTCGACACCCAGATCTTGCTCGACCCTTTCCCGATGTACCGAGAATTCCGGGAAAAGGCCCCCGTCCTCTGGGCGGAGGTCATGGATTCCTGGCTCTTGTTCCGATACGAGGACGTCAAGCGCGCAATGGAGGACGCCGATGCATTCTCGTCGGAAAACCCGCTGAAGGTGCCGCCCGATGCATTTTCGACGGCGTCCATGGTCTTCCAGGACGACCCGAACCACGCGCGCCTCCGCGCATTCGCGCAGCCTGCCTTCACGCCCCGGCGTGTGGCCATGCTCGAGCAGCGGATCAAGGAGCTCTGCGACGAGCTGCTCAGCGAGATGGCGGACAAGGGCGGGGCCTTCGATCTCGTCCGCGCATTCACGGGCCCCTTGCCGGCCATGGTGATCGCCGAACTCCTCGGCGTCCCGCGCTCCGATTTCAGGACGTTCCAGCGCATCGCGGACGATGTCGTCCACATCGGCACCAAGGGAAAGCAAGAGCAGGCGCAGCGGGCCAGCCGGGAGCTCGCCGAGTATTATGCCGTCCTCGTGGCCGAAAAGCGGCGCACGGGCGCCCTCGGCAATGACCTGACCAGCGACTTCCTTCGCAGCCAGGGCGCCGGCGCGAATTTCTCCGATCGCGAGCTCGTCGCCATGGGCCCACTCTTCCTGTTCGCCGGGCACGAGACCACGACGAACCTGCTCAACAATACGGTGCGTTGCCTCAGCGAGAACCCGGAGGCCAGGGCGTTCCTCCTCGCCGATCTCGGCCGTGCCCCGATGATCCTCGAGGAGGTCCTGCGGTGCCGTGCCCCTGCCACCGGCGCCCCGCGTATCGCGCGCCGCGACATCGAGCTCCACGGCGTGACCATTCTCGCTGGCAGCCGCGTCTGGCCTCTCAGCCTCTCCGCGAACCGCGACCCGCGCGTCTTCGACGATCCGGAGCGCTTCATCCCCGATCGCAACCCCAAAAACATCCTCTCCTTCGGCCGTGGCATTCACAAATGCCTCGGCGAGCCCCTGGCGCGCCTCGAAGCGAAGATCGCCGTCCCCGCGCTTTATCGTCGTTTCCCCGAACTCCGCGTCGATCCGGAGCGCGCGGCGGTGCCGACCCCGTCGCCCCTCATTCATGGCTGCCTCGAGCTCCCCGTTCGGATCTGAAGACCATGAACCTCGAACGATTCCACCTGACGGTCGAATCCGTGCGAAGGCCGACGCCCTCGTCGGTCGAGCTCGTCTTCGCCCCACCGCCCGCGCCCGTCCATTATCGCGCCGGCCAGTACCTGACGTTCCACGTCCCCGTCGACGGGCGCGTTCACCCGCGCGCTTATTCGCTCGTGGGGAGCCCCGGTCGCGCGGACCCGCTCTCCATCATCGTCAAGCGGGTCCACGGCGGCGTCGTGTCCAATCACCTGTACGCGCACGCGGCACCGGGCTCGACGTTGGCCGTCTCCGGGCCGCAGGGACGTTTCTGTGTCGAGCCGCGCGCCGGGGGGCGACACGCGATCCTGGTCGCCGGGGGCAGCGGGATCACGCCGATTCACGCCATGACGCGCGAGCTCTTGCATGGCGAGCCGGACACCACGGTGTCGCTCTTGTATTGCAATGTCGCGCCGGAGGAGATCCTCCTGCGCGCCGAGCTCGATCGCCTCATCGAGCAAAGCGGCGGGCGATTGGACGTCGTACACGTTCTGGAGCAAGGCGCCGCGGACATGGGCGGGCTCCCGGGGCGTCTCGACGTCGCGCGAGCGACCCGATTGCTCGGCGAGCTCGCCCAGGGAACACCTGCCGAATTCTACGTATGCGGCCCCGAGGGCCTGATGGCGGTCGTGGGCGAGGCGCTGCGAGCGCTCTCCGTATCCCCCGAGCGCATCTTCCAGGAGTTTTTCGCTCGTCCCGACGCGACGGGCGACACGCAGGCGCAGCTCGTCACCTTGCGGCTCGACGGCAAGGAGCATTCGGTGCCCGTCTCGGCGGGCGCGACGATCCTCGAAGCCGCGACCGCGGCGGGCATATCCATCGAGACCTCGTGCCGCGTGGGGGATTGCGGCACCTGCAAGCTTCGATGCCTCTCAGGAGAGGTCGAGCAATCGTGCGTCGAGGGGTTGAGCCCCGACGAGGAGCAATCGGGGTACGTGCTGGCCTGCGTGGCCCGCCCGCGCACGTCGGGCGTGGTGCTCGAGGGGCCTTGACCTCGACGAGACCGTTTACTCGTCCGCGACGACCTCGTCCGCGCTCTTCGCGACGAGGAGCCGCGCGGCGAAAGCCTCGAGCTCCTGCGTATCGGCTGCCTCGACGCGCGCCACGACGGCCGCGGGCAGCTCCCCGAAGCGGCGGCGGAGGAGCTGGAGCAGGAGCGAACGCTGGCCTTCCTTGAGGCCCTCCTTGAGGCCCTCCTTCCGTCCCCGCAGGGCACCACGCTCCTCGGCTCGTCGTTCCCACATCTCCAGGACATCCTGCGTACTCATCAGAAATTCCTCATCCGAAGGTGTGACAGGACCGGCCGCCGCCTCGATCCGGAAGCGTACCAGGATCGGCAGGGCCGTGCACCGCTCGAAGTCGTCGTCGCCGAGCGTCCGGAGCTCCGCGATGGCCCGCCGCAGCGTTCGTCCACGGCCCATGAGCCGCAAGAGCAAGGTCGACCGCTCCTCGGGCAGCTCGTTCGCCGCCACGACCGACGTGGCAAAGCCGGACGGGCTGGCGTACACGCCGCTCGGCCACGCCCGTTCGCGTCGCGCGCCGAGCGCTCGTAGCCCCCTCTGCGGTCGACCCGACGAGAGAATCCATTGCCGCGGCAGCGGAACGGGCGGGTCCTTTCCCAGAAGGATGTGCCGCAGGTTGAGGTGCTTGCGCACGCACGCGATGAGCTCGCCATCGTCCGGCGTCTCCGAGAACACCTCGAACGTGCAGGCCGAGCGACCCATACGGCCGAGCAGCGTCGACGCGATCGGAGAGGGACGCGCGGGGTCGGGCACGTAAAACCCGTCGACACGCTGCGGATCGGGGCTGACCTCGATCTCGGGCCCGAACACGCCCGACGGCTCGAGCGCGGCGCAGAGGATCTGCTTGCAGGCCTGATCGTACCGGTTGTGCACGCGACCCACCGTGCCAGGAGGAACCACACACGTCAAGGAATCGCTCGTTCCCGGACGAACCCGCGCCCACGCCCCTCGCGTTTGGCGCGGCAATCCTATCCCGCTACGGCTTGCCCGCCACCCACCGGATCCGCCTCCGCCCCGACCGCGTATCCTCCCACGCCGCCACCATCCCCCCGATCCCGTTCGCCGCGGCTGCCGGCCCGGTCTGATAACTCGGCCCGTCCCCGCCGTCGTCGATCCGCTTCTCCGCCCCGAAGCTCGCGCCTCCGTCGGTGCTCGTCGCCAGGTACACGTCTTTCCCACCCGTCCGATCGTCCTGCCAAACTGCCGCGACGCTCCCGGCGCCGAGCGCCACGAGCCTCGGCCGGAAGGCGCTCCCCTCGGCGGGCCCCTCGCCGAGCTTTCGGCCTTGACCGATCACGTTGCCGGAGACCAGCGAGACACGCGCCGTCGCATTCGGCTCGCGTTTCCGCATATCGCTCCAGCCGAGCGCGACCGTCACGGCGCCCCCGCCGGGCACGAAGAGCAGCGAGGGATCGTCGTGCAGGCGCTCGGGCGCGTCCATCCCGTCGTCGACACGCACGGGCGCCCCGAAGCTCATGCCGCCGTCGACCGAACGCGCGAGGAAGACGTCCCAGTTATAGCCGCGGAAATCGACCCAGGAGACCGCGACCTCGTCGCCGAGCGCCGCGACCGCCGGCGCCCACTGGTTGTTCCGGATGTCCGATCCGGGATGCTTTTTCGTGCCCTCGATCGGCTGGACCTCGAAATCGACCGTCCCTTCCGGCGCACGTGCCAGCATGACACGCTCGTTCCCCGACGAACCATCGACATAGGCCAGGAACACCCGGCCCTTGGCGCTCGCGAGCGCCGGGAGCCAGGCATCCGGCGTCGTGCCTTCGGACGGCAAGAACACCGGCGCGCCGAACGTCTTTCCGCGGTCGGTCGACAGCACGCAAGCCACGCGCGCCCCTCCCGCGCTGCGCTCCTGGTACGCGACGTACACGTGATCCCCCGTCGCGAGCACGGCCGGCGTGATCTGCGCCTCTCCTCCCGACGCCGCGGCGTGCGGCACGCCAAACGTTTTTCCTTCGTCCTCCGACGTCGCCACGAGCACGCGCGTCGCCCCGCGAGAGCCCTCCTGAAACGCGAGCACGAGCGGCCCTCCGCCGCTCCATGCGAGCGCCGGATGGCTCTGCTCCGCGTCCCCCATGCCTTGCAATGCCTGGCTCGGACCGAGCGCGCCCGGCGGGCCCGCGGACGCCAAGGGGAAGGGGAGCGCCGGATCCAGGTCCGCGGCGATCACCGTCTCCACGTATTGGTTTTTCCGGACGCCCGCCGGAAGCAGCTCCTCTCCCACGACGCGGAGCGAGGTCCGGCGTGATTCCAGCGTCGCCGCAGAATCATTCTCCACGGGATCCGGCACCACCCACGGCGCGACCTCGATCACCCCGCCCATCTCGTTTTGCCCGACATATGCTCGCCGCGCCTCGCCGGGCACCATGTCGCCCACGATGATCGATTGTCCGTCGAACGGCAAATCGAACAGGTTGCCCGTGAGATGCGGGACGACGCCATAACGAACCGCGCCGTGCTTTTGCACCGCGGCCATCGTGCTCTGGCCCAGGATGTCCGGCGCCCACGCGTTCGGCTCGTCCGGGCTCTCGGGAATGGTCCAGCCGGAGAACGCCTCGGGCTGGAAGAAAACATCGGCCCCGAGCGCCGAGAGCCGGTCCACCATGTCCGGCATCCACGCATCCTTGCTCGTCACGATGCCGACGCCGAGCGGACCTATGTCCATCGGCATGACCTCGCGGAGCGGCCCCGGCGTGAGCGCGAGATCGACCTCCTCCATGAGGATCGGATAAGGCTTTTTCCGGCTCGCGACGATCTCCCCGTCCGGCCCGTACACGAACGCCGCATTGTAGACGGCCGGGTCGCGCGCCACGTACACGTACGACACGTCCTGCAAATCGGGATCCGCGAGCGCCTCGATCTCCGCCGGATCCGCGCTCCGCTCGACGAGGCCGCTCACGTTCGTCGACGAGACCAGCCACGCGCCCGTCTCCTCCACGATCGCCTGGTTCGTCTCGTGAAATGCGCGCCACGCCGTATCCGTGAGCCCGAGCAGGATCTGCGTGGGCAGCGGCACCTCCGGCCATTTCGATTTGTAGAAATCGATCGGCTTCTTGTATTGCCCGCCGAGCGTGAGGAACGCTGGGAGCGCGCCGCTCGACACGCGCGCCGTCTCCCCGCGGCTGCCCACGAATCCGGCTGAGAGGCCCGTGTTCTCGGGGAAAACGACGACGTTCGGCCGATCCATCGCGAGGCACGGCGAGACGTGCGCCTGGACGAGGCCGACGAGGTGGGCGCGGTAGCTATCGTAGCTCTCGAAATGCGCCGGATCGACCCGCGGCTGCAGGACGAAGACCCGCGCCCCCGCCTCGCCGAGCTCGTCCGTGGGACAAGCGTCGTCACTGCCCCCAGGCAGCGGCGACCCGCCGCAGCCGACGAGCAAAATACCCAAAACGCCCAGGATTGCGCCGCGCATCGGGCCGATCCTAGTCGGCCAGGGGGTGAATGAGCAATCAGGAAAGGAAGGCGCGCAGGACCTGCTCGAGTCCGCCGGCCTTCATGCATCCATCCGCGCCGACGAAGACGACGGGGTCGATATCGCGGACGGCCCCGGCGACGCGGCCGGGGCAGACGATCACCACGCGCGCGCCGCGCTCGGCGAAGGCGTCCGGGCGGTGCGCGATGTAGCCGTGCATTTTGAGGTGGGAGGCGGCGAGGTAGCTGAGCTCCTCGCTATTCTTGGCGTCGAGGTAGAGGGTCCGGCTCGTCCCGCGCGTCCGGTGGACGAGACGAAGGTCGGGGCGAATGCTGGCGCTTCGCCCGAAGTAATGGGTCATCACGTCGTCGTGGTGGCCGTGGCCGGCGCTCTGGTCGAAGTAAAGGTGCAGCGCGTCGTCCCCGCGGGACCATTCGAATGCGTGCTCCCGATCGGACGCGATCAAGGCATCTTTGCGCTTCGCATCTGCGTAGAGCTCGTCGATTCGCTCGACGAGCGCGAGCAAGACGAAGAGCTCGAACCTCCGATCGGCCGTGAGCGGCACGAGCGCGAAATGGGACACGGCTCGGGCGATCCTGGAAACCGAGGGCTTGTGCAGGAGAGCGTCATGGCCATCGAGGACCCGCACGGCCTGCTTGATGGCATGCAGGGGGCTCGCCGCCGCCGAGGCGCGTTCATGTTCGGCAGGTCGGCGGACGGGCAGGTCCCGCAGGGCCGCGTGGGAGGCCGCGACCGATGCGGCGCGGTAGAACTCGGGCAGCTTGCGCGTCCAGCCATTGTCCGCGGGTAGACGAGCCGGATGGAGGTCGTCGATGGCCGCGAGGACGCGGTCCAAGAGCCACCGCACGAGGATCAACTCGGGCCGCTCGAACGTGCGCCGCGGCGTCGTGCTGACGAATAGCGTCGGGTCCTGGGCTCGACTCTGCGCCGCGAACGTGCGCGCCCAATCGATACGCCCACGGGCACCGCCGCGACGTTCGACGATTTCACGCCGCGTCGTGGGGAAGATGCTGCGCAGGAATGCAGGCAAGGTCTCCAGGAGGAACGTGGCCGTTTCAGCCTTCGGATCCAGCAAGAAGCCGAGCTCCGCGAGCCGCGTGAGCGCGCCCGGGCTCTCCGTGAGGCGCGCGAGCGCCGTTTCCACGGCGTGGAGCTCGCGCTCTTCGCCGTCCGCGTCACGAAGAAGATAACGAGGGAATCGCTCCCGGAGGAAGCTCTCCCAGGCAGGCTCAGTCATCGGCCCAGGGCACGTGGGAGAAGCTCACGCGGAAGCTCTTCTGCAGGGAGCGGGCGAACGGCGGATCGTCGGCGAAGAGCGACCCGATCCGCTGCTCGGCCTCGCGCGCGTCCCCCTCGCCGAGCCCTTCGAGCTGCGGGAAGACCAGCATTTCGATCCCCTCGCCGACGGCGCGCGCGGCGCTCGCCGTCCGTTCGTTCGCATAAGCGAGCACGTCGAGGAGCATCGAGGGGCCGAGGTCGACGAACCGACCGAGGCCGTTCTTCTTCGAGAAGACGCGGAGCGCGAGCTCGCGCTTTTCGGCGTCGGGGCAACGCTCTCGGCCCTCGGCTTCGCACAGTTTCTGGAGCAAATCGTCCTCGAGGGCAGGGACGGTGATGACGGCGAAGCGGCGCAGGAACGCATACGACAGGCGAAAGAGGCTCGCCTTGTCGCGCACGTTCATCGTGGCGATGAGGCGGAACCAGGGGCCGAAAGGGTAATCGTCGGCGTCGGGGCCGATCTCGACGGGCTCGTCGCGGTCATTCGTGTAGGCCGTGGTCGCGGTTCCTCCGGCGAGGACCGTGAAGAGCTCGCCGAAGCATTTGTCCACGTCCGCGCGATTGACCTCGTCGAGGATGAGCCAGCGGCCCTCGCGCAGGGCGCGCGTGACGACGCCTTCGCGGAAGAAGAGCCCGCCTTCGCGTTTTTGCGCCCAGCCGCCGATCGTGTCGTACGTGGTCCAGTCGGCGGAGGCCGTGGCCATGAGTGGCTCGGCGAGCCCGTCGACCTCGCTTGCGTGATCGGCGATGCACTTGGCGAGGGTGCTCTTCGCGGTGCCGGGCGGGCCAATGAGGAGGAGGTGCTTGCCCGCGTTCAGCGCGGCGCAGCAGCGCTCGACGAGGCCGTCGGGCAGGACGAGGTCGCCGAGCTTCACGGCGGCGGGGTCGAGCTTGATGCGCTCGATATCGCGGAACGGCTGGGCTTCGACGGTCTCGTCGTCCGGACCGACATCCGTGATCGTGCCCGGTACCTGCGCGCTCGATGCCCCGTCAGGCAGCAGCGCGCGGCCTGCATCCGTGACCGTGTAATGACCGCCGTCATTCGCGAGAAACCCGAGGCCGGTGAGCCAGCCCGTGCGCGTGCCCGGCTGCGCGTCCGTGTCCCATTTCGTGACGGCCACCTGATTCAGGTGTTTTCGGAGCGCGCCCACGCCGGCACCAGGATTCCTGGCGAAAAACGCGAGCGTCTCTTCGAAGGCCGTATATCGCTCGACGAGCTTTCGGTAGACAGGCACGGGATCGGGCCGCGAGAGGAACTCCGCGCCGAGATCCGTCGGCGCGACGACCCCTCCCCGGACGGTGAGGAGGTCGAGGTTCTTGCAATGGCGCAACATCTGACCGGCGCGGATGCTACCGACGCTATGTCGCGCCGAGAGCCACGAGACGAATGTGGCCTCGGCGGGCTGGGCCTCGACGGCGTGATCGATCCATTCACGGAGGTTGTCGAGGAGCTTGGCGGGGCCGCCCGGTACGTTGTTCAGGCCGGCGAGCCGCTCTTCGGGCTTGATGGTCGTGGCCCCGGGCTCGGTCGCGCCCGCGGGCGGCTCGATGTTCTGCTCGATCGAGAAGAGCGGTGCGTCGTGGATCATCACGCCGCTGCCCCGATCGAGGAAATGGGCCTTGATGATCGCGAGGCAGAGGGTGCGTCGCAGCGCCTCCTCTGGGTCGCCCCAGGTCAGCTTGCCGATATCGAACGTGCCCAGATCCACGGAGGCGGTGTTCGGCAATCCACTCCGCGCGGCGATCGAGATCGAGCGCCGGCTGTATTCGCGTGCGTTCTCGTCGTTCTGCGTGCTGCGCCGGTATGTATTGTAAGCGACGAGCCGAGGCGGCTGCTTCGTCTTCAGCGCCCACTCGAGGGACGCGGTGAAATTGGAGTAAATCGCCTGACCACGGCCCGCATCGACGTTCAGCGCGGCGGCGTCGCCGTCCTTCACCGAGAGCCGCAACGTCGTCCGCCCCGTCCGCCAATCGCACTGAACCACGCGCCGCTGGCCCGCCGTGGGCTCGGCCGAAACGCGCACCGTCTGCCCGTTGATGCGTATCTCCGCGGGCGCCTCGGCCTGCAAGATCTGCATCAACGCATCACGGGCGATCTCGTTCGCGCTTCGTTCCGTCGGCATGTCCCGGCCGATGATACACGAAGGCCCCCTCCCGCCATCGCGAGAGAGGGCCTCGTTCCACGAGAGCATGATGCGTGGCCTCCCGCGGCATCGCGTCGAGCCTGCAAGCCGGTTGTGCGGGGAACCCAGCGCCGACGCGGGGGACGTGCTCAGGCGATTGTGAGAGCGGGATCGTCTAGCGCTGCGCGCGCCGGATCAGCTCGTTCATGGGCTGGACGGGGTCGAGCACCTGGCGGGCGCACTCGGCGCCGCGCACGGGCAACGAGCCGTCGATGAGCCCCACCTGCAACATCACCGTCCCCGTGTCGAAGTAAATCGTCTCCTGCGCGATCTTTCCGTCCTCGAACTGGATGATGGCCACCAGCGGCACCTCGATCCGTCGATGTGTCGGCGGCACCCCGGGCAGGAGCCAGTCCATTTGAATGGAGTGGGTGAATCGGAGGACCATCTCGTCGACCACCCGGTCCTCTCCGACCGTGCGCGAGACCGGGATCGATTCGAGGTCCGGGGGGAGCTGATTGAGGAAATGCCGCGAATAAAACGTTCTCATCTCGTCGAGATTCGAGGCGCCCACCATGAGCGGCACCAAGTTCACGCGCGGCGTCGCCGTCATGGTCCTCAGCGTGGCCTCCGGGTCCTTCTCCGCGAACTCGGTGCGCAGATGCGTATCCCACACCTCCACGCTTGCATTCGGCCGGACTTTCCTATCGTCATTCTGGGTCATCGATGAGCTCCGTTTCGTTTCGAGTGGCCCGACCGTCCGGCCAGACAGCGCTCGGAGGGCTCTTCCCCTGTCGAAAAATTCGGTCGATGAGCTTGTTCGGACGGTGCGGCCTTCTGCACAAAAGACGAAGGCCCCCTCCCGCCAGAGCAGGAGAGGGCCCGCGTTTCACGCTCGAAAGCGCGTTCTTCCGGGTCGGCTCAGCCTTTCGCCGCCTGGATCCCCTTCACGAGCTCCGGCACCGTCGCGAACAGGTCCGCGACGAGGCCGTAGTCCGCCACCTGGAAGATCGGCGCGTCGGCGTCCTTGTTGATCGCCACGATCACCTTCGAGCCCTTCATGCCCGCGAGGTGCTGGATCGCGCCCGAGATGCCGATCGCGAAGTAGAGCTGCGGCGCCACGATCTTGCCCGTCTGGCCGACTTGCAGATCGCTCGGCGCGTAGCCCGCGTCGCAGGCCGCGCGGCTCGCGCCCACGGCTGCGCCGAGCACGTCCGCGAGCGGGTCGAGCACCTGGTTGAACTTCTCCTTCAGCGCGCGGCCGCCCGACACGACCACACGCGCCTCCGTCAGCTCCGGACGCGCGCTCTTCACCTGGTCGAACGAGACGAACTCCACGCGCTCGGCCGCCTTGCTCGGGCCCGCGTACGCGACCGTCTCCACCGGCGACTGACCGCCCGTGGGCTCGGCCGCGGCGAACGCGCTCTGACGCACGCTCACCACCTGGATCGGCGTCGAGATCGAGCAGATCCCGAACGCGTTGCCCGCGAACATCGGCCGCTTGTACCGGAGGTTGCCGTTCTCCGGCGTGACCTCCGTGATGTCGCTCGCGTAGCCCGCGCCGAGCCGCGCCGCGACGCGCGGCAAGAGGTCCTTGCCGTACGCGCTCGCCGTGCCGACGACGACGCCGTAGTTCTTGCCGATCGCCGCCACCGTCGGCGCGTAGCGCTCGGCGAGGTAGTTCTTCAGCGACGCGTCCTCGACCACGAGGATCTTCGCCGCGCCAAAGCCCTGCGCCTCGGCCGCCGCCTTCCCGGCGCCGTCGCCGATCACCAGGATCGAGAACGTCCCGCCGATCGTCGCCGCCGCCTTCTGCGCGAACGTGATCGCCGAGTGCGTGGTCTTCTTGAGCTTGCCCTCGGCAACCTCCGCCACAACGAGAACGTCAGCCATTCTGATTCCTCTTCTCCGAAATGGGGGTTTGTCTTGTGCCTAGGGAAGTCCTCAGAGGACCTTCGCCTCGTTCTTCAGCTTCGAGACGAGCTCGCTCACGTCCTTGACCTTGATGCCGGCCTTGCGCGCCGGGGGCGCCGCGAAGCCGTGGTACGAAACCTTCATCGCCTGCTCCGGCGCGAGGTCCGCGAGCTTCACCTCGACGAGCGGCTTCTTCTTCGCCGCCATGATCGCCGGCAGCGCCGCGAAGCGCACGCCGTCGTTGTACTTGTGGGTCTGCGGCGTCTTCGTCGAGTACACGCTCGTCGGCGCCACGATGCGCAGGTCGACCGTCACCACGGCCGGCAGCTTCACGCGCAGCGTCGACACGCCGCCGTCGACCTCGCGACCGACGAGCAGCGCGCCCGCCTCTTCGCGGATCGTCGCGGCGAACGTCGCCATCGGCCAGTCGAGCAGCTCCGCGAGGATCTGCCCCACCTGGTTCGAATCGCCGTCGACCGCCTGCTTGCCCATCAGCACGACGTCCGGCTTCTCCTTCTCGACGAGCGCCTTCAGCGCGCGCGCCACGAGATCACCGTCGAGTTTGTCGTCGGCCGCGTCCACGCGGATCGCCTTGTCGGCGCCCGTCGCCAGTGCGGCGCGCAGCGTCGTCTCCGTCTCCTTCGGGCCGAACGTCACCACGACGACCTCACCGGCGCGCACCTTCGGCTGCGTGCCGTTTTCCGTGAGCCGTAGGGCGGCCTCGAGGGCGTACTCGTCGAATGGGTTCGGCTTCCACTCGAGCCCGGTGGTGTCGATCTTCTCTCCCGAGGCAGGGATCTTCACCTTGTTGGCGTTGTCCGGGTCGGCGACGCGCTTGAGAGCAACGAGGATCTTCACGGTTCGGGAGGCTCCTTTCGGCGGCCAAGGGTCGGGCCCAACAGGACGCGCGCGCCCGTCAGGCGCGTGCCTCATGACAGCGTTGTCGTTGTGCGTCAAGGAGCCTGCTACCCTGCCGTCCGTGGCCGTCACGACCGATTTTCTCGTCATCGGCAGCGGGATCGCTGGCCTGACCTTCGCACTCGACATCGCCGAGCACGGTGAAGTCGTGGTCGTCACCAAACGCAGCAGCGAGGAGTCGAATACCCGCTGGGCGCAGGGCGGCATCGCCGCCGTCATCTCGCCCGAGGACACCTTCGAGGCGCACATCAAGGACACGCTCGTCGCCGGCGCCGGCCTTTGCCACGAGGTCGTCGTCGACATCTGCGTGCGCGAGGGGCCCGATCGGATCCGCGAGCTCATGGACCGCGGCGCGCGCTTCGACCGCGAAAAAGACGGCTCGATCGCCCTCGCCCGCGAGGGCGGGCACAGCGCGCGCCGCGTCCTGCACGTGGCGGACGCGACCGGATTCGAGGTCGAGCGCGCCCTGCTCGAGCGCTGCCGCGCGCATCCGAACATCCGCATCCTCGAGCACCACATGGCGATCGATCTCATCGTCATGTCGCGCTTCGGCGGCCCCGACGTCTGCGTCGGCGCGTACGTGCTCAACACGGCCACGCGCTCGGACGGCGAGGACGACGCGAAGAGCCACCACGTCGAAACGTACCTCGCGCGCGCCACGATCCTCGCCTCGGGCGGGGCGGGCAAGGTCTACCTCTACACCTCGAACCCCGACGTCGCGACGGGCGACGGCATCGCGATGGCGTACCGGGCGGGCGCCGAGATCGCGAACATGGAGTTCTACCAGTTCCACCCGACCTGCCTGTATCACCCCCAGGCGAAGAGCTTCCTCATCACGGAGGCGCTGCGCGGCGAGGGCGCGATCCTGCGCTTGCCCGACGGCACGCCGTTCATGGCGAACCACGATCCGCGCAAGGAGCTCGCCCCGCGCGACATCGTCGCCCGCGCCATCGACTTCGAGATGAAGCGCACGGGCAGCGAGTTCGTCCTGCTCGACATCACGCACAAGCCCGCGAGCTTCGTCTGCGACCACTTCCCCACGATCTACGCCGAGTGCCTGCGCTTCGGGATCGACATCACCTCGCAGCCGATCCCCGTCGTCCCCGCGGCGCACTACCTCTGCGGCGGCATCAGCACGGACCTGCACGGACGAACCACGATCCCCGGCCTCTGGGCCGTCGGCGAGTGCGCGTGCACGGGCCTGCATGGCGCCAACCGCCTCGCCTCGAACTCGCTCCTCGAAGGCCTCGTCTTCGGCCATCGTGCCGCCGTGCGCCTCGCGAGCACGATCGGCGAGCTCGGAGAGAGCCCGTTCCCCGAGGTCCCCGAGTGGCAGATCGGCGACGCCGTCCCGAGCGACGAGGAGGTCGTCGTGACGCACAACTGGGACGAGCTGCGCCGCACCATGTGGAACTACGTCGGCATCGTCCGCTCGAACGCGCGCCTGCGCCGCGCCGCCCGCCGCATCGCCCTCTTGCAGGACGAGATCCGCGAGTATTACTGGCGGCACCTCGTGACGCGCGATCTCCTCGAGCTCCGCAACATCGCCACCGTCGCCGAGCTCATCGTCGGCTGCGCGGCCGCGCGCCACGAGAGCCGCGGTCTGCACGCGACGATCGATTATCCGCAGACGAACGAGAGGTTCGCCGCGGACATCGTGGTCAAGCGGGGCGTCGTGCCCCATCTTCGAGGTCGTTGATGGATCCGGACGACGACGAACGCCCGAGCAGCCCGCTCCTGCCGCGCCCCGAGGGCGGCGAGCGGCCGATGAGTTACCTCGCCGCCGCGGGCTTCGCGGTCGGCACGACGTTCGTCTACATCTTCTTCCTCGCGTTCATCGGTTCGATCCGCGGCGGCGAGGGTCGCACCGACCTCGTCACGAGCTTCGGCTGCCAGCTCGTCGCCACGCTGAGCGCGCTCTTCCTGATCCTGCAGCTCCACGCGCCGGACAAATCGATCCGCGACTTCCTCGGCGTGCGCGCCACGCACCGCGGCTTCTTCCCGCTCGCGGCGATGCTCGGCGTGGCCGTGCAGATCCCGGCGAACGCGCTCTACGACCTCATCGTCAAGCGATGGCCCACGGGGCAGCCGCGCGAGGAGATGCTGCAGGAGGAGCTCGCGGGCGGCGTGCCGAAGCGCATCCTCTTCTTCGTCATCCTCGTGCTCGCCGGCCCGCTGCTCGAAGAAGTCTTCTTCCGCGGCGCGCTCTTCCGTCCGTTGCGACGCCGCTACGACGCCCTCGGCACGGTCCTCGCGACGAGCACGTACTTCGCGTTCGCGCACCTCGAGTGGCAGCTCGTCCTGCCCATCGGGCTCGTCGGCTTCTCGCTCGGCTTGCTCCGCAGCGCGAGTGGCTCGCTCTTGCCGAGCTTCGTCATGCACGGACTCTTCAACGGCATCACCCTCGGATCCGTCTACTCGCGATCCCCCACGGAAATCGCGGATTCCGCGCCGATCCCGCTCCCCGTGACGATCGGCGGATCCGCCGTCACCATCGTCTTGTTGTTCCTCGTCCACCTCCTCGGAAAGAAGTCCGAGGTGGCGCGCGAGGCCCGAGGAAAGGACGAAGCGTGAGCGACGCGTCGAGATCCTCCCACGAACCTCCGAAGACGGCCCTCTGCTTGCCCGGCGGAGGCCTCACCGGCGCGCTCTACCAGATCGGCGCGCTCGCCGCGCTCGCCGACGGCGTGCGAGGCGTCGACGGACAGAGTTTTTCCCTCTACCTCGGACAATCGAGCGGCGCGAGCGTCGCGGCCGCGCTCGCCGGCGGCATCCCGGTCGATCGCCTCTACCGCGCGCTGCTCGATCCGGTCGACAACTTCTTCCCGCTCGAACGCAGCCACGTCTTCCGCATGGACATCGACGAGTGGCGCCGCGCGCTCTCCACCTCGTGGGTCGCGATTCGCCACGCCGTCGCGCGCCTCTCGTCGCGCCGCGACGCCGTCTCGCCCACCGCGCCGAGCCACCTCTACCTGTGGGAGCAGATCGATCGCCTCGCCGACTCCCTCCCCGCGGGCTTCTTCACGCTCGATCGCTACGAGCGTTTTCTCGCCGAGTTTTTCCTCCGCCGCGGCATCCCGAACGCGTTCCGCGCGATGCCGCGCCCCTTGCGCATCCCCACGTACGACGTCGACTGCGGCGACCGCATCCTCTTCGGCGCCGAGGGGCACGAGGACATCCCGGTCTCGCTCGCGTGCGCCGCGACGCTCGCTCTCCCGCCCTTCTTTTCGCCGATCCGCATCGGGGATCGGCACTACATCGACGGCGGGCTCGGCGACGTCGCGCACCTCGACGTCGCGGCCGAGGCGGGCGTCGAGTTCGCGGTCGTCGTGAACCCCATGGTGCCCGTCTCCGTCGCGCATCGCGCCGTCCCCACGGGGCACGGCGTGCGGCAGAGCGTGCGCGACAAGGGCCTGTTCTGGGTGATGAACCAGGCCATGCGCATCGGCACGCACGCGCGGCTCGCGCAGAACGTCGAGCAGATCCAGCAGAAGACCGGCATGCACGTCCTCGTGCTCGAACCCGAGCCGACGGACGTCCTGCTCTTCCTGCACAACCCTTCGAACCTCGCCGCGCGCCGCGCCATCCTCGAGTACGCCTACCGCACGACGCGCGAGCGCATCGTCGAGTGGATGGAGAAGCGCCGCGGCGTGGTCGCGCGCCTCGGCTGGGAAGCGGCCTAGACCGAGCGCAACCTACGCGCGCTGCGCAGCGAGCCAGGCGCGTGCGGAGGCCTCGTCGTCGAAGAACGCCGTGGGCGACGTCTTGCCCTGGACGAGCCGCGCGGCCGTCTCCAGCATGGACACGACGACACGGACCTGGAAGTTCGTCCCGACCATCGCCAGGGGGCCCATCAGCATCATGCGCCGGTCGTTCGCGGCGAGATGCCGCGCCTGCACGGTCGGGCCGGGCGTGCGCGACACGTCGCACAAGAGCAGGACTTGCCGTCCACCGGAGACCTCTTCGAGCACGTCGAAGACCGCCACCATGTCGTCCGCCTCGATCGGGCCGTCCCACGACACCACGACGAGGTCGGGCGGCTCGAAGGTCACGCGATGGGCCGAGCCGATGCGGAAAATGCGCGGCGCGTCGTGTTCCAAGGCTACTCCGCCGTCGTTCCCCGACCTTTGTAGCGAGGACGTCCACGGAATATCGTCCGACCTTCACCCCGTCAACGAACACCTTCGGGGCGCCTGTAAGTCTTGCCGGACTCTCGACGTTCTTGGGGCATGCCGGCCCTTGAAAGCCGCCCCTCGCTGCGCTCTCCTCGGAGGATCCCGATGCTCGCCCGTCCTGCTCTCCTCGCGTCCCTCGCTACCGTCGCCCTCGCGGGCCTCACTGGCTGCGCGAGCCTCGTCCCGTTCACCCACGAGATCCGCACCGAGCACGGGCTCACCGACGACGAGGTCAAGAACCTCCAGTTCTACAGCTCGCACGGCATCACGCTGCGCCGCGAGATCGAGTCGGGCGGCCGCAAGATCACGCCGGGGCACAAGCTTCTCCTGATCTCGGGCAAGCAGATCGAGGAGGTCGTGATTCCGGCGAAGACCCCGGGCGTCGCCGTGAAGGTCGGCCCGCGCGCGCTCGCCGTGAGCTTCGAGCCGGGCACCTCGCTCGTGTTCACCGTGAAGGGCTCGCGCTTGGCAATGGATGATCGCAATTTCCTGCGCCCGCTCGCGCTCGATCCTTCGCCCGCGTCGCCGTTCGAGCGAAACGTGACGAACCTGCTCGGCCAGCAGTTCGCGCAGCCCCCGAACCCGTTCCCGGGCAATGATGGCAATCCGGAGCTCGCCGGCTCCGGGGCGGTGGCCAGCGATGACGCGAGCGGCAATTACTGGCTCGACACGGACAGCGCGGGCCGTATCTCGTTCGCGGGCAAGCTCTGGAACAGCGAAGAAGACAGCATGCAGGCGCACCTGCTCATCGACTCCGATCTTCTGGAGGAGGTCGACAAGAAGCGCAACGTCCTGCACGGCGTGAAGCTCGAGCCGAAGTGATTCGGCCGCGCTATTTGCTCTTCAAGAACGGAATCGGGTGGCTCTTCAAGAGCTCCACCGTGTAACTCGCGGCCACGTCACACGCATACGCTCGAAACTCTTGCACGCGCGGCGTGTTCTTGTGCTCGTCGGCGAGGTCCGACACGCCGCGCACCATGAAGAACTCCGGCTGGCGCGCCGCCGCGAAGCACGCGCTCGCCACGCCCGCGGCCTCCATCTCCACGCCGATCATGGTCGGCCACACGCTTCGATACTCCGTGAGCACCCGCTCGACCGCGACGACCTTGTCGCCCGACGCGATCGGCCCGAGGTGGATCCGCGGCGCGCCCTCGCCCGGACGTGGCACCGTGAGGCTCGTCGTCCACGCGTCGCCGAGCACGTTCAGCGCCGCCGCGTAGAGCCGCCGCGATGCTTTGTGCACCGACCATCGCACCTCGATCCCCTGCTCCGTGAGCTTTTGCAGCTCGTAATCGACGACCTGCTCCGAGATCAAAAGATCCCCGAGCGAGACGCTCCTCGCCGCGACGCCCCCCGCGATCCCCACGAGCACCACGTGCCGCGGCCGCCAGCGCTTGATCGCCTCGCTCGTCGCCGTCGCCGCATTCACGCGGCCCATTCCGAGCAGCGGCAGCACCACGATTCGATAGCTGCCCGAGCCGTCCGCGACGGGCAACGCAGCGCGGAAATAGACGTGCACGTCGTCCTTGCGCGGCACGACCCGCTCGAAGCCGGGCAGGCGTCGCAAGAGCGCGTCGCGCTCCTCGGGCAGCGCCGTCACCAGCAAAAAATCGATCCGCTCGGGCTTCGTTTTCGACGCGCTCTTGCGCTCCCGCGGCCCCTTCGGCCGATCCGTGGCGGTGACGGGCCTCCGGCCCGAGAGCTCCTCCGTGACGAGATCGAGCAGCCGCTCGGCGACGTCGTCGGCCGCCTCGCGCGTGGCGATGGGCGTATCGAGCGCGGCGAGCTGCGCCCGCGTCACGCGCCGGTAGAGGCCCGAGCCCTCGAAATCGGCCATGATCTCGTCGAATGCCTTCTTCGCGTCGCCGCCCGTGGACGGCAGCGGAAAGACGGGCACCTGCTCATTACGCGCGGTTTGGTAGGTCTTGTACGTACCGCTGATGCCGCCGATGAGGATCACGGCTTGCGCGCGCCGCACGCTCTCGACCCATTCGGGGACACCTTTCTCCACGTAAACCACGTCGCCGCCGAAAAAGGAGGGCTCGTCGGGGCGCGGGACGATTTGCTTGAGGCGCGTGGAGAGCGGGAGCCCGAGGGCTTGCAGCTCACCCGCGAAGGCCATCGTCGCGGCCTTGTCCACGCCGTTCCAGCCGCACGTCACGAGCCCGGCGCCGCTCTGCGCCAGCGCTCGCCCGATCGCCTGCGCCGTGAGCTCCTCCGTCCTGGGCAACGGCGCTTTTCGCGAACCCGTGCCCGCGACCTGCACCCACATCTCCTGCCCCTCTGCGGCGTCACTCATGAAGGCGGAGTCTACCAGGCGCGGCGCCTCGGGTGTACGCTTCAGCAAACGCGCGGCGCGGACCCGCGCGCGGAGGAGCCGGAGCATGGATCAGGGCCTCACCGATTTCCTGCGAGATTACATCGATGCCCTCGAACGCGGGAGCGCGGCTCTCTTCGTCGGCGCGGGTTTGTCGATGGCTGCGGGCTTGCCCGGCTGGGGCAAGCTGCTCGACGGCATGGCGCGGGAGCTCGGGCTCGACGTGGGCAAAGAGCACGACCTCGTCCTCCTCGCCCAGTTTTACGTCAATCGCCAGGCCGGCAGCCGTTCCTACCTCGAATCCCTCGTCCGACGCACGTTCGATCGGGAGGTGGGGATCCCGGACAACCATCGCATCCTGGCAAGGCTCCCCATCGGCCATGTCTGGACCACGAATTACGATACGATCCTCGAAGGCGCGTGGCGGCAGGCGGGCAAGTCTTTCGACGTGAAATCCCGCAGCGGGGACCTGACGACCTCGGACCCCGAGGCCGACGCCGTGCTCTTCAAGATGCACGGCACGGCCTCGCAACCGTCCGAGATCGTCCTGACGAAAGACGATTACGAGCGGTATCCCCGCGCGCGCCCGGGATTTTTGGAGCTCCTCGGGACCGACCTCACGACGCGCACTTTCTTGTTCCTCGGATTGAGCTTCACGGATCCGAACCTCGGACACGTCCTTTCCGTGCTGCGCCGATCGTTCGAGGACGGCGCGCGCCGGCATTACGCGATCCTGAAGCGCCCCTCGGATCCGTACGACGCGCAGCGGTTCGATCTCCACGTCATGGATCTGAACCGGTATGGCATTCGTGCGCTCGTCGTGAATGACTATGCCGAGATCACGGACGTCCTGCACAAGCTGGAGCGGCGGCGGGCGCAGCGCAGCGTGTTCGTGTCGGGCAGTTTTCCCGAGGACGGCGACGAAAAGGAGCGCGCGTTCGTCACGACGATCGCGCGTGGCGTGGGGCGCATCGTGGGTTCGAAAAGCCTCAGGCTCGTGACGGGGCTCGGGCGCGTCGTGGGCAGCGCCGCGGTCACGGGGCTCGTCGAGGCGCTCGACGGTCGGACGGCCGCGGCCATTTCGAGGCGGCTCGTGGTGCGCCCGGTTCGCGAGGTGGTCCCGCCCGGCGCGTCGCTGGAGGCGTGGAAGCGAAAATCACGCGAGGACCTGATCGCGCAGGCGGGCGTGATGATCGTGATCGGAGGATTGCGGCGCGGCGTGCCCGCGCCCGGGGTGCTCGAGGAGTTCGAGATCGCGAAAACGCAGGGCCTCGTGGTTCTGCCGATCGCGGCCACGGGGCACGCGGCGCAAGTGATTCACGAGCAGATGCGCGCAGAGCCCGCGGCGCATCTCCCCGCGGAAATCGACGCGGCTTCGTTCGAGGCGCTCGGGGCGGAGGCGAAGGACGAAGGCGCGATCCTCGCCGCGATCGAGCGCTGCCTCTCACGCCTCGCGACCTGAGCCTTCGGGGTGGATTTCGTGGGCCTCCGCGCCCTACGATGCCCGGCGATGCCGAGCATCTTCTACGCGCCCGATCAGATCCGCATCGACGTCGAGGAGAGACAGACCCTCTTGAATGCCGCGCTCTCCGCCGGCATCCCTCACACCCACGTTTGCGGCGGTCACGCGCGTTGCTCGACGTGCCGCGTGATCGTGGTCGAAGGGCTCGACAACATCGAGCCGCCGAACGAGGTCGAGCGCGCGCTCGCCGAGCGCCTCGGCTTGCCGCGCGAGGTCCGCATCGCTTGCCAGGCCACGGTGCGCGGGTCGGTGCGCGTGCGCAGGCTCGTGCTCGACGACGACGACGTCGCGCTCGTCGACCGCATGCGCAAATCGAAGGTCGACCTCACCCCGGTCGGCGAGGAGATCCGCGTCGCCATCCTCTTCTCCGACATCCGCGGCTTCACCCCGTTCACCGAGGCCCTCTTGCCGTACGACGTGATCCACGTCCTGAACCGCCATTTCGAGGCGATGGGCAGCGCCGTCGCGACCGAGGGCGGGTTCATCAACAATTACATGGGCGACGGCTTCATGGCGCTCTTCGGGGTCGACGGCAAACCCGACGCCCCGATGCGCGCGGTGCGCGCCGCGCTCGGCATGCTCTCGGCGATGAAGTCGAAAATGACGCCGTACCTCCTCGCGACGTACGGGCACGCCTTCGACATCGGGATCGGGATCCATTACGGCGAGGCCGTCGTGGGCCCGGTCGGCTCGAGCGATCGGAAGGCGATCACCGCGATCGGCGACTCCGTGAATTTCGCGAGCCGCATCGAATCCGCGACGAAGGACGTCGGCGCCCGCCTCCTCGTCTCGGAGGCCATTCATCGTGAGATCTCCGGGCGCGTCGTGATCGGTAAAACCGCGCGTGTGCCCGTCAAAGGAAAAACCGGCGAGCACGGGCTCTTCGAGGTGACCGCCATCCGCGAGGGCTGACGCTCAGTTTTTCCGGTAGACCAGGAGCTCGTTTCCGTATTCGAGCCTCCGCATTCGCCGGAGCCCGTGCGGCGCCATCACGCGATCGAGGATCCGGGGGTCCAGGTATTCGACGCCGATCCACGTGAACGCCGGGTTCGGATTGACGACCACCACGTGCCCGCCCGCCGTCAGATGCTCGGCCATGGTCGCCGCGGCCCGATCCAGGTGGGGCACGTGGTTCAGCGCGTGGACCGCCGTCATCACGTCGTATCGCTTCCGCAGCCGTCGCTTGGCCGCGGCCGCGCCGAAATCGAATCGCTCGACCCCGTCGATGCGCCTTCCAGGATGCCGCCCCCGCGCCTCGCGCACCACGAGCCCCGTCCCGCTGCCGACATCGAGCATCGAGCGGAACGGCAATTCTTCGAGCATCGTGAAGAGCGCCACGAGGTCCATCCGATAGCTCGGCGATCGATGAAACGCTTCGAGCTCCCATCGGGGCCGCTCGGCGACGTGAATCGGTTGCAGGGCGACGTGGTTCATGGTGCAGCCGGAGCAGGAAAACGTGATGCGGACGGATGAGTCCTTTGCACCTCACGTGCCACGGCTTTGACGCGTGGTTTTACGTCGCGTGTTCTCGGGGGGGCTGCGCAGGTTGCGCAGGATCGGCGCGACCTGCGCCGCGCCCTTCCCGCGCTGTCACGGCCTACAGGCCCGGGATGGTTCCGAAGAGCGAAGGCTCGATCTTGCCGACCGTCGCTTCGACCTCGAACCGATACACGACGCCGTCGACGTCCTCGGCGACGACGTGCCGGAGCGCCGCGGGATCGCCCCGCGTCACGAGCACACGATCGACGTGGAGCTCGACGCGCAGGATCCCCGTGCCGGGCTCGCGCGGCCCGCCCGTGAGCACGACGGTCGTGGGCGACGACGATCCCTGCGCGACCGAGAGCGAAAACGTGCCCTGCGGGCCCATCGCGAGCGCACGCCACAAGGCGAGCAAGGGCGTGGCCACGCGGCGCGGCGCCGACGGGCCCTGGCCGTCGCGGAACTGGATGGAGGTGACGCCGTCGTAGATCAGCCGATCGTGGCCGTGTACGTCGCTCAGCACCGCGAGGCGGAAGGTCGCGCCGTCCCGCGCCTCCACCTCGACGGCGACCGGCGGCGCCGTGACGACCGCGCCGTCAGGCCCCGTCGCCTGGCTCTTGATGAGCGCCGCGACGGGCGAAGAGCGCGGGTAAATCGCGTCGAGCGCGCTGCCGAGCTCCTCGCCCGCGGGCGCGGAGGCGCGCTCGGGCCAGGTGAGCGGCGACGCGAGCGAGACCGGCGAGATCCGCGTCGAGCTCACGGGCTCGGTCGAGTGCGGGCCAAACGTGGCGAGGTCGTTCTCCGTGCCGTCGGGAGGATCGAGCAGGAGCAGCCGACCCACGTGCGTGAGCGCGGCCGTCTGCGGCAAGCCCGGCGCGCCTTGCGCGAGCGCGGGCGTGGCCGAGGCCGCGAAGCGCGCGGCCACGGGCGGGAAGGGCAGGGGAGGCAGGAGCGGCTCGGGCGGGCGGCCCGGGTAGACGAGCGCGCGGATCAACGTCACGCCGAGCGGATCGGCGGCGCGCAGCGCGTCCGTTCGGTCGCGCGGGACCCAGTCGAAGGCCTCGCGCACGGCCGACACCAGCGCCTCGACGTCGAGGCCTTCGCCCTGCATGCGCTCGACGGACCATTGCAGCGCGGCCGTCCCGCCTTGCTCGGCGGCCTTGCGCAGGAGCGGGATGCCGCGCTGCGCCGCGCCGCGCGACAGGGCCACGAGGCCCGCGCAGGCGAGCATCGCCGCGTCGCCCGGCGGACGCGAGCCCGCGCGCTCGAGCCGCGACATCGCCTCCTCGTAGCAAGCGACGGCCGCGCGGTGGGCGCCGAGATCGTCGAGCCTGCGCCCGTGCCGCACGAGCTCGAAGGCCGCGCGCAGGTGCACGCGCCCGTGCCGCGCGTCGCCCTCCTCCTCGCTCGCCTGGAGCAGCCCCGGCAGCTCGTCCACGCCGCGGGTCTGCTCGCGCATCAGCGTGAGGTACCAGGCGACGTCGGCGCGGCGCTCGCGCATGTACACCTCGCCCGGGTGATCGAGACAAACGTCCACCCAGCGCAGCGTGTCCTGCAGCGCTTCGAGCCGCGCGATCGCCTCGTCCTTCCGGCCGAGCGTGGAGAGCAGGTGCCCTTCGAGCAGCGCGGCCGAGAAGCGCACGCGGTGCACGATCGCGCCGAGCCCGCCGAGCGAGGCCCGCACCCGCCCGAGCCGTTCGAGCGCCGCTTCGGGCTTGCCCGCGCGCGCGAGCACCGCCACCTCGTTGTAGGCCGCCGCCGCCGCGACCTCGTGGAACGGGCTCTGCCATGTCCCCGTGAGCCGCTCGGAGAGCGCGCCCAGCACCGCGAGCGCGTCGTCGTAGCGCCCCGCGAGCCCGAGCGCGGCGCCCTCGTTGCACGCCGCGATCGCCGCGAGCGCGCCTTCCGCCGGCGTCGGCGAAGGCCCGAGCCGCTCGCGCAGCGCGCTCGCCCGCTCGGCCGCCTCGTCCGGCCGGCCCGAGCGCGCCAGGACGAACGCCG
>NZ_JASBQE010000037.1 GCF_029960785.1 Polyangium sp. 15x6
GCCCGCAGCCGCGCCTCCCGCGGCCTCCGCGCCCGCAGCCGCCGCCGCGCCGGTGGAAGCGCCCACGCCCGCGCCCGCGCCCGCGAAGCCGCGGATCTGGTCGAAGGGGCGTTTTGCCTGGATCCACCCCCAGCCCGGGGCGAGCCACGCCTGGATCGGATACCTCGCGCTCGGCAGCTCCGTGCCGCTCAAAGGAGGCAGCGTCGAAGCCGCGCGGATCCCAGGTTATGCCGGCTGCGACGCCTGGTACGCCGTCGAGCCGCGCGGTTACGTCTGCGCGGGCGCGACGGCGACGGTCGACGAAAAGGACCCAGCCATCGTCATCCTGCGTCGCGACGCAGCCGACGTGAGCTCGCCCTGGCCCTACCAGTACGGCGAATCCATTGGCGCTCCGCGTTATGACCACATCCCGACGCGCGCCGAGCAACGCGAGGCAGAATGGGACCTCGAAAAACACGAGGCCAACGTCGAAAAAGCGCGCGCCGCCGCGGGAGACCCCGCCGCGATCGCCGCCATCGACAAGTCCCTGGTCGGCGTCGACCTCGCCCCCTCCGGCGAGGGTCCGCCCGAGCTTCTGCCCTTTGGCCCCCTCGTCCGGGAAAACCGCAAGTTCGTCCAGCTCGGCTCGACGATCGCGTTCGTACGCGCCTTCGAGTCCGGCGGTCGCACCTTCGTCCTCACGGCCGACCAGGCGATCATCCCGAAAGATCGCATCAAGCCCTACCCACGCTCGACGTTCCACGGCATCTCGCTCGGCGACGACGTGAAGCTGCCGCTCGCCTTCTTCCGGCAGAAGCCGCGTCCAAAATGGAAGCAAGGCGAAGACGGCAAGCTCGTGAAGACCGACGAGACGTTCCCGCGACTCGGCTGGGTGGGCCTGACGGGCTCGCGGATCGAGCAAGACGGCAAGGCGTTCGTCGAGACGAAGGAAAGCGGCATCTACGTACTCGCCGAGGACGCGCAGATCGTGGAGGCCGTCACCGAAGCGCCCTGGCTCGCCGACAAGGACCCGAACAAGAGCAAATGGGTCGACGTGCGCGTCCTGAACGGGACGCTCGTCGCCTACGAAGGTCTGCGCCCGGTCTACGCGACGATGATCTCCCCGGGTCGCGGCGGCGTCCCCTATCCAGGCATCGAGCCGCTGAAGACAGCCTCCACCCCCGTCGGTCTCTTCCGCGTCGACGGCAAGTTCCGCACGGCGACGATGGTGTCGAGCTCGGACGAGAACCTCGTGCATTCCGAGGTGAACTGGGTCCTGAACTTCAGCGGCCCCCACGCACTGCACGGCGCCTACTGGCACGACGCCTGGGGCGAGCCGAAGAGCGGCGGCTGCGTGAACCTCGCCCCCACAGACGCCAAATGGGTCTTCGACTGGACCGACCCCGACGTCCCCGAAGGCTGGCACGGCATGCGCGCCGTGAGGGAGTTCGGTCAGAGTACGATCGTGCGGATCCGGCGGTAGATCGGTAGCGTAGCGCCGGGGTTTCACCCCGGGCCCGACCAGGGGCTGTCCGCCCCTGGACCCGGACCAGGGCAAGCCCTGGACCTCTGGGCATCGACTGCGCGAAGCGCAGTCGATGCGGGGAAATCTGTTTGTAGCTATCCGCCCCCTGTGCAGCGCAAGCCCTGGACCTCTGGGCATCGACTGCGCGAAGCGCAGTCGATGCGGGGAGATCTGTTTGTAGCTATCCGCCCCCCTGTGCAGCGCAAGCCCTGGACCTCTGGGCATCGACTGCGCGAAGCGCAGTCGATGCGGGGAGATCTGATTGTAGCTATCCGCCCCCTGTGCAGCGCAAGCCCTGGACCGCTGGGCATCGACTGCGCGAAGCGCAGTCGATGCGGGGAGATCTGTTTGTAGCTATCCGCCCCCCCGTGCAGCACAAGTGCTGGACCGCTGGTGCATCGACCGCGATGCGGTCGATGCAAACGGGAGGCTCAGCGGGGAATTTCGAGGAACGCCTTCGCGAGTTGCATCGCTCGCTCGGGGTCGACCATGTTCAGGTAGGCGATCTTCCCCTGCAGGTACGCCTCGAAATGCGGGATGTTCTCGCGGTTTTGCGCGGCGAGCCCGGTCTTCTTCGCAGCGTGCAGGATCGCGCGGAGCTTGCGAACCTCCTCGCGCGGCATCCCGAGCTTGTCGTTCACCACGATGCCCGTGACCTCTTGCCGCCCGCCCGCATGCTGCACCCGACCCTTCTTCGGGTTGATGGCAAACCCCTCCTCCTGCACGATGTGCCGCACCCGCGCGAGCAGGATCCCAAGGTCGCTCCGGCCCTTCTTCTGGCCACCCTTGCCATCGTCGACGAGCTCGTTCGCCGCGGAGAACGTGAGATCGTCCGCGTACCGCGTGTACGTCCAGCCCATCTTGCGCGTCATGCCCGTGAGGCGCCGATCGAGCTTGCGCGCGACCAGATTCGAGATCGCCGGACTCGTACACGCGCCCTGCGGCAAACCACGCTCGCCCACCGCCACCCAGTACGTCGTCCCGTCATAGACGACCTTCCGCCGCGGCGACTCCGTGCAGATCAACGCAAAGATCGTGGCCACCGCAGGCGAGTACCCGATCGACTCGAAGAGCCCACGCACGCGGCCGAACGTGATCGTCGGGAAGAAGTCCGAAAGGTCGAGGTTCACCACGGTCCCGCGACCAAGATGCGCCCGCGCATTCGTCACCGTGGATCGCCCCTTCACGAACCCATGCGCCTCGCCCTCCACCGAGAGCTTCGCGAGCACATTCTGAAGGACCCACTGCTGCGCCTTCGAGAGCGCCTCGTGCGGCGCCGAGAGCAAGCGCGTGCCGCCCGAGCGCTTCGGCACCTCGAAGTACACGTAATGCGGCTTCTCGACCGCGTCGTTGTGATAGCAGAGCCAGCGCAGCCGCGGGATCGGCACCGAGAGCGCCTTCGCGACCTCCGCAGGCGTCGACAGCAAGGGCAAACCCTGCTTCCGCAGCTCCTCGACGTTCGCGCGTCGATCGCCGAGGCAGCCGGACACGCCACGACCGAGGAAGATGATGTCCTCGGCGCGACGCTTGGCGACGGCCTCCGCGAGCTTCTTCTTCCGCTCGGCCGCGAGCCGCTTCTTCTCCGCCTTGCGCTCGGCCTTCTGACGGCGAAGCTCCTCGATCGCCGCGTCCGCCTTCTTGCGGGCCACGACGGTCGCCATGCTCGCGGCCTCGTGGTGCTTGAGCCAGAGATCCCCGACGCGGTGGATCTCCTCGAGCTGCTGCTCCGTGAGCAAGCCGCGCAGGATGAGGCCCCGATCGATCAGCGCCGTCCGCTCGTCGCTCTGCGGCGGGATCGTGTCCACGCGCCCGATCCACGCCGTCTGGTACGGGTTGATCTTGAGCGCGCGCTTGCGCATCTCGTCCGCCGACAAACCGAGGATCCCCGACGTGTCGTACGGGTCCTTCGGCTTCGGTTTGTCCTTCTTCTTCTTGTCGGGCGTCGCCGCCGCCGCCGCCGGCGCAGGGCTCGACGTGAACGTCGCGACCGCCGGGTTTTTCCCGCCCGCGCCGCTCGTCGTCGAGGTCGAGGACGTCTTCGTCGACGTCGACGCACCGGCTTGCGGTTTGTCGCCCGGCTCGTTTTTCCCGGGCTCACCCTCGCCGGGTTTGCCGGTGCCGATGAAGGACTTGACTTTGTCCCAGAAGCCCACGGCAACTCCCGCTAGATCGAGGTTGCGACGCGCTTCGCCCGAGCGCTCGGGCGAGCGATCCTTGATGCACCGTTCGACGCGCCGTCCAGCCCTCCAAGGAAGCCCGTCCGCCCGACTACTCGCCTAGGACCACGTCCGATCACCGAGGCCCTAGGCCCCCTACCGGCATCCAGACCCAAGGGTCCGCTGAGTGGATGCTGGTAGGGGGCTTTAGGGCCAAAAGAACATCGGGCGCGGGGACGCATGGGGGAACGAACTCCGCCACGGCGGAACGCCGCAGCATGGTGGGCTCGGGCGGACGGACCTCCTTGCAAGGCTGGACGCGAGCGCGTCGAACGAGACGACAAGACCATTCCTACAACGACTTCCTACCAAGAAGCCAGGCCAGACAGAGGACGGATGCACGCTCGGCGCGGAACCGATCCGCGACGCGCTTCACCTCGGCGAGCACGTCGGGCGGCAGCGCGAGCCGCTCCTCGACAGCATCCGCAGGCGTACGGGTGGCGAGTAAACGCGCAAGCGTGACGTCCGCGAGCGCGAGCGCCGTGGTCCACGATCGCTCCGCCTGGATCCGCGGCATGGCCACGTCCCAGGCCTGCTCCAGCACCCGCGACACCGTGGTGTTCTTCCGGTTCGCGGTCTTGCGGATGTCGTCGAGGATCTGGCGCGGAATCGGAAAACTCTCGCCCGACGACCACTTCGACGCCTTCGCCGGCTCCGGCGCGGGCTCGGGCTTCGGCGCCTGCGGCAGCGCGCGGCTCGAGAGCACCATCTTGAGCGCGAGCAGATGCCGGCAAGGCCCGGCGCGGAGCCCGCTCTTGTAGAAGTACGAGCACGAGCACTTCGCCTTCTTGATGGCGAGATCCTCGTCGAAAATCGCCTCGCAGCTCGTGCCCTTCGCCTTGCCGACGACCGCACGCCGGCCGTCCGAGAGCAGCTCGTCGCGATCGATCGTCACGCCGTTGCCCCGGGCCATCGCGCGGCCCTCGACGAGCTCCGGATGCTCCGGCCCGATGAGCGCCTCGCTCAGCACGGCGGGCATGACCTGCCGATAGCGATACACGCGATCGGCGTGGTCGTAGATGAGCTGTCCACGCTTCGCGAGCTGGTGCAGCGCGGGCACGAGGCTCTCCTCGGACGCGCCCGTCGCCGCGGCGATCGCGGGCAAGGTCGCGCGTTGCTCGTTCTGGAGGAACCGATCGGCCTGCACCATCGTGCGCGCATCCGGCTCGTACGCGCCCGCGAGCAGATCGAGCCCCGAGCCGCTCGTCCAATCGTTGGTGGTCCAACCGCTCAGCGCGAGCACGAGCCGCATGTCGCCCATGTGCGCGATCCAGATGCTCGGCAAACCCGAGCCGAGCAGCCGCACCTCGACGCGCTCCGTGAGCGGAAGGACGCGGGCGAGCGCGAAGAGCCGCCGGCGGCCCCAGATCTTGACCTCCTCGGTGATCTCGCGAGCCACGGCGGGCGCCGAGCGATACGGGCCCAGATGGCCGCCCGCTCCATGGCCGCCGATCTCGAGCCCGCCGTCGTACACGGGGCCGCGCGACTGGATCTCGATCCCCCACGGATCGAGGATGATCTTCGGCGCCTTGCCCGGCGTGAGCACGAATCGGATGCTGCGCGGCCCGCTCTTCTCGCGGTGGCGCTTCAGGTGCGCGAGGATCGCGTACACGACCTCGACGGGCAGATCCACGCGGCGGCTCGGCAAGCACGTCGAGGCCTGGATCTGACCGAATCCACGCAGCCACGAGGGCGGCAGATCGATCTTCTCCTCGCGGTAGTCCGCCATGCCCTCGACCTTCACGTCGAACCCGGCCGGATCCACGGAGAGGCGCGTCTTGCGGTAGCTCCGCAGCGTCTGGAAATGCTCGTAGAGCGCGATCGAGTAGTCGACGTTCGTCGTGCCGAGCCCCGCCTCCTGCGAGCCCACGAACGAGTCGCGGTCCACGGACAAACAGCCGTAGCTCGACTCGTCCTTGGAAAAACACTCGAAGAAGACCACGTCGGGCGCGACGGTCACGACCGGGTCGCACGGCACGAGGTGGCGGAAGAGCTCGGGATCGTTCCGCGCGAGCTCGTTCGCCCACTTGACGCGCGCGTCCCAGTAGAGGCGATGCATCTTGCGGAAATCGCGGTCGAGGTTCGGCGGGATCGGCTCCTTCGCGAGGCGCGCGAGCTCGGCCCGCTTGGCCTGATCGAAGAGCTGCGCCTTGAGCTCGGCCTCGCGCTCTTCTTCGGCCTTCTTCCACGCCTGGTACGCGGTCTTGTCCTTCTTGCGGAACTTGAGATCGCCGACGACCACGTCGTGCAGCGCGCTCATGGCCTCGCGGAAGCGGATCGCGTCCTTGAGCTCCGCGTCGAAGAAGGTCTTCGGCCGCGCCAGGTTCGGGGAAAAACGCACGAGCAGGCTCTGCGCCGCCCCGAGCACGCCGCTCTTGCCCAGATAACGGAGATCGACGTTCACGCCCTCTCCTCCTGGAAGAGCGAAAGCTCCGGCAACTTGCGCCCGATCGCGCTGCGAAGCGCGGGGGCCTGGAAAGCCGCGCGCGAGACGGCCGCGAGCGCCGCGCGCCGCTCCGGCGGACGCACGCTGCGCAGCGCATACCCGAAGAGCCCCACGAGCGGCTCGGCCTCGCCCGGGTGCGCCACGATGCGCGCCGCGATCTGCGAGAGCGCCGTGCGCTTCTGCTTCGAGCCGCGGTGCACCGCGAGGATCGTCGTCGCCCAGATCCGCTCGAGCGTCGCCGGCCCAAGCGCCTTCTCGCGCGCCACGAGGTGCGCGAGGAGAAACGCGCGTACGTCGTCGTACGGGCTCTCCGCGAGAGCCGACCAGAGCGCAGGATCGTCCTTGAAGCGCACGTCGCGCTCGAAGAGCTGGAGGGCTTCGCGCCGCACGTCGTCGTACCGCGCATCCACGAGGTCCCGGACGTGCGTCATGCGCGCATCCTTGGAGGTCGAAAGGATCGACACGACCCACTTCGCCGCGGCCTCGCGCACGCGCGGCGCGCGCGCCGAAGCGAGCCGCAACATCGCCTCGATGCCCTTGATCCCGGCCGTCTTCTTGGTCATGGCCCAGTCGAGCCCGAGCTCGGCGACGGGCGCGACCGGCGAGCACGCGAGGTCCACGCACTGATCGAGCGTGAGCCGCGCCGGCGCGACGTGCTTCTTGATGGCTTCACAGAGAAAGCCGAGCGCCGTGGGGTTGTCGATCTGGAGCAGCTCCAGCCACTCGGCCACGGACAGGCTCGAAATACCCTCGGCCGTGCGCAGGAGATCGGCCGCGAAGACCTGCACCTCCTCGTTCGGGCTTGCGATGAGCGGGCGCAGGCGCGCCATCGTCAGCGAGCCGAGCTCGCGCGGGTACCACGCCTTGAGGATCTCCACCGCGAACACGCGCACCGTGCGGCTCTTCGCGGTCGTCACGAGCGCGAGCACGCCCTCGAACGAGCCCTTCCACGCCTCGGGCCAGAGCGGCGCGGGCTCGAGCTCCGCGAGCGAACGGTCCTTCGCCACGCGGATGCCGTCCGGGTGCCGATCGAGCACGGGCGAGCCGTGATAGAGGGCGTGGAGCAAGCTCCAGGCGTCGAGCAGATGCTCGGGTTTGTCCAGGTGATCGTCGCGGTAGAGCACGAGCGCCTTGCGGATCGCCTCGCCGTACCGGACGGGATCCTTGCGCCCGATGTCGCGGAAGTAGCGCAGGACGCGGCGGCGCAGGTAGTTGCGCGTGGCCTTCGAGAAGTGCGGCGCGCTGTCGTTGCGGCCCCAGAAGCGGGTCGGGTGTTTGCCCTCGCCCACGAGCGTGCGCACCTTCAGGGACTGCCGGCTCGACCAGTCGTAGCGCTGCTTCTCCACGAGCTTGCGCGCGACGAGCCGGTCGAAGGCGACCATGAAGTGACCGACGAGCTCGTCGTCGTGCGCCTTCTCGGCGAGCTTGAAGAGGCTCTTCACGAGCGGCCGGTGGTGCGGCCTGTCGCAGCCGTCGGCGATGTACGCGACGAGCGTGCGGCGCGCGAACGGACGGCTGTCCTTCATCCACCGATCGGCGAGGGATTTGAGCTTCTTGCCCGCCGTGAGCGAGAGGACCTCGTCGACGTAACGGTCGTCGCCCGCCTCCCAGTATTCATCGAGGAGAAGGTTCGATCCGGTCCGCGTGCGCGCGTTCGCCATGCGAAGGCCGAGACGATAGGCAAGTTGGACGCGCGCGGTCAAGGGGCATGGCCCTCGCGCCGCAACAACCCCCAAAAACCTCCGACCATTTCCACCCCCGCTTCCAATCTTCCACCCGAACGGTTCGTCCACGATCCGCGTTGAGCGCGCGCGACCGATCCTTTACGGTGTCTTCATGAGAGCGCTTCGATTCTCGCCTGGGACGCTTGCCATTCCCCTCGTCTCGCTCCTCGCCGCAGCCGGCTGCGGCAGCGGTGGCGATACCGATCAACTCTTCAACAACCCGTCGGGCTCGAGCAGCGGCACGTCGGTCGGCGGCGGAGGCGGCGCCGGCGGTGACGGCGGCGCGAGCGCCGGCGGAATGGGCGGCACGGGTGGGGACGGCGGGATCGGCGGGACGGGCGGCGCCGGTGGCGGAATGGGCGGCTCCGGTGGCTCCGGCGGATCGGGCGGCTCCGGCGGCGGCGGTCCGGCATGCGCGCCCGAGGGGCCGTTCGACGGCGCGCCCGTCGAGGCCGCGCCCGGGGAATGGACGTGGGTGCCGGTCCCCGAGGCGAAATGCCGCAACGGCAGCGCCACCGGCTTCGGCGTCCGCATCAACCCGGAATCGACGAAGCTCGTCATCTTCCTCGAGGGCGGCGGCGCGTGCTTCAACGGCACCACGTGCAACATCAACCCGAGCTCCTTCGGGCAGAGCAACTTCAACAACTGGAAAAACGGCGGCGGGAACAACGGCATCTTCAGCACGTCGAACGCCGCGAACGCCGTCAAGGACTGGAGCTTCGTCTACGTCCCCTATTGCACGGGCGACGTGCACGCCGGCAATGCCCCGGACGCCGACGTGCCGGGCACGCTCTCCCCGAAGGGCCAGCAGTTCGTCGGGTACGCGAACATCGGCCATTACCTCAAGCGCATCATCCCCACGTTCAAGGGCGTGACCGAGGTCCTGCTCACGGGCGTGAGCGCGGGCGGGTTCGGCGCGTTCTACAATTACGATCGCGTGGCGCAGGCATTCTGCCCCACGCCCGTCGCGCTGATCGACGACTCCGGCCCCCCGATGGGCGACACCTACATGGCGCCCTGCCTGCAGCAGCGCTGGCGCGATCTCTACAACTTCCCGGACACGCTGCCCGCCGACTGCGCCGAATGCACGCTCCCGAACGGCGGCGGCCTCGCCAATGCCTGGAAGCTCCTCGGTCAGAAATACCCCGAGGCCTCGCTCGGGCTCGTCTCGTCCGACAAGGACAGCACGATCTCGCAGTTCTATGGCTACGGGAAGAACGACTGCCAGAACATCGACGGCCTCTTCCCGTCGGCGCTCAGCGGCGCTGAATACACGGCGGGCCTCGAGGAGATCCGCGAGAGCTTCCTCAAGCAATCGCCCGCGTGGAGCAGCTATTTCGTGAGCGCCACGACCCATACCTACCTCGGCGGCAATGGTTATTACAACACCAACGTGGATGGTACGGCGTTGAGCGGCTGGGTGAAGGGGATCGTCGACGGCGCGGCCGCCACCCACGTCGGGCCGTAACGAAACGGCAGGCGGATCAACTTTCCGCTCTTACCGAATTTTCCGGGTGCCAGGGGCGGCACCCTGGACTATGTTCCGCCCATGAACAGCACGCGCACCTATTTCCGCCGCGTTGCGGTCTACTGCGGGTCCTCCGGCGGCGTCGGGACGCATTACCTCGACGCCGCCCGCGCGGCCGGCGCTTACCTCGCCGAACGCGGCATCGATCTCGTCTACGGCGGCGGCCGCGTCGGCATGATGGGCGCCGTCGCCGAAGGCGCGCTCATGAAAGGCGGCAAGGTCTACGGCGTCATCCCCGAGAAGCTCAAGTCCCGCGAGCTCGCGCACGAGGGCCTCACCGAGCTCTTCATCGTCGACAGCATGCACGCCCGCAAGACCATGATGGCCTCGATGGCCGACGCCTTCATCGCCCTCCCCGGCGGCTGGGGCACGCTCGAAGAGGTCTTCGAGGTCGTGACCTGGTCGCAGCTCAACTACCACAAGAAGCCCGTTGGCCTGCTCAACGTGCGCGGCTACTACGATCACCTCGTCGCATTCCTCGATCACGCCATGACCGAGGGCTTCATCCGCCCCATTCACCGCCCCCTCTGCGCGTCGGCGGATTCGATGGAAGCGCTCCTCGACCGCCTCTCGAAGCTCCAGATCCCCGATATCGGCCGGTGGATCGACAAACCTTGAACCGACCCCGCCCGATCCCCACACCCTCGCCTCGATGACCGACGAACGAAAAATCCCGGAAGGACGCCTGGGAAGGCTCGCGCGGCTCGCCGCGGTCGGGGCGCGCACGGGCGCGAGCCTGATCCGCGGGACATCGGCCGCGGACGCGGCCGCGCACAAGGCCGCCGAGATGCTCGGCACGCTCCGCGGGCTCGCCGCGAAAGCCGGGCAGATGGCGAGCTACGTGGACGGCATGGTCCCCGAGGCGCAACGCGAGGCCTACGAGACGGCCATGCGCAAGCTCCGCAATGCGGCGCCGACGTCGTCCCCGGCGGCCATCCGCGCCCGGGTCGAGGAGGAGCTCGGGGCGCCGATCGACAAACTCTTCGCCGAATGGGACGAGCAGCCGTTCGCGAGCGCCTCGATCGGCCAGGTGCACCGAGCGCGGCTCGACGACGGCCGCGAGGTCGCCGTGAAGGTGCAGCACCCCGGCATCGAAAAGGCCGTCGAGAGCGACCTCGAGAATGCCGACGTCCTCGGCGGCATGGTCGCGGTGCTCGGGCCGAAGCGCCTGGAGCCCAAGGCCGTGCTCGCCGAGCTCCGGGCGCGCTTCACCGAGGAGCTCGATTACGAGCTCGAAGCCCGGAGGCAGCGGGCGTTCACGGCGTTGCACCAGGGCGACCCGGCGATCCGCATTCCCGAGGTCATCACCGAGCGGTCGAGCAAGCGCGTGCTCACGAGCCATCTCGTGACCGGAAAAACCCTGGAAGAGGCCTGCGAGGCGGACCAGGCCATCCGCGAGCGTTATGCCGACACGCTCTGGCGGTTCGTCTTCAAGGGCAACCTCGTCGGCGGCATGTTCAACGCCGACCCGCACCCCGGCAATTACCTCTTCCAGGACGACGGCTCGATCATCTTCCTCGATTTCGGCTGCGTGCAGCCCATCGAGGGCGAGCGGCTCACGCTCGCGCGAAACCTCCACCTCGCGGCGCTCCGCCGGGACGAGCTGGCGTTCGGCGACATCGCCACGAAGATCCTCCTCACGGAGGGCGGCACCTACGAGCGAATGGCGGTCGCGTACTCGCGCCGCTGCTTCGAGCCGATCTTCGCCTCGCCGTTCCGGATCACGCGGCCCTACGCGGCGAGCCTGGTCGACGGCATCCGGGAAATGAAGGACGAGGTGCTGTTCAAGAAAGACGGCAACTTCGTGCAGCTTCCGCCCGGCATGCTCTTCATGAACCGGCTCCAGTTCGGCTTTTATTCGGTCCTCGCCCGCCTCGAAGTGACGATCGATTACGCGGCCGTGGAGGAGAAGTTCCTGCGGGAGGCGAGGCTCGTCTGATGCGAGGGCCGTTGTGAAACGCGCCCGTCGGCTTATACTCCGCCGAGGTCCGTGATGCAGAGGCTCCCCCTTCCCTTCCTCATGCTCGCCCTCTTCGCGCCTGCTTCCTGCGGCTACGAGGAGCCGGACATGCCCTCCCAGGACGCGCTCTACGACGAGCCGTGGAGGCCGAACGACTTCTACCTGCAGGGCTCGGGCGGGCACGTCGTCAACGCGACCATCGGCGAGGGGACGGCGATCGGGCCGGTCGTCAACGTCGGCCTCTACGCCGAGGACGACGGCAAGGCCCTGCGCGGCCTCGTGCTCGGCAAGACGCTGAGCGCCTCCGTCCGCGGCTCCGCGATCGAGGGGCTCTGGGGCGCCGAGCCGCTCCGGCTCCGCGTGACGCGCATGGAAAAGCGGCAGCACGTCGAGGGCCTGCTCCGCGGCCGCATCACCGATCTCTGGATCGGGCCCGAGGCGATCACGGGGACCGTCGGCCTCTGCGGATTCGATCTCGCGCGACGCGGGCACATTTACGAAGGGTCGCTACGTTGTGGGGGTTCGATGGAGCTCGTGAGCGTCCGGATCCCCGAGACGTTCGCGAGCTGGGGCGAGACCGCCTCGGCCGCGATGGTGGCTCTGCTCCTCTCGGGTTGAGCGCCTGCACATCATTCGTATTCGACGCCTGGGGTAGCCCCCTCGCCCGAAATTCTTTTGCGCGCCCCCCTTCCGGAGGCACGAGAGATGCTTACGTTCCGTAACCCGGCGAGCATCACCCTCCGCCGCGTCTTTCGCCGGGCTGGACGCGGGCCTGGAGACCACATTGAACAAACTGAGGATCGCGGGCCCCGCGAAGGAGCCCGCACGCAAGCGTCGGCCGCGTACGCCCAAGGGCCCCACGCCCCAGGCGCCGCGCGCGGCTCCGATCCAGGACGCGACCGATCTCTACCTGCGTGGGCTCGAAGCGAGCCAGCCGCTCACGCGCGAGGCCGAAGCCGAACTCGGGCGTCGTATCACCCTCGCCGAGCGCGACGCGCTGTCCGCGCTCGTCCGCTCCCCGGCCAGCGTGCACGCGCTCGCCGCGATTGCGGAGGAAATCCGGTCTGGCCAGACGAACCCGCGGGACCTCCTGCTGAACGGAGAGGCCCCGGACGCGGCGGACACGGCGAGCCGCCTCGTCGACGCGCTCGAACGATCGCGCGCGCTCGCCTCCGAATCGGGGAACGACGCTGCATTGCCCGCGGATCTCGCGGACGCGTTCGACACGCTCCGGGTCGACCCGACGCTCGTCGAGCGGCTCGATCAGGCGCTCGCCGCGCACGCGAAGGTGAGCTCGGCCGAGGAGCGGGCGCGCATCGAAGAGGCGCGTGATCGCTCGGCCAAGGCGCGGGCGCGGGCGGCGTTCGAGAAGGGTGAGCTCGTCCGGGCGAACCTGCGCCTCGTGGTCGCGACGGCGCGCCATTATGGGAGCCGCGGCGTCCCCCTGCTCGATCTCGTGCAGGAGGGCAACCTCGGCCTCATCCGGGCCGCCGACAAGTTCGACTATGCGCGCGGGTATCGGTTCGGCACGTATGCGGCGTGGTGGATCCGGCAGTCGATCGAACGGGCGCTCCTTTATCAGGGCAAGGACGTTCGCATGCCGGTGCACCTCACGGCGAGCCGGCGGCGGGTGCTCGGCGCGGAGCGGGCGCTCTCGCAGAAAAACGCGCGATTGCCCTCGCAGGAGGAGATCGCGGAGAGCTCGGGCGTGCCGCTCGACAAGGTCCAGGCGGTCCGCGCGCTCTCGCTCACGCCGATCAGCCTCGACGCGCCCATCGGCGACGAGGGCGATTTTCGCTTCGGCGACACGCTCGCCAGCGAAACGGACGCCCCCGACGAGGCGCTCGTGCGCACCCGCATGCGCGAGGCCGCGAGCGCGATGCTGGAGACGCTCACGCCCCGCGAGCGCGAGGTCCTCCGGCTCCGTTATGGCCTGACGGGCGAGGACGACCATACCTTGGAGCAGATCGGCCGCTCGTTCTCGCTGAGCCGCGAGCGAATCCGGCAGATCGAATCGAAGGCGCTGCAGAAGCTCCGCACCTGGTCGGAGGAGCGGGGGCTCGGTTCTTATCTGGAAGGCTTGCGCTGAGGGCCGAGCCCGTCCATCGATGGCGAAGTCCATCGATGGACGCTCGGCCTCCCGCGCGGATGGCTTCTCGGTGGGCTCGATCCGTGGCAAGCTCCCCTTTCGCGCCCCTTCGAGCCCGATGCATACGCCCGACGTTTCCTTTCTTTCGCGACGGATCGGCTCTCATCAGACGCGCTTCGAGCCGCCTATGCTGCTCGTCATCGATGTGATCGGCGCCGTCTCGACCACCGAAGCGGCGGCCATCAAGCGCCTCCTCTACGAAGCCGGCGAGCGAATTGGCGCACCGTACGACATCCTGGCCGACGTGAGCCGCATGGGGACCTTCGATCCGCACGCGCGCGCGGTCTTCCGGCACGTCGAACGAAAATACCCGTTTCGACGCGTCGCCATCGCCGGGCCGAGCTTCACCACGCGTGCGATCCTCGGGATGCTCGAGCGCGCCGGACGTGCGCTGTTTCCCCAGCATTTCGCGTACACGGCCGAGTTCTTCGCGAATACCGAGGAGGCGCGCCGCTGGCTCGCCGAGCCGCCCCCGCGCGCTTGAGCGTCAGCCCTTCGACCGCAGACGCACGCCCATGCCGACGAGCTTGCGGAATGCGCCCGGCAAAACGCGCTTCACCCTCCAGAGCCAGCGCGCGTCGGCCATCGGCACGGCATATAGCTCATCGCGCTCCACCGCCGCGAGCGCCGCGAGGACGACCTCCTCGACGGGCCGGCCGCCCGCCATGAGTTCGTCCGCCATCTTGCGGGTCTCCGGATCCGCGAAGCGCCCCGAATTCACGATGTCCGTCTTGAAAAACGTCGGACACAGAACGGTCACGCCCACGCCCGTGTCGTCGAGCTCCACGGCCAGGGTCTCCGAGATCGCGATGACGCCCGCTTTCGCGGCGTTGTAGGCGCCCATGCGCGGCGCGCAGAGCAGCCCCGCGGCGGACGCGACATTGAGGATGTGGCCGGCCCCCTGCTTTTTCATGCGGGGAACGAAGACGTGGCAGCCGTGGATCACGCCGAAGAGGTCGACCTCGATCGTCCAGCGCCAATCCGTGAGCGAGAGATCCCCGACGAGCCCGCCGCTGCTGACGCCGGCGTTGTTGACCAGGAGGTCGACGGGGCCTTCGCACGCATTCGCGAGCGCCTCCACCTCCTCGATTTTCGTCACGTCGCAGCCGAGCGCCTTGGCCCCTGCGGCGCCGCGCGCGAGGGCGAGGCGCGCCGTCTCCTCCGCTGCGCCCGGGTTGATGTCGGAGAGCACGAGCCGCGCGCCGCGCGCCGCGAGCTCGAGCGCGAGCGCGCGACCGAAGCCGCCCCCTGCCCCGGTGATGACGCTGCATCCCGATGATCGAAGTCCCATGAAGTTCTCCTCTTCCTCGTCTCCTGGCCCCGCATCAGAGCCCGACCCGCGCCGACCCGTCAATGGCGCTCACACGAGCGGGACCACTTCGTAGGGCGCGGGATCGAAGCGCCGTGTCTTCAGGCGAAACTCGAAGGTGAAGCCGGGCCAGAGCGTGGTGTTCTTGCCGCTCCGGGTCTGATACCAGCTCACGCATCCGGTCGACCAGACGGTGCGGGGAAAACGCGCCTGGAGCCTCCGGTTTTCCTGGCTTTGCGCCTCGGGCCGCACGTCGACGAACTTCCAGCGCCGCGCCTGCATGGCCTCGATGCAGCTCATGACGTACGCCGCCTGCGATTCGATCATGAACACCATGGAACTATGGCCCAGGCCGACGTTCGGCCCGACGATCAGGAAGAAATTGGGAAACCCCGCGATCGTCGTCCCGCGATAGGCCTCGGGTCCGTCGCGCCACGCGTCGTTCAAAGCGCGCCCGCCCCGCCCGCGGATCTCGAACGGCGCCACGGCCTCGGCCGCCTGGAACCCGGTCGCGAGGATGAGCGTGTCGACCTTTCGTCGGGCTCCGTCGCTCGTCCGGACGCCCTCCGCCTCGATGGCCTCGATCGGATCGGTGACGAGCTCGACGTTCGGCCGGAGCAGCGCCGGGTAATAATCGTTCGAGAGCAGGACACGCTTGCAGCCCATCGTATACGCGGGCGTGAGTTTCTCCCGCAAAACCGGATCCGGCACGCTTTTCGCGAGGTACGCCCGCGCGAGCCGCTCCGCGAGCTTCATGATGCGCGGCTCGGCGACGAACCCCAGGGCGAACATCTCGTGCCACCAGTATTGACGGAGGCGGGCGAGCCGCTGGAGGAGCGGCACGCGGGCGAACCATTCGCGCTCGGAAAGCGAGATCGCGCGGTCGCGCTTCGGCAGGATCCACGGCGGCGTGCGCTGGAAGAGGTGGAGACGCCCGACCTTCGCCGCGATGGCCGGCACGATCTGGATCGCGCTCGCCCCGGTGCCGATGACCGCCACCGTCTTGCCTTCGAGATCCGCGGAATCGTCCCAGCGCGCCGAATGAAAGGTTTTTCCGCCGAACTTGCCGAGGCCGGGGATGTCCGGCAGCGCCGGCCGGTTGAGGCCACCGCAGGCCGAGACGAGCACGCGCGCCGTCGTCGTGCGCCCGTCGCTCGTCTCGACCCGCCAGAGCCCTTCCCGCTCGTCGAACGTGGCGCCTCGGACCTCGGTGTTCAGGCGGATGTGGGGGAGCAAGCCGTACTTCCGGGCGCAAGATTCGAGGTAGGAAAGAATCTCGGCCTGCGGCGCGAACATGCGTGTCCAGCGCGGGTTCGGCTCGAACGAGAACGAGTAGAGGTGCGATTCGACGTCGCACGCCGCGCCCGGGTAATGGTTGTCGCGCCAGGTGCCGCCGACGTTTGCTGCCTGCTCGAAGATCGTGAAGTCGTGGATGCCGGCCTGCTTCAACCGGATCGCCATGGCGAGGCCCGCAAAGCCGCTGCCGACGATGACGATGGGGGTGACCGAGCCCGAAACGCGCGCGCGTCGCATGCTGTTGACTCCCGTTCAGTAGCGAGTCGAAGATACCGGCTGTTGAACTGAAGTCAACAACAAACCGGACGATTGAACATCCCGGGCGTCGGGGGTATAGGCTCGCCTCATGAAGAGCCGAGCAAGGCCGAGGCCCGCCGCGCGCCCCCCGGCGGAGGCCGAAAAAGGGCCCGCCGCGCGCGCGCGACTGGAAGTCGACGAGCGCCGCGCCCAGCTCCTCGCGCTCGGCCTGTCGATCTTCAGCGAGCGCTCCTACGACGAGGTGTCGATCGACGACATCGCGCGCGCCGCCGGGATCTCGAAGGGCCTGCTTTATTATTATTTTCCGACGAAGCGCGATTTTTACGTGGCCGCCCTGCGCGCGGCGTCGAAGGAGCTGCTCGACGAAACCCTCGGTACGACAAAGGACGCCTCGCCCGAGGCGCAAGTCGAGCAGGGCGTCCGGACCTACCTCGCGTACGTGGAGCGCCGCGGCGCCGCGTACGTCGCCCTCATGCGGGGCGGAATCGGCTCGGATCCAGAGGTCGCAGCGGTGCTTGAGGAGACACGCTCGACCTTCCTGGGCCGCATCGTCGCGGCCCTGCCCCCCGAGGCCATGGGCCCGCTCGTCCACACGGCGATGCGCGGCTGGATCGGGTTCTTCGAGGCCGCGTCGATCGACTGGGTGGCGCGGAGATCCGTGCCGATCGAGCAGATCGTCACGCTCGCGAAGGTGCTGCTCTTCGACGCGCTCCGCGCCGCGACGGAGTTTTCCCAGACGAACGAGCCCGCCCCGCCGAAGAAAAAGCGTCCCGCGAAGGCGCGCTGATCAGAGCCAGGCCGCCGCGAGCGAGCGGGCGCGGACGTTCTCGGGCACCTCGTGGAGATAATGCGAGCGCAGCGCCTCGTCCGGGATCTCCGCGGCGCGCGCCTCGATCCGGCCCATGACGTCGCGCAGGGCTCGCGACGCTTCCTCCATCTCGCCCTGCTCGGCGCACGCCTCGGCCATCACGAGCCGCGCCTCGATCTCGACATACCCGCCGCCGTCCCGGCCGAGCGTCGCGCCAATCTCCCGGGCGAGCGCGCGCGCCTCGGACGCCTTTCGCAAAAGGACGAGGCAACGCACGAGGAGCGTCGTGATCCAGAGCTTGCGCAAAGGGACCCGCGCGCAAAGGGTGAGGGCCGCGCGCGCCTCGCGGGCGGCGTCCTCGTAGGCGCCGCGGTGGAGGAGGATCTGCGCCCGGAGGCCACGCGCCCAACCGCGATACCCGTCGCTCACGCCCGAGGCCGAAAGCACGCGCGCGGCGATGGCCTCCGCCTCGGCCCATTTCGTGTCCTCGCCGAAGCCGACGAGCAGCGCCGCGAGGTGGAGCTCCGATTGCAGGAGGGCAAACGGTCCCCGGATGCGGCGCGCGAGATCGACGGCGGACCGGAGCGCGCGCTCGCCGGCCTCGCGCTCGCCGATCTCGCCGAGGGCCTGGCCGAGCCGATTCAGCGCGGTGATGTGGTTTCTGGCATCGCCGATGGATTCGAACGCGGAGACGGCCCTGCGCGTGAGCTCGAGCTGGCGAAACGGGGCGCGCTCGAAGGCGCGGAGCTCGTCGCTCTCCCCGATCGCCAGGGAGCCGACGACGTCGAGGTCGAGCGCGGGCATCGACGCCGCGAGCCGCTCGGCGCGGTCGAGCAAGGCGCGGCAGAGCGCGCGCCGTCCGTACGACGTGAGCAGGGAGGCGGCGAGCGGGGCCCAGAGCAGGTAATCGCGGCGCGCGTCGGGCTCGGGCTCGAAGTCGATGAAGCGGCTGCCCATGCGGAGGAAATCATCCTCCGCGCCCACGACGAGCGACGCCCACGTGCCGTGGAAGAGGAGCAAGCACTCCCAGCGGCTGCCGCGCGCGACGAGCGGCAGCGCTCCGACGCTCATCCGGTGCGCCGGTTCGAGCTCCGAGCGCCAGCAATGCGCCATCGCGCAGAGCGTCTGCAGGTTGCCGAGGACTTCGCCCGCGGCGCCGCACCCGATCCCGCGCTCGGCGCAGAGGAGCGCGCCGGAGAAATCGTCGCGGTCGAACGACTGGCTGCCCGCGCGGAGGTAATGGGCCGCGGCGTTCTCGGGGTCGTGACCACGCTGGAAATGCTCGGCGAGGACGAGCGCGTCGGGCTCGCCGGCGCGCTTCAGCCACTCCCCGGCGAGCCGATGGCCGAGGTGTCGATCCTGATCGGTGAGCATGGCGTACGCGCCCTCGCGGATGATCGCGTGACGGAACGTGTACTCCTCTTGCCCGGCGAAACGCGAATGGTGCCGCCGCGTGACGAGCTCGCGTGCGCAGAGATCCGAGAGCGACGCGGCGAGCGGCAAGCCGTCGCCGAGCAGCTCGCAGAGGCCGCTCTCCCAGAACACCTCGCCGAAGATGCTCGCGGCCCGGAGCAGCCGGCGCGACTCGGGCGCGAGCGCCGAGAGGCGCGCCTCGACCATGCCGAGCACCGTGTCCGGCAGCTCGCCGCCCCGACCGTCGGCGACCGCGCGGATGAGCTCCTCCAGGAAAAACGCATTTCCCTCGGCGCGCTCCACGAGCGCCGCGCCGCGTTCGGCCGCGACGTCCCCGCCGAGCACGGCCGACACGAGCTCCGTCGCGGCGCGCTTCGGCAAGGGTCCGAGCCGGATCTCGTGCACGTTCCGGCCCGACCAGAGGCGCGGGAAGACCTCGTGCACCGCGGGCCGCGCGAACGCGAGCACGACGAACGGCACGTCGGTGAGGTCCCGCAGCACGGCGTCGAGGACCTTGAGCGAGGGCGCGTCTCCCCAGTGCAGATCTTCGAGCACCACGAGGATCGGCCGCGTCGCCCCGACCGCCGCCGTGAGCGCGCGGTACGCCGACTCGATCTGATCGGCCATGAGCTGCGGGTTCTGACGCGCCGCGCGCAGGCGCGGGCTGCCGTCGTCGGGGAACGGCGCGCCCGCGAGCTCGCCGAGGAACTCCATGATCGTGCGTTGCTCCGCCGCGTCCGAGAAGATCGACGTGAGCAGCTCGATCTTGCGGCGCTGCGCCTCGATCCGCTCGCCCGCCGAGATCTGCAGGATCTCGCGCAGCGCGCCCGCGAGCAGCGAGTAGGCCGATCCGGCGCCGATCGCGTCGGGCCGCGCGATCGTGCAACCGACGTTCGTGTGGCGCTCCTTGATGACGCGCAAGAGCTCCTGCCGCAGGCGCGATTTGCCCATCCCCGGCGGCGCCGTGACGAGCACCGCCGAGGGGTGACGCTCCTCGAAGCTCTCGGCCACGAGGTCGAGGATGTTCCGGAGCTCGCGCTCGCGGCCCACGAAAGGGCTCGGCCTGCCGAGGAGCGTGCGGCTCTCCTGCCCCGTCCGGCGCTCGCCACGCAGCGCGATCCGTCCTTCCTGCTCGACCAGCTCGAAGCGCGCGTCGAGCAGCGCGCGCGTGTTGTCGTCGATCCGAACGGGCGCGCCCTCCTGCTTCTCGGCGAGCGCCTCGTCGAGCAGCGCCGCCGCGCGTTCGAGCGCCTCGCCGACGGGAAGGCGGTTCGTGGACTCGCCGCGCCCCGTCACGAGCACGACGGCCGCCTCGGGCGCCGCGAGCTTGACCCACGCGGCGCAACGCGCCGCGTTCGCCGCTTGATCCACCACGCTGCCCTCGCCGAGCAGCACGGCCACGACCGCGCCGGAGGAGAGCTCCAGGGCCCGCGCGCCGAGCGGCGTGGCCACGCGCCGCACCGCGGCGACGAGATCCCGCGGCGCCTCGCGATCGAGCGGCGGCGCGACCGCCACGATCGAGACGAGCCGCCGCTCCGTGCCCGTCAGCGACGCCCGCGAAGGCTCCCCCGTGGAGACGGGCGGCCTCGCGGTCAGGTCGATGCGATCGAGGATCACGCGCACCGCCGCGCCGTCCTCGGGGCGCACCTCCGGGTCCTTGGAGAGCAAACGATGGACGAGCGCCGTCAGCGGCTCCGGCGCGTCGGGGCGCAGATCCCGGAGGCGTGGCGGCTCTTCGAGCAGAAGCTTCGCGAGCAGGGCCATCGGGTGCGCGCCCTGGAACGCGGGTTTTCCGGCCAAACACTCGTACAGGACACACCCGAGCGCGAACAGGTCCGCCCGCGCGTCGGCGTCGCGGTCGCCGCGCGCCTGCTCCGGCGCCATGTATCCGGGCGTCCCCAGGATCGATCCCGTCCGGGTGAGCGCGCCCGTGACGCCGCTCTGCGCGATGCCGAAATCGACGATCTTCACGCGATCGGCAGAGCCGCCCACGAGGAACAGGTTGCTCGGCTTCACGTCCCGGTGGACGATCCGCCGCGCGTGCGCCGCGCCGAGCGCCTCGGCGACGTGGCGAGCGAGGGACAAACTCTCCTCGATGGAGAGCGCGCCTCGCTCGAGGCGCGCGAGCAGGCTCTCGCCTTCGAGCCATTCCATCGCGAGATAAGGTTCGCCCGAGGAGGCAATGCCATGGGCCACGTAGCGCACGACATGCGGGTGCTCGAACGTCGAGAGGATACGCGCCTCCTTCAGGAAACGCGGGGCCGCGTCGCCCTCGGGATCACGCAGCACCTTGAGCGCCACGGGCGTGCCCGTGCTCCGGTCGACGGCGCGCCACACCGTCCCCATCCCTCCGGATCCGGCCCGCTTCCCGAGCTCGAACCGTTCGTCGATCACCTCACCGGATCGCATTGAGATTCAGGATACCCTGGAGAACCGACGCCCACAAGCATGCTCGCCGGGCGACGAAACGAGGTCCTTTCGCCTTCGATTCGTGGCTCGGGAGCGTACCTTCGCGCCATTCGGAGATTTCCCGTCGGGGAAGACCACCGCGCGACCGGGACGGTTACGGCAGACTCGCCATTTCAATCGGCTTGCGGCAGGTCGCGAATCCGCCCGCGCAATGCCCCGACTGGAACATGGGCCCGCGCGGCGCGCTCGTGCCCGGCAAAAAGCCCGCCGCGCCCCATCGCCCATCGAAGCGGAACGCCCGCCCCGCGAGCGCGCTCTCGGGCACGTCGTCGAGCCGAGAGAGCCCGCCGCCCTCCCACGTCCGCCAGGGCCGATCGCCACACGTCGCGAGATCGTCGCACGACGAGGCGGCCGATTCGAACCACGCGAGGTCCGAGCGGTCGGCATAGGTCGCGTGGGTCCCGCGCGCGGACAGGACGACCGGATGCTCGCCCTCCCTGCGGAGCCGAGACCACGTGAAAAAGGGCCCGGGATTGTTGTCCTCGTGCCGGGCGAGGTACGCGCCGAGCGGGCGGCCCTCCTCGTCGAGGCGCACGGTCATGTGCTCCCAGTCGCTCTCGTGCTGAAAAAAAAGCGGCCCGTCGTTGTACGGATAATAAAACCAGTATTCGAGGTGAATTCCGCCGCTCGCCCGCGGGTAGACGTTGACGTAGGTCACCCAGTCCTCGGGCCGCTCGCTCCCTTTGCGCACGTCGTCGTCGAACGCCCTGCGCGCGCGGCGCACGCGCGCGGCGCCCTCCACGAAATCGGACTTTTCCATGACCCAGGGGACCGACGCCGGGAGCGCGCGATCCTCGCGATCGAGAAGGACGACGGGGGCAAACGTACGAGCGAGCTCGGCCTCGCGCTCATCGGAGAGCCCGTCGCCGTCCCTGTCGCCCGACGCGAGCGGCGGGGGCGGCGTGCCGACGGCCGCGTAGACCGGGTCCATCCACGCCTCGCGCAAATCGCGCGCGTGTCCGCTGCCCAGCTCGACACCGGCGAGAGCGAGAAAAAGGACGGATACGGACGCGAGACGAGGATGACGGCGCGCCCTCCGGGGCGAGAAAACGAGCGGGACGAACGGCATGAGGCGGGCAACCTTTGCACGCACCCCACCCTCGCCGCAAGACCGGCCTGGACGTTATTGCGAACGAGCTGCATGTTTTCGTTTTAATGCTCGGGCCGCTCGTCCGGCGGCCTCGGCGCTCTCCATACGAGTGGAACGACCGCGCCCACCGCCACATAGACGGCCTCGAGCGCATGCCCGAGGAGCGCGATGGCGATCGCCTGTGGCAGCGTCGCGCCGAGCACGTCGGCGCTCCACGCGAACGCCCCCTCGCTCACGCCCACCTGCGCCGGGACGAACGCGCCCACGGCGAGCGCGACCATGCTCGCCCCCTCGGCGACGAGCGCGCGCGAAACGCCCGTCGCCGCGCCCACCGCGCGGGCCAGGATTGCATATTGCGCGACCTGGAGCGCCCGACCGAGGAGCATCGCGGCGATCGGCCCCGGCGGAAGGAGGCTCGTCTCGCAGGCGCGCGCCTGAAAAGCCTGGACATGCGCCCCTGCTCGCCCGGACAACCGGCCGGCGAGCGAGCCGAGCCACCGCGCGCGCATGGCAATCCGGATTCCCGTCCCCGCCGCGACGAGGAGCGCGGAATGGAGGGCGAGCGCCATCGTGATCGGCGAGGCCCCCGAGAGCGCATACGCGGCGGCCGCGCAGGGCACCGAAATGATCCCACCGGTCACGAGCGTCACGGCTTGCCCCGTCGCGGCCGCCGCCGTCGCCGCTGTCGGGCCTGCCCACGGCGCGAGCAATGCGGCCTTCGTCGCCTCGGCCGCCGTGCGCCCGGCGGGCGCGATCGACGAGACGGCCCGCGCCACGAGCGCCGCGCGCACGAGGACACGGGCGGGCAGGAGCCTCCCTTCGGCCGGGCCATAGGCCGCATACGTCGCGAGCGCGTCCGTCCCGACGCGCGCTCCTTCGAGGAGCACGACGAGCGGCAGCCACGGCGCCGCGCCGCGCAGAATCAGGCAAAGCGTACCCGCGCCCGCCTGCCGCACGAGCGAGACGACGACCCCGATCCCGAGGGCCGCGAACGCGATGCGCACGCCCCAGCGAAGCGCGGAGACCCAGGCCCTCCGCTCCAGCATTTCGTGTCGCTCCACGTTTCCCCCGCGAAACCAGGCGAGGCGCTCGCGCGGCCTCGTCCCTGGCTCTCGCCACGGACGTGCCAGCGCGACGCGCCCTCGCGATCGCGACGAAATGGGAAATGGTGCGATCAACGAAAACGGCGCGCAACGTGGGGTTCCGGGAGGCCCCACGCCGCGCGCCCCATGGGAATTCGATCAGGCGGAGGTCTCAGCGGCCCTGGCCACCCGTCCGTCCGCCCTGCTGCTGCTGGCCGCCTTGCGTGCCCGGCTGCGTGCCCTGCTGCTGGCCGCCTTGCACACCAGGCTTCTCGCCGATCAGGATCCGGGTGACGTGCAGATAGGCCTGCGCGCCGGCCAGCTCATTGGCCTCCTGGGAAGACAGTCCCCATTGCTGCTGCGCGAGCTGCGTGTTCGGCGACTGCCGGATCTCGCCCACCAGGGCGACCTGATCCCCCTTTTGCAGCTTGTGCTGGCCCTGCTGCAGCGCGCTCCGGGCCTGGTCGTCCAGGTAGACCGGCACCGTCCGCTCAGCGCTCGGGCCGACCCAGAAGACCCGATCGTTCGAGACCTTCTGCACCTGCGCCCCGACGAGGTCGACCTGCCGATTGAAGAGCGTCGGGCGGTCGGGCGTGACGAGCACGATCGTCAAATCACGAATGGGTTCCGGCGCGGGCTGCGCTTGCTGCTGCCCAGCGGCGGGGGGCGTCCCCGGCTGCTGGACCGCCGCTCCTTCGCCGCCCTTACGCACCTCGGCCCCGGCTTGACCGCCGCGGTCGCGCTCCTGGCAGCCCGCCACGGCGAGCGCCGCGAAGAGGCCGGCCACGCTCACCAAACGAAAAGATCTGCGCATCGCGCTCCTCCCGTCGTTCATTGCAGAGCTCCTCTCGCCCTCGATTTCCGCCGAGGACGCCGCCCCCATTCGCTGCAAGTCCCGATCCGAGATCCCACTTCGATCGCCGAACACGCCCGGCCGGGACGAGGTCTCTTCCTTGCATTCCACGGCTCGGCCCCGACGCCGAAGAGGAGCGCGCATGCAATCGAAGACACCCAGGCTCGACGATATCCACGGCATTCCGGCCCGCGCGCGCAAGATGAAGCCTCTCAACGTGGGCCCGAACGAGCGCGTCGTCTCCGCGGCGATCGGCGGCGGCCTCGTCGCATGGGCGCTCTGGCGCAGGGGCGCGCTCGGCCTGCTCGCAGGCGCGTTCGGCGGCGCGCTCACCCATCGCGGGCTCCGCGGCCATTGTCCGGCCTATGAGGCTCTCGGGCTCAGCTCGCGCAAGGCCCCGAAGCCCACGCCCATGCCCCTCGGCGCGGCCGAAGAACTCACGCGCATCGAGCGCACCGTCACCGTCGCCCGCCCGGCGAACGAGGTATACGCCTTTTTGCGGGATCCGGCCCACGTCCCCCATTTCGCGCCGCACGTCGAGCGCGTGGAGGACCTCGGCGAGGGACGCATCCGCGTATGGACCGCCCTGAGTGGCGAGCGTTCCTCGTGGGAAGCCCATATCGATCTGGATCACGAGGCCCGGGCCCTCGTGCTCGGCCACGCGGAGGGTCCGCCGGAAAGGCTCGCGATTCTGCTTGGCGACGCCCCCGGCGGTCGCGGCACCGAGATACGGCTCGTGCTCGAGCTCTCGAAGACACGCGGCCTCCTCTTCCGCGCCCTCACCGCGGTGGCGGGCGCGGATCCGGACGCGTGGGCCCGCGCCGGGCTGCGCCGCCTGAAGATGCTGCTCGAAGCCGGTGAAATCGTCACGACCGAGGGACAACCCTCCGGCCGGTTCATCCCCCTGACGCGCGCGGCGGCCTGACGCCGGGACGAACGAACGACGAAGGGAGAACGATCATGCAGGCGCTCTGTTATCAAGGCGTGAACCGCGTCGGAGTCGAGACCGTCCCCGACCCCGAGCTCCTCGGCCCCCACGACGCCATTCTGCGCGTCACGATGTCGAGCGTGTGCGGCTCGGATCTGCACCTGCTCGACGGATACGTACCCACGATGCGGCGAGGCGACATCATCGGCCACGAGTTCATTGGCGAGGTCCTCGAGGTCGCGACCGAAGTGAAAAGCTCCGCCCCGGCATGCGCGTCGTCGTGGACTCGATCATCGGCTGCGGCCATTGCTTCTTCTGCCAGAGCGAACAGTATGCGCTCTGCGACAACACGAACCCGAAACCCGAGCTCACCGACAAACTCTACGGCTACCCGACCGCGGGCATCTATGGCTACTCGCACGCCTTCGGCGGCTTCGCGGGCAGCCACGCGACGTACGTGCGCGTGCCGTTCGCCGACACGAATGCCTTCGAGGTCCCCGAGGGCCTGCCCGACGAGCGTGTCGTCTTCGCCTCGGACGCTCTGCCCACGGGGTACATGGGCGCCGACCTCTGCAACATCCAGCGCGGCGACGTCGTGGCCGTCTGGGGATGCGGCGGCGTCGGGCAGATGGCCATTCTCAGCGCCTATTTGCTCGGGGCCGAGCGGGTCATCGCGATCGACCGCTTCCCCGAGCGGCTCGCCATGGCCCGGGACCGGGCGGGCGCGGAGATCCTCGATTACGAGCAGGTCGACGTGCGCGAGGCCCTCCGCGAGATGACCGGCGGCCGCGGCCCCGACGCGTGCATCGATTGCGTCGGCATGGAGGCGCACGGGACGGGCATCGATTACGCCTACGACCGGGTCAAGCAGGCCGTTCGCCTGGAGACCGACCGGCCGACGGTCCTGCGCCAGGCGATCCTCGCATGCCGCAAGGGCGGCACCGTCTCGATCATGGGCGTCTACGGCGGATTCGTGGACAAGTTCCCCATGGGCGCCGCGATGAACAAGGGGCTCACGCTGAAGATGGGCCCGCAACACGGCCAGCGGTACATCCCGCGGCTGCTCGAGCACATCCGGAAAGGCGAGCTCGACCCGAGTTATCTCATCACCCACCGCGCCCGCCTCGCGGACGGGCAAGAGGCCTACGACACCTTCAAGGAAAAACGTGACGGTTGCATGCGCGTCGTCTTCACGCCCGAGGCCTGATCAGTCGTCGAGACAAGCATTGAATGCGACGCTGCAACCCTCGCTCGGGTCGAGCGCGCAATTGACGCACGGCTGCGAGGGATCGCTGCCCACGCAGAGGGTCGCGGTGCAGACGGTCGCGCACGGCCCCGCGCACAAGCACCCGAGGAGCGTGTCGTGCAGCGACTGAGACTCGGGGCAAAAGGGAAGCTCGGGGTGCATGTCCGAGAGGAAGTTCGAGCAGGTCTTGCAGAAACCGCCGCAGGGCATGAAATCGTCCGCGGTCCCATTACAATCCTCGTCGAGCCCATTGTCGCAGATCTCGGCGGAGGGCAACACCTCGCCCTCACACGCGCCGGGCGTGCCGCTCTCCGTACAGACCCGGACGCCGGCGTGGCAGATCCCCACGCCGTTCGTGCTCGGCGGGCCCGTGTAACAAGACTCCGCCACCTCGCCGGGCGTACACGGCGGCGAACCGCCGCTGCCGCCCTCCGCATCCACGACGACCTTCGCGCCGCAGGCCGACCCGACGAGGCAAAGGAACCCGAAGCCCAACCAAGAGACCGTTCGCATGGGACGTACCTCTAAAACGGCCTCACCCCGCCTGTCATCTTTCCGTCGCCCAGGACGACGCGACGCATCATCGTGGCATTGCATCCTCGCAAGGCCGCGGCCGCCTTTTTCCCCGCTGCAAGGATGGTCACGCCGATTCCCACGCCACAACTCCATGAAAAGATTCGGTTCCGGCGAGCGAAGCCGGCTGGATCGGTCGTTGCAAAGAGGATCGCGGAGTCGGTCGTGCCGGGAGTTGCGTCATGAGCACATCGTCGTCATTCGAAGAGCGGTTCGGATCGCACCGCCTGCGTTTCGAGGCCCCGGACGAGGTCTGCACCGTGCTCGACGGCCCGCTCACCGTCGAAGAGGCCGAGGGGATCATCGGCCGGATCTACGAGCTCGGCCGGAAGCATGGCCCCCTGCTCTCGAGGCTCGACGTCTCGCGGTATCAGACCTCGGGCGATCGCGTGCGGCAGGTCTTCTTGCGGGGCGGAGGCGACCTCATTCCGGTCCGCGCCGGCGCCATTTTCGGCGCCTCGTTCCCCATCCGCATCGCGATGTCGATGGTCCTCACCGCGGGCGCCCACATCCTGCCGAGCCGTTTCTCCTTCCCGGTGACGTTCACCCCGACCGAGGCGGAGGCCCGCGCGTGGCTCGCCTCCCATCGCCCCGCCAATTCGGTGCGCGGCAGCGCTCTCTTGCCCACCGGAACCTGAAACGGCAAACGTGGCACGGCGCGCCGCGCCCCGTCCGTCACGGCGCAGGCGGCAGCGCAAGGAATTCGCTCCCCGCTCCGCGCGAACTCCCTGCCGCTCGACCATGCTCGACGCCCTCCTTCGTCAGGACGACGGCGAGCTGGGTCGCGTTGGCGAGCTCGATACCGCGCTCGTCGAAGACCTCCTTGATGAACTTGCGCAGGATCCGCGGAATCGGATCCGGATCGCCCGCGGTGAGCTTGACGGCGACACGAACCACGATGCCGCTCTGCGCGATCTGCGTCACGCCTCGAACGACCAGCTTGTCGAGCACGCGACTCCGGTGCGCCTCCTCGAGGCGCTTGCCCGCCTCTTTCAACGCGTCGAACACCTCGTTCAGGTTCGCGTCGAGGCCGACGACGATGTCCACCACGGCGTGAACGTACTCGCGTGAGAAATTGATGATCGTGCCGATGTCGCCATTCCGGAACGTGAACATTCGCCCAAAGCCGTCCCGGATCATGGTAACCCGGAGCTGGACCGAGTCGACGACGCCTTCGCAGTCGCCGATCCGCACGTAATCGCCTTTGAGCAAGTGCCCCTCGAACAGGATGAAGAAGCCGCTCACCATGTCGTTGACGAGCTTCTGGGCCCCGAGCCCCACCGCCAGGCCCACGATGCCGGCGCCGGCCAGGAACGGCTTCGTGTCGATCCCGACCTGATCCATCATGAGCAGGCCCGCGCCGAAATAAATCACGTAGGTGACGACGCTCTGGAGCAGATACACCAGCGTCACGCGGTGCTTCGCGGTCTCGTCCTCGGCGCTTTTTTTCCCGGCGAACGCCTCGACGAGGAGCACGCGCACGAGCTCGGCCAGCACGCGGGCCGCGAAGAAGGTCCCGAGGAGCCGGATGATGCGAGGGCCATAAGGCGCGAAGGCCTCGAGCGTCTGGAACTGCCGAACGACGAGGGTCGCCGCTGCGAGGTGGATGATGGCCTCCAGGATCCGCTTCGCCAGCGGCGACAGCTTGCGGATGCTCACGTAATAGACGCTGAACGCCGATTTTTCGAGGCGCGCGGCGCCGACGTGGTCGAGCCCTTCGAGGCTCAGGACGCCGAGCACCGAGGCCGCCCGCGCGACGCACACGACGAGCAGGACGTAGAGAATCGTGTCGAGCAACCAATGGACGCTCGACGGCAGGCCGAGCGAAGCGCTGCCGAGGCGGTGCAGACCATAGAGGAACGCGACGTTCCCGAGGCCGCCGGCCCTCTCTCGAAAGAGCGTGATTTCCTCTTTCTGGCTCTGGAGGGCCGCGACGGCGCGGAGCCGCGCTTCGAGGCGGTCGAGCAGCGACTTGAAGAAGACACGGAGGGCGAGCCAGCCGACGCCGATCGCGACGACGATCCCGACGCCACGGAGCAAATCCTGGCCCGTTCGGACGCTCGCGTATTCGACGAGCCGGTTCGCCCACGGGTGAAGATCGATATCCCGGATGATGGCAATGGCGAGCGTCGCGCAGCCCGCCACCACGACGAGCAGCGATAGGACCGTCGCCACGAGGCGCAGCGACTTCTGCACCTGCTCGGCGGCGCTCTCGACGGTCTTCGAGCGAACCGACTGCGTGGCCTGCCGCACGACCCACCGCAAGAACACGGTCAAGGCGAGCGGCGCGAGGAGCAGGATCGTGGTGGCGACGACGGTCAACGCGACGTTGTTCGAGACCGTGTCGAAAGAAAAACGGGGCAACGGCATGTCATCTACCTCGTGACGTCGTGCTGCTTCGCTGGGGCGCGATACCTACCGATCGACGGGTGATTGTCAGCACGGCGCGCTGGAGGGGGCATCCCCCCCACGCCACTCTACACGAGGCCCCGGGAAAAAGAACGGCCCACGGGTGAACCCCCGCAGACATCCTTGCCACCCCGCGCGGGCGTGGAAAGATGCCCCGCATGACCCTACGGCACCTCCTGCTCCTTCCGCTCCTCCTCCTCGCCTGCAACAAGGAAGCTCCTGCCCCGGCGCCGGAGGCGAAGGCCCCGGAAGGAAAAACCTCCGCGGCCGCGGCGGCCTCGGACAAACCGGCGGCGGGCGCCGAGGTCGGCAAGCCCGCCCCCGATTTCACGCTCACCGACTACGAGGGCAAGACCCACCACCTCGCCGACTACCGCGGCAAGATCGTGGTCCTCGAGTGGTTCAACCCCGAGTGCCCGTTCGTCAAGGCTTCGCACACGAAGGGCTCGCTCAAGGGATACTCCAAGCGCGCCGTCGAGAAAGGCGTCGTCTGGCTCGGGATCAACTCGGGCGCGCCGGGCAAGCAAGGCCACGGCCCGGAGCGCGTCGCCGAGGGGCGGAAAGCGTTTGGCATGGAAAACCCCGTGCTCGCGGACGAGACGGGCAAGGTCGGACACCAGTACGGCGCGACGAACACCCCGCACATGTTCGTGATCGACGCGCAGGGCACGCTCGTCTACCGCGGGGCCATCGACAACTCGCCCGACGGCGAGGGCGAGTCGCCGAAGGACGGCAAGCTCGTGAACTACGTCGACGCGGCCCTCGAAGACCTCGCCGCCGGTAAGCCGGTGCGCACGCCCGACACCCGCGCTTACGGTTGCAGCGTCAAGTACGGCTCGTAAGCCCCCCGCCATTGTCTGGACCGCACGACCTCGGGTAGTCTCGGCGGCATGTCGAAGTCCACGCCGCCGGACGGGCCTTCCCCTTCCGCCATCGACGACGCCGTCACGGTGCCGCGCGCAGAGCAGGCGGCGGCCGCGGGCGGCGAGCCGAGCGCCATGCTGATCTCGTCCTCGGCGCTGGAGGAGCGCGGGCAAGGCTCGCTGCTTCAGGACGAGCTCGCCTCGCTCGTGGGGAAGCTCATCTCGGATCGGTACGTCGTGCACGAGCTCATCGGGCACGGCGGCATGGGGGCGGTCTACCGCGGCGAGCAGGTGCACCTGCGCAAGCGCGTCGCCATCAAGGTCCTCCGGCCGGACATGGCGCGGATGATCGAGCTCTCGGTCCGGTTCGAGCGCGAGGCCATCGCGGGCGCGCACGTGAGCCATCCGAACGTCGTCGCGGCCACCGACTTCGGCAAGCTCGACGACGGCTCGCAGTTCTTGGTCCTGGAATACGTCGAGGGAACGTCGCTGAAGGACCTCATCGAACAGGGCCCGATGCCCCTCGATCGGGTGCTCTCCATCAGCCGGCAGATCACAATGGCCCTCGGGGCGGTGCACGAGAAGAGCATCGTGCATCGCGACGTCAAGCCCCAGAACATCCTCGTCGACGCGAAGGGCACGGTCAAACTGCTCGATTTCGGCCTCGCCAAGGTGCGCGTCGAGCTGCTCTCGGATCAGGGTCGCAATGCGAAGCCGAGCCCGGCGCTGACGGGCGTCGGCATGGTCATGGGGACGTTCGCGTACATGGCGCCCGAGGCGGCGCGTGGCATGGAGGGCGTCGACGCGCGCTCGGATCTGTATGCGCTCGGCGTCGTGATGTACGAGATGCTCACGGGCAAACGCCCGTTCGAGGAGAAGGATCCGGGGCTGCACCTGAGAAAGATCCGCAGCGAGGATCCGCCGTCGATGCGGGAGCGCGCGCCGGAGATCAAGGTGCCGCCGCGGATCGACGCCCTCGTGCTGCGGCTCCTCGCGCGGGAGCCCGATCGGCGGTTCGCCTCGGCGAACGAGGTGCTCGCGGCGCTCGACGAGGCGGCCGCGGCGCCCGAGAAGGAGCTGGAAAAGGCGCTGGGGAGCGAGATCAAAAACGCGCCCGAGGCCGCGCCCACGCAGGCCGCTTCCCCCGCGCCGAAGCGCCTCGACAAACGCTCGCTCATCTTGATTGCCGCGGGCCTCTCGGCGGTCGCGGTGCTCCTCCTCGTCGTGGTCCTCCTCCGCGGAGGGTCCGAAACGACGGAGGCCTCGGCCCCCACGGCGAGCGCGGCGCCCGCGCCGAGCCCGACGACGGCCCCTGCGAGCGCGCCGACCGATATCGAAGGCGCGGACGCGACGGAATGGGCCGAGCGGCTCCGGCGGGCGGCCTCTCGCAAAGAATGGCGGCCGGGGGCCAAGGCGTTCCTCGCGCTCGCCAAGCTCGATCCTGCGCGCCTCACCGGCTCCGAGCTTCGCGGCGACGTGGCCGCGGTCGTCGCGGGGATCGGCTTCGAGACGAGCTTTGCCGAGTCGGATCAGGTCTTCGACGCGCTCGAGAACGAGCTCGGCAGCGGCGGCCTCGATGTCCTCTTCCACGTGGTGCGGACCCGCGGCGGCTCGAAGGCGAGCCGTCGGGCCCAGGACATCCTCGGAAAGCCGGGCATCCTGGAACGCGCCACGCCCGCGCTGCGTGTCGCGTACGAGCTCCGCAAATCTGCTTGTCCCGACAAGCGCGCGCTCTTTTCGCGCGCGGCCGAGGAGGGCGACGGGCGCGCCCTCGAGGAGCTCTTGATCGTGAAGGACGTTCCCTGCTCGGCCAAGCGGGATCCGTGTTGTTATCGCGAGGACGCGGAGCTGAAGGACGCGATCACGAAGCTCCGGGCAAAACTCGGGGGCTGATTTCCACGGCTCAGGCGGTCTCGATGCGCGACGCGAGCTCGAGCCCGAGCTCGCCCACCGAAAGCTCGCGCATCCGGAACTTTTGCACCTTCCCCGTCACCGTCATGGGGAATTCATCCACGATCTTCCAGTAACGCGGAATCTTGAAGGTCGCGATCTTGCCTTTGCAAAATTCGACGAGCTCGGCCTCCGCCAGCGCCTCGCCCGGCTTCGGCCGGACCCAGGCCATGATCTCCTCGCCGTATTTCGCGCTCGGCACCCCGATCACCTGCGCCTCGCCGACGCGCGGATGCAGGTGCAAGAACTCCTCGATCTCGCGCGGATATACGTTCTCGCCGCCGCGGATGATCATGTCCTTGATGCGGCCGACGATGTTCACGTAGCCCTCCGCGTCGATCGTCGCGAGGTCGCCGGTATGCATCCATCGGCCGGCGTCGATCGACGTGCGCGTGGCCTCCTCGTCGTCCCAGTAGCCGAGCATCACGCTGTAGCCGCGCGTGCAGAGCTCGCCGGCGACGCCGCGCGGCAGGACCCTGCCCGTCTTCGGATCGACGATCTTCACCTCCACGTGCGGGTGCACGCGGCCCACGGTGCCGACGCGTTTGTCCTCGGGATCGTTCGTCGCGCTTTGCGTGGAGACGGGCGAGGTCTCGGTCATCCCGTAGCAGATCGTGACCTCCCGCATGTGCATCTGCGAGACCACGCGCCGCATCACCTCCACCGGGCACGGCGATCCCGCCATGATCCCCGTGCGGAGCGAGCGCAGGTCGAACTCCTTGAATCGCGGGTGATCGAGCTCCGCGATGAACATCGTCGGCACGCCGTAGAGCGAGGTACACCTCTCGGCCTCGACCGCCTCGAGCACCGCGAGCGGGTCGAAGGCCTCGCCCGGGATCACCATCGTGGACCCGTGCGACGTGCACGCGAGGTTTCCCATGACCATGCCGAAGCAATGGTAAAACGGCACGGGAATGCAGACCCGGTCGTCGGGGCCGTAGCCGAGGGCCTCGCCCACGAAAAACCCGTTGTTCAGCACGTTGTGGTGCGAGAGCGTCGCGCCCTTGGGAAAACCCGTCGTGCCCGAGGTGTACTGGATGTTGATCGGGTCGTCGAACGAGAGCTCGGCCTCGCGCTCGGCGAGCGCGTCGTCGCTCACGTGCCCGCCCGCCTCCACGATCATCTTCCAGTCGTCGTCGACGATCAGGACGAGCCGGAGCTCCGAGAGGCGCGGGCGAACCTCCGCGATCATCTCCACGTAACTCGTCGTCCGGAACCGCCGCGCCGCGAACAGCACCGAGACGCCGGATTTCCGCAATGCGTATTCGAGCTCCGCCGTCTTGTACGCGGGATTGACGTTCACCAGAATGGCGCCGACGCGCGCCGCCGCGTACTGCAGGACGACCCATTCGAACCGGTTCGGCGACCAGAGCCCCACGCGATCGCCCCGCTTCACGCCGAACGCCACGAGCCCCCGCGCGACGCGCGTCGTGGCCTCCCAGAGCTCGCCGTACGTCATCCGCACGCCTTGCGAGCGGACGACGAGGGCCTCGCGCTCCGGGTATCGCGTCGCCGTGCGACGCAGATTTTCCCCGATGGTCTCGCCGAGCAGCGGCGTCGCGCTCGTGCCGTGGGTGTAGGAGAGAACGGCCGTCATGGCGCAGCATCGTGGCACGACGCGGCCGCGCCCGGGAGATGAAACGAACGAGGACGGACGTCCGGGGCGTATTCCGCGAGTTTCAGCGATGCTCGACGGTTGACGGGGCACACGGGCCCGCGGATGATGGGTGGGGGCACCATGGCAGGACGCATCGCAGGCAAGGTGGCGCTCGTGACGGGCGCGGGGTCGGGCATCGGGCAGGCGACGGCGGAGCTCTTCGCGGAGGAGGGCGCGCGCGTGGTGGTCACCGATATCGACGTCGCCGCGGCGGAGGCAGCGGCCACGCGCATCGCGACGCGCGGCGGCCAGGCGCTCGCCCTGGAGCTCGACGCGACGGACGAGGCGGACTGGGAGTCGGTGATCGACCGCGTGCTCGCGGGCTGGGGCCGGATCGATATCCTGGTGAACAACGCGGGCATCGCGTCGAGCGCCCCGCTCGCCGACAGCACGCTCGCCGATTTCCGGCGCGTGGTCGCGGTGAACCTCGACAGCGTTTTCCTCGGTACGCAGCGGGGGATCCGGGTGATGCGCGGCGCGGGCGGGGGCAGCATCGTCAACGTGGCGAGCGCCTCGGGCAAAAAAGCGAGCGCGGGCGCGGGCGCGTATTGCGCGAGCAAGGCCGCCGTCGTGATGCTGACGAAGGTGGCCGCGCTCGAAGGCGCGCCGCACCGGGTCCGGGTGAACGCCGTGCTGCCGGCGGGCGTGGAGACGCCGATGTGGGAGAAGCAGCCGTTTTTCCAGGCGCTCGTGAAGGAGCTCGGCGACGTGCGGGACGCGTACACGGCGCTCGCGAAGACCTCGCCGTTCGCGCGGTTCGCCGCGCCGCGGGAGGTCGCGGCGGCCATTTTGATGTGCGCTTCGGACGAGAGCTCGTACGTGACGGGCGCGGAGATCGTGGTCGACGGCGGGTATACGGCCTGATTCAGGGCGTGTTCAGGATTCTGAGCACCCGCACCTTGATCCCTTTTTCGTCTTCGAGCCGCACGCCCACGGCGACCTCGGCCCCGAACGCCCGGATGTCGAGCAAGCGCACGTCCGTCCACAGGTCCGAGTAAAGATTGTAGGTCGACGGCGCGTCGATCGGGAGCGTGAACAGGGGGTCGACGAGGAGATTTCCGGGCTCGTATCGCGCGATCACGAGCTCGTTCTTCGTCTTCACGTCCTCGACCACGCCGCCGCAGATGCACATCGACTCCTCGTCGAAGCATTGCTTCTGGTAGACGCGCATGTAATCGAGGTGGCTCACGATCCAGGCGAGCCAGACCTTGCCGTCCGCGGTCCGCGTGATCCCGAAGGCCCCGTTCTCGATGCCGGTCGCGGTCTCGTGGCAAGGGGCCGGGCAGGTTCCGTTTTGTGAATCGTAATCGGTGGTGGGCGGACAAACGTAAGGCGGGACGTTCGTGTCCGGGATCTCGATCTCGTCGGACGCCTGGCCCTCGGGCCACACCACGTGCAGGCCGACGTCGTGCTGGATGACGGCGACGAACGGCTCGACGCCCGCGCCGAGCGCGCTCGCCGGGGCCTGTGTCGTGCGGTATTTCGTGATGACCGAGGGCACGGAGACCCCGGTCAGGACCTCCGGCGGATCACCGTATGCGAGATCGTAAAAGGAGCCGTTCGGAATGAACCCGAGCGAGACGGGCGCGCCCGAGGCGTCGATCGTGAATCGACTCCCCTCGCCGACGGTCTGCACGGGCGAGGACGAAAAACTCCCGTCCACCGTACGCCTCGCGAGCGAGACTCCGCTCGGCGGCTCGCTCGCGTACCACACGTACGCGATGCCCGTCGGATCGATCTCGAAATCGTGGACCGGCACGTAACGATCGTCCCTGTCGGCGACCGTCTCTTTCACGAACCCGCTCCCCTCCGGGCGCACGAGCACGAGGCCGTTCGGGTATCCGACGGGCGACGTGCTCCCGTCGATCGTCGTCTCGTCGCCGACGGCGTACACCTCGCCGGCCGGCCCCTGCGCGAGCACCATCGCCGTCGCGTCGAGCCGCATCGGGAATTCCTCGAACCGGCTGCCTCCCGAAGGCGTGATCTCGAAGAGATAGGTCCCCTCGTGGCTCGACGTGCCGAGGAACGTGCCCGTGGGCCCCGGCGCGACGCGCACGCCGGCCGCGCCGAATTCGCGCTCGGTGCAGCGCACCTCGATGTCCGCCGTGATGGGGCAGTTCCCCGCGGGGCATCCCACGTCGTGCGAGGCCACCTCGAAGGAGCACGTGATGGGATCGCCGCCGGATCCGCCGGATCCGCCGCCTCCGCCGGCCCCTCCCCCGCCCGCGCCGGGAGGCTCGTCCGGCCCGCCGCAGCCCGCCGCGGCGTGCACGATTCCGACGAACATGGCCCCGACGAACGACCCGCGCAATGCCCTCATGACGCATCCACCTCGCGTGAAAAGGAAGGCGAACACGGCACCAGAATGACAGGCGCCTGTCAAGCCCCGCCGAGGACCTCGAAGAGCATTTCGAGCATGCGGTACGTCAATCCCCACACGATTCGTTGCTCGACGGCGAACGCCGGCATGTCGAGCACATTCCCTTCGTGATTGTAGGCGTATCGCGCCGCGCTCTGGCCACGCGCCATCGGGGCGATCGGCGCCCATATCACCTCGGCCACCTCGGCGCTCAGCTGAAACGGCGGCGGCTCGGGCTCGTCGAGGGCGAACACGAACGGCGTGATGGTCATTCCGACGCGCCGCGCCCGGGCCACGGCGGGCACGTCCGCGAGCCGCGCCAAAAAGCGGCCGTGCTGCGCGAGATCGAGCCCGATTTCCTCCTCCGTCTCGCGCAGGGCCGTGTAATAAAGGCTCGGATCCGCCGGCTCCCGCCGCCCGCCCGGGAAGGCCATCTGCCCCGACCACGGATCGCCCTGCCGCTCGGAGCGGCGGATCAAAAGGACCTCGGCCTCGTGACCCTGGGGGTTCGGGGGCGCAGCTCCGCTTGCCGGAGCGGAGCCCCCGAGCGTGGACCGCGGGGCACGTAGGATCGCCGCGACGGCCGCTTGTCGCTCCGTCGTCACGGCCTCGGACACGAGATCGAGCATAGCGAGTCGGGCAGCGACGGCGGCGAGATCATACGAGGTGGACACGGCGTTTCCCCTCACATGGCTAGCGGCGCGCGCGGGAGACGTCAAGGGAAGGGCTTGACGCCCCGAGTCCCCATCGTGGTATCCGGTCATGATGGGACACAAAACGCTTTTTTCTCTCCTCGCCCTGGTCGGGGTGCCCACGGTCCTCGCAGCTGCGTGCGGATCGAGCGGCGCGGGGGGCACAGGCGCGGCTTCGGGTTCGGGCGCGGCCGGCTCGGGTGGCCAAGCCGGCGCGGGCGTGGGCGGCGAATTCGTGGGCTCCGTCGGATCCGGCGGCGCGGCAGGCGCGGGCGGCGCGCCGTCGTCGTCCTCGGGCGCCGGCGGAAATCCGCTCGACGCGGGGCTCGAGGATTTCTGCATGGGCAAGGGCGCGATCCCGATCCCGAACTCCGGCGAATGCACGGGCGACATCGGCAAGAAGACCTTCCTCTTCGCCGCCTGCTCCTGCACGGGCTTCGACGCGAACAACACCATCGTGACCGACTCGTTCTCCTCGATCGACCCGAACAAGCCGCTCGCGGGCGGCTCGATCGGCGTCAATGGCAATTACAGCGCGCAGGCCGCGACGAGCATCAAGGGCGCGCTGCTCGTGAAGGGCTCGATGAGCACGACGAACCAGCACGACGTCGTGCAGGAGCTGCAATGCGGCGGCAATGCCACGATCTCGCACGTGGCCCTCGCCCAGAGCAACGCGACGATCGGGGGCGTCGTGAACAGCAGCAACAAGGAGCTCACGATCCAGGGCAAGCTCTTCACGCCGCTCGCCGACAACACGTCGAAGGTAAACGCGCTCGGCGGCTCGGTCGTGGGCCCGGTCGACATCGAGACGCCCTGCAACTGCGACGATCCCGTCGACGTCGCCGGCATCGTCCAGGCGTTCGGCGGGACGAACGACAACGACGAGAATGGCGTCGCCGCGGACGTGCTCGTGGCGAATCCCAGCATGCCCACCGAGATCACCCTGCCTTGCGGCCGGTATTTCCTCTCGGGCATCAAGTCCGACAGCACCGTCACCGTGCACCTCACGGGCCGCACGGTGCTCGCGATCGACGGCGACATCGCGGTCGCCGGCAAGCTCACGATCGACCTCACCGACGCGGCCGAGCTCGATCTCTTCGTGAAGGGCAACGTGGCCCTGACGAACCAGGCCGCGATCGGCGCGATCACGCGCCCCGCGGCCACGCGTGTGTACATCGGCGGCGCGCAGGTGGCGCTCGCGGGCGAGCTCGTGCTCGGGGCGAACCTCTACATGCCGAACGCGGCGCTCCAGGCGAGCAACGCGCTCGAGATCTACGGCGCCGTGTTCGCGAAGAGCATCGCCACGGCGCACCAGTTCAAGGTCCATTACGACGAAGCGATCATCACGATCGCCGGCTGCCAGCCGCCGGACAGCGCGTGCACCGATTGCCACGATTGCGTGAACCCGACGCCCGCCTGCGGCCCCGGCGGAACGTGCGGCCCCTGCAGCACGGACAAAGATTGCTGCCCGCCGCTCGTCTGCACCCCGAACGGCACGTGCGTGCTCCCGCCGCCAAAGTAAAACGTCATTCCTGGCCCCGCGGCGCCTCGCCGAGAATCGCGAGGTTTCGCGGAGTCGCGTCCGCGTCGAACACCTCCGCGACCCGCGCCGTATACCCTCGCTCTTCGAGCGCCGCCGCCCGGTCCAGCACGACCGCGATTTCCAGCGGACGCGCGAGCATCGCGCGCGGCAGCGTCCAGCGCCGGATCCGGCCGAACTCGATCGCCGCTTCCGCCTCGTGCTCATGGATCTCCGCCTCGGTCGCCGGCGCGAGCCCCCGGAGCGCGAGCGCCCGCGCCGAGAGCTCCGCGAGCCCTTCGCGCGCCCTCCGCCGGTTGATGCCACGCATCTCCTCGCCCGGCGAGATCGCAACGCCGCGCGCCCTGAGCAGCCGCGCGAGCGCGTGCCTGTTTTTCCGCGCATCGAGCATCTCCGCGAGGCTCGCCTCCACGCCCACGAGCCGCGTCGTCAGGTTCGAAAGCCCGAGCGCCTCGCGCGGGAGCACGAGCCCGGCCGCTCGCGCCGCCGCGGAGAGCGGCTCTCGCGCGGGCCCGTCGATCTTCTGCAGGCAACACGACACGAGCGCCACGTCGCACGGCGCCCTCGATGCTTCGAGCACCAACCGATCGCCGAGCGACCCGCACGCATGCAGCCCGACCGCGAGATCGTCGGGCGAAAGCAGGATCGGATCGCGGAGCGCGTCGAGCACGACGAACCTCGCGCGCGAGCCTCGCCCGAGGATCGACGCCGCCTCCACGCGCCGCGGCTCGCGCTCGATCCCCACCGCGTCGCGATCGAACATCTCCGCCGCGAGGCGCGTGAAGTGCCCCCGCCCCGCGCCGATGTCCACGATTCGCCGCGCCCTCTGCGCCATGGGCTCGACCGCGTCGAGCAGCGCTTCGAGCTGCCGCGTCTTGCGCTCGGAGACCGATCGAGGCCGATCGAGCCGCGTCCCCGGGCTTTGCGCGAGCCGCGCGGGCAGCGCCGAAACCTCGAGCGCCGAGCGCCCGAGCTCCACGAGCGACGGCGGCGCGCCTCGGAGCATGGGCAAGCGCGCCGCGAGCCCCTCGGCCTCGCAGCGGGCGAGCTCGTCGTCGGAGAGCGCGCCGAGGAACGCGGTGAACCCGCGCGCCTCGCAAAAGGCGGGCGGCTCTGCCGAATCCGGCCGCCCGCGCAGGATGTCGAGCGCCGGCGCGACGAGCGCGAGCGCCCGTGCGAGGCTCTCCGAGACGAACCGGGGCGCGGCTTCCATGGCCGGCAAAGCGAACGGCCCCACAAGCCTTCTGTCAAGCTGTACGTTTCGTGCCTTCGGGCTTCTACTCGCGCCCCTGCGTGGTGTAGGCTCCCGCCGAGCGCCGCATGGCCACCTGTCCTACTTGCCTTGCCACCTACTCGGGCGACGTCGCCACCTGCCCCGCCGACGGCACGTCTCTCGTCCCGGACGACGCGATCCCGGCCGCGGCCCTCCAGCTCGAGGCCGGCCGGATCGTCGGGGAATATCGCATCGAACGCAAGATCGGCGAGGGCGGGTTCGGCGCGGTGTACGCCGCGGTCCACCCGGTCATCGGCAAATCCGCGGCGATCAAGGTCCTGAACCCGCAATACTCGCACAACCCGGTGATGGTCTCGCGGTTCGTCGCCGAGGCCCGCGCGGTCAACCAGATCCGCCACCGCGGCATCATCGACATCTTCTCGTTCGGCAAGCTCGACGACGGGCGGCAGTATTACATCATGGAGCTGCTCGAGGGCATGACCCTCGAAGGGTACCTCCGCCAGCGCGGCCGCCTCCGCCCCTCCGAAGCATTGCCCATCCTGCGCCAGATCGCCCGTGCCCTCGACGCCGCGCACGCCGCCGGCATCGCCCACCGCGATCTCAAGCCGGAGAACGTCTACCTGGTCTTCGACGAGGACGGCTCGGTCTTCCCCAAGCTCCTCGATTTCGGCATCGCCAAGCTCCTCGGCGAATCGCAGGGCCACAAGACGCGCACGGGCACGCCCATGGGCACGCCGCTCTACATGTCGCCCGAGCAATGCCGCGGCAAGCAGGTCGACCACCGGACGGACATCTATTCGTTCGGCGTGATGACCCACGCCGTGCTCACGGGCGGGCCGCCGTTCATGGGCGACGACGTGATGGACGTGCTCATGCAGCAGGTCCAATCCGCCCCGCCGGCCCTTTCGTCGGTTTGTCCGGACATCCCGACCGGACTCGACGCGCCCGTCTTGCGGATGCTCGCGAAGGATCCGACCGAGCGCCCGGCCTCGGTGACGGCCGCGATCGACGCGGTCGTCGACGCCGCGCGCGCGGCGGGGATCGAAGTGCCCTCCGTCGCCACGCGCTCCAGCGAAAAGCTCCCGCACATCGACACGCCCGCGGCGTTGACGCCCGCCCAGCAAGCCGTTTTCGGGCAGGCGACGACGATGATGCAGCCGGAAGCGGCGCCGGCGACCACGGGTTCGTCGGGGGATCAGCCCAAAGCGACGCTCCGGTCGACGCCGGACGCCATGCCGAGCCGAAGGTCCAAGGTCCTTGTCGTGGCCCTCGGCGCGGGCCTCCTCGTCGCGGGGACCGTCGCGGCGACGCTTCATTTCTCGCGCGGCGGGCCGGACGCCGTCGCCGCGCACCCGCCGCCGCCTCCCCCACCGCCGCCGACGCTCCCCGCGCTCCCCCCGGAGAAAACGGCCGCGCCGGAGCCCACGGTCGTGCCGGACGTGCCGCTCGACATCGAGCTCCGCGTGCAGGCGACCCCGGAGAACGTCGAGGTCCACCTCGGCGAACGCAAGCTCGGCGTGGCGCCAGGCCCGTTCAAGATTCCGCGCGGTGATGCGCCGGTCGAGCTCACGTTCTCGGCGAAGGGACATCAATCGAAAACGGTCTCCGTCGAGCCCAACCACAACATCCTGATCCCGATCACGCTGGAGAAGGAGAAGCTGACCTCCCAGCCGCGACCGGGCGGGACGGCGAAGACGGTGAAGAATCGTGGCGAACTCGAGTATTAGCTTCCGGCGGCGCGCGGCGCTGCTCGGCCTCGCCGCGTTCCTCGGGGCCGCGGCGGTGGTGAGCTGCGAGAGCCTCGAAAACGTCGACAAGAACGAATGCGGCAACCGCGTCCTCGAAACGGGCGAGGATTGCGACGGAAACCTCGTCCCCGGCGAGGAGGCGGTCAACGGTCTCACGACCGTGCCCCCGAACCTCTGCGGCGCCACCTGCCGCTACGTCTGCAACCTCGCCGATGATCCGACCGTGGTATGTCCGGCCGATTTCGGCTGCGGGATCGACGGCACGTGCCGCAAGCCCGGCGGGCTCTCCACGCCGCCGCTCTCGATCGGGGGCGGCGGCGTGCGGCGCTTCCTCTCCGGCGATTTCGACGGCGACGGCCGGCAGGACGCCGTGGCGCTCGGCGACAACTCGCTCGACATCCTGTTTTTCGGGACGAACGGCCTCATCGATCGCTCGCTCACGGTGCCGAACGAGCGCCGTTTGCCCGGGGTGGGCGATATCGACGGGGACGGCACCTCGGATCTCGTCCTGAACCTCGGCGACGCGCTCGGCGTCCTTTCGGGGCAGGACAACCGCACGCTCAAGCCGTGGAGTTACCATTCGGGGGAGCTGGAGAGCGGCGGCACGCGGCTCGTCCCCCTCGGCCGGATCGGCACCGAAAACACGCTGCTCGCGTTCATCACGAAGGAGGGACAAACCCACCTCGAGACGATCACCGTCAACGGCAACGCCGAGCCCGTCCACAAGAAGGTGGGCGGGATGCAGGAGCTGGTCTTGTCGGGGACGCTGGTCGGCGCTGTCGCCGTCTCCGAAAACACGAAGAGCGGCTCGAAATGCCCGGTCGTCGCCTTCGAACTCGCATCGACGCCCTCGCAGGTGGTCCTCCTCTCCTGCGGCGAATCCGGCCAGCTCGCGGAGGAGCCGAAGCATACCGTGATACCGCTGCCCCTCGGCGGCGCGGCCTGGGCCGGAGCATTCTTCGCGGACGCGGACGACGACGGCGACGACGACCTGCTCGTCGGGGCCGCGGAGCGTCTCCACTTCTTCGCGAACGACGACACGGGCAAGTTCATGGAGGCCGTGAACCCGGGGGACGATAGCCCCCTTTTGCCGCTCGTCGTCGAGCCGGGCCAGTGCGGCGGCCGCGTCCTCGCCGGGCCGCCGCTCGCGGTCGGTCATCTCGACGGCAATCGAGCGCTCGACGTCGTCGACGCGCGCGGCGTGCTCTACAATCCGTACTATAAAAAAGAAGCGATCAAGAAGAGCTGCATCTCTCCGTCCAGCGTGAGCTGGGCACACGCCATCATCGGCGATTTCAATGGCAACGGGCTCCCGGACGTCCTCGCGTCGCGCTCGGCGCAGACCCTCCTCGACGTGTGGAGCAGCGTCCCAGGGGGCGAGCTCAATACGTTCACCGTCCCGGTGGAAGAGCTCGTCGGCGAGCTCGCCCTCGGCGATTTCGACGGTGACTCCGTGGACGACGCCGTGCTCCGGTATGCTCCGCCGCCTTCGCCTGGCAACGAAATGATGACGCCCGCGAGCGAGCTCATCGTCCTCTTCGGCCGCCCGCTCGCCGCGCCCGAGGCGCCCTTCTCCCTCGGTTTTTATCGGAGCCTCGAGCACATCGCCACCGGCCGCGTGAAAGGGACGAACGCCATCGGTGCCCCCGATCTCCTCGACGATCTCGTGGTCCTCTCCGCCGCCGCCGGGGACTCGGGAGGGGCGCAAGGCATGCCGAAGCCTTTCACGATCATCGAGGGCAACGTCGGGCGACGGCTCCTCGCTCCGCTGACCATCAAGGGCACGTCGGATGGCGCGCCGCCGGGCACGATGCCGGTCACGGCCAGTGCACCGACGCAGATCATCGTGTCCCGCTTCGGCGTCGAAGCCTGCAATATGCAAGGGGGCCCGGGAGAATCCGCGCAGGGGACCCGGGCGACCATCGCGGCCGCGACAGACAGCGCGGTCTGGCTCGCGGGGTGTCGTCAAGACGGCTCGTCCCTGCGGGTCCTCGAAGAGCTGGATACGGGCAAGGGCAACATACTGCTCGCGCCGGTGAATTACAGCCAGAATCGCGACGCGCTCGGGGTCTTCCTCAAGGCGGAGACCGGGGGTCGCGGCCTCTGGGTCGCCGATTACGACCCGAAGACGGGTTTCGAGGCGTCTCCCAAGCTGGGTGACATCTCGAGCGTGCTCGAGGACCTCGTCCTGCCAAACCCCGATCCGTTCGACGCGCCGGCGGTCGTCGTCGATGTCGACGGCAATGGGCGGCGCGACGTCGTCCTCCTGGCGAACACGGTGGGCCCGATGAAAGACGCCCGGCCCCGGAGCGCGGTCGCCGTCTACTGGAACGACGGCACGGGCACGGAGACGCTCGACGGGAAGCGGCCACCGACGGTCATCACGATCCCCCAAGAGCTCCTCGAAGACCCCGACACGTCCACGGATGGCAATACCTCCAGCGACGACCTCATCCAGGGGATTGCCGACATCGCATTTCTGAACATCGACGGGGACGCGGCCCGGGAGCTCGTCGTTCTCACGCAGCGAGGGCTCTACGTGCTCGACCTGGGCAAGGACCAGGACGGGAAACGCGTATTCAAGCTCCCGGAGGACGACAATCCGTTCGCCCGACTCCCGGGCGGCCAGGCGCTGCTCGCGATCGACGCGAACAGCGACGGCGTCGATGATCTGCTCGTCGCCGAGGGCCCCAGGCTCCTCCTCTTCCTCGGCAAGGAGGCCGCCCGATGAGGCGTTTTTTCGCGGCGCTCGTGATGCTCGCGCTCTCGACCGGGGCGGGGCTCTCGCTCGCGGGCCCTTCGGAGGTCGATTCCCCCGAGGCACGCGCCTATTTCGAGACCGGCGCCCGCGAGTACGAGAAGGGCAATTACGCGAACGCCGTCCGCGCCTTCGAGCAGGCGTACGCGCTCACGACGCGCCCCGGCCTGCTCTTCTCGATCGCGCAGGCCTACCGCAAGCAATACGGCAATGACGGCAAGCCGCAGAACCTGCGACAGGCCGTGGATTATTATCGCCGGTACCTGGCCACGGACACGACGGGCAAGCGGCGTGGCGAGGCGGACGCGGCCATCAAGGACATCGAAGCGATCCTCTCGCGCTTGCCTCCCGAGGTGCAGAGCACGCCCGCGCCCGAGGAGGCGCCCTCGACCCAGATCTCCATCACGACGCAGGTCGAGGACGCGACCATTTCGATCGACGGCGGCCCGCCGCGCTCGCTCGAGGCGATCGACGTCACGCCGGGCAAACACAAGGTCGTGGTGCAGGCGCCCGGATATTTCCCCGAGGAGCGCGAGGTGCCGGCCAAGCAAGGCCAGATGACGGCGCTCGACGTTCCCTTGCGCGAGATGCCGGCTTTGGTGTCGATCACGGGCCCGGCGGGCGCCTCGGTCACGGTGGACGGTTTGCCCAAGGGCGCCCTGCCGCTCCAGGCGCCGCTTCAGATCGAGGCGGGCGTCCGGACCCTCAGCGTGAGCTTGAACGGATTCAACACGTTCACCACGGAGCTCGATCTCGGCCGTGGAAAGTCGGAGGACGTGAAGGCCGCGCTCGATCGCACGCGGCAACGGATCACCTCGTTCGTCCTCATCGGCGGGGGAGCGACCTTCGTCGCCGGCGGCGTCGTCATGGCCTTCATCGCCGCGAGGGCCGGCGAGAAGGCGAAGGAGATCAACGATATCCGCAACAACGGCACGATCAGCGAGACCGAGCTCGACGATTACCTCGACTATCGGGACGCGCAGACGACGCTTCGCAACGGCGCGACCGTGGCGCTCAACGTCGCCGCGGGCATGGGGGCCCTCGCGTTCCTCCTGTATTACTTCGACGAACCCCGGCTCGCCCCCCCGCGCAAGAAGGATGACAAGAAGCCCAAAGGCCCGGATCCCTCGCGCCTGCGCGAGATCGCGGTCGTGCCCGCGGTCGGCCCCGGCGTCGTGGGCCTCTCCTTCGGCGCCCGGTTCTGATTCGCCCGCCGAGAACATCGAGCGGTTTGACAACCGCTCGATGTTCTCGGCTTCTTTCGTCCCGAGGGGGACGCCTCGCGTCCCCCTCTCGTCCGGGCAAAGCCCGGACGATTCACCCCCCGAGGCGAGCTCGTTTCGCGATCTCGCAAAGCGCCGAACCGTTCGGCGCTCTACCGCCGCTTGCGACGCATCGCCGCCGCAAAGACGAGCGCCCCGATCACCGCGCCCATTCCTCCCAGGCCTCGGGGCGATCCCGGCGCCGCGCTGCAACCTCCGGCTTCGTCCGTCGTTCCGTCGACGCCGAGGTCGGGCATCGAGCCGGGCGGCTGGCTGCATTGTGCATAGTCGAGCTTGCAATCCGCCATGCAGGTGAGTGGACCTTCGCCCGCCCCTGCTTCCGCGCAATCACTCACCAGAAACAGCTCGCCGTCGCATGCCTCGCCCGCTTCGAGCTTACCGCTGCCGCAGACGGGCGGCGGGTGGTTGTCGGGGTTTCCGGGGTTGTACACGAAGCCCTTCGGATCCGGGTCGCCCTTCGTCCAGAGACAATCGGGGTCGCCGAGCTCCTGCCCGTTCGTCCAGCCATCCTGATCCGAATCGAACTCGCAAAGCGGCGCCCAGTTCACGTTTTGCTCCTGCACGGGCACGTCGCCCACGAGCTGCAAACGTGCATCGCCGCCGAAATCCGTGTTGTAACTGGCCTTCGTATCGCCGTGGCAGTTCAAGCAGCCGTATTTGGTGCCGTTCGGGATGTCGTTCACCCGGAATGGACGCGCGGAGGCGGCCGTGGCGAAGGTGAACGAGGCGAGGCCGACGAGGAGAACCGAAGATCGCAAGGAGGGCGTCATTCGCCGAGCGTAAAGACGGCTGGCCGGAGGCGTCAAGCGAACCTCCTACCCCTCTCGCGAGGGCGGCCAGGAACGTGGTATAGGTACGCCCCATGGTTCCCTGCCCTCGCCGCCCGGGTCTCGCGCGCTCGTCGGTCACCGCCGCCGTGCTCGCCGCGGCTTGCGTCACGCTCGGCCTTCCCCTCGCCTGCACCCCGACCGAGCCGCGGACGGGGCAATGGAAGCCGACCGAAGGAACCTTCGACGACCCGCGGCCCGAGAACACGACGAAGGCGACGTCGGAGCCCACGACGAAGCCAACGGCAAACAAGCCGCCGCCGCCGCCGCCTCCTCCTCCTCCTCCGCCCCCGCCTCCGCCTCCTCCACCTCCGCCGCCTCCCCCGCCTCCGCCCCCGCCTCCTGCGCCGACCGCGACGATTGGCGTCACCGGTCCGAGCTGCGTCATCAAAGGCACGTCCCCGCTCGCGAAGGGCACTCTGCTTTACGACGCGCCCGTGGGTGGCCGGGTCATTGCGAGCTTCCAGGGCGGATACGTCCCGATGTCGATGAGCGAGATCCCGCCGGATCCGGCCATTCAGCGCTCGAAGATCACCACACGCGCGAGCGAGCCTTCCTTCCGGCTCGAAGGGTACGTCGCGACGACCGCGATCCCGGTCTGGAGCGGCCGCGACATCCCGATCGTCTCGGGCAACGTGTGGATCGCGACCGCGCAGAAGCTCAAGATCACCGGGGCGAAGCTCGGGTTCGTCACGGTCGAGATGCCCATTTTCGGCACGAATGGCCAGAATGCCACGGTCAGCGCGCCCTGCGACGCCCTCGCGTTGCAGCGCGGCACGCCCGTGCCCGTGGAGGTGCCCGGCAATGGCCGCGGCTTCCTCGCGAAGCCCCAGGACGTCGATATCCTCGACGGCCCCGCGGGCAACGTCGTCTACACGCTCCGCATGAACGTCGCCGACGTGAAGCTGTTCTGGAGCACCGAGCAGACCGGATCGTTCGTCCACGGAAAGCTCCGCGCCGATCTCGCCATCGACGGGTGGATGCGCTGGTCCGATCTCACGGCCCTACCGAAGGGCGAGATGCTGGATCAATACATTCCCCCCGAGACGAGCGTCGCGGGCGCGCAGCTCGTCATGGATCCGCCGCCGCGCGTCGCCCGCGCCTCGAAGGACATCCCGATCCGGTTCCGGCGCGACGAAAAAGAGCGGCCGATCGGCGTGATCGAGGCCGGCGCCGAGCTCCTCGTGCTCGAGACCATCGCGGGCTGGACGAACGTGCTCCCGAAAGCGGTGTTCGCCCTGCCCGACGACGCCGGCGGCTTCTGGATTCCCGCCGGCGAGACGCCTCGCTGATCACTCCGCCACGACGTCCGCGGTCGCCCCCGCCTCCTCCAGCAATCGCCGATACCACTTCGCGGCTTGTCGCGCGCGGCCCGGGAGCGCGCGCGTGCCCCAGAGGACGGTGAACGTGCGCCGCGTCCCCGCGTGGGTCTTCGTGCGTTGCGCGTCCTTCACGCCGTTCGCCGACGCGCCTTCCGCGTCGAAGAGGCAAAGCAGCCCGCCGAGATCGATCTCCTGCCCCGAGGCATTGAAGACGTATTTCTCGCCCGGCTTCGCGATCCCGATCCGGAGCGGCGGCGTCGCGCGGTCGAGGTCGATCACGCTGATGGGCAGGCCGCTGTGCAAGGAGACCGCGTTGCACGTGTCGACGGCCGCGTTGATCGAGCCGAGCGCGCCCTCGGTCACCGCGCGGACGAGGTACTCGGACGAAGGCTTGCCCCGGCCCGTCGGCTTGTATCCGCCGTGCCGCAAGAGATCCCGCACCGCCGCACGGACCGCCTCGTCGGCCGAGAGCGGCGCCGCGGCGCCCGGCGTGAGCAGCGCGCGGACGCTCGCGGGGACTTCGATTTCGCCGAGCGGCGCGGGAAACGTGGTCGTGAAGGCGGCGGCCTCGAGCAGCGGGTGGGGATCGATCGTCAGCATGGGAGGCGCATCCTAGCCCGGCGCGGGCCGCTTGACACGAGGGGGCCGCCGCGTGCCTCATGGCCCCGGAAAACGACCGAGGAGGCACGATGAGGATCCCCGCGAAGGGTCTCGAAAGGGACGAGCTGTTCGGAAAACTCGCCGCGTTCCGCGCCCATGACATGCCCTGGCGCGACGGACGCACCTTCGCGTACGTCTACGATGCCGGGCCGGACGCAGAAGGCGTCATTCACCGCGCGTACACCATGTACCTCGGGGAAAACGCGCTCGATCCCACGGTCTTTCCGAGCACGCTCGTCCTCGAGAACGACGTCGTCTCCATGGCCGCCGGGCACCTCGGCGGCGACGACGCGGTCGCGGGCTCGTTCACGAGCGGCGGCACCGAGAGCATCCTCCTCGCCGTGAAGACGGCGCGCGACTTCGCCCGCGAGGCGCGCGGCATCCGCGAGCCCGAGATCGTCGTGCCCGAGACGGCGCACGCCGCGTTTCACAAGGCCGCCCATTACCTCGACGTGAAGCTCGTCAGCGTGCCCGTCGACCGCGCGACGTTCAAGGCCGACGTCGCGGCCATGCGCGAGGCCGTCGGGCCGAGCACGATCCTGCTCGTCGGATCGGCCGTCTCGTACGCGCACGGCGTCGTGGATCCGATCCGCGAGCTCGGCGCGCTCGCGCTGGAGAAGAACCTCCTCCTCCACGTCGACGCGTGCATCGGCGGGTTTCTCCTGCCGTACTTCCGGCGGCTCGGCGCGCCCGTCGCCGATTTCGATTTCCAGGTCCCGGGCGTCACCAGCATCTCGATGGACTTCCACAAGTACGCCTACGCCGCGAAAGGCGCGTCCGTGCTCCTCCACAAGACCAAGGATCTCCGGCGGCACCAGTTCTATGCCTGCGCGGGCTGGTCGGGCTACACGGTGATCAACTCGACCGTGCAGAGCACGAAATCGGCCGGGCCGCTCGCCGCCTGCTGGGCCGTGCTCCATCACTTCGGCGACGAGGGGTACCTCGAAATCGCGCGGAACATGCTGGCCGCGACGCGCAAGATCGTGGACGGGATCGAGGCGATCCCGGGCCTAAGGCTCCTCGCGCGGCCCGAGATGAACCTCGTCGCGTTCACGTCCGACGAGGTCAGCGTCTTTCACGTCATCGACGAGATGAAGGCCCGCGGCTGGTTCGTCCAGCCGCAGCTCGGCTTTGGTTCGTCGAAGGAGAACATTCACCTCTCGCTCAACCCGAAGGCGCTCGGGCTCGCGGACGAGCTCCTCCAGGATCTGCGCGCATGCGTGGCGATCGCCCGGACGCTGCCGCCGCCCGGCGGCGATCTCTCGGCGCTCCGCGGCGCGCTCGCCTCGCTCGACCTCACGAAGCTCGACCCGGCGATGCTCGGCGGCCTCCTGCGCGAGGCGATGGCGGCCACCGGCATCGCGGGCGCGAGCCTGCCCGATCGCATGGCCGCCGTGAGCGAGGTCCTGAACCACCTGCCGCCCCCGCTGCGCGAGCGGCTGCTCGTCGAATACATGAACGGCCTCTTCCAGACCCGCGTGGACGGCCCCTGATTCCGCCCCGCGGCTGGAAATCCCGAAAATCGATCCGCCCGTGAGGCCCGTCGTTCCCCGATTGCGACGAGCTAGCGCCTCCCCCACGAAGCGAGCATGCAGAAGATGCTCCGCCGCCTCGGGCTCCTCGCATGGCTCTGCGCCGCCGCCACGGGGTGCGGCCGGGACGAGCAGGCCCTCGCCGCCATTCGCCCGCTCGCCACGCAGAGGCGCCTCGCGCTCCCCGTCGAGGTGTACACGCTGAACATCCCCGACGATCTGCCCGGGTTCGCCGTGCCCGGCCCGGACGGCGCGAATCCGAGGATGCTCTTCCTGCACGGGATGTGCTCGGCCGGCGTCGGGGACGTGCAAGCCTTCCAGTTCGCGGCGAGCGAGCACGGCGGCATCCTCGCGGTCCGCGGCGACACGCCCTGCAACGGCGCGGGCATCCTGCGCAAGCATTCGTTCGATCTCGACAAACTCGACGCCCGCATCCGGGCCGCGTTCGAGGTGGGCGGCGGAGCGGCGGACGACCTCGTGCTGGTGGGTCACTCGCAGGGCGCGTTCCTCGGCGAGCGGCTCGCGGAGCAATGGCCCGCGCGGTATTCACGGCTCATCTTGATCGGCGCGCCCACGGAGCCCTCGGCGGCGCGGCTCCGGCACGTGCGCGGCGCGGTCATGGTAAGTGGAGAGTTCGATGTGACGACGCGCATGAAGCAGGCCGCCGAGGAGCTCCAGGCAGCCGGCATTCCTTCCACGTACCTCGAAATGCCAGGCGCCAAGCACGGGCAGATGGGCGACGCCGAGCGGATCTTCGGCGAGGCGTTCGCCTGGCTCGAAAAGAACGCGCTGCCCCGTAAGCCCTAGGCGTGGATAGCGGGCCGGGTTCCGGGGTATCCTCGGCCCATGGCCCCGAAGAACCTGCTCGCCTTCGTGCTCGCCGCGTCCGGCGCCCTCCTCGCCCCCGCGTGTTATCTGACCTCGTCGTTCGACGGCCTGACCGGAGCTCCCGACGACGGGGCCACGGCGAGCTCGGCGAGCACTGGCGGAGGCATGGGCGGCGCAGGCGGCGCAGGCGGCGCAGGCGGCGCAGGCGGCGCGGGCGGCAGCGTCGCCACGCCGGCGACGGGGATCCTCGACAATTTCGACCGCGCCGACGGCGCCCCCGGGCCGCCGTGGAAGGTCGCATCGCCCGACGCGTACACGATCTACGGCGAGCGTCTCATGACGATCGGCACGAATCCCGACGCAGCGATCTGGGATCAGGTGTTCGGTCCCCGCCAGGAGGCCTACATCACGCTCGAATCGATGGATGGGGACGAGATGGAGATCGAGCTCGTCCTGCGCAACCAGGGGCACCCGAGCGAATGCGAGTCGGTCGTGGTGAGCTGGAACCGCTTCGATGGGGAGCCCGTGATCCACGTCGCTTATTGCACCGAAGGGCAGTGGATCATGGTCGGCGAGCCGGTCCCGTGCACGCTCGTGGAAGGCGACACGATATGGGCGCGCGGCTACGAGGACGGCCGCATCGAGGCGTACGTGAACGGCAAGCTCTTCGGGACGTGGGACGCCTCGGAAGCGCCGATGGGGACCTCCGGCGGACGGATCGGCGTGTTTACCTATGGCATCCCCGACGAGGTCCGCTTCGAGGATTTCGGCGGTGGCTCGTTCTGAGGCCGCTGCGCCGGGGCGCCGCCCCGGACCCCGCGGGGGCTGTTCGCCCCTCGACCCGAACCAGCGCAAGCGCTGGACCTCAGGGGGAAGAACTGCGCGATGCGCAGTTCTTCCCACAGGCCGGTGCCAAGACCAGGGACGGCGTTGCCGGTCACGACGGTCTTGGCTGGCAGCGTCGCCCGCCGGTCTTGCCTCGGCCCGTTCGATGAACTGCGCATCGCGCAGTTCATCGACCCCGGGTCCAGCGCTTGCGCTGGTCCGGGTCCAGGGGCGGATAGCCCCTGGTGGGGCCTGGGGCAACGCCCCAGCGAAGCGCCTCAGAACGTGCCGACGATCATCGCCGCGCCCCCGCCCGGCAAGGGCGCGACGACCGGCCGGACGACCGGCCCGCGGGCGGCCGCCTCTGGCTTCTTTTCGCCGCCGCTCGTGAAAAATAGCGCGGCCGCGACGCCCAGCGAGGCGACCCCCACGCCGAGCGACACGTCCCCGAGGATCAGCTTCGTCTTCACGGCATCGACGTCCGTCTCGGCGCAGCTCTGCGTGCGGCCGCAACCGTCGCGGAGCCCCGCGAGATCGGACTTGCCCGTGATCCCGAGATAAGCGAACGCCCCGAGCGACACCACCCCGAGCCCGCCGAGCACGTACGAGGCCACGCGTTTCCCGGACGGGCCCGAGCCCGGCGCCGCGGGTTTGTCCGGGTCCGCGCCCGGAGGCGCCTGGGCGGGCCCCTCCAGATCTAGCGTGATCACGCGATTCTTCTCGCCGACACGGATGACGACCTGCCGCTCGACCGGCGTCTCGTTCGGCGCGACGAACCTGAGCGTGTGGGGCCCCGGGTTCACCGCAATGGGCTGGCCGTCGAGTGTCTTCGTGAGGACGGCGCCGTCGAGCGTGACCTCGGCTGTGACGACGTCGTTGCCCCGCGCGTCGCGCAAGCCCGGGACGATCGTCGGCAGGCTCGCCTCGACGCGCGGGAGCATGGTGGCGCATTCGTCGCGCACGACGGCGGGGCAGGCCTCGGCGCTGCACGCGACGAATTTTCCGCGCGCCTCGACGAGGCGACCGGCTTTTTCGAGCTCCTGACCCTCCTCGAACGCGGCCGCGCACTGGGCCTTGCGCGCCGGATCGGGCGGGGCGGCGTGCGCCGGCGTGGCTCCGAACGCCGCGGCGACGAACAGGGCGGCGAAGAGGAACCGCGGGGCGAAGAGGGGTCTCGACGTGGGCATGGGCAACGCGGGTGAGCAGAGCGAAGGAACAACAGCTTGCGTGGGGCGTCAACTGCGGGCGGCCTGCTCCTGCGCGGTAGTATCCCTCACACCACGTCGGTTCGTTGCCCCGTCATAGGTATACGACATCACACAATCGTTCCGCGCGGACCTCGGAGACGACCTCCGAGGTTCCCTTCCAGCTCTGCCCGGACCTCGGAGACGACCTCCGGTCTTCAAGTCGATATCTAACACTACTTTACCGCCGCCTCCGGGCGAGCGGAAAGCTGCACCAGCCGAAGGACGGCTTTGGTATGTCCGTTCGACAGGTCATCCTTGGGAAAGACATCGATCGTCTCCTCGGGAGGAACGCCGCGCGCCTCGAACAGCTGGCCTTCCGTGTCCAGGTAGATTTCGTTCGAAAACTCCACCTTCCAGCCGTTCGGCAGAGGCTTCTCGAGCACGTCGGAGAAAGCGCCCCGTGTCGTCGTCCCGAGGTGTTTGACGTGGGGTAAAGCACGCATGGCGAGCGTGAACGTCTCTCCGGCGCTCACGGTGACGTCGCTCGTCAGCAGATAGACCCGACCGGTAAAACGCGGCCGCGGGCTCGGCTCCACATGGAATGCCTGCGGCGCCATGCCCTTCGCGCGGTAGGCCTGCTTGGTGAAGGCAAGCCGCTTCTGGTCGGCAAAGCGGTTCGCAATCGCGCGGGAGATCAGGTCGTAGCCGCCGCGGTTGTTGGTGACGTCCACGATGACCGCATCGGCGCCATGAAAGGCTGACATGGCCTCGTCCAGCACGAGGTCCAGGGCGGAGAGCTCCTTCTCGCGCGAGAGATGATCGCCGTAGCCCCCCATCGTGACCACGTTGAGATATCCGACGCGCGGGGCGGCGAACCCCCATAAGATCCGATCCTTGGCGGCCTGATGCCCCTTTCCGCCGAGGATGACCTGCAGAATGCCATCGCGGTAGGCCCGCAGCCACGCGCGCTCGACCTCCTTCGCGGGTCGCCCCTCGGCGCGGGCACGCGCCGAGAGCAGCTCCAGCGTCTGGCTATGCGTCTCCTCGAAGCTCAGCACCTCGGCGCCGATCTCGGCCGAGAGATTGACATGCGCGTCGCCGAGGCCTTGCAGCGTCGTGGAGAGGACGTCGAACAGCTTCCGCTCGGGCATTCCAGGCGACACCTGCGCGCGCCCCGCTTCAACACGTGCCGACCAGTCCAGGTTGCGTTCCTTGAAAAACGCGTAGTGCTCCGCGAGGGTGGCGGCGAAGACTTCGAAGACCCGAGGTGCATCCCACGCGCGCTTCTCATCATTGCAGGAGGGCGGCAGCCGGTCGATCCTGTCGAAGTGGTATCGCGTCTCGCCCGGAAGGCTGAGGAAGTGCACGGCACCCTCCGGTCCGGGCTGGCTATAGCCAAAAATCTCGAGCAGCCCCGCAGTCCCGGTGGGGTCTGCATAGCAGCCTGCGGCGCTTTCGTGGTGAAGCAGGAGCCCCTTGTCGGATACCGTCAGGAGCCAGCCGTAGCCGCGCGAGCGCCACGAGCCTCGCACCCCCTTCGCCGTCGTCTCTCCCTGGATGACTGGGCTGGGCGCGGCAGCCGCCGGCGGGGCAAGCGGCGGAGAGCTGCCGCCGGGGCCCGATGCGGCGCAGCCGGTCATCAGAACGCAAAACCCAGCAAGGAGGCGGCGATGCATCTTATCCACGGGTTCGCATCCTAGCGCAGGATGCCACGCACGACGAGCCCATTTGAGCAGGGTCGATGCGAGGCGGGGGAGGACGGTGGCTTTGAACCCCAGCCTATTTCGGTCCCCTTGGTCGAACACTCGAACAGGCGCGTGATTCACGAGATGAGCCTCTCGTACCGTTCACCGAGGGGACGAAGGCGCGCGCGCAGGTCCGGAGTTTCGCCTCATCAAATAGGACGCCAGGCCCAATGGCTCCGGATATCCGCTGGAGAATGCCGTGATCATGCTCCCCTCGGGCGCCGGTTGACGTATTGGCTCGATCTCGTCGAAGAACGCCTGCACCTCGTCGCGCATCCCATACTGGGCCGCAAACATTCCCAGCGTCATGATTTGCACAACATGGTCCTCATAGGGCTTGCGGCGATCCGGGTTGCCTATTTTGGCGCGCATCGTTTCCATCCAGGCGCGCAGAATGGACCGGCCAACCTCGGGCTCCGCTGCCGGGTCCTTGGATAGATGAAACATGAGGAGTCGTCCCAGCGTCGGGTTGGGCACAATAGGCGAACGCCCATTCGAAGAAGGCACGCCATGATTTTCCTTGCTCACCGTGGCGAGCCAATCCCGGAGCGAAGGGTGACGCTCGATCCAGTCCAAGTTGTCCCACAGGACCGACGCAGCCGTGTGGCCGACCATGTAATAGGGGGCGGCACTATCGGCTTCAGCCCAGGGATCCCCGCTCGCTTGCGGAGGATCGACGATGTCCTCGCGCGTCGCCTTGAAGAACCGCAGGAGCAATGCGACGCGCAGGTCCTCCGAGACCACCGCGAAGCTCGCGGCGACCTGGATGCGACAGAACGTCTCCATCGAGCTCACGATCTTTCCATGGATGAAGATCGGCTCCGTGACGAGCTTGAACAGGCGCTCGGCGTCATCATGGACGGCGTGCTCGGCGAGCTCCTTCATTACATGGCAGCGCAGCTTCCAGGATTGCAACTGCGCGAACTCCGCCTCGAGTTCCCGGACGCGTGTCCGTCGTTCCGCTTCAGGAAACTCCGCGGCCGGTAGCTCAGGTAGAAACCGACGTCCCCACACCTTCCGGCCCACACTTTCACGTAGGGGGAACACGGTTGCCGGGGATAGGCATCCACCCGAACGGCAAGCACGATCCATCCAGGCGAGGCTCTCATAAGCAATGGTAGCCAGATCCTGCGCTGCCCCGTCGATTCCGCGCGTGATTGGCATTTCACCGTTGGCACGGAGCACATCCTGGAGCAGGTCCCTTATCGGTCGACCCAAGCTGGGGTGCTCGTCGAACCCACCTATGAGCGCTATACGTTGCAGCACGATCTCCAGCGAGATCGGAGTGGCAGGGCCGGAGAGCCTCGCGTGGAGATCAGGTAGCCATGAGCGAACCAGGGCTTGCCCCTCCTCCTTTTCGGAGGGGAGGAACTCTCGGCTCACAACCCACTCCGAAGCGTGGTCGAGGAGCACGAGCTCATTGTCGTCGCGTGAGGTTTTGAGCCGATCCACGACGAGCGACGAGGCCCCCTTCGAGTTGTCCATGAGCCAGCCCCATGCAAGCTGGGACAACACTCTGTACCGAAGGTGGGACTTTGGCGGAGGAGGGCCCATTTCGCCTGGCATGAGGCGATATTCGGTCAGCTCTGACTCGGGTAGCTCGAGCAGCATGCGAAGGAAGGAGACGTGCGGTTCCACCACCCCAAGCAGGCCAAACGGGTGGATGGCATCCACACGCGCCAAAAGCAGGCGGGAGTATACGACAGGCTTCTGCTCCAGGATTTCGGCCGACGCGCTTTCGATATACTCGAGGTCACATCGCCGTGGGGGATCCTCCCGGCTGTCTCCTGGAAACAGGGTGGGGAGGAGCCCAAGGAGATGAGCGCGCATCGCAGGCGTGGCCCGATTCGCCCGGTCGAGCTCCCGTCGCATGAGCCGGTACGTTTCGTCCGCAGATGCCAGGCGGCTGCGAGGGACCGGGCCGGTCAAGCACGGCTGATAAACCACGTCCTCGAGGTGCCGGTGCCGCCCGAGGCAGCCAAAGAGGCAACTCGGGAGGATGATCACGAGGAGCAGTGGCCAGGTCGGAGCTTTCGGCATGGTCGTGGTTCCTTGCGCGCCTTCTCGGGGGTAAAGCACGCTTCCCGTGTGGCGGTCAACCGTGTCGTTACACACCGCGCGGAGCCCATCTTCGCGCCCTGGGGCTCCCCGTCCTCCGTCTTGGGGCCCCCGAGATCGGCTTCCCGTCTGAATGGCCCGCCCGAATTCGCCAACCTGCGATCGCTGGTTCAGCTCGGCGCCGACGCAGACCCTCCCGAACCGCGCGCGTTCGACGTTCGTGCGGATGGGGTCCCATCGTACGACGTCTTGGCGTACGCTCGTGTCAGCGGCGGGAGACGAGTGAAAAAAATGGAGGATTCGAATGCGTATGCACCTCTTGTGGAGCATCGGTTTGGCGCTGCTCATCGGGGTCGGGTGCGATGGCGCTCCGAACCCTGATGCAACGAGCGGAGGTGGAGACGGAGGTTCCGGAAACGGCGGCGGAGGAAACGGCAGCGGAGGCAGCGGAGGAACATCGGACGATCACGAGCCGCCCATCGCGATCTTCGCTCCGGCCCCGCCGGCATACTGGTATGTCGACGCGGTGCCGCTCTCGGCCGGCGTCGCCGGCGACGACGTCACCCACTACCGTTACGCCATCGACGACGGCGATTTCAGCGACGAGCAGCCGGTGGCGGCGCCGATCTCGATCCCATCCGTCGCGGCCGGCAAGCGCACGCTGAAGATCATCGGGCGCGACGCTGCCGGCAACTGACAGGTCACGCCGACCCGGGCGAGCTTCCACATGGCCACGACGGGCCCGGAGCCGACGGCGTGCAAGCTCGTGGCCGACGGCGGCACGTGCGACTTCATCCTCACGACCTCGAGCGGCTTCTACGCGACTTCCAAGCACTTTTACGACGCGAACGGCGACGACACCCCCGACTACGAGAAGCTCCTCGACATCAAGCCGGGCTCGAAGGTCTGCCTCCAGGCCGGCGCCTACGACACGCTGAACATCCGCGGCTTCGAGGGCAGCCCGGAGGCGCCCGTCACGCTCGTGAACTGCGGCGGTCGGGTCGACTTCGCGCACAGCCACGCCAATGCGGCCCTGGGCGTGCTCGAGTCACGCTACGTGCGCATCGTGGGCGTCGGAGCCGCGGCCGAGCCGTATGGGATCACCATTGCCACCTCGGGCAATCAGGGCGCGAACGGCCTCGAGATCACCGACGGGTCGTCCGACATCGAGGTCGCCTTCGTCGAGGTCGAGAGCTCCGCGTACGCGGGAATCGTGGCCCGCACCAATGTGAGCTGCAAGTGGCACCGCGAGTCCTTCGTGCAAGAGAACACCTTCCTCCACCATAACAACGTGCACGATACCGGAGGCGAAGGGTTCTACATCGGCGGCTCGCATTGGGGCGCTCTGGAGCTGGTCGAGAACGGCAATGCCCAGTGCGGCGTCAACGCCGGCAATGGCACCATCGTGTGCGAGAACGACTGCAAGTTCGAGCCCGAGCTGCACGGGGTTCGGGTGTACGCGAACCGGGTGGAGAGCACCGCCGCCGACGGCATCCAGGTCGGCAGTGCGTGGTCGGACAACGACGGCACGGTCGATTACGACACCGAGGTCTACGACAACGTCGTGATTGCCGGGGCCACCGGCGACAGCCCCTACAACTCGGGCGCCCTCGACATCAACCCCGGGACTTCGGGCCGGGTGTACCGCAACTTCGTCCGCGGCACCGACGCTTATGCTGGCCTGTTCATCGCGGGCCCGGGCAACATCGACGTCTACAACAACGTCATCATCACCGCGACGGACGTGGGCCTGGTGATCCAGGACAATGACGTGGGCGCGAAGAACGGGCCGTTCCGCATTCTCAACAACACGATCGTCAACGACGGCCCGCACGGCATCTACATGTACCATTCGCACAGCCAGGGGAACCTCTGCCACAACAACCTGCTCCTGCGCGCGTCCGAGGCCATCCACCTGCTCAACGCCAGCGTCGACTGGACGGCGTCGAGCAACGTCACCACGGGCAGCCTCGAGAGCCACTTCGTGAACGCGGGCGAGGATGACTATCACCTCGTCTCGACGTCGAGCGCGGTCGACGCCGGGACCGACGTGTCCAGCCTGGGCCTCACCACCGACTTCGACAGGCTGCCCCGCAAGGTCGGCCCGTACGACGTCGGAGCCTTCGAATACAGGCCGTAAGCGATGCACCGCGCGGGAGGTCGCCGCCGAGCTCGAGGTCGGTGAGCGGGAGTGTGGCGACCGCACGAAGCAGCTCCTCAAGGGCCGGCCATACATGAAATTGCGGTGATCGATGCGCTTGCACCGCAACAGCTAAGCCAGCTCACGCAAGAACGACAGGACCACCTCTCCCAGGCGCTCGGGTTGTTCGAACGGAAGGCCGTGGCCGGCGTCCTGTACCTGTTCGATTCGTACGCGTGGGTTGAGACGCCGCAGCTCCGTTGCCATCTCGAGCGTGACGACGGGGCTATTGTCACCAATGACGAGCAGGCTCGGGACGTCAATCGCGCTCACCAGGTCGCGATACTCGGGGTTGGGCGGCGTGAGAACGTCGAACGCGCCCATGCGGGTCTTCCGTCTCGCCTCGGCTTGAAGCTCGACGATCTCGGGCGAGCGACGCGGGTGTCGGGCTCGGGCCTGCGCAACGAGGTCAGACTTCTGTAAGCCGAGGGCCTTCCGGTGTTGATCGGCGACGTCGCTGTCGCGCACCTCGCGTTGGCGCTCGGGGCTCAGGAACGTCGGGTCGACCAGGATGAGGCCGCGGATGAGCCCTGCCCCTCGACTCGCCACCACCGCGGCGGTCATGCCGCCCATCGAGTGGCCAAGCAGAACCGGACGAGAGAGCGCAAGGCCGCGGATGAGGCCTACGACGTCGCTCGCGTGATCGTCGTACCGGTATCCGTGGTGCGGCGCGCTCGAACCGCCGTGCCCTCTGGCATCGGGCATGACGACGTCGAATTCACCTTCGAGCGCCCGCGCCAGGGGAGTCCAGCAGGCGCCGCTCCCCATCAATCCATGGAGCAGAACGACGGGATACTTGGCGCCTCCCGTTCGGAGGTAGTGGATGTCGATGCCGTTCGTTTCGCAGACTTCACGTATCCAGGTCGTCATGGAACTGTCCCTGCCTGCCGCAGCTTCGCGCACGGACCCCTCGCTCAAGGCGGGACGGGTCGGTGCTGGAGGGCGTGCTCGGCTTCCATCATGTACCTCCGGTATTCGGCCTCGTCGGGCTCGAGCCCGAGCTCACCATGGAGATACGCCAGGGCCAGCGTTTGCAGCGCGGGCGCATGTTCCAGCTCGCCGGCCTTCTCGTAGAGCGCGAGGGCCTTCTTGTCGTCCTTCGGCACGCCTGCGCCCGCGCGGTACGCATTGGCGAGCAGGAACGTCGCGTCCGGCGACCCTCTCTCCGCAGCGATCTCGAACCAGCGCGCGGCCTCCCGAGGGTCGGCCCTGACGCCTTGCCCATTCTGGCTCATGACGCCGAGGAAGTAGGCGGCGCTCGGGTGGCGCGAGGGTTCGGCGCGAAGGAAATGATCACGCGCGCGCCTCACGTCCTTGGGGACCGTGGGTATACCCGCGAGGTAGATCCTCCCGAGCGCGATCTCCGCCTCGACATCTCCCTGCTCCGCGGCGCTCGTCAGCGTATGCATCCCGGCCTTCACCTGCTCCGGGTCGGAGAGGCCGAGCAGACGGAAACCGAGGTTTCGCATGGCAAGGCCGTCGCGGGGCTTGGCCGAGGATCGTGACGGCGGCGCGGACAAACCGGCGAGAGCAGGGCGATCGGGCTCTCGGCGAGCACTTCGGCCGAGCCATGACACGAGGAGAAGGGCGGCGGTGATGGCCAGGGCCGCACCGCCGATCAGCGTGACTCGTCGCACACCCAATTGAGAGCTTACTGGCTCAGGTCGATGGCGTAGATCGACAACAATTTGCCGCTCCCGTCGTCCTGTTGCAAAAGCGAGATGTTCGTGAGCCCGGCGGCCTGCGCCTTCGGGAGCGCGTTTTGCGCCGAGGTGAAGGTGACCGGGCCCATGGTCGTGACCTTGGTGAACTGGAAGCTCCGCGCGGAGCCGTTGTCTGCGCGCGTGATGTTCTGGATCTTCTTGATGTACGCGATGAGCACTTCGCGATTCGTATCGGGTGCGGCGAAGATCGTCTTCGACCCGTCGAGCCCGGGGAAGTTGCCGCCGCCGCCCGCGCGGTAGTTGTTCGTCGCGACGATGAACTCCTGGCCCATGTCCATGGGCGCCCCCTCGAACATCAGGTTCTTGATGCGCCCGCTCGCCTTCATGCCCAGGGGCGGCAGCGGCTGCGTCACGTCGATCTCATACGAGATACGCGTGTCCGTGAACATATCGAAGTTGTAGCCGGGCATCGCCGGGTTGATGAGCGGTTGCGGCATCGTCTGGGTCGGATCGATCTGGGCGTAGCGCGTCGCCGCCCACTCGAGCCAGTCGAGGATTCCCGCGCCGGTCACCTTCACCGCCTGGAGCGTGTTCGCGTAGAGGTAGAGGTCGGCTGCGTTGTTGATGGCGAGGCTGCCGGCCATCACGTCGGTATAATCGGTCCCGCCCTGGAAACCGGTCTTGAATGGGGCGCTCACCGACAGGACGGGGAGCCCCGCGTACTGGGGCAGGTTTTGCTGGATGTAGGACGCGACGTAATCTGCCTGGGCCTGGTTGACGATCTGGATCGCGCCGACGTCGCCCACCTCGGCGAACAGCGTCGTCATCTCGAAGTCGGTCGTGCCGATCGGCGTCTTGACGTAAGCGATGGTCGCCTGGTGCTCGGTATCGAGCAGCGACGCGATGGCCGGGTCGGCCGGGACGTAGACCTTCGTCTTGTCCGCCTGCATGTTGCACATCGTCGCGAACGCGCAGGGCGCCCCCGTGAGCCATTGCTCCATCGCATCGCACGCGGCGGGAAGCCCGTTCTCGCACGTGGTCGCGATGGGGCGGGCCTCGACGATGGTCTTCGTCTTGTCCACGGTCCAGCTCGTGCCATCGTAGGTCAGGCCGAGCTTGATGACGCCGAGGTGCTGGCCCCAGAAATTCGCCATGACCGCGGGTATCCCCGCGACGGTGCCGAGTGCCTTGTCGACCTCGGGCAGGTCGAACTGCGGCGTCGTGCTCTTTGCGTTGGGGAAGATCTGGTGGGAATGGCCCATGAGCATCGCGTCGATGCCGGGCACGTGAGCGAGGTGCCATGCCTGGTTCTCGAGGGACGGCACGTACGGCGTGTCGTCGAGGCCGCCGTGGATGATGGCGACGACGAGATCAGCCCCGTTCTTGCGAAGATCGGCGATGAGCGGCGCGGCGACCTCCTCCACGCCCTTCGTGAACACCTTGCCCTCGAGCCACTTCTTGTCCCAGTTCAAGATTTGCGGGGGCGTGAAGTCGATGAAACCCATGCGGAGCGTGCTCTCGACGGCCGTGCCGTCGGGCCCCGTCGCCGTGATGGTCTTCGTGACGAGGACCGACGGCTGGAAGAGCGTCTCGTTCGTCTTCATGCTGAAGACGTTGGAGTTCACCTGCGGGAACAGCGGGCCCGCGCAGGCCGAAGAACCGCTCAGCTCGAGGTCCGGGACGTCGAACGGGGTATGGGTCACCTGCGACAGGAAGGCGAGGCCGTAATTGAATTCGTGGTTGCCAATGCCTGCCACGTCGAACTTCAGCTGGTTCATGGCCTTGTACATGGCCAGCGTTTGATCACAAGGTAGCGGGGTGACGAGCGCCTGGTAATCGGCGAGCACGGTGCCCTGGATGGTATCGCCGTTGTCGACGAGCAGGTTGTTCGGGAACTCGGCGCGCGCCTGATTGACGAGGGTCGAGGTGCGCTCGAGGCCGATCGCCTTGTCCTCCACCAGCTTGAAATAGTCGTAGCTCAGGATGTTCGTGTGCAGATCCGTCGTCTCGAGCAGCGCGACGACCGCCGTCGATCCTTCCGGGGTCACCTGCATCCCGCCCGAGCCGCCCGCGCCCGCGGAGCCACCCGCGCCGCCGGAGCCGCCCGCGCCGCCGGAGCCGCTCGAGCTCGCATTGTTCGTGGTCGTGCCGCCCGTGTCGTCACCGCATGCTGCGAGCGCCCCCATCACCAGGACCGCCCCAGAAATCGCCAAAAGGCTTCCGAGTCGAGCTCTCATCTCACCCTCTCCGCCTAGGGCGGCCGTTTCGCAGGAGGGTAGGCAACGCGAAGGACTTTGTCCAGGTCTGGAGGGTAGGCAACACGCAGGACTTCGTCCAGGTCTGCCAAGGCCGCGTCATTTGGGGTAGAAGTGAGCCGGTCGTTGCTCTGGGACGCAGCCGGGACCGTTTCCCGCTCCGAACTTCGCGAGGTCGCGCCGCGGAACGTTTCCTCCGTCCTCCTGGCTGAGCGATTACGACTTTATTCGATGCCCGCCGGGCCAGGGCGGAGCCGCCTCTGCGCCGCCGAGCCCGAGCCCAGGCTGGTTGCCGGCGTGAGCAGCTTCGTCGCATCCACACGCCACGGCGCATCCCCCTGGGGCAGGACCGCGATGCTCGCGTTGTTCGGGTACGCCGGTGTGGTGGCGAAGTTCAGCGAGCTCAGATCGATCATCGTGAGGATCCCGCTGAACGCGGACATGAAGTAGTACTTGCGATTGGTGTGATCACGCACGCTCGTCCACATCGTGTAGTCGCCGTACGTGGTCGTGTACGAGGGCGGCGTCGTGGCCGGGATGCCCGTGGTGGCCGGCGAGTTCGCCACCGTCTGCAGCAGCATCCCGTACGGCGTCCCCATGCAGATCTGCGTGAGCTGCAGCGCGACGGTGACCGCAGTCTGCTCTGAACCGGCGAAGCCGGGCGGGTTCTTCGACGGCGGCGTCGTCGCAAAGATGCCTGGCGCCGGCAGCCAACCCGTACCGTCCGCCGGGAGCTGGCTGATGCCCTGGGAGAGGATCGTTGCCCTGACGAATCGCGAGGCGGACAGCGAGTCCCCTGGCAGCCCGACCAGGCCGCCTCCGACGGGATTGCCGGCACCCGTGGTGGAGGTCTCGCTGCCGACGAGCGTCAAATTGAAGTAGTTTTTGACGTTCGTGATCTGCCAGTCGTAGGTCGGCCAGTTGGTCATGACGCCGTTGGTGCATCTGTAGACGTTGGGTTTGCCCCCGATGAACTCGATGACGGCGCTCTGACCGGTGCTGTCCGTCACGATGTAGTGCAGCGGAACATAGAACCGAGTTCCCGGCGCAGGCCCCACGACGGAGATCGTCTGCAGGGCTGCCAGGAAGTCCTCGACCGACGCGAAGTTGCCGAGGATCCACGCAGGAAAATCCAGGTAAGACACCTGGTTTTTCTGCGTCCCAATGGGTGGGTACTCGGTACCGGGGGCGAGCCACAGCGCTCCGACGGACAATCCCTCCGTGTTGATGCCGTCGTTGAAGGTCGGCAGCGATGTCCAAGCGCTCCCGGAGGGGGCGATCCCCACGAAGCCATAGGGATTGGTCCACTGGAGCGTCGTCCATCCCTTTGCTGCCTCGGCGGGATGGACCGCTTGCAGCGGCCAGGACTGGTTGCTCGGCATGACGTAGACGCTCTGCTCAATCAACCCCGGCATCTCCAGCGCTCTCGCGCTCACGTACGTCTTCGCCGTGTCCGGGGGGCTCTGACCGGGATTGGAGGGGACGCTGATCATCAGGGTCGTGCACATTTTGGGGGCCTCCTTCTGTGGTCATTCACCGGCTATGCGCGACGGCTCATCGTCGGTTGGAGCTGGCCGGCAGCGCCTGCTGGTCGTTGGGTCGTTCCGTTGCTCGATCAGGAGCTCGAGGGAATGGCAACCCCCGTGCCGAACCGGCAGGCGCGCGTATTTCTCCGAATTCGTCCCGATCGATGGCTACGCGTCGATGGAACGCGTGCCTCGCTCGCGCCCGTCGACGCGTCGACGCCCCGCGCTTCGACATGTCGACGGCGCCGGGAAAGGTCCGGGCGCCTGCGAGGCCGCCACGTGGTGGCAGGAGGATTGCTTTCGCTCGGCCTTTCCGGGCACGTGAACTTCCCCCGCTTCGTGGACAGACCGACGATGCGTCCGGCAGGCGACACGGTGGGCAGGGCGGGGGTGGCCCGTGGGGCACCCCACGCCCCTTCCCGCGCTCGCCCGCCGCCAGACGGACGCCTTCAGCTTTGTCCTCATGATGCTGCTGTGCGCCCTGTGGGGCCTGCAGCAGGTGGCGATCAAAATGGCCGCCCAGGATATCGCCCCCGTCCTTCCAGGCCTCGCTGCGCTCGGGCATTGCGGCGCTGTTCGTGGGCCTCTTGATGACGTGGCGCGGGGCATGGCGGGGTCTCGGCCAGGGCACTCTCCGCGGAGGCCTCCTCGCCGGCTTGCTCTTCACCGGGGAGTTTTTCCTCATTGCGCTGGCGCTGCCCCATACCACCGCGGGGCATGTGGCCGTGTTCCTGTACACCGCGCCTGTCTTCTCCGCGCTGGGCGGGGGTGCTCGTCCTCGACGAGCCGCTCACCCCGAGCTTTTTTCTCGGCGCGGTGCTCGTGCTCGTGGGCATCGGGCTGAGTCGTTCTCGCGTAAAACCTCGAAGCGTGGTCTGGTACACTGGTTGCTTTGAGGAGGGGCGAGCCATGGATGCCTTCAGGAAGAACGAGGTGCCGGATGAAGCGACGGCCAAGCAGATCGCGGAGGACATGATCCTCGCGCGGAGGTCGAAAGCCGAGATCTGGCAGGAGCTCGTTGGCAGGAAGGTCGACGCGGACATGGCGACGGCTGTCGTCCAGATGGTCGCGGAGCGGCACGAGGTCGCCTGTTCTGATTGCGGCGCCTCCGCATTGAGGTCCGACACGACGCTCTCCCCAGCGGGGGACCCGATCTGCCCGGCGTGCGCCCAGCAGCACCACGCGAGAGCGCTTTATCAGCGCGCGACGGAGGCTGCGTCCACCGAGGATCGGGCGCGCCAATGCCGTCGTTGCGGTCGGTCGATGGTCTGCGTGGAGGTCGAGACGTACCGGATCCGCTTTCAAACCGTCACGATGTTCACGTTTCAATGCCGCTCGTGTTCCCACCGCTTCACGGGGTACGAGGGAACGCTGCCCGCCACATTCATCGTGGTCGCTTGCGGGGTCGCAGCCATTACATGGGGGCAAACGACCTGGGACGCCGAGCGCATCGCCAAGCTCGCGGCGTGCCTGGCGGTGATCCTGTTTCTCTTGTACAGGTACCTGGTTTGGCTTCGCTACCCCGCGCTTGGTTGGGATGGAGGGCCGGAGTGACAGGAAGCCGATCACGGTGCCCATTCTGACCTGGCGAGGGACTTGGTTCGGGCGTGTCACGCTCCCGAGACACTGTCATGTTGCCGTGACACCCGCTGTCACGCGCCTGTACCAGCCCTCCCGAAGACCTGGGATCAGCGGACGGGCGTCGCCCGGAGAGCTCACGCTCGGGCGCGGCAGTCGTCGAGGAACGCGCGCGCCTCGGCCTCGTGGGCGAAGAACTGCAAAGGGGGCAGCGAAGGCCGGAGCAGGGTGCCGGCGCGCGTGAGCATGTTCATGACCATGCGCTGCCGGAAGCTGCCGCCGTAGATGCCCGTCGCGGCGATGATGCCCGTGGGATCGAGCGCCGTGGAGAATTTGCGCGCCTCCGTGGAGAACTCTCCGAACCTCGAGATGTCGACGAGGAGAAAGACGGGCCGACCGCTCGCCATGGCGAGATCCCGCTGGAGGCCGTAAAGGTGCTCGATGATGGGCCCTTCCACGTTGCCCGCGAATCTGACATGGAAGATATCGGTCGACTCGACACGATAATGGTGCTCGCCCACCGGCTTCCAGTCCGTGAGATCAGCGCCGTTCGTGTCGCGGAGGTCCTCGGGAGGGCTCGTATGCATGGAAACCGGGGGAGTATCGCAACCGTGGCGACGGAATCAACGTCCACGTGCGTGGTTTCCCTGCCCAGTTTTTGCCGTCACCCGTCGAAGTCGTCGTCGAGGTCGAGGAGGTCACTGTCCTCGCCATCGGGAGCCGACGCGTGTTCGCTGCCTTGCGGCGTGGACGTCACCGAGGCGGGTTTGCTCGACCAGGGCCTTCCCCAGCCACCGGGCGCGCCGAAGGGACGCGAGGGGGGCACCGCGGCGGCGGCTCGACGTTTGAGAAAGCCCTGGCTCGTCGCGACGAACCCTGCTTCTTTCAGGACATCGGCGAGCGGCGAGCGGGCCGTGGGTTCGCCGTCGACCGTGGCGATGAGGACGATCCGCGCGCGGCCTTCGTCGACGAGGTCCGCGAGCGCGCGGGCGAGCGCGCGGCTCTCCGCGGTGCGCTCGGGCTCGTCGCGCGGCAGGAACGTGAGGAGCCCACGCTCGCTTTTGCCCATCCAGGCGAGCAATTTGCCGTCGTGGAGAAGGACACGCGCGCCGGCCGCGCGTTTGGGCCGCGAGGCGCCGCGATTGCCGCTCTCCGGCTCGGCATCGTCGCCCGGCCAGCGCACGGATGCGCCGAAGGGATTGGCCGGATCGGCGGCCGAGAGGACCAGCGTGCGGCCCTCGGCCGAGGGCTCGCGGAAGGAGCGCAGCCGATCGTCGGCGCCCGGAAGCGCGAATTGCGCGGCGCCGAGGCCCGCGACGAAATAGCCGCGACGAACCCTTCCCGCTTCCTCCATCGCGCGGAGGACATCGTACACGGCGGAAAAACCGCCCACGAGGCCCTCGGCGTGCGCGGCCTCGCGGGTGAGCACGCCGTGGCGATCGAGGAGAATCCGCGCGAGCGCGGCGCGGCGCTCGGTTTCGCTGGGACCTTTTTCACCCATCGGAGGCAAGAGCGACCAGCGGCCCTCGCTGCCGGGCGGCCCCGCGCGGCGGGCGCCGAAGAGACCGCCGCGGCTCGAATGCCGCCGACCACCGCGTTTTTCGTCGCGGCCGAGCGAGCGCAAAGGCGCGAGCGTGTCGTTCGTGACCTCCCCGGCCCATACGAGCTCCCACAAGGCCGCGAGCACGTCGTGCCCGAAGCCGCCCGTTTCTCGCAGAAGATCGCTGAAAAAGACGGCACCTCTCCGCGCGAGGGTCTCGCGGACGCGCGCGGCGACCGCGCCCTCGGCCTTGCCGGGCGGCGGCGCGAGATAGGGATAGGCCTGCGAGAGATACAGGGCAATGCGGCCCGAGGAATCGCCGACGGGCTCGACGCCGCGCCAGATGACCTCGCCGGCGGCGCATAACGCGTCGAGATCACCGGGGCGATACCCCTCCACGCGCGCCGGGAGGATCTCGGCTTCGAGCGCGGAGGCGACGAGCGGCGCGCCTTGCAGGAGCTCGACGGCATAAAGCAAGGCCTCCTGGCCGCGGCGCGGGCGCGTGAGGCCGTGCCATTCCAAAAGGAAACGCGCGTACGCCTCGGGCGGGACGGGCTCGACCTCGGCGCGGAGGCGCGCGAGAGAGCGTTGCTTGAGCGAGCGGAGGACCTCGGTGTCGCAATACTCGCGGCCGGATCCGCCGGGCAAGAGCTCGCCCTCCGTGACGCGGCGGCGCTCGACGAGCGTGGCGAGCGCGACCCGCACGGGGCCGACGCCGAGGCCATGACGTCGTGCGACGTCCTCGGCGCGGAACGGGCCGTGTGTCCGGGCATAACGGGAAACGATGTCGACGAGCGGATCGGCCGACGGTTCGAGGAAGGCCGCGGGCAAACCCCCCGGAGGCACGACGCCGAGCGCGTCCCGGAAGCGCCCCGCGTCCTCGGATGCGACGAACCGTCGCTCCCCCGCGATCGTGACCTCGAAAATCCGCCGCGCGCGCGTGAGTTCGTCCAGAAAACCGGATACGCGACTCGCCCCGCCGCCGTCTTCGTCGGTCCCCGCGCGGGCGAGGATCTCGTCCCGCGAGAGATCCCCGAGCGAGAGCAGGAGATCGTGGACCTGATCGGCGTGCTTGAGCGGGCGTTTTCCGTCGAGGCGCTGGAGCGAACGCGCGAGTACGTCAATCGAGGCCGGATCGAGCAGCTCGCGCATCTCGGCCTCGCCGAGCAGCTCCCGCAGGCGCGCGTGGTCGATCGCGAGCATCTGCGCCTTGCGCTCGGCGAGCGGCAGATCGCCGTCGTACATGAAGTTGCCGACGTACCCGAAGAGGAGCGACGCGGCGAAAGGCGAGGCCGCGCGGGTGTCGACCTCGTGCACGCGGACCTTGCGAGATTCGATCTTCTTCAGCAGATCGACGAGCGCCGGCAGATCGAAGACGTCACGAAGAACCTCGCGGTACGTTTCGAGGAGAATGGGAAACGAGCCGTACCGCGCGGCCACGGCGAGCAGGTCCGAGGCGCGTTTCCGCTGGGCCCAGAGCGGCGAGCGTTTGCCCGGGCGCTTGCGCGGCAAGAGCAAGGCGCGGCCGGCGCATTCGCGGAAGCGGGCGGCGAAGAGCGCGGAGGCGCCGAGGCTCCGGACGACGAGATCCTCGACCTCGTCGGCGTCGGGGAGCAAGAGGCGCGCGTCGGGCGGGCCCTCGGATTCGGGGAAACGGAGGACGACGCCGTCGTCGGCCCAGACGGCCTCGATTTCGAGGGCGAGCTCGGCGCGGCAACGCTCCTCGATGGCGCTCGCGAGCGGAGCGTGCACGCGCCCGCCGAAGGGCGAGAGAATGCAGACGCGGGTGTCGCCGACCTCGTCGACGAAGCGTTCGAGCACGATGGTGGTATCGCTCGGGACCTCCCCCGTCGCCGCGGCCTGATCGCGGACGTAACGAATGAGGTTTTTCGCGGCGCGCGTGTCGAGGTGGTGTTTTTCGCGCAGGAGGCGCTCGGCCGCTACGTCGTCGGCCTTTGTGATCTCGCGGGCGACGCGGCCGATCTCGGTCCCGAGCTCGACGTTGCGGCCCACGCGATCGCCGCGCCAGAACGGCATTTTGCCAGGCTCGCCGGGCGCGGGGACGACGAGGACGCGGTCGTGCGTGATCTCGGTGATGCGCCACGAGGACGCGCCGAGGACGAAGACCTCGCCTTCGCGCGCCTCGAAGACCATCTCCTCGTCGAGCTCGCCGACGCGACGACCGGGTTTGCCCGCGGACTCCTCCGTGGCGAGGAAGACGCCATAAAGGCCGCGATCGGGAATGGTGCCGGCATTGACGACGGCGAGGCGTTTGGCGCCTTCGCGGGCGCGGATCGCGCCGGTCGTCCGGTCCCAGACGATGCGCGGGCGCAATTCGGCGAACTCGTCCGAGGGGTAGCGGCCGGAGAGCATGTCGAGCAGGCCCTCGAAGCTCGCGCGCGGGAGATCCGCGAAGGGCGCGGCGCGACGAACGAGCGAGAAGAGGGCGTCTTCGTGGATCGAATCCATCGCCGTGACGGCGATGATCTGCTGGGCGAGGACGTCGAGGGGGTTTCGCGGGTAAAACGTGGCCTCGACCTTGGCGTCGATCATGCGGCTCGTGGCGGCCGCGCACGCGAGCAGATCGCCGCGGTGCTTCGGAAAAACGACGCCGCGCGAGGTGGCCCCGACGGCGTGGCCGGCGCGGCCGACGCGCTGGAGGCCGGCGGAGACGCTGGGCGGGGATTCGATCTGGACGACGAGATCGACGGCGCCGAGGTCGAGGCCGAGCTCCAGCGAGGAGGTCGCGACGATGCACGGCAGGCGCCCCTCTTTGAGGGCCTCCTCGATGCGCGTGCGCTCGTCCCGCGCGACGGATCCGTGGTGCGCGGCAGCGATCTCGGCGCCCGCGGCCTCGTTGATCGCCGCCGCGAGCCGCTCGGAGAGCCGGCGGCTGTTGGCGAAGATCATGGTGGATCGATGCGCGCGGACGAGCTCGACGAGGCGCGGGTGAATGCTCGGCCATATCGAGCGCGCCGCCGGATCCGCATTCGGCCCCTTCCCCGCGTCCTCGCCGGGTTCGCCCATGCGGGTCATGTCTTCGACTGGGACTTCAATCGAAAGCTCCAGCGATTTCGGCGCGCTCGCGTCGACGATGGTGACGGGGCGCGGGACGAACTTGCCCTGGTCGTCGATCTCGCCGCCGCCGAGCAGGCGCGCGATTTCATCGAGCGGGCGTTGCGTGGCGCTGAGGCCGATGCGCGTGGTCCGCGATCCATCGCCGCGCAGGGCTTCGAGCCGCTCCAGGGACGAAAAGAGGTGCACGCCGCGCTTCGTGGCGGCGAGCGAGTGGATCTCGTCGATGATGATGGTGTCGACCGAGCGCAATATCTCCCGCGCGTTCGAGGTGAGCAGGAGGAAAAGCGATTCGGGGGTGGTGATGAGGATGTCGGGCGGGCGTTTTGCGAGGCGCGCGCGCTCCTCGGGCGAGGTGTCGCCGGAACGAATCGCGACGGTGGGGACGCGGAACGGGATTTCGAGGCGCTCGGCGGTCTTCGTGAGGCCGGCGAGCGGGGCGCGGAGGTTTCGTTCGACGTCGGCGGCGAGGGCCTTCAGCGGCGAGACATAAAGGACGCGGCAGCGCGCGTCTTTCGGAGGTTCGTCCGAAAACACCAGTCGATCGAGGGCGACGAGGAACGCGGCGAGCGTCTTGCCGGAGCCCGTGGGCGCGAGGAGGAGGGTCGACTTGCCCGCCTGGATCGGCGGCCAGCCTTTCTCCTGGGCCTCGGTGGGCCCGGGGAAGGCGCCCTGGAACCAGGTACGCGTCGCCTCGTGGAAATGGGCGAGCGCGCCGCCTTTCGAGGTTTTCCCGCGGGGCCGCGTCACGCGCATGCCTCCCGATGCGCCGCGTGTCGAGGTGCCTGACATCGAGGACAATAATAGGTGGAGCGTCGCACCTCGCCCTGGCGGCGCATTTCGACGATGGCGCCGCAATCGTAGCAGGGCTCGCCCGCGCGGCGGTAGACGGAGAGAGGTCCCTCGCCGGGGCGCGCGCCCTCCCGGGTCGTTCGCGTGTGGCCGTCATGCGCGCCGGGGCCGCTCGCATGGGGTTTGGCTTTGGCGTTGGCGACCATGATGCGACGGGCGAAGGCGAGCAGGCGCGCGAGCTCCTCGTCGGAATGGGTTTCCACGAGGGCGAACGGGTCGAGCCGCTCGTGGAAGAGGATCTCGCTTTTGTAAACGTTCCCGATTCCAGCGACGACCTGCTGATCCATGAGCGCGTCGCCGATCTCCTTCTTGCCCATGCGCCGGAGCCGGGCGAGCGCGGCGGCGTCGTCGAACGCGGGGGCGATGAGGTCCGGGCCGAGCCTGCCGAGGGCGGGATCACCGGCGAGCAAGCTCGCGCGGACGAGGCGCGCGACGGGCGCGCGGAAGCAGACGGCAAAAAGGCCGGGGACGGCGAGTACGACCGTGGCGAACGCCGGAGACCGGCGCCAGCGCTCGTTCTCGCCATAAAGATGCCAGGCGCCGCCCATGCGGAGGTGGGTGTGGAGGACGGTGCCTTCGTCGAAAAAGACGAGCAGGTTCTTGCCCCGCGCCTCGATCTTGGTGACGAGGTGGCCCGTCAGGCGATCGATGGACTGGTGCCGAAGCAGGAGCGAGCGCACAGGCTGTCCCACGAGCCGCGGGCTGAGCGCGCTGGCAATGCGGTGGAGGGTGTCGCCTTCGGGCACGGCTCCGTCGTAACAGCGGCGAGCCGGTCCGACAAGGGAGCGGGCACGGACGCAGGCAAACCTTCCCTTTTCCGCGGTAAAACGCGACAATAGCGACATGCGTCGAGGGTTCGGGGGGCTCGTCGGGTGGATCGTGGCCGCGGCCGGCTGCGGCGCGCCTCCGCCGGCGCCGCCTCCGCATCGAGCGATCGCTTCCGCTCCCGCGACCGCTTCCGCCTCCGCTCCCGCTTCCGCCTCCGCCGCCGCATCCGCTCCCGCTTCCGCTCCCGCTTCCGCTCCCACGACCGGGCCCGCCCCTCGAGGCGACGCATTCGCGGCCCTTTACAGCAAACATCGTCGCTTCGTCCGGTCCGTTCTTCGCGGCTGGGGCGCTCACCTCACGGCCGCGCGCCTACCCGAGCGCTCTGCCGCCTTCGCCGCAGCGCGAGCAAGAGCCCAAGACCGATCCAGGGGGCCCCGTTCGCCGAGCCGCCCCCGACGACGCAGGCGCCACAGCCACTCTCGCTCGACGGGATTTCCCCGGCGCTACCGCCTGCGCCTGCACCCGTGGTCGTGCTCGTCGTTTCACCCGTGCTCGTGCTCGTCGCCATCATCCCGCCGCTCCCGGTCGCGCTGCCGCCGCCACCGCCGCCACCGCCGCTCCCGGTCGCGCTGCCGCCGCCACCGCCGCCACCGCCGCTCCCGGTCGCGCTGCCGCCGCCACCGCCGCCACCGCCGCTCCCGGTCGCGCTCGAGCTCGAGCTCGACGTCGGTCCCTCGATCTGGCACACGCCGGCGAGGCAAACCCCGCCTGCACAAGGCGTGTTATCCGGCTTGTGGATCGGTGAGCACACCCCATTGACCGGGTTGCAGAGCCCAACTTCGCACTCGCCCACCGGCGGGCAGACAAGCACGTTGGCTCCGGTGCACATCCCATTCTGGCACGTGTCCGTTTGCGTGCACGCGTCGCCATCGTCGCATCCCGCCCCATTGGCCTTCGCCGGCGTGGAGCATATGCCCGTCGCGACATCGCAGATGCCCGCATCGTGGCATTGGTCGAGTGCCGCGCAGGTCACCGGGTTCGCGCCGGTGCAGGTGCCTGCCTGGCACGTGTCCGTCTGCGTGCAGGCATTGCCATCGTCGCACGACGAGCCGTTTGGCTTGAGCGCGCCGCTGGAGCACACGCCCGTCGCCGCGTTGCACGTGCCCGCCGTATGGCACTGGTCCACCGCAGCGCACACCACCGGGCTCGCCCCGGTGCAGGTGCCCGACTGGCACGTATCCGTCTGCGTGCAGGCATTGCCATCGTCGCACGACGAGCCGTTCGGCAGCAGCGCGATGACGCAAGCCCCTGTCCCCACGTCGCACGCGGACATGCCGCGGCACAGCGAAAAGAGGCTCAGTCCGCTCGTTTGCACGGGGAAGTGGCTTTCGATGGTGGAACCGTCCCCGAGCTGCCCATGGAGGTTGTCCCCCCAGGCCCGGACCGTGCCGTCCGACTTCAGCGCCACGGTCTGACTGTAGCCTCCCGCCACCGCGGTGATACCGCCGAGGTCGGTCACCTGCCCAGGCGTGTTTCGATTGATGGTGGAGTTGTCGCCGAGCTGGCCTTGGGTGTTCCGGCCCCAGGCCCAGACCGTGCCGTCCGACTTCAGCGCCAGATTGTGGTCGCCGCCCCCCGCTACCGCAATGACACCACCGAACAACCACAGCTTCGTGGGAAAGTGTCGATCGTTGAACGTCGAGTCGCCAAGCTGGCCGTGGCTGTTTCGCCCCCAGGCCCAGACATTGCCGTCCGACGTCAGCGCCAGGGTGGTGTACATGCCCGCCGTGATGGCGGTGACGTTGTTCAGCCCGCCCACGGTCACGGGTATGCGTCGGTCGATGGTGGTGTTGTCCCCGAGCTGGCCGTTCAGGTTGTGCCCCCAGGCCTTGACCGTCCCGCTCGACTTCAGCGCCACGGTGTGGTCGAAGCCAGCCGCCACCGCGGTGATGTCGCTCAGCCCGGTCACCTGCACAGGCGCGCTTCGAGACGTGGTGGTGTTGTCGCCAAGCTGACCGTAATCGTTTCGCCCCCAGGTCCAGACCGTGCCGTCCGACTTCAGCGCGACCGTGTGGTAGCCGTTCACCGCCACCGCAGCGACACCGCCGAGGCCGCTTACCTGCCCGGGAGTGGATCGATTGATGGTGGAGTTGTCGCCGAGCTGGCCTTCGGTGTTCCGGCCCCAGGCCCAGACCGTGCCGTCCGACTTCAGCGCCACGGTGTGTCCGTAGCCCGCCGCCACCGCGGTGACTCCAGCGAGGCCGTTCACTTGCACGGGCGTAAGTTGCTCGGTGGTCGTGCCGTCCCCGAGCTGACCGAAGTTGTTGTACCCCCAGCCCCAGACCGTGCCGTCCGACTTCAGCGCCACGGTATGGGACTCGCCGGCAGAAAGGCTCACCGCCGCGCAGCGCACCGGGTTCCCGTTGCAGTCACCCAGGCTGCCCGCTCCCGCCGTCAACGCTGCCCGCGCCTCGGCCGTCGCCTCCGACGCCGGACTCGCGGCCTGCCCGCCCCCGTCGCCTCCTGCGCCCATCCCCGAGGAATCGACGTCACAGGCTCCCGCGAGCAAAACGAGCGGCCCGAGCCACAGCGGTACATAGAATCGATGATTGATCACTTGAGTTCCTTCTTGGGAGGAGACGGCGAGAGGGCGCGCAAACGTCGCGTTTCGTCGCGAGGGCAAAGAAGCGTGCGACGAAGGCGCGCCGGTTTTCCTTGTTACACTGCGGGCGAGCCACGATGCAATCCTTCGAATCGGACAGTGTCCGACACCGGTAACGTACCGTGTCCTCCGGTCGATGCCGCTCGTACCGGTCGCCGCCATGCAATGCGGAAAGCGCGTTCGAAGGACCCACGCGCGGCGCCATCGCGCGCGGCGTGCCAAACGAAAGGCGCGCCGATTGCCGAGCTCTTCATCGATCATCCCTGACGCCGGCCCCCCTCCGCCATGGTTCCCGCCACACCTTGCAAGGCCCATGGCCCATCCGGCGCTCGACCTACCCCCCTTCCTCAACAGCGGTACACAATCAGATCTCGGTTGCCGCCTCCGCATCCGCCCCCACACCGCCGCCGAAATCCGCGCGGGCCGAGGCGGCCGAGCGTGTGCTTTTCCTCGCCACGCACCTGCGCACGACGGAGCTCCGCGAGGCTTGCCCGGAGACGCTCGCCGAAGCGCCGCGCGTGCGTTGCTTGCTCTCACTGCGGTACGCGGACAACGCGGCCTCGAAAAAACTCGCGCTCGAACTCTACGAGGAGACGGGCTCGCTCGCGGGGCTCTTGCCCGAGGAGGAGACCGAGGACGGGCGCGGGCAGAAGGTGCGGCTCCGGCCCGCGCGGCCCGTGGGCCAGAACCGCGACCACCTCGTCTGGATCCTCGCGGCGATGCGCGGGTACGCGCGCTTCTTCGCCGCGCTCGAGGCCCGCACGGGCAAACGCGTGACGATGCGGGATCGGCCGCTCGATTTTCGATTTTTTTACACCGAGAAGGGCGGCGCCCCGAGCGCGTTCGCGGTGAACCAGAACGTCGGCTACAACCTGTTCGGCGCGGTGAACGTCTCCGAGGAGGCCGTGCGCGATACGTTGTTCCACGAGATCTTCCACCTGAACGACGCGTGGCACGATCAGTGGTCGACCCGCGCGCTCGGCGCGCTGCACGCGGGGATCGTCGCGCGCTGCAAGGACGATCGGCGTTGCCTCTTGCCCTACGCGCCGACGGACACGACGCTGAACGGCAGGCTCTACGCGTTCCTCCCCCGCGGCGGCGTGCGCGAGTACGCGGCCGAGCTCGCGCTCCGGTTTTTCCGGGAGCAACGCCTCGCGCTGGAGGACAAACCCCTGCCCTCCCGGCCCTTCAAGTGCGGGCCGACGGAGAACGCCGAGGCGATGCGGCTCCTCGCGGACGAGTTCTTCGGCGGCGCGGACTTCACGCCGGCGTGTGACGCCGCGCCCTAGATCAGTAGATCAGTCGTCCTTCTCCGCGAAGACGACCATGCGGTTGTGCGCGAGGCCGATCGGATCGCCGTCCCAGGTGCCGAAGGCCTCGGTCACGTGCAGGCCGACGGAGGCGAGCAGCGCGCGTAGCTCGGTGAAATGGTAGAGGCGCACGGAGAAGCGGGCCTCGCGCGTCCGGCCGTCCCGCACGAGGATGCGGTAATCGACGAGGCGGCCCGAGACCGGGTCGAAGACGTGCCGGTCGATCATGAGATCCGGGCCCTTCTGCAGGATGGTGACGGGCAAGAGGGCGCGTACCATCCAGTCGCGGTTGCGCACGTCGAGGCAGAGCTTGCCGCCGGGCCGGAGCGCGCGCGCGATGCGGCGCAGGACGTCGAGGTTCTCGTCGTCGCGGTGCAGGCCGAAGACGTCGAAGAGGCAAAGGACACGGTCGAACGCGGCCTCCTCGTCGAGCGTGCGGAGATCGGCGACGCGGTAGTCGATCGGGAGGCGGGCCGTCTCGGCTTCGCTGCGGGCGAGCTCGACGAAGCCCTCGGTGCGGTCGATGCCGACGACGTCGTAGCCGCGCCGGGCGAGCTCGAAGGCGTGCCGGCCGTGGCCGCAGCCGAGGTCGAGCACGCGCATGCCGGGCGTCATGCCGAGGTGCGAGACGAGCACGTCGACCTGATGGTCCGTGCGTTCGGCGCGCAGGGTGTCCTCGTAGAAGTGGAGGTAATCGTCGACGTCGAAGACGGCGTCCCAGTCGAAGACGTAAAACCTCTCGTCATCCAGGTTCTGGCTCATGGTCGGTCCGGGCCGCATGCTAGCCGAGCCGCGGGCCCCGGGGAACGCGCGAAAGGCTCGCCTCTCTCGACGGGCCGTGGTTAGGTGGGCGCGATGAGCGACGAGGTGAACCCTTCCACGCCGCCCGAGGCCAAGCCGGGGGAAGCGCGCGCGAAAAAGAAGAAGAAAAAAGAGCCAGCGACCGCGTCCGCGCCCGCGCCTGCGCCCGCGTCCGCCTCGATCGCCGAGGCCCTCGCGCGGCTGAACGAGCACATCGACGATGCGTCGAAGGTCGAGCGAGACCGCAAGGAGGTGGGCATCAGGCTGCGGATCGCCACGATGGTGCTCGTCTTCTTCGGCGGGACGTCGGTCCTCGGCATGCTCGCCGGCATTCTGCGAGGCGCGCCGATGCGCGGAGAGGGGTTCGTCCTGTCGCTCGCCTTCACGGCGATCTTCGCCGTCCTCGGCGCGGCGCTGCTCGCCGTGGACCTCTCGATCGCGCCGCGGAGCAGGGTCGTCGGGCCCGACGTGATGCTGAAGAGCTTCATCCGCGCGATGGCGGTGGGTCGCGAAGGCTACGCCTGGACGTGCCTCTCCCCCACGGCGCGCGGCCAGACCGTGAGGCAACCGTTCCTCGGCGACTTTCCCGTGGGCCCCGGTGACTTCTCGCTCGCCACGCCGACGGGCGTGAAGGACTACGCCTCGACGTTCCTTCGCATCGGGCACGGCCACATCCGGAGCACGAAGGTGAAGCGCGCGTCGATCGTGCGCGAAGACGGCGACGTGGCCGTCGTCGAGGTACACGTGGCCCTCCAGGCCTGGTCGCAGTGGGCGAACGTGATCGCCGCGCTCGGGGTCGTCGTGATCCGCCCCTGGGGCGCGCTCCTGTTCCCGGTGCTCTACCTCGCCCTGCAAAAGCGGCACGAGAGCACGTTCCGGAAGACGCTTTTGCGCGGCAAGAATGGGCTCTGGTACGTCTACACCGGCGATTTCTTCGAAAACCAAGCGTCGAAGTGACAGCCGAAAGAGGATGCGCCGCTCCCGCCCCGGCGCGCTGAGCGGGAGCGGCGCCCCGGTTTTCTTACTTGTTGAGCTTCTGGCGAACCTCGCCCTTCAGCTCCTCGAACTTGCCTTCGGCTTGCTTTCGTTCGTCGCCCGAAAGCGCGCCCGCGGCGCCTTGCACGCGGCCGCTGGCCTTCTCGAACGTCCCCTCGACCTGCTGGCCCGCCTTCTCGGCGTCCTGCCGGCCCTGTCCGCGCCCCTGATCCGAGATGCCTTCGCGGCGAAGACGCTCGTCGTCGGTCAGCTTGCCGAGGGCTTCTTTCGCCTTGCCGCCGAGCTCTTCCGCGGCGCCTTTGATCCGGTTTCCGATCCCCATGGTTTCCCTTCTCGGCCTCCGTCTGGGCCCGTTTCGAGGGGTTTGGGGGCGTAGCTCGGCTCGTCCGAGCGTGGCCCCCAAAACGTCGAATGACAGGGGGCTCCCCTGGGCAATCGACGTGCCGGAGCGTTTGGCGCCGAACCTATACATTACGAACGAGCTCGACCGCGATGGTTTCACCGGAGCCGGCCGAATGGAGTCATCATGAGCCGAATGCACCCCGCGCCGCCGGCCGGATCTCCGTACGCAGAGCTGCCCGAGGATCTCCGCGAGACGATCGTGCGGTCGTTCGTGGACCGGCTGGCCGGCGCGGCGGGCGCCGAGGACAACCTGATGTTCGGGTTCCGCGATCCCGCGCCGAAGACGGCGTGGGACGCGCTCGATCACCTCGGGCCGATGGCCGTGAACATGCTCGTGCGGCTGTTCCATCGCATCGAGGGCATCGATCGCACGCTCGGGACCTGGCGCGAGATCCAGTGGATCCGCAATCAATGGTGGGGCGGGAGCGCCGGGTTCAAGGTCGTCTACCGGAATCCGGCCGCGATGCGGAGGCGGCTCGACGATCTGCTCATGGGCGAGCGCGGCAAACGCGTGGCGCGGGATGCGTATCTGGGCGGGCTCGAGCATCAGCTCCGCCCCGCGCTCGAGCTCCTGCCGCGCGTGCTCTTGATGGATGCGCGCGCCGAGCTGCCCGACGCGGATACCTGGCGCGAGGTCGACGTGCCGCTGCAGGAGGGCACGCATTTCTGCGTCGGCAAGGGTGATCTTCGCGGGGCCGAGCGGCCGGAGGAGCGTCCTTGGGCGCTCGACGACATCCACCTCGACTGGTCGTCGCCGGTGGAGAGGATCGACGAACGCACGGGCCGCTGCGATTACCTCGAACCCTGGGAGGGGAGCGTGATGCACTGGCTCGAAGCGAAGCTCGGCCACGGCGCGCCGGTGTTCACGTTCGACGTTGCCCGCGAGGTGATCGCCCGGGGCAACGAGCTCGCCCGTTCGTCGTCCGCGGCCGCGGAGGTGGCGCGTTTTCGAGAGGTCGCGGCGAGCTTTCTGCGCGACGAGATGGCGCTCGCCGTGCGCGGGCGCGTCGGGTACGAGGCCTCGAAGGCGCGGCTCGACGAGATCGAGCGGGCCGTGCGGGCGCTCGAACCGCGCTGAGCCCTCAATCCGAGGCGCGCCCGCGCAGCGCGCCCACGCCGAGCAGGATCGGGACCAGCGTGAGGAAGATCCCGCCGAGCGCGCCGGGGCGGCTCGCTTCTTTGAGGCCGATGATGAAGGTGCGGGTGATCTCCGCGTCGGGGACGCGCTGCGGATCTTCGAGGTACGAGCACACGGCGGCCACGTTCGTCCAGGTCGCGTGCGCCGTGACGGTCAGGAGGGTGAGCCACATCGCGCCCGTGAAGGCCAGGCGTCGGGGCTCGGGGCGGCGCGCGAACCAGGCGGCGGCGCCGACGGCGATGAACCCGAAGAGGAGCGTGGACCACATCCCCCAGCCGCCCTCGGCGAAAAACTGCCACAAACTGAAGCCTTTCATGACGCTCGTTCTCCTTGGCTCGGCGCGGGCCCGAGAGGCGCCGTCCCCATGACGCGCAGAACGCCGGGCGGCGGCGGACGTGACAGCGTTTTTTTTCTGTCACGTCTGGGGTAGTTCGGTGTTCGAGGGGACGACATGGACCGGGCCGAGGAAGCAGAGCTCGTCGCACGCCTCCGCAGGGGCGACAAGGCCGCGCTGCGGGTGGTGTACACGTCGTTCTCGGACCGGATCTTCGGCTTCCTCCTGCGACTCGCGCGGAGGCGCGACGTGGCCGAGGATCTGCACCAGGAGACGTGGGTGTCCGTGGCGCGCCACGCCGAACGTCTCGCGGACGGGACGGATCTCGCGGCGTGGCTGTTCACGATCGCCCGGAACAAGTTCCGGTCGTGGCGGCGCTGGGCCGCGCTGGATTTCACGCGGCTCTCGTTCGACGCGGAGGGCGCCGAGCCGGAGGGGCCGCCTTTGCGGCCGGACGCGGGGGACGAGATCGTCGCGCTCGAAAAGGCGCTCGAAGCGTTGCCCATGGCCCACCGCGAGGTGCTCTTGCTCGTGGGGGTCGAGGGGCTCGAAGCGAAGCAGGCCGCGGAGGTGCTCGGGATCCAGCCCGAGGCCTTCCGGCAAAGGCTGTCGCGGGCGCGCGCGGCGCTCTCCGAAAAGCTCGATGGACCGGCGCGAAAAGACGCCGCCGTGGTAGGATGAGGTGAAGCGATGAACGGCCGTGACGACGATCCGCTCCTCGAAAAACTGCGCGGTTTGCCCGCGCCCTCGCTCGCGCCCGCGCGTCGCGGCAAGACGCTCGACGCGGCAGAGGCGGCGCTCGAAGGAAAACGTCGCGCGGGCTTGCGGTGGCCCGAGCTCGCGCTCGCGTCGGTGCTGGCGCTGGCGGGCGCGCTTTATACCGTCGAGTCGTTTGCCCGGATCGGGCACATTTATGGGCGGGCCGCGGTCGCGTCCGCGGACGGAAGCCAGTAATCAGCCTTCCGAGAGGAGCTTCTGCACGAGCGCGCGGCCCTCGGGGGTCCGGTCGCGCTCGGCGTTCGTTCCATTCATGGGCGTCCAGCTCATGTCGACTTCGAGACGATAAGAACCCTCGAATGCGTGCGGCGGCGAGCCGCCCCAATCCGCGGGGGAGAGCATCGAAAAGTAAAGGTCGTCCTCGCCGCGCCGATAGAGGTGGTAGACGCGGCCGGGGATCTTGCGGAAGCTGCAATGCGCGCGGTGCAGGCGCGCCGAGATGCGCGCCTCGTCGAGCAGGCGCCGCGCCTCTTCCTGGAGGGCGCGCATCTGGTCGCGGATGACCTCGAGCTTGCCCCCGACGACCATGCCGAGCGCCTGATCGGCTTTTTCGATCTCCTGGGCCATGTCGACCAGGTCGATGCGCGCGGCGAGCCGGCTCGTGGGGTAAGGGACGGCGCGGGTCGTGGCGAGCTCGGCCGAGGGGGTGGCTTTCGGGTCTTTTTCGAGGGCCATGGTGCGGGTCGGAGGCATGTCTGCCTCTTCGAGGTGGTACCCTCGGCGGGGGCGCGATGCAACCTGTGCGCCCGCGGACGCGCTCACGGCGCGAGCGGAGCCGGCCCACGAGCGCGCGTCGCAGCTCCGCGCGTCCCTCGTGGGCTGGCTCTTCGCAGCAAACGCGTCAGTCGTCCTCGCAAGAGAATCGCGCAAAGAACGCCTCGTCGGTCTTGGCGCCATAGCGCTTCTTGGTCTTCGACCTCTCCCGCTCGATGCATTCGCGACACCTGTCCTTGCACCCGAGGCGCTTCCAGAGGATCGCGGCAAAGAAGAGCTCGAATGTGTCGGCAAAGGGCATGACTTGTTGGTCTTCCTTCCTGCGAGGCTGCGAGAGGAACTCCGCGACTGCGCGTTCGTCCCGGAACCGATCGAAGAACGGCAGGGCCGCGACCTCCACGAGCCTCAACAGCTCCTGCCCTACTTCGTCGTCCTTCTCGGGCCCGTCGGAGGACGTGAGCTCCCACCACGTGTCGCGGCGCGCCGGTGTCAGGAGTCCAGGCCGCACGTTCAGGAGTCCGTATGCTGCGTCAGGCGCCTTGGGTTCGACGCTGCCTGGACCCCAGTAGAGAACTCTGACCCCCGGCACGTGGATCCCACAATTCGTTGTGAAGCTGGACTTGCCGGCCGTGTTGATTTTGCCAGTCTCGTGGTTGAAGAGGTGCTGGACACTCCCCAAGTCCCGCACGTACACGATCCCTCGTTTCTTGAAGCCCGTCGCCTGGAGCGTGGGCGTGACCCAGGTCTTGAAGATGTGGCTCCTTCGGTCCCGCAGGACTCGCTTAGGGGTCATAATAGATCACACGTCCCTTCTTTTTGAGAATTTCCTCGTACTTCTGCATCTGGCGTTTGCCCGCTTCTCTGCCCGTCGGCGTGTTTGGCTTGAGCTCAATCGGATGCCCTTTGGGCGTGACCGCGTCGGGTTTCACGTACGTGCCACCCTGCACCTTGATATGTGGTTCGGGTGTCCACCCTTTCTCCTGGACCTTCTTCTTGAACTCCTCATGCACCTCCCGCCCCCGCGCCGCCGCCGGGTTTTCGCCTCCCCGCTTCGGTTTGGCCTGCGGTGGTGGGTCCACCGCGCTCCCGCTGCCCGCCTGCCCCGCCGCCGCGCCGTTCGGCTTGACGCCGTTCGACTTCGCGGGGACCGGCTTCGTCCTCGTCTTGACCGTCGTCTTCGGCGCAGGCTGCGGCGCGCTCGCTCCCCCACCGCTGCCGCTCCCCGTTGACAGCGACTGCCCGTTGTGCGTCTCGGCGGGCTTCTTCTTGGACTTCGGAACGAAGTTCGGATGCCGGGCATGGCAAAGACCCTGGAGGCACTCCCTGGCTCGGTCCTGCGCGAGCGCGGAGACGTCCGCGGGGGTGAGCCCCCAGTCCTCATACTCCCGCGCCGCCTCCTCGGACAACCTCGCCGGCTCGGGCGGCTCGACCACGCGCGGGCTCTCCGCGGCGACGGGCTCCGTGGGGCCCCGGTGGACGAGGACCCGCGTGCAGGTCCGCGCGCCCGAGCCGCTGCGCCTTCGCGTCTGGCCCGGCTCTGCGTATGCCGTGCACCTGTGCGCCTCGACGCGCCTCTCCACCGCGGACGTTTCGCGCGGAATCGGCTGCTGCAGCGGCTTCGGCCGCTCGGCCTCCTCGGTCTCGACCTTCTCCTTTGCGTCGACCTTCGCCGCGGCGACGCGGGGCCTCGGCGGCGCCGGGCATTCGAGCCGATGGTACGGAATCGGGAGGAGCCTGGCGCTCTCGCGAGGCGCCACTTCGTCCCAGATATACACGCCCAGGCCGGCGCGCCTCGCGAGGTCCACCTCCCGGGCCTCGAAGACCGGCGAGCCGTCGGCGTCGAGCGCCCACATTCGCTTGTCTTTCGGCACGTTCGGCGGGCGCACGCAGACGTGGATGACGTTCGGCGCCTCGAAGATCCGGGCCATGGTGGGATCGCGCGTGGAGGCGCATCCGGACAGAACGAGCGACAGCGCGACGAGCGCGGCGATGAACCCAATGGGCAGAGGATTGCGATGACGACGCGACGCATTGCACGTCCGGCCGATCGGACGCGTCGAGGGAAGCCAGGCCATGGAAGGACTTTCCGTTCCCGCAGGCCACACCAATCCACCCCCGTGGCGTTATGCGCGGGCCTGCGTTGTTCCTGACGATCCTTGTGCATGCCGAGCGCGGCGCTGCGCAATGGAATTCGCATGAATATCGGACATACAATGTCCGCGCACGACGAGGCGATGAGTCTCGACGTCCGGGGTGGCTACGTCGACGATGGCTCCCGCGTCGTATTCGACCACCGACCGGCGCGCCTCCGACCTTCACGATTCGTGTCGACGAAGCCCCCAGCCGTTATCGACGAGCACGGCGAGCATGTCGACATAGCCCCTCCCCGTTATCGACAAGCACGGCAAGCACGTCGACAAGGACCCCAACCGTTGCCGACAATCGCGGCAAGCATGTCGACAAGGACCCCAGCCGTTGCCGACAATCGCGGCAAGCATGTCGACAAGGACCCCAGCCGTTGCCGACAACCGCAGCGAGCATGTCGACATAGCCCCTCCCCGTTACCGACAACCACGGCGAGCATGTCGACAAGGTCCCCAGCCGTTGCCGACAACCACCGCGAGCATGTCGACATAGCCCCTCCCCGTTGCCGACAACCGCGGCGAGCATGTCGACATAGCCCCTCCCCGTTGCCGACAACCACGGCGAGCATGTCGACATAGCCCCTCCCCGTTGCCGACAACCGCGGCGAGCACGTCGACAAGGACCCCAGCCGTTGCCGACAACCACCGCGAGCACGTCGACGGAGACCCCGCCCGTTGCCGACGAGCCCGGCAAGCACGTGTAAGGTGGTTCCAAGCTGAACCTTCAGCGCCGCGGTCTTGACCGGCAGGGACGTCGCCGGTCTTGACCCGGCTCGCTCGATGAACTGCGCTCCGCGCAGTTCATCGACCCCGAGTCCAGCGCTTGCGCTGGTCCGGGTGCAGGGGCGGATAGCCCCTGCTGGGGCCTGGGGCAAAGCCCCAGCGCAGCGCCCTTCAGCGGCCCCGCGCGCCCTCCTTCGCTGCTGCCCCGAGGTGCTCCTTGGCCTCGACGAGCGCCGCGATCGCGAGCTCACGCTGGCCCCGGGCCGCCAGCGCCCAGCCCTGCTCCCGCAGGATCGATCCGAGCAGACCCCGCGCGGAAGCCTCCTTGCTGGCCACCGCGTCCCGCGCCGACCGCACCGCGAGGTCCGTTCGGCCCGCCCGCGCGAGGGCCAGCGCAAAGGCCGAATGCCCGCCCGGCGGCGCCGCGGAAGGCCCCGACAGGAGAACCTCGCAAAGACGAACGCCCGCGGCCCGCGCGAGAGGATCCGCGCTGTCGAGCGCGGCGCGCGCGGCGGTCCACACGGGCGGCGCGATGGCAATGCCCCCGCTCGTGGCGAGCTCGGCCGCCTCGGTGAGCGCCTCCGCGGCTTCCCGCGGCCGGCCCTTGCCGAGCGCCACGTACGCCGCGAGCCCGAGCGACGCGAGGCGGAGCGACGGCGAGGACGGCTCCGTCGAGGCCGAAGGGCCGTAGTCGCCCTGCCCGCCGCCCGTGAGCGCGGCGCGCGCCCGACAAACCAGCGGGAAGATCTCGGGGGCGAGCTCGCCCGCCCGCGTGATCGCCTCCGCTTGCGCCTCCCCGCGCGAGGCGGCGATCGCCTGCGCCGCCGCGAGCCGCGCGAGGGCGTTTTCCCGCGCCGCATCGTCGGGCACGTGGCGCAGCGTGGCCGCCACGCGCTCGGCCTCCAGCGGCGTGAGCGCGTCCCCGAGCGCGTCGGCGTGCTCGGCGGCGAGGCGGATCGCGAGACGGCCGAGCGATGTCGTCGGATCGCGGCCGAGCTCTTCGAGGAGGGAGAGGCCCGAGGCCCGCGCGTAGCGGCTCGGCGAGCGCAGCCGACCGAGGGCGATCACGAGCTTGTGATCGGGCGGCGCGCCCGTGGGATCGGCCGACACGGCGTCCGCGACCGCGAGCTGCGCCGTGGTCCGATCGCCGAGCAGCCGCTCGACGCGCCGCGCGCGGGATGCCACCGCCACGTCCGCCGCGCCCTTCTCCGCGTCGGCCCGCGCGGCCGCCTTGCCGAACGCCACGAAGGCCCCGTCCCCGTCGCCCGTGAGCTCCAGCAAGCGGCCGAACAGGTAGAGCGCGCGCGCCGACTCCTCGCGCTCCACCTCGGCCCCCGCGAGCGCGAGCGCCGCGTTTTTCCGGCCGAGCCGCGTGAGCTGCCGGCAGAGCTCGAGGATGGCCGGCAAGTGCGCGCCGCTGCCCGAGAGCGTGCTCCAGTACGCCGCGACGTCCCCGATCTCCCGCTCGTCGCCGAGGCGGATCGCGCACCGGAAGGCGCCGAGCGCGGCGCGCGCGGCGAACGCGGGTTCGGCCGTGCGCACGAGCAGACGCTTGTACGCCGGCAGCGCGACGAAGGGCCCGACGGCCGCTTCGAGCTTCTGCGCGGCGCCGAGGCCGATGTCGTCGACGAACTTCACGCGCCGAGGGCCCTCTTGCTCACGCGCCTCCCCGCTCGGTGACGAGCCCGAGCGAAGGCAGCCGCTCGAGCGCGTTGTCGATGCGCGACGTCTCCGCGTTGATCGTGTCGAGCTTGCGCCGGAGCGCCCCCGCGTCGTTCGTGTCCGCCGAAAGGTTCCGGAGCGGATCGAGGACTTTTTCGTGAAGCTGCGCGACGAGCCTGTCGCGCTCGGCGACCTGGAGGGAGCCCACGTCGGAGGAGGACGGGACGAAGTCGACGAGCTTCCGCTCGACGCTCTGCGCGTAGTAGCGCTCGTTGCGCAGCCTGCGATCGAGGTAGGCCGGATCGTCGAGGCGCATCGCCGCGAACTCCTCCTGCATCGCGGTCTCGTCGAGGGCCTGCACCTCGTTGAAGACGCGGCGCCAGGCCACGGCGTCCGAGGCCTCGTACGCCGCCATCGCGCGGGCCTCGATGTCGGCGAGCCGCTTCTCCCAGGCCGCGCGATCCATACCGTAGAGGTTGCCCGTCGAGCGGTAGACGCGGAGCTTGAGCGCGTTGAGCTCGGCCTCGAAGCGGGCCAGGGGCGGCGAGAGCGTCTCGTTCGGGTCGCCGCGGTACCAGTCGACGAGCTGGCGGAGCTGCTCGCAGAGCGCCTGCAGTTTGTCCGGATCCGTGGCGACGACCTCGCGGATGCCGGCGACGAGCATGTCCGCCTCGGCGCGGTAGCTCTGCGCGCTCGAACCCCAGAGGGACTTGCTCGTCGACTCGGCCTCTTCGAGCAGCGACTCCACGGCGCCCGCCGGATCGAAGCGCGGCGCGGCGGGCGGCTCGACCTGCGCCCAGAGCTCCTGCCCGGCCACGACCGCGCGCGCCTCCATGCGCATCGCGTCGTCGCAGCGGAGCGTGAGATCCACGGGCGTGCCGACGGGGAGCTCGCGCGGGACCTGGAGCAGGAGGGTCTTGATCGGCATGCGGTTCTGCAGGAGCCGGAGCACCACGGCGCCGCTCTGATCCGCGGTGAAAAAGCGGCTCTTCACCTCCGCGGGCAGGCCCGCGCCGCGCGCGATGAGCACGCGCCGCTCGCGCCGCCCCGCGCGCACGACCTCGATGGCGAGATCCTTGGCCACGACCGAGGGCCGCGAGAGCGCGCTCGCGCGGGGCCGGACGTCGCCGCGGTAGAGCGCGAACGGGAGCTCCGCGAGCACCTCGCGCTCGACCGAACGCAAGGCGACCCGCGACGCATGCTCGGGCTCCTCGCCGAGCGGGACGTCGAGCCGCACCACGGCGCCCGCCGCGTCGGGCAAGGACGCCTTCGCGATCTCGTCGGCGCCGCTCATCCCACGGAGAACCGCGATCTCCGCCGCGCCCTCCGGCGCCTGCTCGACGCGCACGCCGAGCCGGATCTTCGAGCCCTGGCTGACGAGCGGCGTCGTGAACGAGACCGTGATCTTCCGGTCGGGCTCGCCGATCCGGAGGCCCCCGAGCTGCGCCGCGTGGATGGCCGCGCCGAGCGCGACGCACGTGTCCACCTCGTCCTGCAGAGGTTTCTCCGAGCGGCTCTTCTTGCAGATCGCCTCCGTCACGCGGCGCACGACCATCGGCACGCGGGTCGATCCGCCGACGAGCACGACGTGATCGATCTGCCCGAGATCCACCGAGGAGGTCTCGGCGCTCCGCGCGATCGCGCGCTCGCAGCAGGTGATCGTGGTCTCGACGAGATCACCGACCGCCTGCTCGTACTCGGCGCGCCCGACGTCGCCCTCGAACGAGACGTTCTCGCCGTTCTTGTCCTGCATGAAGTCCTGCTTGGAGACGCTCACGACCTCGGAGGTGGAGAGCGACTCCTTGATCTCCTGCGCGAGGTGGACGAGGCGGGCGAAGCGCTGCCGATCCGCCTCGTCGCCGCGGACGTCGAGATCGAGGGCGTAGCCGCGCGTGACCAGGATGCCGCGGAGCTTCTCGGCGAAGCGCCGATCGAAGTCGTCGCCGCCGAGGTAGTTGTCGCCGTCGATCGCGAGCACCTGGTACTCGCCGCCGAGGCAACGCAGGATCGAGACGTCGAACGTGCCGCCGCCGAGGTCGTAGACGAGGAAGTTGCCGTCGCCGAGGCGGCTCTTCCAGGTGTGGTAGATGGCCGCGGCCGTGGGCTCCTGCAGGATGCCGATGACGTCGAGCCCGGCCATCTCGCCGGCCTTGCGCGTGGCCTCGACCTGCGGCGCGTCGAAGTACGCGGGGACCGTGATCACGGCCCGATCGACGCGCACCTCGATGCCCTCGGCCGCCTGCTTGCCGAGGTGCTCGCTCATGCGCGCGCGGAGCTCGGCGAGGATCTTGGCGCTCACGTCCTCGGGCGCGAGCGCGTGCGGGCCGACCTCGACCTTCGCGCTCTGCCCCATCTTGCGCTTGATCGACTCGATGGGCGGGGGCGTCTTGCCGCGGCGCTGGCGCGCGGCGTGGCCGACGAGGAACGCCTCGCCTTTGGGATCCCAGGCGACCGCCGAGGGGACCGTGCGCCGCCCGAAGCGGTCGGCGTAGATGTGCAGATCGCGCTCGGACGGGTCGAGCATGGCGATCTCCGAGTTGGTCGTGCCGAGATCGATTCCAACGGGACGGTCGACGAACATGGTCTATCGCTTCCTCTCGGGGGACGTGGGGGCGAAGGGAGGATCGGCGCTCGGGGCGCCCGCGGCGAGCACGGGATCCTCGTCGAGCGAGAGCACGGTCCGCGGGCCCCTGTCGGCCCCGCGGAAAAGGAACGGCGCGAGCGCGAGGGCCACCGAGGGCCGCGGCGCGAGATCGGCGAGCCCGGCGGGTTCGGCCGCGCGGGATGTTCGACCCTTCGGCGGCGCATGCTCCGGGCCCGTACGATCGAGCGCGGGGTGGCGCGGGCGGGCGCCGATGGCGGCGCGCAAGCGGCGCAGCGGGTGCAGGGTGAGCTCTTCCCAGGCGGCGCGGATGCCCGCGCGCTCGGCCTCGCCCGCGTCCTCGGCGAGCTCGCGGAAGCGCTCCGTGATGGCGCGCGGGCCCTCTCTCGGATCGAGGTCGAACCGCTCGAAGGGGTTTTCGGGGTTATCACTCATGACGAGATCCCGAGGAGTTTCCTGGCCTCGCCGAGGCGCCTTTTGGCCTCCGGGAGCCGCGTGGCCGCGGGGTAGAGCTGCTCGGCGCGGTCGATGAGGCCCGCGGCCCGGTCGTGATCCTGGCGCGTCGGCGCGCGCGCGCCCGGCAGGAGCCGGAGCGCCTGATCGCAGAGGGTGTTCGCCTTCATGAGCCGCGCGTTCCTGTGCGTCGGGCAGATCGTGATGGCCCGATCGAGGAGCTCGAGCGTCTCGCGCTCGGTGCGCACGACGTCCGAGCGGAAGACGAGCATCTGGGCCGCGCGGGCGGCGTAGGCGAGCTTCGACGGGTCGTTCTCGATGCGGCGCGCGAGCGCGTCGACGAGGGGCTCGAGCGGGGCGATGACGATCCGGAGATCGTCCCAGCGGCTCGCGCGGTAGTGGGCCCAGGCGAGCGGCGTGGCCTGCTCGATCGCGGCGTGCTCGACGCTCTCGTCCGCGCCGGACCAGCGCCAGACGGCGACGAACCTCCCGAGCAGCGCCGCGCCCTCCGCGGTGCTCGGCTCGCCCTGCGCGGTCGCCTCGGCGAACGCCGCGAGCACCGGCGCGAGCGCCTCCTCGACGGCGACCGCCACGAGCGACGTGGCCCGCCGCGCCGCCCGCTCCGCGAGGGCCTCCGAAGCACGCGCGATCCGCGCGGCTTCGGGGACGCGGCCGAGCGCGGCGAGCGCCCGTTGCGCGTCGGCCGTGAGGTCGCGTGCACCCGTGCGCGCCCGCTCGCCAAGGTCCTCGATGCACCAGAGGGGCGCGTCGGCGAGGGCGCGATCGAGGTCCTGCCGCGGGAGCGCGCTGCCGGTCACGGCCTCGCCGAGGTCGCGGAGGTACGTCTCCTCGCGGCCGAGGGCGAGCCAGGCGGTGATCGATCGGACGAACGCGTCGGTGGAGCTCGCCGCGCGGTCGGCGAGGGAGGCGTGGTGGAGGGCGAGGTGGTGGAGCAGCTCCGGGGGCGGGTCGATCTGCCGCGCGGGCTCGAGGTGCTCGCGGAGGGCGTCGAGCTTGCCGGTGCGCGCGGCCTCGATGGCGTCGTTTCCGCCGGGGAGGCGCCGGAGGGCAGCGCAGAGGCCGGCGCCGCGGGCGGGGGGGCGGGCGTCGCTTCCGGCCTGCTCACGGAAGAGGCGCTCGAAGACGATCTCGTCCGTGAGCCGCGCGAGCAGCGCCTCGTCCTCGTCTCGCCACACGGGAGGCATCATCCGCGGGAGGGGCTCGTGCGGTCAAGACGGGCGGGAGCGGAGGCGGCGCTCGTGCGCCCTGCGGAAACGATGGGGCGTCAGGCATGCCGCGCGCATTCGTCTCCCGGCATGCAGATCATCGCGCGAATCGTCACCGCGGGAGGGATCCTCCTGCTCACGGGTGGCTGCTCTCCGGCCGAGGACACGTACCTCGCGAGAAGCGCGGAGACCACGCGCGCGGGAGATGTCGCCTGGGCCCGCGTTTTCCCGGTCGGAGAGGATCCTCCCATGGTGAATGGGGAGGAAGTCCACCCTGCCGTCACCGGACTCGCGTTGGGCCCCGACGGTGACATCTGGATCGCCGGGACGTTCGCGGGATCGATGGATCTCGGCGCGGGGACGATTTCCGCCGAGCAGCGGAAGGCGGCCTTCGTCGCGAGGCTCGATCCCAGCGGCCGAACGCGCTGGAGCACACCGATCCACAGCGTGAAATCCATGAGCGAGGGAGTCGCGGTCGACCAGGCGGGAAACGTCTTCGTCAGCGGCGTGCTGGACACGAACGATGAAGGCCATTTCCTGGAGAAGCTCGCCCCCGGTGGAACCGTGCTCTGGCGCCGCCCGCTCCCTTTCCAGACCGATGATGCCGTGGTCAGCGTGGATGTCATCACCCCCGACGGCGCGGGCGGCGCCGTGATCGTGGGCTGGTTCGATGGTCATCTCCGCGTCGGCGGCATGGAGCTCATCCGTGGTGTGTCGAGCTTCGCTGTGGGCCTCGGCGCCGAGGGGGAGGCCCGTTGGACGCAGAAATTCGGCCAGTCGAGCGACGACGGCCCGGTCCGCGCGGTCACGGGCAGCGAGGGATCCGTGATCGTCGTGGAGGACAACGCCCAGGGGAGCCGGGCGCCGCTCACGAAGCTCGACCGGAGCGGCGGCGTGATGTGGCGGAAGCTCTTCCGGCGCTGGTCCCCTCCCGCGTCCGAGCGCGGCGATGTGGACGCGTACACCATCGCCGTGGACGCGGACGACAACGTCCTGTTCGCGGGAGCCGGCCCCGCCGACCTCGGCAACGATCCGGTCATGAACCCGTTCGGAGGACCCTGGATCGTCAAGCTCACGCCCCAGGGCGAGCTGATCTGGCGCAAGGACCGGGACGCGTCGCTCCTCGGCGCCGACGCGGCCGGCGACGTGCGGCTCGTGAGCCGGACCGAGCACGGGTTCTCCGCAGCGCGGCTCAATGTTTACGGAGACCCGGTGTGGACACGTCCCTTCCCGAACGGCGGACGGCCCGTGGGCATGGTGGTCGAGCGCGCGGGCCGGATGATCGTCGCCGGCACCTTCCACGGCACGATCGATCTCGGGGGCGGCGCGATCACGAGCGGCGAGCGCGACGCGATCTTCGTCGCCGCGCTCGCGCCGTGACCGCCTACCAGGCGAGCTTCGTGACGTAGCTGCCGGAATCCGCGAAGAGGCCGGGGCCATAGGCTGTGCGGCCCTCGCCCTGGGCGAGGAGCAGGACGTTGCCCGCCCGGTCGATGGCGACCTCCTCGCCGCTCTGATCCGCGGGATCGCCGAAGGCGCAGCTCCGGAGGTGACGGCCTTCCGGATCGAGCTTGGCAAGGAAGATGTCGTCCTCGCCGACGTGCCGCAGCGGCGTGCCGCCGACATCGACGTCGCTGCGCATGAAGCCGGTCAATACGATGTTTCCCGCCGCGTCGACGGCGAGGTCGCGGATGCCGCCTCGCTCCGCGCTGGGGAGGCGTTTGCTCCAGATGTCGCCGCCGCCGGGGTCGAGCTTCAGCACGGCCATGACGCGCTCGGGCGCGGGCGGCGCGTTCGGTCCGACGTAAAACACGCTCGACCCATTGGCGCCGACGATGACGTGATCCGAGGCGTCGACGGCGATGGCCTCGCCGGTCGCGTCGTGGAAGCGACGGACCCAGCGCGGGACGCCGTCCGGGCCGAGCCGCGCGACGAACATGTCGAAGTCCGCCTCGCCCGCGAGGGGACCGCCGCCGAAATCGATGGTTCGGCTGGCGAATCCGGTCAACAGGATGTCATCACCCCGGCCCATCGCGATGCCGTAAGCCCGATCGGTCTCGGCGCCGCCGAACCGCTTCTCCCAGAGGAGATCGCCGGTCGGGGCGAACTTCGCGAGGAAGATGTCCTCTCGCAGACCGGGAGCCGAAAGCCGCGGCTCACTCGTGAACGAGAAATCGCGCTCGAACGAGCCAGTGACGACGACGTTGCCAGCCGTATCGGCGGCGATCCCGTGGAGGTAGTGCCGCTCGCTCCCAACGGCGCGCCGGCTCCAGAGGGCATGCCCATCCGGATCGAGCTTGGCCACGAACGCGACGCCGAGCGCGCGCAAGGGATTGTCGAGCACCCCAGCGCCGAAGTCGATGGTGTCGCGAAAGCCTCCGGTGATCAGGACGTTGTCCGCCCCGTCGATCGCGACCGCCGAGGCGTATGCGCTCGATGACTCGAAGCGCTTCGACCAGAGGACCCTGCCCGTGGGGTCGAGCTTCGCGACGGTGACGGCGCCCTGGATCTGGCCGGCGACGATCGCGTTCCCCGCGCTGTCGGTCGCGAGCGCGCCGCCGTCCACGCGCGTGCTCCAGAGCGCGTCGCAGGACGGCGGCGGCGTGAAGCACACCTCGAGGCGCGGCTTTCGCTTCGTCTCCGGGTATTCGGTGCTGCAGAGCTCCGTGAGCCCGGAATCACGCGCCACGAGCATCACGCCGTGGTTCGGGGCCGCTCCGCCGATCCATGTGCGCACGAGCGGCGTGACATCGAAGGCGACGTCGCCGCCGCCGGCAGGCCCGCGCGCCGCGAAGGACGCCTCCACGGACGAATCGAACGCCCCCGCGGATCGAGACCACGTGGCGAAGTGCTCGTCCCACGGCGCGGTGATCCGATGCACGTCGATCGTCATCGAGCCCGTGTCCGACGGCTCGCCGAGCGTGACGGTGGCGGATTGGATCTCGGCGCGCGGCGGTATCTCGCCGAGGTCGAACCGGAGCAGCGCCCGCGACTCCACCGGGCCCGCCTTTCCCACGTAGAGTCGTGGATCTTGCCCGAAATTCCGATCCGCGAGCGCTCCGAAGCTCACCACGGACGCGTCCGTGACCGCTTCCAGCGCGCCGCGCTGGATCGTGACGCACGACCGTGCATCCGCGGTCGCCGCGGGGCTCGATGCGGAGAGCGCCGCGAGGGCGGGTATGAACAGCGCCAAACGATGAAATGCCACCCTCTCCTCCGTTGTCGTCGCCGTGCCGGGACCGGCCATGCCGAGGCCGCTGTGCGCCCCGTGCTCGGCCACGCCCCGTCCACGACACCCGTGGAGAGCACAGCAAGAGCCGATCCGGATCGGTCTCGACAGCGCACGAATTCCAGTCCAGCGTGCACTGGCCAGGCAATGCCGCGCCCCCGCACGAGAGGAGCGGGGCGTCGATGGGCCCCGGATCGTACGGCGTGTCCGCGACGAGGTCCCCGTTGAGCCTCCTCGGGGTTCGAGCAATCGTCGGGCAGTGGCTGCGGCGGGGAATCGGGCGGAGCGCCGGATCCGCGCAAGGAGAAGAAGAGCGCGTCGGATCACGATGCCGGCAGTGTCACCGGAGAGGGGTGAACCTCATCTCGACGCGCCGAGCGTTTCCCGCATCCGCACGGCGACTCCGAGCCCCGAGGCGAACGTCAAGGCAGCCACGAGCCCCATGGCGACGGGGAGGCCGAGAGCATCGGCCGTGACACCCGCAATCACCGCGCCGATGGCGTATCCCAGGTCGCGCCAGAGTCGATACACCCCGACCGACGACGCGCGCCAGGAGGGATGCGCCACGTCGCCGATCGCCGCGAGCAGGGTCGGATAGACCATCGCCGTGCCGACGCCGAGCAGCGCGGCGCCCGCGGCGAAACCGGCGAACCCCGCCGCGACGATCACCACGACGATTCCCACGGCCTGCACCCACATGCCGCTCGCGATGAGCCATTTGCGCCCGACGCGGTCCGACAGCGCGCCCGTGACGAGTTGCGCGAGCCCCCACGTCGCAGGGTAGATCGCCGCGAGCACGCCGATCTGCTCGAGGCTCATGCCTGCCGCCGCGAAAAAGAGCGGGAACAGGCCCCAGGCCATGCCGTCGTTGAGGTTGTTCACGAGCCCGGCCTGGGTCACGCTGAAGAGGTTCCGATCGAGCAAGGTCGTGCGCCAGAAGATCTCGCGCTGGGTGGGCGCGCCGCGGGTGGACGGCTCGCCGTGCAGGCGCGATTCGTGCGCGGCGTGGTGCTTGGTTTCACGCACCGCGAGCGCAGAGAGGCCGAGTCCCAGCGCGACGAACCCAATGCCGAGGTAAAACGGCTCGGGGCGCAGCCCATATCGCGCCGCGATCCAGCCGGTCGCGAGCGCGCTCCCGGCGACGGCGAAGTAGCCGGCGAACTCGTTGAATCCCATCGCGAGGCCGCGATTCTTCGGGCCGGCGAGGTCGATCTTCATGATGACGGTCGTCGACCACGTGAGGCCCTGGCTCACGCCGAGCAGCACGTTCGCGAAGAGCACCCACGCAAAGCTCGGCGCCCACATGAGCAGGAACGGCACGGGCGCCGCGATGAGCCAGCCGCCCAGGAGCACCTGCTTGCGGCCGAAGCGGTCGGAGAGCCTCCCGGCGAGGTAGTTCGTGAACGCCTTCGTCACGCCGAAGACCACGATGAACGAGAGCACGGCCGCCCGCGCGGCGAGGCGGAACTCCTGCTCGGCGATGGCGGGCAGGATGCTCCTCTCCATCCCGATCATCGCCCCGACGAACGCATTGACGACCACGAGGAGCGAGAACTGCCCGAGGTTTTCGCGCAATCCGAGGCGCGTGGGGCCGGCGTGCTCTGCGGGGCCGGCGATCACCATCGGGCCCCGGCCTGACGTCCCTGGTTGTAACGCAGGATCTCCTGCATCTCGGTCGGCTTCGGCGGGACGTTCGCGAGGGTCTCGATGAACGCCTCGCGCGTCATCGTGAGCATGGCATTCCAGCGCTTCTCGAAGGCCATCGTGCTCGAAGGCTTCCCGCTCATGCCCGCGCCGCAGGCAGAGCCCGCGAAATGCGCCGGATACACCTCGACGTCGTCCGGAAGGGGCAGCAGCTTCGCGTGGATGCTGTCGAAGAGCTGCCCCGCATTCTCCTGCGCGCGCCCAGGCAGATCCGGCCGGCCCACCGCGCCGACGAACAACGTATCCCCTGTCAGGACGAACCACGGCTCGGGGCCGCGTCGCAGATCGGAAACGAGCAAGCAAACGCTCTCCAGCGTGTGCCCCGGCGTGTGAAGCACTTTTACGCGCGTGTTGCCGAGCTCGACCTCCTGCCCGTCTTGGAGCGGCTCGAAGGGCAGCGCGACGTCTGCGGACTCGTGGAGGCAATAGGCGGCCGATGTTCGTCGCGCGAGCTCGGGACCGCCGGAGCGATGATCGGCGTGGACGTGTGTGTCGAACACGTGCGTGATGCGCATCCCCTTCGAGGCCGCGAACGCGATGTACACATCGATGTCGCGCTCCTGCGCATCGACGACGGCGCACTTTCCAAGTCCTCCGCAGCCGAACAGATACGCGGCACACCCGATCTCGAAGGAATAATAAGGCTTGAAGATCATGCCTGCGTTTCTTTCTGGGTTTCGACGCGGTAGCCGCGGGCGCGCCAATCGAGGACGCCGAATTCCATGCGCTGTGCCCGGAAGCCCTTCTTGCGTAGAAGCTCGACGGCCTCGACCGCCCAGATGCAATAGGGGCCCCGGCAATACGCGACGATCTCCCTGTTCTTCGGCAGCTTGGCGAGGCGCTTCGCGAGCTCGGGCAGAGGGACGGAGATCGCCCCGGGGATGTGGCCTGCGCGGTACTCCTCGAGCGGCCGCACATCGAGGACCGTGACCTCACGAGCCCGCACGCGGCGCAGGAGCTCCTCGCCGCACACCGGCTCCGGGGCGCCGTGTCGTTCGAGGTGCTGCCGCGTGATCCGCTCGAGCTCGACGAGGCGCGTCTCGGCGACGGTGCGGAGCGCGTGGAAGTAGAGCCCCACCTGCGCGTCGGCGACGCGGTACTCGACGTAAAGCCCCTGCTTCTCGGCCGTGACGAGCCGGGCCTCCCGGAGCACCTTGAGGTGCTGGGAGGCGTTCGCGACGCTGATGCCCGAGAGCTCGGCGAGCGTCTCGACCGTACGCGGCGCCTGGCAGAGCAGGTCGAGCAGCTCGATGCGCTTGGGGGCAGCCATGGCCTTCCCGACGCGGGCGAGTTGCTCGTAGACGGAGTCCTTGAACTGCCGATGCGTGATCGTGGATGCTTCAGTGTTCAATGAACCACTTGAATACTCGACGAGCTGGCGTCCGCGCAAGTGCGAACGGGGCAGCGCTCATCCTTCGATTTGTAAGCCCAGCTCAAACGCCCGCCCGTTCCCCCTCACGCCGATCGCCGACGGCATCCCCTCCACGAGCGACCGGGAGTCGCACGACGACCCGGCTCCCCTTCGTTCGCGCGGCATCGATGAGCACGTCGCCGCCATGGGCTCGCGCGATCTGACGCGCAATGGGCAAACCGAGCCCGGCGCCCGGCATGTCGCCTGCCCGCTCGCGCACGCCCCGGTAGAAGGGCTCGAACACCCGCTCGCGTTCGGCCTCGGGTATCCCGGGCCCCTCGTCGCTCACCGCGGCCTCGATCACGTCGCCGCGCTGCTCGACGACGACATCGACGCAGCCCCCCGTGGGCGAATGACGTACGGCATTCTCGATGAGATTCCGAAGGAGCCGCTCCAGGTTCCGCGAATGCCCCACCAGGAGGAGCCGAGCGTCGCCCCGGATATCGATACGCGTATCCCGCTCGCGGGCCTCCCAGGCGACCGCCTCGGCCGCAGCGCGAGCTCGGTCGAGGACATCCACCGGCTCCGAAGGTTCGCCCACGTCCGCGCCGAGGCGCGCGAGGGCCAGCAAGTCGTCGGTCATGAGCTTGAGCCGGCGGGCGGCTTCGAGCGCCTCCTCGATCGCCTGCCGATAGGTGTCCGCGTCGCGCGGCTTGCGCAGGGCGTGCGAGAGCTCGCCGTAGAGCGTGGTGAGCGGCGAGCGCATCTCGTGGGCGGCCTGCGCGATGAACCGATGCTGCGAGGCGACGAGCACGTCGAGGCGCTCGATCATCTCGTTGATGTCCTTGCCGAGCTGGGCGATCTCCGCGTCCCCCGTACGCGTCGCGACGCGGGCGGAGAGATCACCGGCCGCCACCCGCCGCGCGACGAGCGTGATCGCCTCGTGCTCACGCGTCAGCCGGCGGACGATCCACGTCGCGAGGAGCACGGACCAGCCGACGGCGACGAAGAACACGGTGAGCATCGCGCGGGCGAGAAAGGACGCATCGCCGTCCAGATCGGTGCGGGGCGCCGCGAGCAGGAGGCGCGTGCCCGGGTGGGCCGGGATCGGGCTGAGCACGCCGCGCAGGTGCTCGCCGCGGAACCACAGATCGAAGCACTCGTTCGAGCCTGGTCCCAGCGTCTCGATCGGCGGAGGCGAGCCGTTGAACGTCGGCGTCGCGGCGACGACATGGCCATCGGCCGCGAAGATCGCCGCGTACTTCGTCAGCGGTCCGACGTCGTTCGCCGCGGGCCCGGGGCGGTCGCTGATGGCGAGCTCGTCGCCGCCGAGCGCGGACGCCTCGCGCGCCTCCTCCGCGGCTTCGGCGCGCAGCGCCTCGTCGAGCTGGCGCTGCTGGGATCCGTTGACCGCGATGGAGATGGCCATGAGCGCCCCGCCGAGCGTCGCCATCGTCATCACCGAGACTGCGCCGACGAAGCGCCTCCGGAAGCTCACGGCGCCCGCTCCGCGCGGAGCCGGTAGCCGACGCCGCGCACGGTCTCGATCATCCAGGCATGAGCGCCGAGCTTGTCGCGGAGGCGGCTCACGTGGACCTCGACGAGGTTCGTTCCGGGGTCGAACTTCATCTCCCAGACGTGCGCGAGGAGCTCCGACTTCGGCACCACGCGATCGACGCGGTGGGCGAGGTGCAGGAGGAGCGTGTACTCGCGGCCGGTGAGGTCGAGCGCGGACCCGCGGAGGAGCGCGCGGCGGTTCATGCGATCCATCTCCAGGTCCCCGCAGTGGAGCCGAGAGAACGCCGACGAGCGACGCACGAGCGCCCGGATGCGCGCGAGGAGCTCTTCGATCTCGAAGGGCTTCACGAGGTAGTCGTCCGCGCCCGTCTCGAGCCCGAGCACGCGCTCGCGCAGCTCGCCGCGCGCGGTGAGCATGAGGATCGGCGTGACGAAGCCCGCGCGGCGGAGCGTGCGGCAGACGGAGAGGCCGTCGAGGTCCGGTAGCATCCAGTCGAGGACGATGAGGTCGTACATCCCCGTCTGGGCCTGCTGTGTGGCATCTGCGCCGTTCCCGCAGATGTCGGTGACGTAGCCTTCTTCCGTGAGGACCCGGGCGACGAACTTCGCGACCCGCGCATCATCCTCGACGATCAGCACCTTCATCCCGCCCGAAGGACTAGCAGAACATGCGGAGCGGGAACATTACGAGTTTTTAATCTGGCTTGTAAGGACCCGCGGGCCCCCGGTGACTACGGTCCAGCGCGATGTCGCCCCATCCCGCCCACCCCGGAGAGCCTTCCGTCGCTCGGTCACCCGCACATTGGTACCGGGTGTCCCCGAGCATTCGGGTCTTGCGCTTCATGACGATTTTCGTTTCCTTGCTCATTCATGCCGTGGCCTGCAAGCCGGGCGTGAAGCCGGAGCCGAGCGCAACCGCGGAGGCCGGGCTGGCCTTACCCGTCGCTTCGCCCATCGTCGCCGATCGATTCGTCGAGCGCGAGTATGTCGCGGAGATCCGAGCGGTTCGTTACGCGGAAGTGCGATCACGTATCAAGGGCGTCATCGAGGCCGTCGCCGTCGACGAGGGCCAGACCGTGAAGGCGGGCGACATGCTGTTCTCGATCGACGCTCGCGCGCTGAAGAAGGAGGTCCTCGCGGCGAAAGCGGCCGCCGCGACCGCGGAGGCCGAGCTCCGGGGCGGCCAGCTCGAGCGTGAGAACATGCAGCTCCTGATCGACAAGAATGTCGTCTCGAAGGCCGAGATCGCGCTCGTCGACGCGAAGATCCAGACGCTGAAGGCGAAGGTCGAGGAGGCGCGGGCGGGCGCCGGGCGGGTCGCTGTCGAGCTCGGCTATGCGACGATCAAAGCGCCCTTCGACGGTGTCGTGAACCGCATCCCGCGCAAGGTCGGCAGCGCCGTCGCTGAAGACGAGCTCCTCACGACGATCGCCGACACGAGCGACGTGTACGCCTACTTCCGCGTCTCCGAGCGGGAGTATCTCGAATATTCGGGCGCGTCGGCCGAGCGCCCGAAGGAGGTCACGCTCGAGCTCGCCGACGGCAGCACATTTCCGGTCACGGGCGTCATCGACGCCATCGAGAGCGAGTTCGACAAGGAGACGGGGAACATCGCGTTTCGCGCGAAATTCTCCAACGCCGCCGGCACGCTCAAGCACGGCAGCAGCGGCAAGGTCGTCCTCGAGACGGAGATGCGGGGCGTCCTGCTCGTGCCGCAAAAGTCGACCTTCGAAGTGCAGGGGGAGATCTTCGTGTACGCGCTCGACGCGGACAACACGGCGAGGGCCCGGAGGCTCGTCCCCAAGGCGAGGCTGAACGACGCGTTCGTCGTCGAATACGGCCTCCAGAAGGAGGATCGGTTCGTCCTCGAGGGGGTCCAGAAAATCAAGGAGGGCAGCCGCATCCACGTGCGCCCCGCCATTTCCTCCACCGCACGGTGACTCGCGCATGCTGACGAAATTCGTCCGTCGCCCCGTCTTGTCGGCGGTCATCTCGACCATCCTCGTGCTCCTCGGGTTGCTCTCGCTCCGGCGCATGCCGATGGCGCTGTTTCCGAGCGTCGCGCCGCCGGAGGTCAACGTCACCGTCGAATACACGGGCGCGAACGCCGAGACCGTCACGAAGGCCGCGATCGTCCCGCTCGAGCGCGCGATCAATGGCGTGCCGGGGATGAAGTACATGAGCAGCGACGCCGGCAACGACGGCGTCGGCGTCGTGCAAATCCTCTTCGAGACGGGCACCGATCCGGACGTCGCGGCGATCAACGTGCAGAACCGCGTGAATGCCGTGATGGGCGAGCTGCCCGCGGAGGTCATCCGCAACGGCGTGAAGATCGCCAAGGAAGAGAACGCGATGCTCATGTACTTGAGCATCCACAGCCAAAACCCCGACCACGACGAAAAGTTCCTCTACAACTTCGCCGACATCAACGTCCTCGCGGAGCTCAAGCGCATCAATGGCGTCGGGTACGCCGACATCCTCGGCGCCAAAGAGTACGCGATGCGGGTATGGCTCAAGCCCGACAAGATGGCGACGTACGGTGTGTCGAGCGACGATGTGCTCGGCGCGCTCGAGGCGTACAACGTCGAAGCGGCCCCCGGCAAGATCGGCGAAAACAGCGACAAGGGGACGACACCACTCCAGTACACGCTCAAGTACACCGGCAAGTTCAACACGGTCGAGGCGTACGAGGCGATTCCCATCCGCGCGATGGCGGACGGTCGAGTCCTCAAGATCAAGGACGTCGCCGATGTCGAATTCGGGACGACCTATTTCGACGTCGAGGCGAAGTTCAACGGGAGGCCCGCCGCATCCATCATGCTGAAGCAGCTCCCCGGGTCGAACGCCCGTGAGGTCATCGAGGCCGTGAAGCAGCGCCTCGCCTCGATCAAAGAGGAGTCCTTCCTCCCCGGGATGGACTACGCGTTCAGCTTCGACGTGAGCCGCTTCCTCGACGCGTCGGTCCGCGAGGTCGTGAAGACGCTCGTCGAGGCCTTCCTCCTCGTCGCGCTCGTGGTGTTCTTGTTCCTGCAGGACGTTCGCTCGACGCTGATCCCGGTCATCGCCGTGCCGGTCTCGCTCGTCGGCACTTTCGTCTTCATCCAGTTCCTGGGCTTCTCGCTGAACCTGATCACCCTGTTCGCCCTCGTGCTGGCGATCGGCATCGTCGTCGACGACGCGATCGTGGTCGTCGAGGCCGTCCACCACAAGATGACGCACACCGGGCTCTCCCCTCGCGCCGCGACCGAACAGTCGCTCGGGGAGATCGGCCCGGCGATCATCGCCATCACGCTCGTCATGGGCTCCGTCTTCGTTCCGCTCGGGTTCATCGACGGGCCGGCCGGGATCTTCTATCGACAGTTCGCTTTGACGATGGCCATCGCCATCGCTCTGTCGGGTATGGTCGCGCTGACGCTGACGCCGGCCCTTTGCGCGTGGTTCCTCCGGCCACACGAGGCGCATCCGCGCACGGCGCTCGCTCGGTTCTTCGGGTGGTTCAATGGGGGCTACGCCCGGCTCGAGGGCGGGTACGCGAGGCTCGTGCGCCGCACGGCCGCGCGGCGCGCCGTCACCTTCGTTCTGCTCGGCGGTTTCGCGGTGAGCACGGGGCTCGTCGCGAGGACGGTTCCGCAGGGGTTCATCCCCGAGGAAGACCAGGGCGTGTTTTACGTCAGCATCACGTCGCCGCCGGGCGCCACGCTCGAGCAGACGAAGGAGGTCGTCAATGCCATCGCGGCGGCGGCGCGCGACCTCGAGGGCGTGGAGAGCATCTCGACACTGGCAGGGACGAACGTGCTCTCGGACGGAACCGGGGCCGGATATGGAACCTGTCTCGTGAACCTAAAGCCGTGGAAACAACGGACTCGATCGGTCCAGGAGATCATCCAGGCCCTCGAGCAGCGGGTCGAGCATGTTCATGCCGCGGATCTCGAGTTCTTCCCGCCGCCGTCCGTCCCCGGCTACGGCAACGCGAGCGGGTTCGAGCTGCGCCTGCTCGACAAGACCGGGCGCGGAGACTTCCACGAAATGCAGGGCGTGGTCGACCAGTTCGTCGCCGACCTGGAGAGCCGGCACGAGATCGCGAGCGCCTTCACGATCTTCAACGCGAACTATCCACAATACACGCTCCGCGTCGACGTCGATCGCGCGGCGCAAAAGGGCGTTTCGATCGAACGTGCGCTCGGCACGCTCCAGACCTTGCTCGGCAGCGAATACGCGACGAACTTCATTCGGTTCGGGCAGATGTACAAGGTGATGGTCCAAGCGCTGCCCGAGTACCGCGCGTCCCCAGAGCAACTGCTGCGGCTCCAGGTGCGGAGTGACCGCGGCGAGCTCGTCCCTCTGTCGGCGTTCATGACGATGGAGAAGTCGTACGGCGTCGACCAGACGACGCGCTACAACATGTATCCCTCGGCCGAGCTCAATGGAGATGGCAAGCCCGGCGTGAGCAGCGGCGATGTCATCAAGGCCATCCAGGAGACGGCGCGCGACAAGCTCCCGCGCGGATACGGCATCGACTGGGCGGGCATCTCGCGCGACGAGGTGAACGCCGGCAACCAGGGGCTCCTGGTCGGGCTGATCGCGCTCGCCTTCGTTTATCTCGTCCTCGCGGCGCAGTACGAGAGCTTCCTCCTGCCCGCGTCGGTCGTCCTTTCATTGCCGCCGGGGGTCTTCGGAGCGTTCGGGTTGTTGAAGCTGACGGGCCTCGAAAACAACATCTATACGCACATCGCGCTGGTCGTGCTCATCGGCCTGCTCGGAAAGAACGCGATTCTGATCGTCGAGTTCGCCGAGCTCCGGTGCCGTGAGGGGCTTGGCGCGTTCGACGCAGTGATGGAAGCTGCGCGGCAGCGGCTTCGGCCCATCCTGATGACGTCGCTCGCGTTCATCGTCGGGCTCATCCCGCTCGCCACGGCGACCGGCGCCGGCGCGATCGCGAATCGCACGATCGGCACCGCCACGGTCGGCGGCATGGTGATGGGCACGCTGTGGGGCGTCGTGCTCGTGCCGGGGCTCTACTTGGCGTGCAAGGGGCTCGCCGCAAAACTCTCGCAACCTCGTGCAATCGAGGAAGCGGGGCCGGTTGAAGCAAAAGCCGAAGATGCCGAAGCGGCAGGAGCGGAGACATGAACACCCTACGCAGGAGCATCCTCCTGGCCCTCGCGCTCACGGCGCCCCTCGGGTGCGCCTACACGGAGCCGAAAGTGCCGGAGGTGGAGTTGCCCGCGTCGTTCGACGCGAAGAGCGCCGGCCCATCCGTCGCCGGCATGAAGTGGCAGGACTACTTCGCCGACGAGAAGCTCAACGCGCTGATCGCGACGGCGCTCGAAAGCAATTACGACCTTCGCGTCGCGTTGCAGCGCATCGAGATCGCGCGCGCAAGCATCCGGCAGTCGACGGGCGCCGTGCTGCCGCAGGTCTCCCTCGGCGCCGGCGCGGGTGTCCGCAAGTTCGGCTTGTACACGATGGATGGCGCCGGGAATGCGACCACCGACATCACCCCCGGTCGACGCGTCCCCGTACACTATCCGGACTTCGTCATCGGTTTGCAGGCGAGCTGGGAAATCGACCTCTGGGGCAAGCTGCGGAGCATGCGCAGCTCGGCGCGGGCCCAGTACCTCGCGACCATCGAGGGCACGAACCTCGTCATCACGATCCTGGTATCGGAGGTCGCCCTCGCGTACTTCGAGCTCCTCGCGCTCGATCACCGGACGGACATCCTGGCGCAGACCGTGGCGCGACAGACGCAGTCGCTCGAGATCATGCGCCTCCAAAAAGAAGCGGGACGAGCGAACGAGCTCGGGGTTCAGCAATTCGAGGGCCAGCTCGCGAGCACCGAGGCAATGGTGGCGGCGACGCTCCGGCAGCGGAAGGAGACGGAGAACCAGATCAACCTGCTCCTCGGGCGCGTCCCCCAGCCGATCGTTCGCTCGAAGGACCTCCTGCTCCGCGACGTCGCGGCCGGGATTTCCCTGGGCATTCCATCCGATCTGCTCGAGAATCGCCCCGACATTCGCGAGGCCGAGCTCCAGGTCCAGGCGACCAAGTTCGACGTCGAGGCGGCGCGCAAGGCGTTCTATCCGAGCCTCACGCTCTCCGCCGGTGTCGGTTACCAAGCCTTCGATCCGAGGTTTCTGTTCGTGACGCCCGAGTCGCTCGTCTATTCGGCGGTGGGTGGAATCACCGCGCCTCTCCTGAACCGGAGCGGGCTCGAAGCGCAGCTCGACACCTCGAAGGCGATGCAGGTCCAGGCAATGTACAACTACCAAGGCGTCATTCTTCGGGCCTTCGTCGAGGTGGAAAACGCGCTGGTGGCGGTGGAGCGGACGTCGGAGGTCGTGGCGCAGAAAAAGCGGCAAAAGGTGGCCGTCTCCGGGACGGTGGACACGGCCGACGCCCTCTTCCGCGCTGGCAAGGCGACCTATCTCGACGTGCTCCTCGCGCAGCAAAACACGTTGGAGGCCGAGCTCGAGCTGATCGATGCGCTCCTCGAGCAGCGCTTGGCTGGCATTGGGCTCTACCGAGCCCTCGGCGGTGGCTTGCATCCGTTGACGGCCAAACCCACCCAATGAACACGCCGACCGCTCATCGCTTCAGGAGTTTGCTCCCCACAGCCAAGCCACGAAGGAAGGCACAAGCATGCTCGACCCTCAGGGCGAACTCGTTCTCGTCCGGCATCACTCTCGTCGCGGCGATGATGTCGTCGGTCTTCTGGATCGCGCCTTGGGCGTCGTTCTGGATGCCCCAGGTTTCGAATGCGTCGAAGAATCGCATCAGGAGGTCTTCTCGCTGGTTGTTCATTGCTTGGCGTCTCCGGCGGCCGACAGCAGCACGGGACGCGTCGGCATCGCACTGGACCGTAGCCAGCGGGTTGCCCGCGGTCCTTACAAGAGACATTAAAAATTCGTAATGTTTGCTCTCAGGCCCGGTCGGAGCGCTTGCGCTCGTCCTCGGGCCACGTGGCCCAGCGCTCAGGACAGCGCGGCCGAGCTCCATGCTGCCATCGCTCCGATGACCGTCTCGATCCACGCAGGGCTCCTCTCCATGGCGAGCTCGCCGAAGCCATGGAACCACGCGAGCGTCGCCTCCTCGACGGGCGCCGCATGCACGTTCACCTCGGAGGCTGGCTTCCAGTGGGAGGGGATGACGAGTGCGAGTGCGCCATCTTCCGCAGGACGCACAGCGGTAAGCTCGGCTGCCGACCGGATGCACACCGTCTCGCCGAGGCGATTCATGCTTCTCCTCATGGCGGCATTTCCCCTAGGTCGTTGTCTTCAATTGTGAGATCCATGCACGCGCGTCCGTTTCGGTTGGGAAGAATCGAACCGGGCCCCGAAGCCCCATCCTCAGCAGGCGCGCTGCCCTGAGGAGCATGGACACGAGAACGGCCATGTGAGGATTGGCACCGAACACGGCGGTGGCACATGGGTCCAGGGTCAGCATTCCGCTCACGCCTTGGCGCCGAGCGTGCTCGCTTACTTTGCCGGTTTTCGACAGATCGACGACCAAGTTGATGGGGCCGTGAAGCCGCGCAACAGCCTCCAGCGCGGCATTCATGCGACAAACCGTCTCTGCGTCGAGGTCTCCGATGTACGCTACGAGGCACGTGTTCGGTGGCTCGAAGCGCATGGTGCTCGGACCGACGCAAAGCTGCTCGAGTATTGCTCCCATCGGACTCTGAGGCATGGCTTCGTATCCCTCCGCGACAGACCATCGGTAATCGCCAGGCTCGGGACTGCTTCAACGAGCGATGACCGCTGCGTCCAATCCGTCAGAGTGCAGCGGACGACTCGCGGCGAGCCCGGTCGCGTCCTCCCTCGACAAGTGCTTGCAGCACAAACTGTACGGTATACGGACGGAAGCCGGATGCAATGGCCCGCGTGGGGGAGCCGGCGAAGCGAGTTCCTTGGCTTGCCCGTCGAGATCCAGCAAGGCCATTCGAGCAGCCCAGAATTTGCGCGGATTGCGCCCTGGATAGGCGCACAGCGGGTGTTTCACGGGGTGAAGTCGGCAGGTCCGGGGCAGCGCAAAGCGTATGCCATCGGTGGGTAAACTGCGATTTAGCAGAGCGGGGCAACAAACGCAGTCCACGAAAAGCCATGGTTTCCATGGATGAGCCATTTCTGGCGGCATGCGGCCCACCATGGGTGCCCACGGGCCCGTTCGAGGACCTCGACAGGCGAGGCGGCTTCGGGTGCGGGTAAGCTGATCAACGAGGCTCTGCAAGCGAGGTGCCGGCGTCCAGACGAGCCTCCGCATCGCGGGCTCCGCCTTACCGGCCAAGGCAAGCCGGGCGGCCAGCCTTGCCAGGCGTTCAACGAATGCTGCTGTGCCCAGTGCACGAACGGGACGTGCCAATGGACGGCCCGCAGTCCCACGCGCGGGGCAGCCGCTCGCGCTGCCATTCCACGCGCATGAGCGGCAAGCGACGATGAAGCAGTACCGCTCTCGAGAGAGGGAGCTCATCTCCCTGGCTCTTCTCTTCCCCACTTTTTCTCTGGCATGATGCCCTCCATGGCAGAGACCGCAGCGATCGCCCTCCCCCCGCGAGCGCGCACCTCCCTCGTCGGAGCGCTCATCGGGGCCAGCGGCGCTGCCTGGATCGCCTTCTCGGCCCCGCCCCATGCCTTCGCGCTCGTCCTGCTCCTCGCCATCGCCGTCGTCTGTGGTGCCGTCGCCGCCGCGAAGCTCCCTGCCTGGCGCCCGACCCTCGCCCTTGGCCTCGCGCCCTTGGCCCTTCTCCTCGGGCCCGTCCTTTTCTTGGTCGTTCGCGAACGATTCGACGAAACGAAGCTCGTCGAGGATATCTGCGCTTTCTCGTTTTCTCTCGACCTGCGCGCCGCCCCCTTCCATGCCCTCTTCGGCCTCCTCCCCCTCGCCATCGGCGGCGCCATCACCTTCCCTCTGGCCCGATTCCTCACCCAGCGCGCGCCCTTCCTCGCGCCTCTGCTTCGCGCCGGAAGCCTCGCCGCCCTCGCCGGCACGTTCGCCCTGCTCGCCTGGGCCACGCCACGGATGCTCCGCGACTCCGACCCTGGTCGTTATGTCGAATCCCTCCCGGTCATCGGCGTCGTGCCGCCGGTCGAGGAGGGTTCGCCTTCGCGAATCCACGAGGCGGCAGAAGTGGCCCCTGGTCCGGAATTCTGTATCCTCGAGGAGCATCCGGTCTACACCACGCGCGTCTACGAAGTCCCTCTACCCCAAAACCTCGTCGCGCAACGATACTGCCCGAGCTTTCGCCGTGATTGCTCGCTCCTCATCAACCCAGCCGGTTCCACGTCGGACGACAAGTACTTCCTCCGTCCGCTGATCTTGACCGGCTCGAAGATGTGGGCCTGTGATCCCCGCAGCGTCGACGTCGCCGAAGACGACGCATTCCTCGTCCGCGAGGACGCCCCACGCGGGCTGCTTTTCCTCGATGGCGAGGAACGTTACGCGCTGGATCGCTCGACCCGGACTTTCAAGAGCCTCCACATGAGCGATATCAAGGCTGGGATCATCAGCCCGCCGTACGGTTGGATCGCCACCGCCGCCTCCGGACTGCTCGTCGCGGCCTTCCTCGAACGCCTCCGATTCCGCGCGCGGCGCCGACTCGCGCGTATTGCCACGGCGCCCGCCGGCGTCCTCGGCGAGGACGGCTGGCTCGTCCTCGGCGACGGCGCCTCGCCCCTCCGCGTGGAGCTTCACGCACGCCTTCCTCCCGGCCCGGTGCTCGTCATGTCCCGCGAAGGGGCCACGGCTTGCCAGGGTCCCTATCGAGGCGACGCGCTCCGGAAGACCTCGAGCTCCTCCCCGGCGAGCGCGCCGAAATTCTCGCCCGCGAGCGCTGGGTTTCCCTTTCGCCGATCGACGCGGTCACGCTCGCGATGATGCTCCTTGCCGCGGCGCCGCTCGCGGCTTTCTGGCTCGGGTGACGTGCCGGGAGCGTGGCAGTGGCGCTGGAAAAAACGGGTCCGTCTCGCGCAAAACGGAGCGGTGACGACCCGAAGTGAGGTCCGGGCGGTCGGGATCGGTCATGGGGAGGCCCCAAAGCGAGCTCCCCGCGGTCGGGGTGGTCTTTGGGGAGGCCCCAAAGCGAGGTCCCGACGGCCGGTAGTGGTCAAAGTTGACCAACCCCCCTCTCCGCCATCCGGTGTAGCGCCTTCAAACTTGACCAGTCGGCCTGGGCGCGTAGCGGCCTGGAGCCGGGGTCGGGTTTGGAGGCCTGGGCGACGCACGGCCGTGCGTCGCCCAGCGATCTATCTAACTACTACGGCGACAAGTTCCGAAGATCGCTCACCATGATGAGACGTCGTCCAGACGGGGGTGGGCGAGATGATACACTCCGCGAGGGGGAGATCCGCCGCGCGCGAGGGCCCGGAGAGGCCGGGCCGCCTGGGCTAGGTGGGCTAGGTGGTGCGACGGGGGCCCCGACATTCTGGAGCTGACCATCGATTGCACAGGAACGACTCGCTAAGGCCGTCGGGGGAGCTGCTATGAGCGGAAGCTGAGAGGCGAGGAGAATTGGCGCTTGTGCTGAGCGCGTGATCCGATGAAGTGGATCCCGATAGCCACCGCACGGCATTTCGTCACGTGCGTTCTAGTGAATGATTTTTACCAGATCCGGCACCGATATACCCAGAAGTGCATAGTTGGCGCCAGTATCCGTCGTCATGCCCCAAGCAACGGAAAATGTATTGACGAACGAAGCGCCAACGCCGAAGGCGAGCTGCGCCCCGTCCTGTTTGGGCTTGGACGAGGTGCCGCCATTGGCATCGGCAGACAACGGGAGGATCAAGGACATGTGCGGGAACACCTTGATCATGTCGGCGAGGCGCCGAGCCCCACGGAAATTATAACCAATCATCCACGGCAGTGTGATTGCCACATGGCGACTTTCCGCAGCACTCATGTTGTATGCCCATGAAATTGGTATCGAGGACTTGAACTCTGGGGCCTTGGGATTCAATTCATTCGCTCCCCCCTTCTGGGCGAGCGAGACTATCTCGGATACCACCGGGAAGCTCGTTACGAGCCCGAAGTCCTCCACCACAACGCTGTCTCGTCGTATCTCGAAACGCTCGCCGCCGATATTGTACCAAAGCTTGATGGTGACCTCCTTGTACAGAAAATCACGCAATGACATATCGAGCTTCCAGCCGTCACTGGCATCCGTGAGAGACACAGCGCGATTGACGTGCTTGCCGTCCTTGTCGGTTCCTTCGATGGTCACCGTCAGGTACTTGTGGACTAGCTCATCGCAGGACCTGGCCGTGTGCGCGCAAACGCTCTTTTCCGTGGGGACGAGTCGGATCTCGGATCCTTGGTGAACATTGGTGGAATCGGCGAGCCAGCGCGCCTCGGAGCCATCCACCTCCTTCAGCGCGAACTGTGTCTTGGGCTCTCGTAGCACGCTGAATGGGTGGTCGGCCCAAACGTAGATGTTTTCCGGCTGATCTTCGGCATCAGCCTTCACTTCGATGTTATCGATGTGCTCGTTACTGCGTATGCGATCGACCAGTAGCATGCTCAATTCGTGCTTTTGCCTTGTCCGGTAAGCCTTAGCACGCGCATCGCGGTCGCTCGTGCTTTCGCCTGCGGGCCCAGTGCCGGCGGCCTTCTGCCAGTCGATCAGGGCGCTTATCTTTCCACAAAAGGAGTAGAAAACGGGACTCTTCGTCGTCCCCAGCCCACTCGATAGCAAACCGATGGCGTTGAGCTGATCCCGCGTCGCCTTGCTTGCATCACATTTGTCTGGTGCCCCCGCGTCGGCTGCATTCATCTTGATCTGCGGGCAAATCGACTGCATCGGGTCTTTGATCTCTGTGCCGTCTTTGCGGATCTCTTGCTCCTGTGCGCAGAGGTATGACGCCAAAAATTTAGACCTGACTTCTAATGAGAGATAGTCCACGACGTCATTGCCGGGCAGTTTGCCTGCGGCGATCAGCAGCTTGTCATCAGGGGTCCCCTTTCCCAGTTCGACTCCCTCGATCTTGACTCTCAGTGGTGACGCAGGCCCACCGCAAGAAGGCGACGAGCACTTGAGGGCGTAGGAGAAATTGCGCAGGGTGGACAGGCTAACTTTCGAGATGTCGTCCTTTTTTATGCGAAAATAGAGCCCCACAAGCTTATGACTGAGGCTCGAACGAGGGATCATCTCACCATCAGCTAGAGTGATGGTGATGGCATTACCTCCTGCATTGGGGTGCGGCTCGTAACGTGCATAAACCTCGTAGGGCTCGGCGAGCGCAGGGGCGGGCGAGAGGAGCATGGTGAACGTTGCGGCACACAAGGCGGATGCAAGGACGCGCATGGATTGTAGCTCCTGGTGAGGGCTAATGGTGCCAACTCTACCCAAGGATACATACACTGGCGGTGCCTGTAAACGTGGTTTGATGTGAGTTTTCATGCGTTGCAGGGCCACCCACTAACCCCGCGTGAGTCTCACCCCATCCCCGCACTGCCACCCCCGTCGTGACACCGACGGCTTGCTCCTCCGTATCCGTCCCGCCACCCCCATCCTTCCGCCTCCCCCCTCGGCCATGCATGTATGCCTCGTTGAAGGGAGGCTTGTCATGGCTACGAGGACGACCAAGGCCGAGCGTCGCTGGCGGCGGATCGTGGA